>DAOTUN010000077.1:0-55866 GCA_034437395.1 Anaerolineae bacterium | reverse complement strand
GGCGGACGCATCGTTATGCGTCCCTGCGAACGGGATGCGTCCCTAGCGCACCGTCACTGACGCCGCGCCGACCGCCGGACTCGCCGTCGCGCCCTGATACGCCAGCGCGGTCGGCACACCCGGATTCGCCTCGACGAGAGTCGTCCCGGACGCGATCGCCCGAAACTCGACCGTGAACGCCGTGAACCGTCCGTCCACGACCCCACCGAGCTTGCCCGCTGCCACGTCGATCGTGCCGTTGACGTTGTCGAACGTACTGACGATCACGCGGTCGAGCGCCGTCCCCGGCGTCACCGCGACGACTTGCAGCCGCGCCGGATCGAAACGCAGATGCAGGTCGGCGCTGTCGATCTGGCTGGCGACGATCCCCGACGCGGCGTTATTGCCGGCGCGGACGGTCAGCGTGAACGTCCGCCCGATACGGGCGCCCCCGCGCGGTGCGCCTTCGAGCGTGATCGCGGCATTGGCAAGTTCGGACGGCGGCGGGAGTGTGGCGCTGAATGTCCCGTCCGGCGGCGACGGATCGGGTGCGCCGATCTGACCGAAGCTCGCCGTTAGCAGCGAGTAATCGCTGATATTGACGGTGTTATCGCCGTTGAAGTCGGCGCGGGCGTCGTAGCCTGCTGTCCCGCTCGACTTGCCGTAGGTTGCCGATACGATCGAAAAGTCGGTGATGTTGACCCGGTTGTCATTGCTGGCGTCGCCCGCGCGCAGGGTCGGCACTGTGACGCTGCTCGTCGGGGCGCTGACCGTGACCGGGACGGACGCGGCGAGGTGCTGTGCGTGCTTGAGCCACAGGGCGTAGGCGCCGTAGGGAATGGCGGGGAGAGCGAACGTGCCGCTGTCATTGGTCGTGGGCGTGAACGATACCGCTGTCATGGCAGGCTGCGAGAATTTCACCGTAAACGCCTGGCTTAATCGCGCGTTCGGTGCGGCTGGACGACCGGGAAAGGTGATAGACGCAGTCAGCGCCGATTTGGGTTCAGCGATCCAGCACTGCGCTGATTCCTGACTGGGCGCGTTGGTGATGAGGCGGTGTACGTTGCTGCCATCCGCATTCATGATGTACAGTCCAGTCGCGCCAGGCTCTGAACGCATCGATGTGAATACGATCTGCGAGCCATCCGGTGACCAAATCGGCGTGTGATTGGCGATCTGTCCTGGGAACTGCCCTTGAAATGTAAGCTGGCGCAGATTGGTGCCGTCGGCATTGAATACATAAATGTTGGATCCGCCAGCCCGGTTCGATGTGAAGACAATCTCATCGGCTGTCGGCGACCAGCCCGGATCGCTACTACCAATATTGCCCGCACCCTGCGTCAATCGGCGCTCGTTCGTCCCATCGACATTGACAACGTAGACATCACCCGCATCATCACGAGAGGAGTGGTAGACGAGCTGTGAATCGTCACGTGACCAGGAAAAGTAAGGGGATCCTTGTGAAACGACTTCCTGGATTGTGCTTCCATCACTGTTCGCCATATAAATCTTCATGCCCATACGTGGCTCATCGACAGCAAATGCCACCCGACTTCCGGTTTGTGACCACTTGATCGCCCAGTAATGTGTGCGAAGTGGTAAACCAAAATCATCGACTTCCCCGGTCTGCAAATCGTGCAGAAAGATGTCGTTGTCATTGGTGGCTATAAAACTTCCATCGGGTGAGCAAGCCGCGCTCGTGATTAGATAGCGATTTTCAGCCAGCAGGCGTGCATCTCCTCCTTGCGGCGTGATCGACCAAACCTCACTATCTGAACCTTCATACGCAATATAGACGATGCGAGAACCATCGGGAAACTGAGCTTGCAGGCTGTGAACAGCGAGCAGCGAAAGTGTGAACAGACAAACCAAAATCAAGGCGCCTTTTGCGCGGTTGAACATGATCTTCACTCCTCTTTACAGTTGATATTCAGCGCACAGTGAAGTAGGGAAGCGGCGTGATGTTTGGATTGTGGTAGTACGAAAATGCAAAAAAACCAGTGGATATGCCTTCGCGTGCTTCTGATTCCGTCGCTTCATTGCCCCACTGACACGGACATTCGCCATAGCCGTGATATTCATCGCCATAGGTTGGGACAAGCTCAAAACGGGTGGCGTTATCGCTCCGATAGCAGGTCGAACCGAGATTGCTCGCCTGAGGATTGTGGTAAGCCAGCGATCCATCTGGGTTACGATAGCCCAACAGAATGCTGTTGCCTTCACCGAACAGGATGAGCGAGACGAACCGCCCCCATGTCATATCGCTGCTGTCTGCGTTCAATACTGCACGATAGTTGTTTAACTCCAATACGGAGCAGGGAAGTCGCGATTCCGGTTTGCCCCAATTAAGGTCATTTGGATTTGTTGGATATGAAATACCTTGCGGGGCAGCGACCGGCGGCATGGTCGCGGCAAAGAGGACGGGAACGGCACTCGCTTCCCAGGGTATGGGAGTTGGCGTCGGCGTCGGCGTAAGTGTCGGGGTATAGGTCGGCGTGGGAGTCGGCGTCGCGCAGGTGATCGTATCGAACGGATTGTCGCCCGTACCCTCGATCCTGACGGAACGGGCGATCGCCGGTTGAAATGTGTTATGGCTGCCAAACTCGATCCTGACATCGAGATTGCCTGTGACTGCGCCATCCCAGTACAGCGGGTTGATACGCGCTGCATGGCGTGCATCGGGCGTACAGGTATTGCCCTGAGGACCGGGATCATCTGGGGGAAGTCCGAGCCACTCTCCACAACTGTTGACTGTCCCATTGACAGTGATAATTTTTTGACCGGAATTGAGGTTGTGCAGGCTTTCCGGAATGGCGCCACCGCCTACGGTGATGACGACATCGATATGTCTGACAGTGGCATTCACAGGCAGCGCACGATTCATGAAGAAGAAACCATTCAGACTGGGTTCAGGCACGTTCGCTGCCAATCCTTCCAGTCGCTCCGTGAGCGAGACGAGTCCGAAAGCGTTTGTGCCGATCGTCCAATCATCCCATCCGATAGTGGGATTGAAGCTGTGACTCCAGGTGCCACTACAGGCGGTGGCTCGACGGACGGGGAGGCGACGGGCGTCTCGGTCGCGTAGGCGGTCAGGGTGGCGAACGGGGTCGGCGTGATGGTCATGAACGGTGCCAGCGTCCAGACCTCGGTTGGCAGCGCGATCGGCGCCTCGGCGGTCGGCAGGGCGACGGTGGGGATGATGACGAACGAGTCGGTCGGTGAGGGTTCGAGTGGTATATTAGTTACGGCAAACAGGGGGGGTAAGAGGCGGTTCGTCCGCGTTTTGCGCGGTGGACAGACTCACGACGAAGATGCTCAGGATTCCCACGACGATCGACAGCAGTACGCACAGCTTGCGGCGCATCGATTTCCCCTTTCAGACGCGCGGATCGGCGCGAATGCCGACCACACCCTGATGTTATCCGGGGTTGTGCGCCGCTGCAATCCGGCTGCCCGCCGCGTGCCCTACGCTGCGCGACGCATCACGAACCGTCCGCGTCTCGCACAAAAAGACACCCCCGCATCACGCGATGCGGGGGTGTCTTTTTCATCACGATCGCGGGCATGTCACGCCCTGCCCGCGATCGCCGCTGGAAACAGAATTACATGCTGTCCGCGAGTGCCTGGTCGGCGCCAGCCTGGAGCGCGGCGACCGCGTCTTCGACCGACATGCCGTTGCTGGTGACGTTGGCGATCGCTTCGCTGATCAGACCACGCACGGTGCCCTGTGCGACGATCGACGGACCGCTGTACAACGCGACATCCGGGTTCGCCAGAATGTCGCTGGCGCTGGTGAAGTACGGGTAAATCTGCGGGGCGCCAAAGGGGGTCTCATCGGTCAGGGTCATCTGACCCGCGCGCGACGAACCAAAGTAGCCCGTGCTGCTGCTCCACAGTGCCGACGCTTCCGGCGTGACCAGCGACTTGAGGAACAGCCAGGATGCGACCTGCTCTTCAGGGGTGCCGCCAGCCAGGATGATGCTGGGGACGAATACCTGAATGGTCTCGGCGCCTTCAGCGTGCGGGAAGGTCGTGACCGACCAATCCGCCTCGTAGCCGCTGTCCACGAACGCCTGAGTGACGAAGGTGAAGCCGGCGGTGCTGGTGCCGAAGAACGGGGTCAGACCGCGTGCAAAGTCGGCTTGTTCCGCGAAACGCTCGGCGGGGATGTAGCCGCAGCCGTCGTCGTACAGGCGCTTGTACAGCTCGAAGCTGGCGACGACTTCATCGCTGGTGAAGGTATACGCTTCGCCGTCGAAAATCTGTCCGCCCTGGCTGGCGACGAACGACTCGAACATCGAGGTGTCGGTGGTGATCGGGAAACCCTGCACGTCTTCGCCATTCATGCCGGTGTATTCGGCGGCGGCGCACGCCTGGGCTTCAAATTCCTCGATCGAGCGGGCGGGGGCGTCGAAGCCCAGCTCGCTCAGCAGGGTCTGGTTGTAGGCGAACACCTGAGCCGAGGTCTGGTGCGGGAAGGCGACCACTTCGCCCGTCGGCAGGGTGTTGAAGGGCAGCAGGTCGGCGCGGAAGTCGGCGAGGGCTTCCTCGTCCATGCCCCACATGGCGCTTTCGATGAAGGGGGTGAGATCGACCGTCGCGCCATCGCGGAGATAGCTGGCGGCGTCGTTGGCAAAGCCGGCGACAATGTTCGGCAGCTCACCGCTGGTGATGCCCGCGTTCATCAGGTTGCGAATGTCGTTGTAATTGCCCTGGGCGATCGCCTCGACGGTGATGCCGTACTCGTTGGTGCTGTTGAAAGTCTCGACCAGGCTGGTCATGGCTTCCAACTGCGCACCGCTGAACTGATGCCAATAGACGACGGTCGCCCCGGTGGGATCGACACTTTCGAGATCGGTCATCTGCGCGCTCACCGCGCCGACGCTGAACGCAGCCACCACCAACAGGATCACCAGAAACAGTTTACGCATGGGTCGTTCTCCTAAAATTCGGGTACTCGCAGATCATTACCGGGCAAACGAGGTGGGCGAGTCCATCATGGGAACTTTAAGACTGTGTGATGAGTCGTGATCGGCGCACGCGATTTGTCCACTTGACCTAGTGCGGGATCAACCGCCGTGCGTTGACGCCGTTGCAGGGCGTGATACGCTTGAATCGTAGCTTGACATCGCCCGCTGCAGCCTATTACGATAAGAATATGACGATGATACGATCGCTGGTCGCACCCCCTACCTGTGTCGATGAACCTGAATTCATCCTGCGGCGCAATCTGACGCAAGAGAAGCTGGAGATCGCCTATCAGGAGGGCGATTGGCTGTGGATCGATGTGGTCGATCCGACCAGCGACGAGATCGACTGGATCGGACGGTTCTTCAACTTTAGCCCGTCGGTGATGGAAGACCTGTACCGTGCCGACCGCCGCCCGACGCTGCTGGTCTATCCGACCTACATCTTCCTGTCGCTGTTCGAGCCGGCGATCGTGCAGCACAAGGTCGAGGGACGCGAAGTCCACTGCATCATCGGGGAGCGCTTTTTGCTGACCGTGCGCACCAACGCCGCCAAGTCGATCGAAGCCGCCTACGACCGCGCCGCCAAAGACCCCGGCACCTGGCGTCAGGGACTCGCCTATTTCCTCTACCTCACCTGCCAATCGACGATCGACAGCTACTATCCGCTGCTCGACCGCATGAGCAATCAGCTCAACAAGATGGAAGAACAGTTGATGACCCCGGACGGGGTGGAGCGCAACCCGCGCCAGATGGTCTATCACATCAAGCAGCAGTTAATCCATCTGCGCCAGATGATCGCGCCGCAGCGTGAGGTGCTGTCCAATCTGCTGGGCGAGAGCCGGCTGAACAGCGAGGACGTGCGCGACCTGTTTCGCCACCTCTACGAGCGACTGCTGCGCATCTATGACCTGATCGATGCCCAGCGCGATCTGTCCAGCGACGTGATCGACATGATGGAAAATCAGGAATCCAAGCGCATGGTCGATGCGGTCAATCGGCTGACGATCTTTTCGATGATCTTTCTGCCTCTGACCTTCATCACCAGCCTGTTCGAGCTGAATTTCGTCACCACCGCCAATCCGGTCGAGCTGCCGATCACCGGGGCGGTGATGCTGACGCTGGTGGTCGGGCTGATGATCTTCTCGGCGGGCGGGATGTATGTATATCTGAAGCGGCGCGGATGGATTTAGTGAAATTTAGTGCATGAAAAGGATCACAGCCATTGCTGACGCACGCCGCTGACAGCGATCTGGTGCAGCACCGTCACACCATCGACTCAATGCACAATGTGCTGCGCGTGCTGAATTCGAATCGCTCACTGGATGAGATTCTGGGACACATCATCGCACAGCCAGGTCAACTGCTGCACTGCGACGCCGCCGCGATTTATTGCCTGGATAAAGACCAGCATTTCTACATCCAGGCGTCGAAAGGGATGGATGCCAGCCTGACTCAGTTTCACGACTCCGTGAGTAAAAGTTTCGCGGAACAGCTCACGGCGAGTCGTGAGCCGAATATCGTCTCTGATTGCGCGCATCTGCTGCAGATGGACTGGACGCACCAGGATGGGGAACGTCTCGCCTATGTACAAAATCTGGTGCGCCACTATCGGGCTTATGTCGCCGTACCGATCATCGTCCGCGACGAGATGCGCGGGGCGTTGATGGTGTATTATCGACAACCGCGCACCTTCTCGTCCGATGAGATCAGCCTGGTAACAGCCTTTCGGGATCAGGCGGCGCTGGCGCTGGAAAACACCTGGCTGCACGAGCAGATACGGCAAATGGCGATCGCCGACGAACGCGACCGGATCGCGCGCGATCTGCATGACTCGGTGACCCAGGCGCTGTATGGCATTACCCTGTGTACCGAGGCGTCGATCCGCTATCTGGCGTCGGGCGACAACACTGCCGCCTCGCAGCGCCTGCAGCAGATGCAGGGACTGGCAAAGGAAGCGCTGCACGAAATGCGCTCACTGATCTATCGACTGCATTCCCCCTTTCTGGCGGGGAGAAACCTGGTCGAGGCGTTACAGGCGCGCATCGCCGCGATCGAAGTGCAATCCGACCTGCGCATCGATTTACAGATCGCTGAAGACGTGCAGCTGTCCGGTAGTATCGCAGAAGCGATCTGCCGCATCATCCAGGAAGCGCTGAATAACGTCCTGAAGCACAGCCATGCGCACGTTGTCACGGTCAGCCTGCAATGTGCCGAGCGGCGGCTCGATGTGGCGATCCGGGATGATGGGGATGGGTTTGATCCACGCATTCAGCCGCGCGGGTTCGGCTTGATGCACATGGCAGAACGCGCCCAGGCGCTCGGCGGCAGCTTTACGGTCGAGTCCACGCTCGGTCTGGGAACGACGGTACGAGTCGCGCTGCCACTGTGAGTGCTATTCGCGTGCTGATCGCCGATGATCATGCCCTCGTGCGCATGGGCATTCAGGCATTGATCGAGACCGAGCCGGGGATCGAAGTGATCGCCGAAGCGACGAACGGCGAGGAAGCGCTGCGTCAGGCAAAAATGCTGGAGCCAGATGTGATTTTGCTCGATCTGGTGATGCCGTTGATGGACGGTATCGAGGCGATCAGGCAGATACTCGAACATCGACCTGCCACGCGCATCCTGGTGCTGACCAGCTTTGCCACCGACGACAAACTGTTCCCTGCCATCAAAGCGGGTGCCATCGGCTATTTGTTGAAGGACTCCCCGCCTGCAGAGCTGATCCGCGCGATTCGTCAGGTGGTGCAGGGCGAGTCCTCGCTGCATCCCGCGATTGCTCGGCGTGTCCTGCAGGAATTGGCAAAGCCTTCTGAACAGCAGCCTACCAGCGATCCGCTCACGGCACGCGAACTCGACGTGCTGCGCCTGATCGCACGCGGCTTGAACAACGACGACATCGCCAGCACATTGGTGATTAGTGAAGCCACAGCCCGCACACACGTCAGCAATATCCTGAGCAAATTGCAGCTCGCCAGTCGCACTCAAGCCGCGTTGTACGCGCTGCGCGAGGGGCTGGCATCGCTGGACGATGTGCCGTAATCGACTCGGATTGCCAGGCTTTTGTCCGCAGCTGACATTGTCTCGCTATCCATCCGCCCTTGAGCTTTGTTTACGGGACGCCTTGTGATGCCTCCCTACGACGTGCTGAATTCATGATTCACTGAAAGTCATCTTTTTGTCGTAGAATAAATAATCGGATCAGCGTACAGGACGCAGGACGCGCTCGCCTATACTGTGCAGTATCGTTATGAACCTGATCGAGGCGATCCGATGAATGTCCAAACCGCGTGGGTTGAAATTCCTGTGACCGATCTCGAACGTGCCGCCCGGTTTTACGGGGCGCTCTTCGATAGCAAGTTCGATATCATCGAGGGGGATGTGCGGCGTGTCTCGGTGATCACCGCCGTGCCGGGGGGTGTCGGTGTGTCGTTGAATAAAACCGCGCATTTCGCACCTGGAAATACAGGAATGTTTGTCAGCTTTGCCGCTGGCAACGACATCGCGCTGCTGCTGTCACGGGTCGAGCCGGCTGGCGGCAAGGTCATCACCGCGCGCGGTGAGCTGCTTTTGCCAAACAATTACTACGCCTCTGTCCAGGATACCGAAGGCAATGTATTCGGTTTCGTATGGGCTGAACAAGCGTAGCCCGGCTCGATTTTGTCGATTACAGTGACCTGAAAGGCAGTCGAATCTATGAAAATGCGCAACCTGGGCAGCAGCGGTCTGGCGGTGTCTGGCGTCGGTCTTGGCTTGATGGGGATGTCGGACTTCTATGGCAAGTCGAACGATGTGGACTCGATCGCCCTGATTCACAACGCATTAGAGTCAGGGATCAACTTTCTGGACAGCGCCGACATTTACGGAGTCGGTCACAATGAAATCCTGCTGGAGCAGGCGCTGCGCGGACGCGCCGACAAGCCGATCATCGCCACAAAATTCGGCAATGTGCGCACCGTAGCGGGCACCTTCGCCGGGGTGAACGGTAAACCGGACTACGTGCAAGCCGCCTGTCATATGAGCCTGAAACGGTTGAATGTCGAGACGATCGACCTGTACTATCAACATCGCGTAGACCCGAATACCCCGATCGAAGAGACCGTCGGCGCAATGGCAGCGTTGGTACAGCAGGGCAAGGTGCGCTTTCTTGGACTGTCTGAAGCGGCGCCTGCCACCATCCGGCGTGCCCATGCCGTCCATCCGATCACCGCGCTGCAAACCGAGTATTCGCTGTGGTCGCGCGATCCTGAAGATGAAATCCTGGCGACCTGCCGCGAGCTGAATATCGCGTTCGTGGCGTACAGCCCGCTGGGACGCGGTATCCTGACCGGGCAAATCCCATCGACCGATACCCTCGACGCCAACGACTTTCGTCGTGCCATGCCTCGGATGCAAGGGGAAGCCCGCCAGCACAATATGGCGCTGGTGAACCAGCTTGAAGGTTTGGCAGCGCACAAAGGCTGCACGACCGCGCAGCTCGCTCTGGCGTGGGTGCTGCACCAGGGGGACGACATCGTGCCGATCCCCGGCACCCGGCGCGAAAAATACCTGCACGACAATATCGCCGCGCTGGAGATCACGCTCGACGCCGATGAACTGGCGGCGCTCGATACGCTGATGCCGCGTGGTATCGCCGAGGGCACCCGTTACCCGGAAGCGTTCATGAAGAACGTCAACCTCTAAGGTTTGGCGTGCCAGACCCTCACGCAAAGGGTTTGGCACGCCAAACCCCTGCGCCAAAAAAGCAAATATTTCAGATGGTTTCCAGGGCTTTCAATCATTCTGCTGGCGCGAACCACTCGCCCAGCAGCGCGCTGACCTGATAGGCTTCCTCGTGCTGCACCCAGTGCGTCGCCTGATCGAACAACACCAGCCGACCATCGTCGCAGCGCTCGACACTCTTTTGCGCCATGCTCACGGTCAGAAAGGCATCTTTTGCACCCCAGATCACCAGCGTCGGCACATGCACGCGCATGTCTCCCGCCGGCGCTGGCGGCGTCTGCACGATCGCGCGATACCAGTTGATCATGCCCGTCCAGGCGCCGGGGTGCGACCAGGCTTTGACGTATTGCGCGATGTCGGCATCCGTGAACGTCCCCGGTCGGCTGGTGCTCAGCAGGGCGCGCGCTGCCATCATCGATCCGCCCAGCCGCATTCCCAGCTCGGGTAAGACCGGGATTTGAAAGTAGCCGACATACCAGCTTTTGAGCATCTGCGCGGGATCGCTGCGCACGGTCTCGCTGAACACCAACGGATGCGGCACATTCAGGATAGCGACTTTGTGCAGCCGATCGCCATGCGCCAGCGCGAGCCCCCATGCCACCATCGCGCCCCAGTCATGTCCGGCGACATACGCCTTGTCGTGCCCGGACGCATCGATCAGTCCCACGATGTCGCGTGCCAGCACATCGAGCGCATAGGACGCGATCCCATTCGGCTTTTCGCTCAGGTTGTAGCCGCGCTGATCGGGCGCCCACACGCGAAACCCCTGCTTTGCCAGCGCGTCGATCTGTTTACGCCAGCCATACCAGAATTCCGGGAAACCGTGCAGCAGGATGACGAGTGCGCCGTCTTTGGGTCCCGCCTGGACGACGTGCAGTGTGACGCCATTGGTCTGGACGAGATGGTGTTCCAGCGCGATAGGTTCGGTCGTATTGGTCATGGGAGATGCCTTTTTTTTAAGCAGAATGCACGGACAAACCATGCATTGTCGCTACGGTTGATGGGATGGATCAGGTGTCGCGGCGCGTCCACGCAGCCAGGCGCGCACGCGCGGCATGAGATTTTCATAGGCAGTGTACAGCGGCGGAAACGGGACGTAATCCCAGGCGCCGACGTGCCGGGTGACAGCGCCGCGAAAGCCGCGCTTGAACTGATACACGCCCCACAACGGATCGCCCTCGGAAAAACTGTCCGGGGCGCCCCACATATCATACGCGCTCATGCCGCGCCCGTGTGCCCACTGCAGCGCCGCCCACTGCAACCCGTAGTTGGGCATGGCGTCGCGGGCGTCGTCGGATGAGGCGCCGTAGAAATACCAGCAGGTGCGTCCAAAGGTGTACAGGATGACGTGGGCGATCGCCCGTCCCTGATATTCCGCGATCAATGGCTCTGCCATCCCTGCCTCCATGAAGCGTGCCCACGCCTCGACATAGTAGCTGCGCGGACGGATTAGAAAGCCATCGCGTGCGCCCGTCGTCTGATAGAGGGTATAGAGCAGGTCGAGGTCGTCGGGCGAGCCGTGCCGGATGGTCACCCCCGCTTTTTCGGCGATACGAATCTTGCGGCGCGTACTCTGGTTCATCGACGCCAGGATCGCATCCAGCGGACGGGCGAGGTCGATCACGACGGTATTGCGGAACTGCACCTGATCGCGTGAAAAGCGCCAGCGTCGATCGCGCAAATCGCCCATCAGCCGCGTTCCGACCGGATCAGCGCCCATATTCTCCCGCGCCTGTACGAGCGACGCCGCACCCGCCTCCGGCGTGCCCGGCACGGGATCATCGTTGGGATCGCCGCTTGCCGCGATCACATCCGGGTCGATCTTGAGCCAGACCGCGCGATAATGACGGGCGATCTGCTGCAGGTGATCCAGCACGAATGCGGCAAGCGTGGTATCACTGTAATCCAGGACGGCGCCTTTGGGCGCGTAGAGCGCGTTGAACGGTCCGACCTGGCGCACGCCCATGCTGACCATGCCGACGACCGCCCCGGCGCGCGTGTAGGCGACGCGGATCGGCTGCCAGCCGGTCACGCGCTTGAATTCGCCCCATTCCCAGCTTTGCAGGATGTGCGCGCCGGGCAAGGTCGCCAGCGCGCTGTTCCAGGTCTCGCGGTCATTCACTGTTACGATTTCGACGTTCACGCCGCTGCACCGCCATCTGATAGAGCGCATACACCAGAGGATTATAAACCCGTTCCCACGCACCCAGGGAGCGGACGATTCGCCCACCCCATCCGCGCTTGAAGCCGTACACACCCCATAAGCCGTCCGATCGGGTCTCAAACTCGGCTTCGAGCTGTTCCGGCGGCGCGTCGGGGATGCCCCACATGTCATAGAGGGCGCAGCCGCGCGCGCGCGCCCATTGAATCGCGCTCCACTGCGCGCCGTAGCTCGCCATCAGGTTGCGCTTGGAATCCGACGAGGCGCCGTACAGATACCACGCCCGCGCGCCGACCGCGAACACCATGACACCCGCCAGCGCTTCGCCGTCGTGCTGCGCCAGGATCAGCGCGGCGTCGCGCGGGGCAAAACGCTGGTACATGCCGACATAATAACCGGCGTCGTAGGTGCCAAAATCATTGCGCTGTCCTGTTGCCTGCATCAGCGCGGTGAAGCGCGGAAGATCGGCGGGGGACGCCTCGCTGTAGATCACCGTGTCCTTGAGGCTCTGCCGAATCTTGCGGCGCGTCCCCTGATTCATGCGCGCCAGAATGTGTTCGTCATCGCCGTCCAGGTCGATCAGCACCGTGTTGGGCGGCTGGATCGGGGCGTCGGACGGGCGGAACCCGCGCGCGATAGGGTCGGGCGTCGGCTCGTCAGCCGCGTAGATTCCGGGCTTTCCATCAATGAAAACACCAGGCTTTCCATCAATGAAAACACCAGGCTCCCACTTGATGAACACGGCGCGATGCCGGCGCGCCGCCGTGTCGATGCCGCGCCAGAGCGCCGACTCGACCTGCGGGTCACGCGCGTAATCAGGGTGGATCAACGGTGCCATCGCCAGGTACGCCATCGTGCCGAGGCGCGCGGGCAGCGGACGAAACAGCAGCAGCGCGCCGCCGAGGATGCGCGCCTCGTCAGTGGCGGCGGTCACGGCGACCCGTTCATCACGCCAGCCAAACGCGGCGCGGTGCGCGCCCCATTCGGACATCTGCAGGATGTGCCCGCGTGGATGGGCGCGCACAAAGGCGTCCCAGTCGGACGGGGAAGGGGTGTCGATACGATGAGTCATTGTTGATTCTCTGAGTTGTACAATTCATTTTACACGGATTTGCATTGCCGAAACGGCGCACGATCACTCGATTGAGACAGAACGTGATCCCGACGGCGAGCAGCAGCGCTACCACGAGCGAAAACGGCTGGTTGCGCGGGAAACGGGCGATCGCAATGTCCATCTCGTTGGTGACTGGCAGGAACTGCGTCAGCTGTGCATCGATGTCGGCGTCGGCGCTATCGACGATTGTTCGATACGGCAGCGAATAAAATACCCGGCGTCCCGATAGTCCCCTGATTTGCCCGCGCCGACTTTTGCAAACCCCGCCTGTGCGTGTTATCATCGCGCAAGCTTTCACAAACAACATCGCTCTATTTTATTTTTACGATCCGTTCGTATTTTTCAACCCGATCGCGCAAGGCGCAGACGCGAGGACAACATGAGTCTTGTAAACGAGTGGGCATTCATCGGCTTGTTCATCGCGGTGGCATGGCTGCTGCCAACGCTGCCGCTGGTGGTGGCGTGGGTCTTCCAGCCCCGCAAGCCGAACGCCATCAAAATGCAGACCTACGAATGCGGCGTCGAGACCGTCGGCGACACCTGGGTGCAGTTCAAGGTGCAGTATTACATCTATGGGCTGATCTTCCTGGTGTTCGATATCGAGCTGATCTTCCTGTTTCCCTGGGCGATGGCGTACAACAAGCTGAGTTTCTTCGCGTTTGGCGCGGGGCTGCTGTTCATCTTCCTGTTGTCGGACGCGCTGATCTACGCCTGGCGCAAAAACGCATTGGAATGGGCATAACATGTGTGGCAAACGCGGGTTTGGCACGCCAGACCCCTACGATCGCGGGTGTAGGGGCTTGGCATGCCATGCCCAGGAAAAAAAGGACAGGTGATGAACGGCGAAGCTGCGGCGTGCGTCAATATCGTTGAAACATTATCGAGCTGTCTGGTGGCGGGCGGGATGGCACCAGGGCTGGCGTCGTTCATCCAGACCCTGATGGGCGTGGTGCTGGTGTCGGCGTTTCCGCTGGTGCTGGTGATCTTTTTGATCTGGGTCGAGCGCAAGGTGGCGGCGCGGGTGCAGGATCGCGTCGGACCGAACCGCGTCGGACCCTACGGCTTGCTGCAATCGTTCGCAGATGCGATCAAGCTGATTCTGAAAGAAGATATTATCCCGGCGGGCGCCGATCGGCTGATCTTCAATGTCGCGCCGATCATCGCGGTGCTGTCGGTGCTGCTGATCTGGGCGGTGATCCCGTTCAGCCCGGTGCATATCGGCGCCGACCTCAGTATCGGCTTGCTCTACTTCGTCTCGGTCAGCTCGATCGGGGCGCTGGCGATCATGATGGCGGGCTGGGCGTCGAACAACAAATACGCCTTGCTGGGTGCCTTTCGCGTGGTGGCACAGCTCGTCAGCTATGAAGTGCCGATGGTGGTGTCGCTGCTGGTGCCGGTGCTGATCGTCGGCTCGCTGTCGATGCAGACGATCGTCCGGGCGCAGATTGGGATGTGGTTCATTGTGCCGGGCTTGTTGAGCGCGATCATTTTTTACATCTCCAACCTGGCAGAGACCGGACGCGCGCCTTTCGACCTGATTGAAGCCGAGTCCGAGCTGGTGGCGGGCTACAATATCGAATACAGCGGGATGAAGTTCGGCTTGTTCATGGCGAACGAATTCATGCACGCCTTCACCGTCAATGTGCTGTTCGCGGTCATCTTTCTGGGCGGATGGTCGGGTCCCGGCGCGGAACAATTCCCGCTGCTCGGCTTTCTGTATCTGCTCGCCAAGACCGCGCTGGTGTACGTGTTCTCACTGATTCTGCGCGCGACCGTGCCCCGTGTGCGCATCGACCAGATGATGTCGTTCAACTGGAAATTCCTGGTGCCGCTGTCGATCGTCAATCTGCTGGTGATCGCACTGCTGCTGCAGGTGACGCGCGCGCTGGGCATCGCGCCCGCGCCCGGCGAGACCGATTTTCTGGCGAACCTGCCGCAAGCGCTGGTGCTGCTGGCAGGCAATCTGGTGATCATCGCCGGAACACTGGCAATCCTGCGCAACAGCGGGCGGCGCGAACGACTGGCGGAACAGACGGTCGTCACCAGCCGGGCGATCGTCCCGGTCGGCAGCGGTGATTGACGCGCCCGGCTTATAAGGGTGTGGTTGACGGATTGGGTTTACCGCCCACAGATGAAGGAAGAGTGAGATGCTCGAACTGAACGCGACGACCCTGGCATTTTTCGTGTTCGCTATCCTGTCACTGGGGGGCGCGCTCGGCGTGGTCACCAGCAGCAATCTGATACACGGCGCGCTATACCTGATCCTGAGCCTGTTCGGTGGCGCGGGCTTTTTCGTGCTGCTGAGCGCGCCGTTCATGGCGGCGGTGCAGGTGTTGGTCTATATCGGCGCGATCGCCATTCTGATCATCTTTGCCGTGATGCTCACGCGCAGCATGACGCGCATGACCGAGGTGTACAACCGCCAATGGTGGTTGAGCGCCCTGGTCGGCACGCTGCTGCTGCTGATGCTGGCACTGGGCGTGATCTTCCCCGTGTGGGGGGAGGGCGGTATGCTGCCCAACCAACCGGTCAGCAACGAGGTCGCCACCACCGAGGCGCTGGGTGTGGCGTTCGTCAGCGGCGATCAGTTCGTGCTGCCGTTCGAGATATCGTCACTGCTGCTCACCGGCGCTATGATCGGCGCGATCGTGCTGGCGCGCGACACTGAAGCGTCGTAGAAAACACAAAGAACGGATGACCCGATGATCCCCCTGTGGATGTATTTACTGGTGGCGGCGGCGATGTTCTGCATCGGCGTGTACGGCGTGCTGTCGCGGCGCAATGCCGTCGCCATCCTGATGAGTGTCGAGTTGATGCTCAGTGCCGTCAATATCAACCTGATCGCCTTTTGGCGCTACACGGCGCCGAGCGACATGGCGGGGCAGGTGTTCACGTCGTTCGTCTTCGTGATCGCCGCCGCTGAAGCCGCCGTCGGTCTGGCGATCATCATCTCGATCTACCGCAGTCGTCGTTCCGTCGCGGTCGAGGACGTGAACCTGCTCAAGGGATAGGAATCTATGGACTTTTCCGCATTGTTGAACGATCCAAATTTTCTCCCCTGGCTGATCCCGGTCGGACCGCTGCTGGCGTTCGTGATCATCTCGCTGCTGACCAACCGCAGCCGCATGACCCCGGCGACCAGCGCAGCCTATGGCGGGCATCATCCCGACTACGAGGGAATGCTGGTGCCGATCGTGACCGATCGCAGCCGCATCGCCTCGATCATCGTCGGCATGAGCGGCGTACTCGCTGCCTGGGCGATCGCCTACCGCGTGGTGTTCGACGCGCTGGGTATTGCCGACTTTGGGCGCAGCGTCTTCACCAGCGCCGTCACCTGGATGGATACAGGTGCGCTCACCTTCAAAATGGGCGTGCTGGTCGATCCACTGACGGTGATCATGCTGATCATGGTGCCGCTCGCCGTGACGATGATCTTCATCTACAGCATCGGCTACATGGCGCACGACCCGCGTCAGTCGCGTTTCTTCAGCCTGATCAGCCTGTTCGCTGGCGCGATGCTGATCCTGGTGGTGGCGGACAATCTGCTGCTGCTGTTCGTCGGCTGGGAGATCATGGGCTTGTGTTCGTACCTGCTGATCGGCTTCTGGTTCGAGAAGCGCAGTGCCTACAACGCGGCGATCAAGGCGTTCACCACCACGCGCATCGCCGACGTGATCATGCTGCTCGGTATCGCCTATCTGTATTTCGCCACCGGGACGCTGAGTTTCCGCGAGATCATGTACGACCCGATGCCCACCCATGACAGCGCTGCCGCCGTCGCGGGTGAACACGACGAGGGTGTCGCTGTCGCTGAAGGGGATCACAGCGAGACGGTCGTCGCGGTCGAAGGGGAAGCGGTCGAAGGCGAGGCGATCGCCGTCGCCGCTGAAAACGAGGGCGATCACAGCGAGGGCGCGGTCGCTGGTGCGGAGGGCGAATATGCCGCCGAGGGTGAACACGTCCATACCTGGGCGATCGAGCTGGCTGAAACCCCGGCGATCTTCTTCGGCGGGATCAGCGCGGCGGGCGTGATCGGGATTTTCCTGGTGATCGGGACGATCGGCAAGTCGGCGCAGTTTCCGCTGCACGTCTGGCTGCCCGACGCGATGGAAGGTCCGACGCCGGTCAGCGCCATGATCCACGCCGCTGCGATGGTATCAGCGGGCGTGTACGCGATCATCCGCATGTATCCGCTGTTCGAGGCGGGCGGGCATCCGCACGATGGCGACCTCACCTCGCCGCTGATGCTGATGGCGGTGGTCGGGTCTGTGACGGCGCTGTTCGCGGCGACGATCGCGGTCGCGCAGAACGACGTGAAAAAAGTGCTGGCGTACAGCACCATCTCGCAGCTCGGTTTCATGATGGCGGCGCTGGGTATTGGCGGGTTCATCGCGGCTGCCTTTCACCTGATCACCCATGCGTTTTTCAAGGCGCTGTTGTTCATGGCGTCGGGCGCGGTCATTCACGGCATGGAACACGGTGAACATCACGTACACGCGCATGGTCACGGTCACGGGGCACTGCCCGCCGGAGCGGTCGGTGCGCTCCCGGCGAATGTCGGCGGCGGCGCGGTCGATCCATTGTATGACGCCATCCCGGATCACGGTCACGGCGCGTCACACGGCGCCGGTCATGGCGATGGCGGACACGGCGCCAACGCGCACGACGAGCAGCCGGGCGTGAGCAGCCACGCGCACGAGGTCGGTGACGAGCAGGGGCACGGCTTTGACCCGCAGGATATGATGAACATGGGCGGGCTGCGTCGCACCATGCCGGTGACGTTCATCACCTTCCTGATCGGCGGGCTGTCGCTGGCAGGCTTGCCGCTGATCACGGCGGGTTTCTGGTCGAAAGACGAAATTCTGGCTGAGGCGTGGCTCGGCACGACCAAGGGCTTTGGTCCGCACGCGCTGGTATTGGTGTGCCTGTCGGTGGCGGCGTTCCTGACCGCGTTCTACACCATGCGCCAATTGGGTCTGACCTTCTGGGGCGAGAATCGCACCGAGGAAGCCGCCCATGCCAACCTGGGACGCGGCGTAGTGAGCGCGACCATGACGCTGCCGCTGATCATCCTCAGCTTCTTCGCCATCACCGCCGGGTTCGTCGGCGTGCTGCCCGACTTTCCGATTTTGGGCGGCATCTTTTCACCGGAGGGCGCACCATTCGGAGAATTCATCGGCAGGACGCTGGTCGAGGAACCGCCGCATCTGGATTTCAACATCATCCCGGTAGCGATCTCGTTCATCGTGGCGCTGGGCGGGCTGTTGGTCGGCTACCTGATGTACTGGCGCCGTCCTCTGACGGCAGGTCAGCGCGATCCACTGATGGCTATCCTGGGCGACTCGATCCACACCACGCTCAGGAACAAATACTATTTCGACGAGCTGTACATCGCGGTCTTTGTGCGTCCGTCGCAGTGGTTCGCCAAAAATGTCGCCTACGAATTTCTCGACAAGGGCGTGATCGACGGCTTTCTGCACCTGATCGCGCGTCTGTTCAATTTCGTGGGCGACCTGATCAAGATGCTCAATCTGTGGCTGATCGATGGGGTGGGCGATGGTATCCCGGAGATGATTGGACGCCTGGGCAAGTGGTTCCGGGGCGCGCAGACCGGACGTATTCAACAGTACATGCTGCTGGTGTTGGTGGCTGCGCTGGTCATCGGCGTGATCTTCGCGCTGTCGTCGGGCGTCTTGCAGGCTGCGCCGTAACCTGGTCGGAGCGAAAGAAAAAACATGCAAATTCTCGGTATCGATGTCCTCAGCTTTTTGGTGTTCGCCCCGGCGCTCGGCGGTATCCTGGTGCTGCTGCTGCCGCAAAACAAGGCACTGGCGCGCTGGCTGACGCTGGCGATCGCCACCGTGATCGCGGGCGTGTCGGCGGCGGTCTTCTTCGCCTATCAGACCAGCACACCCGGTTATCAATTCGTGCTGGAGACAGAATGGTTCGACCTGCTCGGCGCATCGTGGCACATCGGCATCGACGGGGTGAGCGCGTCGATGCTGCTGCTGACGGGCATCCTGACGCCGCTGGCAGTCCTGATCAGCTTCGAGGTCGAGGAGCGGGTCAATGCGCACATGGCGCTGATCCTGTTCTTCCAGACGGGCTTGTTCGGCGTGTTCGTCGCGCTCGACCTGATGATCTTCTTCTTGTTTTACGAGCTGACCCTGGTGCCGATGTATTTCATCATCAACCAGTGGGGCGGACCGAATCGCAAGTACGCCAGCACCAAGTTTTTCATTTATTCGATGGGCGGCACACTGGGGATGCTGCTGGCGACGCAGCTCATCGGCTTCACGGCGGGCACCTTCGACATCGTGACACTGACGAGCGATCCAGCGGCGTGGGTGATGCTCGATCGACCGGACGGTTTGTTTCTGGGCGTGAGCGTGGCGACGGTCAAGGCGCTGGCGTTCATCGGCTTTTTCGTCGCCTTTTGCATCAAGGTTCCGGTCTGGCCCTTCCATACCTGGCTGCCGGACGCGCACAGCGAGGCACCGACCGCCGGATCGATGCTGCTGGCAGGCGTGATGCTCAAGCTCGGTGCCTACGGCTTTTTGCGGCTGGTGATCCCGCTGTTCCCAGATGTATGGATCGGCGAATTCAACATTTTAGGCATCACAGGGTCAGTGGCGGGGTTGTTCGCCTTTTTAGCGATGCTGGGGATCGTGCTGGGCGCGTTCGCCGCGTTTGGGCAGACCGACATCAAGCGGCTGGTGGCGTACAGCTCGGTCAATCACATGGGTTTTGTGGCGATCGGACTGGCAGTGACGGCGGTCGTGTATGCCGAGAACTATTTCAACGGCACCAGTCAGCACGCACAGGATGCGATCCTGGCGACCAACGGCGCGGTCCTGCAGATGTTCAATCACGGCTTGTCGAGCGCGGCGATGTTCCTGCTCGCTGGCGCGATTTATCACAAGACTCACACCCGCGACATGACGCAGTACGGCGGGTTGTGGGTGCGGGCGCCGATCTACGGCGGGATTTTCATCTTCGCAAGTATGGCGAGCCTGGGACTGCCCGGCTTGAACGGCTTTGTGAGCGAATTTCTGATAGTGCGCGGCGCGTATCCGGTCTTTACGGGCTTGATCGTGATCTCGATGTTGGGCTTACTGTTCACGGGCGGGTATATTCTGAAGGGTATCCGGGGCGTGCTGCACGGACCATTCAACCTCCAATGGCGCGATACCAACCTGGAGATCGATCTGCGCGAATTCGTAGCGATCGCCCCACTCGTGGTGCTGATGCTGATCACAGGCATCGTCCCGAATTGGGTCTTATCGGTGATCAACGCCTCGGTGACGGGGATGTTGAGTACGGGCGGTTGAGGACGAGAGAAAATTCATGGAAGCAATCGGTTTTCCGGTACTCAGTCTGATCATCTTCATCCCGATCGTGGCGGCGGTCATCATCCTCTTTTTGCCGCGCGAAGGGACAGACCTGATCCGAGGCGTGGCGATCACGGCAGCGGCGGCGATGTTCGCCCTGAGCCTGTTCGTCTATCTGAACTACAACGCCAGCGTCGCGGACATCGCGGCGGCGCAGTCGTCCCTTTTGGCGCAGGCAGGACGTGACTCCGAGATCGTCGATCTCAATCTGCGGGTCGGCGCCGAGTCCAGCACGGTGCTGGTCGGTCAGGAAATGACCGCGACGCAGATGTTCCACGATGGGCTGGCATTCGAGGAGCGTGTCGAGTGGCTGCCGCAGTTGGGTATTTCATATCATGTCGGCGTCGATGGCATGAACGCGCCGATGGTACTGCTGACGGGCATGGTCGCGGTCGCAGGTGTACTGGTGTCGTGGAAGGTCAGTGACCGCACGCGCGAATTCATGGCGTTCTTCCTGCTGCTGGTCGCAGGCGTGTACGGTGTGTTTCTGGCGATCGACATGTTCCTGCTGTTCTTCTTTTACGAGCTGGCGATCTTCCCGATGTATCTGCTGATCGCCACCTGGGGATGGGTGCCGCTGCGCGAGTATGCCGCGATGAAGCTGACACTATACATCCTGATTGGGTCGGTGGTGGCGCTGGTCGGCGTGATCGCGATGGTGATCGTCGCCAATCAGTTCTTCCTGGGCACAGGCGCGGGCATCTTCCAGACAGCGCAGACGGCGGGCATCCTGCCGGAAAGCGCGACCGAGTTCAGCTTCAGCATGACGCATCTGACGCTGGCAGCAGAAAATGGCGCCTTCGATGTGAGCGGCTATGCCGGGGTCGATGGGCTGACCTTCGGGCGGCTGTGGTTCCCGTTCATCTTCATCGGCTTTGCGGTGCTGGCTGGTTTGTTCCCGTTCCACAACTGGAGTCCAGACGGGCACGTCGCGGCTCCCACCGCCGTTTCGATGATCCATGCAGGCGTGCTGATGAAGCTGGGCGCGTATGCGGCGCTGCGCGCGGGGGTGCAGCTGCTGCCCGACGGCGCACAGGTGCATCTGCCCTGGATCGTCTTCCTGACGCTGATGAACGTGGTCTACGGCGCCTTCATCGCCTTCAGACAGCGCGACTTCAAGTATCTGATCGGCTTTTCGTCGGTCAGTCATATGGGGCTGGTGGCGATGGGCATCAGCACCATGAACCTGACCGGGATGACCGGGGCGGGCTTGCAGATGTTCAGTCACGGCGCGATGACGGCGCTGTTCTTCGGCTGCGTCGGCATGGTCTACGACCGGGCGCACACGCGCGATATTCCGTCGTTGGGAGGCTTTATGAAGGTCATGCCCTGGGTGGGGGTGGCATTCATCATCGGCGGTCTGACCAGTATGGGAATGCCGGGGTTCAGCGGGTTCATCGCGGAATTCCCGATCTTTCAGGGGATGTGGCGTGCCAGCGAGCAGATCGCGCTCGACATCGGACCGCTGCATCTGACCAACTATTACGCGGTGATCGTGATTATTTCGGCGCTGGCGATCATCATCACGGCGGCATACGTGCTGCGCGTGACCGGACAGGTCTTTTTCGGTGAATTCGACCGCGCCAAATTTCCCGATGTGGGCGACATCACCGTGCGCGAACGGTTCGTGCTGCTGTTCTTAGGCACGCCGCTGGTGCTGCTCGGTATGGCACCGTTCATCATGGCGCCGATGCTCGAATCGGGGATGCGTCCGGTGCTGGCGCTCCTGGGAGGGATGTAAATGCCATTCGATTTTCTGCAAAGCCTGCCCTCGATCGCGCCAGAGGTCGGCTTGATGATCATGGCGGTCGTGGTGCTGTTTCTGGATATGTACCTGGCGGAGAGCCAGCGACGTGGGATCGCCTACGTCGCCGGGATTGGGCTGCTGGCGATCGCCGCGCTGACCTTCTTTGCCTGGGCGCCGACGGCTGACACCCAGGGTCTGTACTGGGGCGGGACGATCCGCTTCGACACGCTGGCGCACCTGTTCAAGATCATCGTGCTGATCGCCGCAGCGATCACCTGCATGATCGCGGTCGATACGCGCGGCATCGCCCGTCAGGGTGAATTTTACCTGCTCATCATCGTCAGCACGCTGGGCGCGACGCTGATGTGCGGCGCCGCAGACCTGGTCGTGGTGTTCCTGGCGCTGGAGACGACCACCATCCCGCTGTACGTGCTGGCTGCCTTCAAGCGCGACGACAAGCGCAGCGTCGAGAGCGGGATGAAGTATTTCCTGTTCGGCTCATTCGCGTCGGCGATCATGCTGTACGGTCTGAGCCTGCTGTACGGCTTCAGCGGGCAGACCAATCTGTACGACATTGCGACGTTTCTGGGCACGGATGCGTTCAGCACCAATGCTGCGCCGGTGCTGATCGCCATCGCGCTGATCGTCGCCGGGTTCGGCTTCAAGATCAGCGCCGCGCCGTTCCATTTCTGGACGCCGGACGTGTACGAGGGCGCCCCGACCCCAGTGACCGCCTTCCTGAGCGTCGCCAGCAAAGCCGCCAGCTTTGCGTTGATGGTGCGCTTCTTCACGGCGGTATTCCCGACCGATCTGGTGATCGACGGACAGCTCATCAGCGGCTTTTGGACGCAGTTGGCGGCGGTGCTGGCGCTGCTGTCGATGACCTTCGGTAATCTGGTCGCGCTGGCGCAAAAGAACGTCAAACGGCTGCTGGCGTATTCCAGCATCGCGCAGGCGGGCTATACGCTGATGGGCGTCGCGGCACTCACGTCGAGCGCCGACATCGGCGTGGCGTCGATCGCGTTCTATATGTTCATGTACACCTTCACCAATCTGTTGGCATTCGGTGTGCTGATTTACTTCACCGAGGCGACCGGGGGCGAGAACATCCGCGACCTGGCGGGCTTGAGTCGGCGCAACCCGATGCTGGCGCTGGCGATGACGATCGCGCTGCTGTCGCTGGCGGGCATTCCTCCGGCTGCTGGCTTCTTTGGCAAGTTCTTCCTGTTTCAGGCTGCCGTCAACGCCAACCTGACCTGGCTGGCGATCGCGGGCGTGCTAAACGCGATCGTGGCGCTGTACTACTATCTGGTCGTGATCAAGGTAATGTACGTCGATCACGGCGAATTTGAAGAGATGGCGATCCCGGTGTCACGTCCGGGCGGCTGGCTGCTGGCGGGGGCGGCACTGGCGGTGATCCTGTTAGGAACCGTGCTGGCGACGCCGCTGTTCGATTGGGCGACGCGCGGCGCGGCAGGGCTGTAGGCAAATCCTCCTCTCAGCCCTCCCTATTGGGGGAGCTGAGGGGCTTGAAAAACATCTTTTTGCTTTACTTTCCGTTTGTGATAGAATTCCCGAACGAACGGCGATTGAGACAATATGAGCATCGGCAGTCCGCCGCCACAACCGACTCGCCCTGAAGAACCGGGGCGGAGTGCGCGCGCCGCCAACCTGGGGTACGCGGCGGTCGCGGGTCAGGCGGGGTGCTTCACACTGGGGATCATTCTGGTGTCGTTATTCGCCGGGATCGCGCTGGACGCTCATTTTGGGCTGCGCGGACCCTTCACGATCGGGTTGCTGCTGTTCAGCATCCCAATCAGCTTGTTTATGATGGTGCGTATCGCGTTAGGGGCAGTTGGTCGAATCAGCCCCCCGCGTCGGGACACTGAGCAGGTCATCCCACCAAAGGAGGAAAATCGTTGAACCCATGCGGTTTCGTATATTGGCACAGAGGAGCGCTCGTATGAACGCGACTACACGCGGCTTCATCGTGTTCCTTGTCCTGATCGGCGTCTTGGTTGCCTGCGCTGTGTTCAGTTTTGGGGTGCTGCCCGGCATGAATGTCGGCGTGGCGATCCCGGTGATCATGGTGCCAGGCGAGCCATACGATCCCACTCTTCCGGTCGAGTCGTTCCGCTGGACGAACACGCTGACGGCGATGGTGTTATCGTCGCTGGCGGTGATCGTGTTCGCGGTGCTGGCATGGCGCGATTCGAAAGGCTGGACGAAGCAGGTGCCTGGGCGTTATCAGTCCTGGGTCGAGCTGCTCGGCGGTTTTCTGTACGGACAGGCGAAGCAGATGGCGGGCAAGAATGCCCGGCTGCTGTTCCCGCTGGTCGCCTCGATCTTCGTGTTTCTGCTCGCCGTCAACTGGATGAAGCTGCTGCCAGGTGTCGAGAGCGTCGGCGTGCTGCACTGCGCTGAAGAGGGCTTCAACGGCTATCCGATGGTGCAGATCGGCAACGGCGCCTATCAACTGTATGTCGATCGCCCGCTCAACGGCGGCACCGGCACCAGCCACGAAGATTATGAAGCCTGTGAGCATTACAAGCATGACCCGTCGCTGAAGCCGAGCAAAGAAGCGGTCGAATCGGTCGCGGATCAGCTTGAAATTCGAGAAGCGGAGCTGGTCGAACGGCTCAATGTCGAGGGCATCCTTGGCGAGGCACAAGAGCCGCAGATCGCCGCCCAGCGTCTGCTCGCTGCCGAGTCGCTGTACGAACACGCGACTATGCCTCTGAGCGCGGAACAACTGCGCGAGGGCGCGGTGCCATACAGCTTCGTCATTACCCCGTATGTGCGCGGTGGCTCGACCGACCTCAACCTGGCAATCGCGCTGGCGCTGATCTCGGTGATAGCCATTCAGGTATTCGGTGTGATCGCCAACGGTCCGAATTACTTCCAGAAGTACATCAATCTGCGCGCGCTCGGCAATCTGGGCAAGAAGCCGCTCGGCGCAATCGACTTCGTGGTCGGTCTGATCGAGATCATCTCGGAGCTTGGCAAGATCATCTCGCTGGCATTCCGTCTTTTCGGAAATATGTTCGCGGGCGGTATCCTGCTGATCGTCATGGCGTTCCTGGTGTCGCTGATCGTCCCGGCGCTGTTCATCGGGCTGGAATTGATCGTCACGACCATCCAGGCGTATGTGTTCGCGGTACTCACGCTGGTGTTCTCGGCACAGGCGATGGAAGGTCATCACGACGATGGCGACGCGCACACTACCGAAGAGCATCACGCATAACCTTGTCTCATTTTCGCTTCACACTGACTTATGTTCACTTTCACTTTCTAATACGCTCAGGAGATAACAGATGGAACTCGAAAACGGTCTGAAGGCAGTGGGTGCGGGTCTGGCGATGGTCGGGGCATTCGGTCCTGGCATCGGTATCGGTCTGCTGGTACAGGGCGCGATGCAGGCGATCGGGCGCAATCCCGACGCAGCAGGCACCATCCAGACGAACATGATCCTCGGTATCGTGTTCACCGAAGCGATCGCCATTTACGCGCTCGTCGTCGCTCTCATCATCCTGTTCGTGCTCTAAGCGCGACCGAGGAGTAACGAATGATGCAGAAACGTTCAACGCTCGTGCGGCTGCTGATGATCACCATGCTCGTCCTGAGCCTGGCATTCAGCGCGACCGCGTTCGCACAAGAGACTACCACCGAGGCGCCCGCCGCCGTCACCGAAGGTGAAGCCGCCGCGCCGGTCGCTGAAGCTGAAACCGCCGAGGGCGAAGCCGCTGCCGAGGGCGAAGCTGCTGAAGGTGAAGCGGTCGTCGAGGAATCGACCAATCCGCTGGTGCCGCTCGGCATCAATACCGGTTTTTTGATCGCCCAGATTCTCAACTTCCTGCTGATTTTCGGGCTGTTGAGTGTGATAGTCTGGCGTCCGCTGATGAATATGCTGGATAATCGTGCCCTGACCATCCAGAAGGGCTTGGAAGACGCCGCCGCCGCCGCCAACGCGCGCCGCAGTGGTGAAGTCGATGCGGAAAAGGTGATGGCTGGTGCCCGCGCTGAAGCCGCCCGTATCATCGAGGACGCGCGCGGTCGCGGTGATGAAGTGGCAAAGACGGTCGAAGCCGACGCCCGCGGCGCCGCTGAGACCATCCGCGCCGAAGCCCGTGTACGCGCCGAAGAAGAGCGCAACCGCGAGCTGGCGAATCTGCGTGGTCAGGTAGTCTCGATCGCCAATGCCATGTCGCAGCGCATCATCGGTGAGACCCTGGACGCCCAGCGTCAGCAGGCGCTCGTCAGCGACTTTTTCGCCAAAGTGCCGGAAGCGGCGCGTTCGCTCAGTGGCAGCGTGGAAGTCGTCAGCGCCATGCCCCTCAGCCAGGACGAGCAGAACAGCGTGCGCGGTCAGGTCGGCGCACAGGAATTGACCTTCACGGTCGATCCGGGCATCCTCGGCGGCTTGATCCTGCGCGCCAGCGACCGCGTGGTCGATGGCAGCGTGCGCAGCAATCTGACCGAGCTGGCGGGTCGTCTGCGGTAAACAACTTTCCGTGCCGGATAATGCGCACAACGTGCATTGTCCGGCACGCTCACCATGACCCCTCCCCCCCGCGACATCCTCTTGCAAGGCGATTGTATCGAGATCATGCGCACGCTGCCCGATGCGTGCGTCGATCTGGTCTTTGCCGACCCGCCGTATAACTTACAACTGCAAAACGAACTGATCCGCCCCGACTCGACTCGTGTCGCCGCGGTCGATGACGCCTGGGACAAATTCGACGATCTGGCGAGCTACGACGCTTTTACCCGCGCCTGGATGGGGGAATGTCGGCGGCTGCTCAAAGACGATGGGACGATCTGGGTCATCGGCTCGTATCACAACATTTTTCGTGTCGGGGCGATCATGATGGACCTGGGCTTCTGGTTTCTCAACGATGTGATCTGGCACAAGACCAATCCCATGCCCAATTTTCGCGGCACCCGCTTCACCAATGCCACCGAGACGCTGATCTGGGCGCAAAAGTCGCAGGCGCAAAAGCGCTACACCTTTCATTATCATGACATGAAGGCGCTCAACGACGGCAAGCAGATGCAGAACGTGTGGCGGATCGCATTGTGTACGGGTGCGGAGCGGATCAAGGGTGCCGACGGCAAAAAGGCGCACTCGACGCAAAAGCCAGAGGCGCTGCTGCACCGGGTGATCAGCGCGTCCAGCGATCGCGGTGATGTCGTCCTCGACCCATTTTTCGGCACTGGGACGACCGGCGCGGTCGCCAAAAAACTGGGTCGGCACTGGATCGGGATCGAGCGCGACCCCGAATATGCCCGCATCGCGCAAAAGCGCATCGACGCGATTCCACAGATCGATCAACCCGATCACACCGACACGCCAGCGGAGTCGTGATGCCGACCTTACATGATCTGCTGTCCTCCCTCCCCATCCCCTACACGCTGCATGGCGACCCCGACACCGTGATCGGCGCACCCGTCGTCGAGTCTGATACCGATGTGACGGCGGGCGGCATGTTTGTCGCGCGCGTCGGCGCCAGCTTCGACGGGCACAGTGTGATCGACAGGGCGATCGCGCGGGGGGCGGCGGCAATCGTCGGCGAAAAGCCGATCGAGTCGGTCGGCTCGCTGCCTGTGCCTTACGTCCAGGTGGAGCGGGCGGCGCTGGCGGTCGGCTGGCTCGCGGCTGCATATCACGGTCACCCGTCACGCAAATTGCATGTGATCGGTGTGACGGGCACCGACGGCAAGACCACCACCAGCACGATCCTGCACAGCATCCTGCAGGCATCGACAGGCGGACGCGCGGGCTTGATCAGCACCGTCAACGCCGTGATCGGCGATCACAGCTACGATACCGGTCTGCATGTGACCACGCCGGGCGCGCCGCTGATCCAGTCGCTGCTGGCGCGGATGGTGGCGGCAGGGCTGACGCATGTCGTGCTGGAGATGACCAGTCATGGGCTGGCACAGGGGCGGCTCGAAGGGGTGGCGATCGACACCGCCGTGCTGACCAACCTGACCCACGAGCATCTCGATTATCACGGCACCTTTGACGCCTACCGCGCTGCCAAAGGGCGCATGTTCGCCATGCTGTCGGAGTCGTTTCGCAAGCCGCATACGCCTAAGATCGCGATCGTCAACGCCGACGATGATAATGCCGATTATTTCGCGGCGTTTCCCGCTGACCTGACACTGACCTATGCGCTGGATCGTCCGGCGTCGCTGCGCGGGTCGGACGTGATCCATCAGCCGGGGGTTACGCAGTGGATCGCGCGCGGGATGGCTCTGGATGGCGTGGTTCATCTGCCGCTGGTGGGCGCGTTCAACGTGCGTAACGCACTGGCGGCGATGACGGCGGCACGGGCGATCGGCGTCCTGAAAGATGCGATCACGCGCGGTCTGTTAGCTGTTCCGCCGATACCGGGGCGGCTGGAGCGCATCGACGCCGGACAGGATTACGTGGCGCTGGTCGATTTCGCCCACACGCCCAACGCGCTGGCGACCGTACTGGATGCCGCGCGCGGTCTGGTCGGGCACGGCGGACGGGTGATCACGGTGTTCGGCTGTGCGGGCTTGCGCGACCGCGATAAGCGCGTCCTGATGCCGGAAGCGGCGATCGCGCGCGCCGACCTGTCGATCTTCACCGCCGAAGACCCGCGCACCGAGTCGCTCGACGACATTCTGGCGACGATGGCGGCGGCGGCGGTCGCGGCGGGCGGGATCGAGGGCGAGCATTTCCTGTGCATCCGCGATCGCGGCGAGGCGCTGGCGGTCGCGTGCGGCTTTGCCGGGGCGGGCGATGTGGTGATCGCCTGTGGCAAGGGACACGAGCAGAGCATGGCGTTCGGGACGACCGAGTACGCCTGGGACGATCGCGACGCGCTGCGGGCGGCGATCGCGGGGCGTCCGCTGACGAATTTGCCGACGGGGAAGGTATGATAGGATAGACATATCATGTTCAGGGTGGACAGGGATAACGCCATGCAGCTTGAAAAGACGCTCTGTCTGAAGGGTAAAATCAGTCACGACGGCAAGCTTGAGTTTGAATTTCCCGAAGGTTTCGAGCCGATTGAAGTGCAAATTGCCGTCTCCCCCGCGCAAAACGAGGCGAGCGCTGAGGTCGAGTCTCAGGCTGCCGAACCGCCGTTTACCGATGAAGAAATCCGTCAGATGCTCACTGTAACGCCAAAAACGATGGGCGAGATATTGGAAAGCGGCTTAATCGGAAGCTGGACAGATTGGGACAAGGGCGATCCCGCAGAATGGGTCGCGTCCTTGCGGTTGCGCGGTCATGACGACGCCTCATGAATGTTCTACTTGATACAGACATTCTAATCGACCTGTTGCGGGGGCATCCACCTGCGATCGCGTGGTCACAGCTTGCCAGTGAGGAAACGTTAGCTGTTACATCGGCTCAACCGCATGAAGGTTATTCAGGGTGTACGAAACCAGGAGGAACTGCGAAAAGCATCGGCGTTGCTGAGCCTGTTCAGGTACATCGATTTGACTGAAATGGATGTACAGTCCGCAATGACGATGCAACTGGAGGCTCGCCTCAGGTTGAACATTGGCGTCGTCGATTATCTGGTGGCGGCTATGACCCTGCGCCTCGATGCGACACTCTACACCCGCAATCTCAAACACTTCACCCCCTTGATCGGCGCGCTCGCCATACAGCCGTACTGACCCGCCGCTGCCGGGCGGCTGGAACGCATCGATGCTGCGATCGCGGGGCGTCCGCTGACGAATTTGCCGACGGGGAAGGTGTGATACGATAGAGGCGTCCGACGTGCGGCGAGAAAACAGCACAAACAGTTTTCAGAGGATAAAAATATGACATACATAATTTATGTTGATGCTGAAGTCACAGCAGATGGCAGACTGATTGCCGACGTTCCGAATGCAGGATTAGAACCGGGGAAAGTCAAAATTGCGATTGAAGTCGAGGAAAAATTCACTGTGACACATCAGCCAGAGATAGAGTTCGTCCCGTTCGACGAAGATGAGCTGGAAGAACTTCGAGACGGCGGTCCACGCACAGGCGAACAGATGGTCAAGCAAGGATTCGTCGGCGGATGGGAACATATGGAGATCGAGGACTCGGCTGCATGGGTTCAGGCGCAGCGTGAAAAAGCGAGAAAGAGAAGAGGATTAGACTGGTGAGGTTTGTCGACTCGACCGTCATTGTCGATGCGCTGCGTTATTATGAGCCTGCGATCCTCTGGCTCAAAGCACAAAAAGAACAGCTTTATGTCTCCCGGATCGTGCAGCTGGAAATTATTCAGGGAACGCGCGATCGTGCAGAAATGCGCTCCGCGCTGCGGGTCTTGCTGCAATTTGCACCGATTACCCCCACTCAAGAAGACATCGACTGGGCGATCGACCAACAGCTTTCACTCCATCTGCGTCTGCGTCCTGGCATCAACGATCTGTTGATCGCCGCCACCTGTCACCGTTTGTCGGCTGAATTTTTTACGCATAACCTCAAACACTTCACCCCCTTGATCGGCGCGCTCGCCCTACAGCCGTACTGACCCGCGCCAGAAAGTAACCCGCCATGCCCCTCGACCTGGGAATCGTCATCGTCAATTGGAACACCCGCGACCTGCTGCGCACCTGCCTCCAGACCGTGTACGCCAGCGCCGGGACGACCTTCGCCGTCGTCGTGGTCGATAACGCATCGGATGATGGCAGCGCCGATATGGTGCGGACGACATTCCCCGACGCGATGCTGATCGAGCCGGGCGCCAACCTCGGCTATCCCGCTGGCAACAACGTCGGCTTGCGCGTGTTGGGCTACCGCGCCGCTGGCGATGTGGACGAGGATGCGCCGCGCTATGCGCTGCTGCTGAACCCCGACACCGAGCTGCCGCCGGACGCGCTGGCGTCGATGGTCGCATTCATGGACTCGCGCCCGGATGTCGGCATCGCGGGACCCAAGCTCGTCCTTTTGGACGGTTCTCTGGACAAAGCCTGTCGGCGCGGCTTTCCAACACCCCTGGTCTCGTTGTATCATTTCAGCGGGCTGGCAAAACTATTTCCGGGCAGTCCGCGTTTTGCACGCTATAATATGACGTATCTTCCCGTCGATGCCGAAGCTGAAGTCGATTCGGTCGTCGGGGCATACATGCAGGTGCGCCGCGAAGCCGTCCGCACTGCCGGACTGCTGGACGAGACCTTTTTCATGTATGGAGAGGACATCGATTGGGCGTTTCGGATAAAAAGCGCCGCATGGCGCGTCGTGTATCATCCTCAGGTCGTCGTGACGCACGTCAAGCGGGCGGCAAGCCGGCAGAGCGCGCGGGCACAGCGCGAATTCTGGCGCGCGATGCTGCTGTTCTACCGCAAGCATTATCGGCGCACGACTCCACTCTGGCTGCACAGCCTGATCATGACTGGGCTGGCGCTCAAGGGCGGACGCTGGCTGTGGACGGAAATTCGCCAGCCGACGGCATGATCGTGCCCGTCTATACCCCCGCCGATCCCACCGTCCCGATCGCGCTCCCGCGACGCACCGACCCCGCCAAGATGCTGCTGAGTCTGCTGCTGATCGGCACCGACATCATCGCGCTGGCGCTGGCATTCGTCCTGGGCTACTACGCACGCGAATCGCTGCCGCTGTTTTCGCCGCCGCCGTTCTCGCAGCCGCCGCTCGAACGTTATATCCCGACGCTGCTGCTGCATGTCGTCACGATCGTGCTGATCTTCTACTTCACACAGTTGTACCATCTGCGCCGGGGGATCAGCCGCATCGACCACGCCCGTAACATTCTGGGCGCGGTGACGATCGGCGCGCTGATGGTCAACGGTATTCAGGAACTGGTGTTCAAAAACACGCTGCTGGAACCGGTCGATTATCCGCGCAGCATGTTTTTCTACGTGTGGGTCTTCAGCGCGATTCTGGTGGTGAGTGGACGCGAACTCAATTCCGCCATCCGTCGGGCGCTGCGGCGGCGCGGGATCGAGCGGGCGAATCTGCTGGTGGTCGGCATGGGCAAGATCGCCCGCGACATCATCCGCAAGATCGAGGGCAGCCCGGAGCTGGGCTATCACCTGGTCGGCGTCGTCAGCGCGCGCCGCGATCAGAAGCACAACGATTTCGGCATGGGCGCGCCCAATCTCGGATTCTATACCGAGCTGCCGTCGATCATCGATCAGCACAATATCGAGCAGGTGATCATCGCCGTGCCCGACGCGCACCGCGATGAACTGGTCGATCTGATCGCGTTTTGTCGGCGTGGGCGGGTGGACATCAAGATTTACCCGGATATGTTCGCCTACATCGCGGGCGATCTCTCGGTCGATGACCTGGGCGGGACGCCGCTGGTGACGGTGCGCGACATCGCCATGCGCGGCTGGACATTGAGCCTCAAGCGCGGCATGGACATTGTGGGATCGGGGATCGGACTGGTGCTGCTGTCACCCTGGATGCTGCTGACCGCGCTCTGGATCAAGCTGGAGTCGGAGGGAGCGGTCTTTTACACGCAGACGCGCATGGGTCTGGACGAGCGCCCGTTCGAGATGATCAAGTTTCGCTCGATGCGCATCGATGCCGAGGCGATGGGCGCGGGCTGGACGGTCAGGAACGATCCGCGCGTGACCCGGATCGGGAGCTGGCTGCGTAAAAGCAATTGGGACGAGATTCCGCAGTTGATCAACGTCTTTCTGGGTGAGATGAGTCTGGTCGGTCCGCGCCCGGAACGCCCGATGTATGTGCAGCAGTTCCGCGAAAAGATTCCGCGTTATATGGAGCGGCATCGTGAAAAAGCCGGCATGACCGGGTGGGCACAGGTCAACGGGCTGCGTGGGGATACCTCGATCAGCGAGCGCACGCTCTACGATCTGTGGTATATCGAGAACTGGTCGGTGTGGCTCGATATGAAGATCATCATTCGCACGGTGCTGAACACGCTGCTGCGGCGCGATCGCAATGCGTATTGAGCACTGCAAGACCATCTTGATTTCTATGCACATTGGAGCAGTCAATGAAAACGCGATTTCTGGTCATGCTGGTGCTGGTGTCTGGTACGATCGCCGCTGCGCACGCTGAAGATGTGTATGACATCACCCTGTTCATATCGGAGAACAGCCTCATTCTCTATGCAGGCGGTGAGGCGCCGATCAATCTCGACGGTCTTGGCTTTGAAGTAGTGGATGGTGAGCAGCGAATCACCTATCTCTTGTCAGAATTCACCTCGTTTTCCATACTGCGGCTGGATCGGGTGCCGACGCCGATCTGTCTGCGCATCGAATTGACGGGCAACCGTGAGCCGCTGCCACAAAGCTGCCAGTCGCCGACGCGCACGCTCACCCACGCCGTCGCGCAAAACGACATGTTCTGGTGGGATCGCGCGGGACGCCAAACGCGCACGATCCTGTTCGTACAGCGGGCAGAACAGATCGACTTTTGCCCGGCTGGTGTAGTGGAGTGCCAGCTCCGTTATTCACCAGGGCGTACCAGTGCGACGGCACCGACGCTCAGCCCGGCACAGCTTGCCCTGGTGCCTACAGCGGTGCGATCCGTGCCCGCCGACCTGCTCGGCACGGTTGGCTACCCTGTCCTCTCCAACGACGAATGGACGCCGATCGTCCAGGTGTTTGGCGCGCATACGATGGTCTTTGTCCCTGTGGGCTGCTTCCTGATGGGGGATGAGACAGGCAGCTTAGATGAACGTCCGGTTCATCAACAGTGTATCGATACACCATTCTGGATCGACCAATTCGAGGTGAGCAACGCGCAATATGGCAGTCCAGGTCAATTTCCAGGCGCCGATCTGCCCCGTGATTCGCTCACCTGGTTTCAGGCACGCGCCTTTTGCGAACGGCGCGGGGGACGCCTGCCCACCATCGTGGAATGGGAGTACGCCGCACGCGGACCGAGTGGGCTGAAATACACCTGGGGGGCAAGCTTCGTCGAAGAGAATGCCAACGCCTATCGTGTCGGTGTGCAATCATCGGAACCCGTGAACAGCCATCCCGGTGGGCAAAGCTGGCTCGGCGCGTTCAATATGACCGGCAATGTGTGGGAGTGGACAAGCTCGACCTACACGCCCAGTTATCCCTATACGACCGCGCAGGAAGACCCGGATGATACGATGTTGATGCGCGAAATGCGCGGCGGCTCGTGGCGCTACGAACCTATCCGCGTTCGTTCCGCCTATCGAGGGGCGATTCCGCCAACTGGCATCTATGATGATACAGGGGTGCGCTGTGCGCGGGATGCTGCGCCGGGTGATCGCAACTGAAATGCGTATTGAGGGCGAGAACGCACATGGCAAATTTGCTCGACCGTATCACCATCGACCCGGCGATCTGTCACGGCAAGCCCGTCATTCGCGGGCTGCGCTATCCTGTCGAAACCCTGCTTGAACTGCTGAGTGCGGGCATGACGTTTAAAGATGTGCTGACAGATTACGCCGATTTAGAGCGAGATGATTTGTTGGCGGCGCTGGCATATGCTGCGAAAGCTGTCGGTGTGAAGCGCGTGACCCTGTTTGCGACATGAAATTTTTAGTCGATGCGCAGCTTCCGCGCCGTCTGGCACGGGCTTTGCGAACGCGGGGGCGCGATGCTGTTGAGGCGCTCTTTTTGACTCAATTGGATGCGCTGGTTGAGGCGCTTCAGGCAGCACGCTTTATCGAGCTGTCGCATGAAGCACTTATCGTACATAGCTGATGATCGAACGAAAGTCCGACGACAATCATGGACATCGCCACCCTCACCGCCGCCATGCACGCCTTCGTCGCCTCCAAAGGCTGGTACGCCGCCGACTCGACCCGCCAGCAGACCGCGCGTAATCTGGCGATCTCGCTCTCCCTCGAAGCCGCCGAAGTCCTCGAACTGTTTCAGTGGGGTGACGCGCCGCGCCGCCCCGACCAACTCCCCGGCGAACTCGCCGACGTGATGCTCTACCTGCTCCAGCTCGCCAGCATCAGCGGGATCGACCTGGGACAAGCCGTTATGGACAAGCTGGCGATCAATGCCGATCGCACCTGGGACGACCCCGATCCATGATCGCCCCCCACGATTGCGCGGCGTCCTGCCGTGACATACAATCATCTCTCATTATGTCGATCCGCATCACGAGGAGACCGCCCGCATGACTCAGGCGCTGACATCGATCAAGGATGATTTTTCCGGCTGGTACAACGAGATCGTCTACCGTGCTGATCTTGCGGCACCGTCGCCAGTGCGCGGCTGCGTGATCATCAAGCCGTATGGTTACGAATTGTGGGACACGCTGCGCATCGCGCTCGATAAACGTTTCAAGGCGACCGGTCACCAGAACGCCTACTTCCCGCTGTTCATCCCGGAGAGCTATCTCAAACGCGAAGCTGAACACGTCGAAGGTTTCAGCCCGGAACTGGCGATCGTCACCATCGGCGGCGGCAAGACGCTGGAAGAGCCGCTGGTCGTGCGTCCGACCAGCGAGACGATCATCGGCGAGGCATTCGCGGAATGGATTCAATCGTACCGCGATCTGCCGCTGCTGATCAACCAATGGGCGAATGTGGTGCGCTGGGAAATCCGCACCCGTCCTTTCCTGCGCACCACTGAATTCCTGTGGCAGGAAGGGCACACCGCCCACGCTACCCACGACGAAGCCGAAGCCGAGACGCTGCAAATGCTCGACGTATATAACGACGTGGTGGTCAACATGTGTGCGATCCCGGTCATCAAAGGACAAAAGAGCGACAGCGAACGCTTTGCCGGGGCGCTGCGCACCTACACCATCGAGGGCATGATGGGCGATAAGCGCGCCTTGCAGTGCGGCACCAGCCACAATCTGGGTCAGAATTTCGCCACTGCCTTCAATATGCAGTTTCTCGATGAGAACAATCAGCGCCAGAGCTGCTGGACGACCTCATGGGGCTTTAGCTGGCGCGTGGTCGGCGCGGTCATCATGACGCATGGCGACGAGAAGGGCTTGCGTCTGCCGCCGCTGCTGGCGCCCATTCAGGCAGTGATCGTGCCGATCTTCAAGACCGACGACGAACGTACCAGCGTCATGGCAGCCGCCAACACGGTCAAAGCGGCGCTCGTCGCCGCCGACGTGCGCGTCCACATCGACGCGCGCGATTATCAGCCCGGTTACAAGTACAACGACTGGGAGATGCGCGGCGTTCCGGTGCGTCTGGAGATCGGTCCGCGCGACGTGCAGAATGGCACGGTCGTGGCGGCGCGGCGCGATGTGCCCGGCAAAGAGGGCAAGGCATTCTTCAGGCAGGAGGGGATCGCGGAACAGGTGCGCGACCTGCTCACGGCGATTCAGGCAAATATGCTGGCGCAGGCGACCACATTCCGCGACGCCAACATCGTCGATGTGACCAGCTACGACCAGCTCAAAGAAGTGGTCGAGGCGGGCGGGTTTGCGCGCGGCTGGTGGAACGAAAACCGTGAACTGGAAGCCCAGATCAAGACCGAGACGGGCGCGACGCATCGCTGCTACCCGCTCGAACAACCGAGCGGCGGCGGTGTCGATTTTATGACCGGGCAGCCCGCCGAGCGGGTGGCGCTGTTCGCGCGAGCGTATTAGAAGCGGACTTTACCAGGGGCAGGGGGTTGGCACGACAGCGCCAGCCCCCTGTTTCTTCACGTTTCCCCACAGGTTACCGTTCAGCGGCGTTTTAACAGCGCCAACAGACCGCCTGCCTCCAGGATCGCCCGCACCTGATCGGGCAGGGATGGCAGCGCGAACGTCTCGCCCGCCGCCGTGATCGTCGCGCTGTCGGCGTCATACTCGATCACATCCCCGGTCGTGACCCGCTTGTAAAGCCCTGGCACGACCGCCGCATAAATCCCCTGATTGATGCAGTTGCGGAAATACAGCCCGCCGAACGACTCCGCGACGATCAGGCGCACACCCAGCGTCTTGAGCGCGGTCACCGCCTGTTCACGGCTGCTGCCCATGCCCCAGCTGCGTCCCGCGATGATCGCATCACCGGGATGCGCATTTGCCGCGAACGTGGGATCGAGGTCTTCCAGCGCGTGTGCGGCGATCGCGGCGGGATCACGTAGTGTGTAGGTGTACTTGCCAGGAAAGATGAGATCGGTGTTCACGTCGTCACCATAGACCCAGACGCGATGTGTCGTGATCATGATCGCACCGCCTCGATCGACTCGACGGGCACGATCGCCCCCGCCACTGCTGCCGCCGCCACGACCGCCGCATTTGCCAGATAGATCGGTGCATCGGGCGTGCCCATGCGTCCGTGAAAGTTGCGACTGCCTGAGATGATGCTGGCTTCCCCGACCGCCGGGACGCCCATATGATTGCCCATGCACGCGCCACAGCCAGGCGTGCCGATAGCAGCCCCCGCCGCGATCAGATCGCCCAGTACGCCCGATGCTGCCGCCCGTGCCAGCACATCGCGGCTGGCAGGGATGACGATCAGGCGCGCCCTGAGCGTCTGTCCGCGCACGACCGCCGCCGCCGCCGCCAGATCGTCGTAGCGTCCGCCTGTGCAGGTGCCGATGAACCCCTGCTGAATCGGCGTCCCGGCGATCCGACTGAGCGGCACGACCGTATCCGGCGAACCGGGCAGCGCGATCAGCGGTTCGAGCGCATCCAGGTCGATGGTGTGCGTCTGGTCGTAGCGCGCGTCGGCGTCGGGGTAGATCGGGGTGTAGGGGCGCGTGCGCCTGCCTTCGAGCGCGTCGAACACGACCTGATCGGGCGGCATGTAGGCGCTCATGGCGCCGAATTCCGCCATCATGTTCGGCAGCACCGGGCGATCGTCCAGAGGCAGCGACTCCATCCCATTCCCGGCGAACTCGACCGCGCGATAGGCGCCGCCGCTCACCGTCAGGTCGGCGCACAGCCGCAGCGCGATGTCTTTGGCGGTCACGCCGCGACGCAAGCGACCGTGCAGCAGCACGCGCAAGGTCTCAGGCACGCGAATCCACAGGCTGCCAGTCGCCCACAGCGCAGCCATTTCGGTGCGTCCGACGCCCATGCCAAACGCGCCCATCCAGCCAAAATGGGTGGTGTGGCTGTCCGACCCGAAGATCACCTCGCCAGGCAGGATCAGCGCTTCTTCACTGATCACCTGATGACAGATGCCGCGCCCGATCTCGAAAAAGTGGCTGATGCCCTGCTCACGCACGAACGCGCGAATCTCGATATGATTTTGCGCGTGCGCGGTGGTCGGCGCGGGGGCGGCGTGATCGAGCGTGACGGCGATCCGATCGGGGTCGAACACGCGCGCGACGCCGATCTCCGCGAAAATCTTGGCGATCGCCGCCGTGTTGTCATGGCTGAATACCAAATCGGGGCGCACGATCAGCACTTCACCCGCCCGCGCCGACTCAACCCCCGCCGCCCGCGCCAGCACCTTTTCCACAAACGTAAACCCTGTCATCTTTATTGCTCCCTGTTTTTCTTCCACCCTTCGCGCCTTCCTGTTCATCTCTTGATTTTCATCTCACCCCACCGCCGCACGCAGCAGCGCGTCGATCTCGTCGAGCGTGAGCGGCTGCGCGTCCGCCTGCGCCTTGATGTCGCGCGTGACCGCCCGCACCGTGTCGTCATCCAGATCGAGTCCGATCGTCCGCGCCCGATCGCGCACCGCATTCCACCCGGTCAGGCGGTGTCCGATGGCGATCGAGCGCGTCACGCCAAAGTCGTCGGGATCGATTACCTCGTAACTTGTCGGGTCGGCTAAGACCGCCTTGGCGTGGATGCCGGCTTTGTGAATGAACGCGCTCGATCCGGTGATGTAGTTGCTGAACGGGATGTCCAGGTCGCAGATGTGCGCGATCAGTCGATCCAGCTCAGGCAGCAGCCGCAGCGCATACTTGCGCACATACGCTCGATCGAGCGTGTACAGCCGAGCGATCAGCCCGCCCAACGGCGTGATGCCGTTGCGTTCGCCAATGCCTAAGACAGTGGTATCAATATGAGTCGCGCCGGCTTCGAGCGCCGCGCACGCATTGGCGATCGCGCAGCCGGAGTCGTTATGTCCGTGAAATTCGATGTCCAGCCCGGTCAGCCGCACCAACTGACCGACCAGCGCGCCGACCTGGGTCGGAGTCGCCACGCCGACCGTATCCGCCACGCCCAGACGATCAACCGTGCCGGAGTCCGCTACCGCCAGGTACACGCGCAAGAGGTCGCTCTCGCGGCTGCGGAAGCTGTCCTCGGTGCTGAAACGCAGTATCAGGTTGGGCGCCTGACGGCGGATGAAGGTCAGCACGTCGAGCGCGGTGTCGATGATGGCGGGGATGGCTTTGCCGTGACTGTGCTGCATCAGCTGCGGCGAGGTGCCGATCAGCACGTCAATCCCGTCCACGCCTGTTTCGAGCGCGCGCATCGCATCCTCACGCGCACAGCGGACGTGCGTCAGGATTTTAGCGTTCAGCCTGGCGGCGACGACGGCACGAATGTCCGCCGCGCTCTGAGGCGAGGCGAGCGGGGAGGTCATCTCGATCATCTCGACGCCAAAGCGGTCGAGCAGGTGGGCGATCTCCAGCTTTTGCGCGGTCGTGAAGGTCGCAGTGCCGAATTGTTCACCCTCACGCAGGGTCGATTCGATGATGGCGAAATGATGCAAGGGCATAAGGCATCCTCCTGTAGGGACGCATAACCGTGCGTCCGATCATTTACAATCGCGGAATGGCGGACGCCAGCACACGCACAGCGCGTACATATTCATCCAGGTCGATCCGTTCTTCGGGTGTGTGGTCGAGCGCCGAGTCGCCCGCGCCGTAGGCGGCGATCGGACAATCCCACAGGCGCCCGACGATGTTCATATCGCTCGTTCCGGTCTTGTGGACAAACGCGGGTGTGCCGCCCTGTTCGCGGATGGCACCCCGCAGCGCCCGCGTCACGGTCGTGTCCTTGTCCGCGACGATCGCCCGCTCGTGCCCGCTGCATGTGACCGTACCGTCTTCAGTCAGCGCGGCGATCAGCTCTGCTGCCGACTCAGGCATGACGCCCGGCGGCAGTCGCAGTCCGATCGTCACATCCGACCAGCCAACCACGCCGTCGCTGCCGCTGTAAATCGCCTGGACGGTCGCGTCGATGCGCCCGAACACGCGCTCGATCCCGGCGTTGTGTCGATCGACCCAGGCGCGCACGCGATTGCAGAATGCCACCGCGCGATCGCCCGGTGAGGCGATCTGTCCGGCACTGTGAGCGAGTCCGCCGCGCCATGTCCAGCGCGCGATCAGCCGTCCTTTGTAGCCCAGCGTGATCCGATCCCACGACGACGGCTCCCCAATCAGACACGCCGAAGGTGCGTACTGGCGCACGGCATAATGCGCGCCCTTGCTCGACGCCGATTCTTCCTCGACCGCGCCAATGACGATCACGCGCGCATCGGTCGGGATCGTGCCGTCGGCATGGGCGATCGCCGCCGCCGCTGCGAACGCGCACAACGATCCTTTGGCATCGACTGCGCCGCGTCCATGCAGCACTCGTCCGTCTGTATGCACAGGCAGCGCCGCGCCAAAGGTATCGATGTGTCCGAGCAGGACGATCTGGCGTGCGCCTGTGCCGAATTCGCCGATCGCGTTACCAGCGGCGTCGCGGGTGGCGCGCGTCGCACCGTGCGCGCCCATCCAATCGACCAGATGCGCGACGGCGCGCGATTCATCGCCCGACGGCGAGTCGATCGCCACCAGATCGCACAGCAGCGATTCGGCGGAAAATGCAGGTATTGTCTCTGCAATGCGCGTTCCTGCGTCAATGGGATGCGACATCGTGCAGCGCCCCCTCGACGGCATCTGCTAATTGCGCTGCTTCGTGATCGCTCAGGATCAACGGCGGCAGCAGTCGCAAGACCGTCTTGCCCGCTGGCAGTGCCAGCACGCCGCGCGCCGCCAGCGCCGCCAGCACCGGCTGCACGCGATCGCGCAGCTCGATCCCGATCATCAACCCGCGTCCGCGAAGCTCTCGCACGCCTGGCAGGTCACGTCCGCCCAAATCCGCGATCAGCCGCGCACCCAGGTCACGCGAGCGAGTCGGCAGGTCGGCGTCACGAATGGCGGTCAGCGCCGCGACCGCCGCCGCGCACGCCAGCGGATTGCCGCCAAAGGTGCTGCCATGCGATCCGGCGGGCAGCGTCCCAAGCGCGCCGCGCCATGCCACCGCGCCCATCGGTACGCCCCCGGCGATCCCTTTCGCCAGCACCAGCATGTCCGGGACGATCTCCGGCGCGATCTGAAAGCCGAACCATGCGCCCGTGCGTCCCCATCCGGTCTGAATCTCATCCAGCACCAGCAGGACGCCGTGCGCATCGCACAGCGCGCGTAGCCCACGTAAATAGTCGGCGTCGGCGGGATGCACACCGCCCTCGCCCTGGATCGGCTCGATCACTACCGCCGCGATGGTCGAGTCGATCGCGGCACGCGCCGACTCCAGATCGTTGTAGCTGACATGGGTCACGGTCGGCAGCGTCCAGCCAGCGAATGGCTCACGGTATTCCTTGTTCCAGGTCAGACCGAGCGCGCCCATCGTCCGCCCATGAAAGCCGCGCCGCGCCGCCACGATTCGATCGCGTCCGGTCAGCAACCGCGCGACCTTGAGCGCGCCTTCGGTCGCCTCGGCGCCGCTGTTACACAGGAAGATGCGATCGAGTCCGGCAGGCAGCAGACTCGCCAGCAGCGCCACCAGCTCGGCGCGGCGATCGTTGTAAAACGCTTCGCTACAGGTGACCAGCGTGCCCGCCTGCGCGACGATCGCCGCCGTGACATCCGGGTGACAGTGACCGAGCAGCGCCACGCCCTGTCCGCTGGTGGCGTCGAGATAGGCGCTGCCGTCGCTGTCCCAGACGGTGCAGCCTTGTCCGCGCACTAATGCGATCGGACGTTTGCTGTAAGCGCCGGAAGCGTGGCGGTCTTCGATAGTTTGAATCGAGTCGTGTATGAGGACAGTCATGATGTGAACACTGTCCCGGCGCCGTCGAGCGCCTGTGCCAGCCCGTCGGAGATGCGCCCGTCGGCGATGGTGACGCGCACGACGCCGCCATTCAGCGCCTCACGCGCGCCGATGACTTTGCGTTTCATGCGCCCTGCCGCCCAGGTGAGCGCCCGCTCGATGTCGGCGCCGCGCACCGCCTTGACCAGCGAGTCCGGGTCGGCGTAGTCGCGGTACAGCCCACGCACATTGCTCAGGATCACCAGATCATCGGCGCCGACCGCCGCCGCGATCGCCGCCGCCGCGCGATCGCCGTCGATATTCAGCAGTCCGTCGGGACTGAGCGCCAGCGGCGGGACGACGAAGGTCTGTCCATCCGCCAGCGACGAGAGCAGACGTTCGGCATCGACGCCAGTGATCGCGCCGCTGTAGTCATCGTGGATCAGCCGCACCCGCCCGTTGACCAGGGCGCGCACCGCATCCTTGCGCGTCGCGGTGATCACGGCGCCCATCGCGACAGCATCGACGCCATGCTCGCACAGCCGCTCGACCAGATCGGCACTGACTCCATGCGCCGCCTCGACGTACAGATCGCGCGTCGGCGCATCGGTATAGCGCGAGACGTGGCCGCTCGGACTGGTAATCGTGCGGGTCGTGACTCCGCGTTCAGCGCACAGCCGATCGAGCGACGCACTGACGCCGTGTACGACGATGACAGGACGATCCGCCGCTGCACGCGCGATCCCCCCGACGCACGCCGCTATGTCTACGCCCGCCCCGCCGCCGATTTTGACCACCAGCGGCGCGATCGCCGCGCGCGTCATTATGTCCGCTGTGTACAGATGAATGTCGATCACCAGACTGGCACCCGCACTCGCTACGATCATGGATACACCCCGATCATGTCTAAGCCGTCCATTTCATCGAACCCGCACATCAGATTGAGACACTGCACCGCCGATCCCGCCGCGCCTTTGCCCAGGTTGTCCAGCGCGGACACCACCACCACATGACGCGGATCGTCCGCGTCCAGTTCAAAGCCGACATCGCAAAAGTTCGTCCCGGCGACGATGCGCGGTTCGGGCAGGCGGTGCATCCCGGTCTTGCCCGCCACCAGCCGCACGAACGGCTCGTCTTTGTAGGCGCCGCGATACAGGCGCCACAGCTCTTTATCGGTCAGCGGCGCGTTGGTGGTCACATGCGCGACGACATGAACGCCGCGTATCATTTCGATCGCGGTGATCGCCAGATGCACCCTGACGCCCGCGCCCAGGATCAGCGCGACTTCGGCGCCGTGACGATGCCCGGTCGCCTTATAGGTGCGCACTGCGCCGCTGCGAATAGGGTGATGTGATCCGGTACTGACGACCGCGCCCCCTTCTGACGAGCCGACGCTGACCGCGCACGCCGCATAGTCGATCAGTCCGGCACGCGCCAGCGGCAGCAGCGCCAGATTGACCGCCGTCGCATTGCAGCCGACGCCGCTGGCACAGCTGGCGCCGCGCAAGCGGTCGCGGTTCACCTCTGGCAAGCCGTACACGAACCGATCCACCCATGCTGCCGGACGCGCATCGCCGCCGCCGTCGGACTCTCCGCCGCCATCGGAGTCTCCGCCGTACCAGCGCGCGTAAGCATCCGAGTCGTGCAGACGAAAGTCGGCGCTGAGATCGATGATCACAGGCGCCAGCGCCGCCAACCGATCGATCTGGCGCGCTGCTTCGCCATGCGGCAGACACAAAAACAGCGCGTCGCAGGTCGTCAGCGCGTCGGGGTGGATGAACTGGAGACTCGATCGTCCGCGCAAGCCGGGATGCACGGCGTGGACGTAATGCCCGGCGTTGTCGCGGCTGGTAATCTGTGTCACGGTGACGCGCGGGTGCGACCGCAGATAACGCAGCAGTTCGCCACCCGTGTAGCCGCTGCCACCGACGACGCCGACTTTGAGCGTAGTGGCTGGCGTCACGCCCGTACCCCAATCGTGTCGATGCCGATGGTGTCGAGCGCATAGGCGACTACCTCGGACGCGATGTCTATCCCGGTTGGCGCGCTGCTATTGCGGAATTCCATCGTGTGATTGATCTCGTTGATCAGCAGCCCGTCGGCGGACTCGAACACGTCGAGCGCCAGCACCCCGCCGCCGACCGCCCGCGCCGCCCGCTGACACAGGTCATCCAGCTCCGGCGTGACCGGGCAGTTCGACGCCACGCCGCCGCGCGCGGTGTTGGTGATCCAGTGCGGAGAGGTGCGATAGATGGCGCAAATGGTGCGATCGCCAACCACGAACGCGCGTATATCCCGCCCTGGCTTTTCGACGTACCCCTGAATGTAGCTGGTGTGATGGTTGTAATCGCCCAGCGTGTATTTGTGTTCCAGGATCGACTCGGCGCTCTGACGGTCATCGACGCGCGCCAGCAGCCGCCCCCATGATCCGGTCACGGGTTTCAGCACGGCGGGATAGCCGATCGAGTCAATGGCGTCGAGGCTGCTCTCTTCGGTGAAGGCGATGCGGACGCCCGGCTGCGGCACGTCGGCGGCTGCCAGTGCCAGGGTGGTCAATGCTTTGTCGGCACAGACGCGGGCGGTGTCGTAAGCATTGATCGTCGGGATGCCCCAGCTATTCAGCACTGCCAGCGTGTACAACCCACGTGACGTGCTGACCGCCCGCTCCAGGATCAGGTCATAATCGCGCCAGGGGGCGCCCGATGGCGCCGACTGGTCGCCCCTTGCTGTCAGATCGAGGACGAGATCGCGGTCGAGGATCACGTCGGGCGTGACGCCGTGCCGCTCGAACGCCGCGATCAGCAGCTTTTCTTCTGGTCTGATGGTGGTGACGAGGATGCCGATGCGCGTGCTCATTCGCCCCAGTCCTCTTCGGTCTGGGGCGCGGCTGCCAGCGCCAGCGGGTCGAGCGCGACGATCTCCAGCTCGGCGCCGCAGTCGGGACAGGCGATCAGCTCGTTCTGCATGGCGTCGGCGGGAATGGCGACATCGGCTTCACAATCGGGACAGGTGGCGAAACGGGTCATGGGTGCGATCACTCCTGGACTGGAAATAAAAAAACCGCCCTGTCCGGGCGGTTCGAGGTACAACGCAGTGCGCTGTCGTCTGAAACGCAAAAATCCCGGACGGTTAGGTCGGGCTGCGCTTCTTGCTCTTGCTGACGATCAGGGCGGTGAACATGGTGCGTGATGCTTTCGCGGCGTATGCGCCGCAGGCTGTAAAACTGATTTCAGCATACGGGATAAATGGGGACTGGGAGTCTTGTCAACATTTCCAAAGTTGTTTAGACAGGTTGCATAGAATCAAGTCAACCCATGTGTGTTTGAAATGCGTTATGATTGAGTTTGTAATTATCGACCTGGATTATAGATTTTGGAAAACGGTTCGACTCATGGCTGACGTCTTCATCTCATATTCGCGCCGCGACATCGACTTTGCCCGCCGACTGTTCAGCTCATTGGAGCGCAGCGGACGCGACACCTGGATCGACTGGGACGACATCCCCTTTTCCGCCGATTGGTGGACAGAGATCAGGAAGAATATTGAAGCTGCCGAGTCGCTGGTGTTCGTGATCACGTCAGAGTCGCTGTCCTCCCCGGTCTGCGCCGACGAACTCGATTATGCCATTCAGCTCAACAAACGGCTGATCCCGGTGCTGCGTACCGACATCGACGAGCCAAAAATGGCGGCGGTCTGGTTCGACAAAGTATGGGAAATGAAGGCGCGCGCCAACTGGCGCCATCTCAAAGGGCTGAACTGGCTGTTTTTCCGCGACACCGATCTCTACGAGCGCGCCTACGGCTCGATGCTGGAGGTGCTGGAACTCGACCTGTCGCATGTGCGCGCCCATACCCGTGTGCTGGTGCGCGCCTGTGAATGGCAGGAATCGCAGGGCGAGGACTCGGTGCTGCTGCGCGGCGGCGAGCTGGCGGTCGCTGAAACGTGGCTGAAGACAGCCGATCAGAACAAGTCCGAACCCGCGCCGATCAAGCTCCAGCGCGATTATATCGCCGCTAGCCGCGCCGCCGAGGACGAACGCCGCGCCTTCACCCTGAATCTGGAGACGCGCGCGCAGGAAGCCTCGCGCCAGGCGGATCGCCTCGCCAAACAAACCCGCCAGTTCCGCACGATCGCGGTCATCCTGGCTGCCCTGGTCGTGTTAGGACTGATCGGCGGGGCAGCGCTGGTCTCGATCGGCGTGCAGACCACCAGTGCGCTGGCGACCGCGACCGCCGCCCTCAGCACCGCGCAGTACCTGGCGGATGCAGCGCTGGCGACCCTGGCTCCCGTCCCGGCGACTCTGACCGCCGTTGCGAATGAAATCTCGACCGGACGCGCCCGGATCGAGTCGCTGCGTCTGGCGGCGCTGGCGCAAAGCGCGCTCGATGATCCAGCACAAGGCGCCGAGGCTGCCGCGCTGCTCGGAATCCGCGCCATGCGCGCCGCCTATACCGACCAGGCGGACAGCATGTTGCAGCTCGCGCTCGACCGTTTGTATACGCTGCGGGTGTTCGATCACGGCGACAGCATCCTGGGAGCGGCACTCAGCCCCGACGGGACGCGCCTGGTCACGGCGGGACTCGATGGCAGCGCAATCCTGTGGGATACAGCCAGCGGGGACAAAGTGCGCACCTTCCAATCACAGGACGACGCGCTCACCAGTGTCTCTTTCAGCCCCGACGGTCTGCTAGTCGCCACCGGGTCGATCGACGGCTCGGTCTGGATCCGCGACGCCGAGTCGGGCGCGCCCAATCAGCGCATCGCCGCTCATGCTGCTGGCGTCAACACCGTCGCCTTCAGCCCGGAGGGATTTCGGCTGCTCACAGGCGGACGCGATACCGCCGTGCGTCTGTGGGATGTCAAGTCGGGCGATCTGATCCGCGCCTTCGACGGACATTTGGCGAATGTGAACGCGGTCGCTTTCAATCCGAGTGGGGACGATTTCATCACCGGCAGCGGTGTGCTGCTGGGTGGCGCCGACGCGCTGGTGCGTGTGTGGGATCCTGTCAGTGGATTCGCCACACGGGTGCTGAGCGGGCACAGCGTCGGCGTGACCAGCGTCGCCTACAGCCAGGACGCCCATTTGATCGTCAGTGGCAGCCGCGACTCGACCGTGCGCCTGTGGGACAGCGCCACCGGAGCGGAAATGGTCGTTCTGCGTGGACACGAACAGGGTGTGACCGATATCGATATTTCCCCGGACAGTGCCTCCATTCTCAGCGGCGGGCGCGACAATAGCGCGCTGCTATGGGACAGCCTGACGGGAGAGACGCGCCGCCGCTTCGAGGGGCACAGCCTGCCGATCAGCGCGGTGCAGTTCAGCGCCGATGGAGCAATCATCCTTACCGCCAGTCAGGATGGCACCGCCCGCCTGTGGGACGCCCAGCTGAACGATCCCGACAATGTTTTCATCGGGACGACCGACGGCTTGACCGCATCGAGCGTCAGCCCGGACGGACGGCTGATTGTGACAGCGGGCAACGACTCGGTCGTGCGCCTGTGGGATGGCGCCGATGGCAGGCTGCTCGGCATGTTGAGCGGACACAGCGATGTCGTCAACGCGGTGGCATTCAGCAGCGATGGGACGCTCGTCCTCACCGGATCGCGCGATGGCAGCGCCAGATTGTGGGACGCCACCACCCGCACGCTGATCTACAGTATTGAGGGACATCGCGGCGAGGTCACCGCCATCGCCTTCGATCCGAATGGGGAGACGCTGATCACGGCGGGCGAAGACCGCTCGATCCGCATCTGGGACGCCGCTTCCGGGCAATTACTGCGTGTGATGTTCGGACACGCCGACCGCATCACCGGACTGGCTTTCAGCCCGGACGGCAGCGTCTTTGCCAGCGCCGCGCGCGACTCCAGCGTGCGCGTGTGGACGACCGCGACCGGACGCGAGCGCCGCCGTATGAATATCGGCGTCGATTGGGCGACCGCGATCGCTATCAATGCCGATGCCAGTACGATCGCCTCCGCCGGACGCGATTCTGTCATTCGCATGTTCGACACCGACAGCGGGAGTGAAGTGAGCAAATTGGAGGGACACACTGGGTTGGTCGCCTCGGTGCGTTTCAACCGCGATGGGACGCGGCTGTTGAGCGCCGGCTTTGACGGCACCGCCCGGCTGTGGGATTTGAATGCCCGCACGCTGCTGCGCACCTTCGACAACTTCGACGATTGGGCGATCGGGGTCGGCTTCAGCGCGGACGAACGTGCGGTGGTGATCACGGGTGATCAGGGACGAGCGGTGCGCTGGTGGGTGGATACGCGCGCCTTTGCGGATGCCGCCTGCGACAGCCTGGTACGCGATTTCAGCCGCAACGAGCGGTTACGCTATTTTGTCGATGCGACGCCGACGTGCCAGGAGTAGGGACGCATAACGATGCGTCCGTCGTATTCGCCTGTGCATCCGGGTATGACTTCTCCGCTCGATCGGGGATGTGTCTGCCTGATCGGGGGTGTTTTGTGGTAGAATAGAAATTCTAACCCAAGACGATCCCGATGCAAATCGAACACCTCTCCCTGACTCATTTCCGCAATTATGCCCGGCTGGAATTGTCGCTGCCCGCTGGACAGCCGGTGCTGCTGGTAGGAGCCAATGCCCAGGGCAAGACCAGCCTGCTGGAGGCGATCTACTACCTGGCGACCGCCAAATCTCCCTACACCCAGAGCGACCGCCAGTTGATCCATTGGCGCGCCGAAAACGACCCGGTGCCAGTGGCGCGCGTGAGCGGGGAGATTATCAGCCGCCGCAAGGCGCGCGTGCGTCTGGAGATCACGCTGGCGCTGGAAAAGACCCCCGAAGGGGAGCCGCGCCTGCGCAAGATCGTGCGCATCAACGGCGTCGATAAGCGCGTCATGGACCTGATCGGGCTGCTGAACGTCGTGCTGTTCCTGCCGCGCGATCTGACGCTGATCGAGGGCGCCCCATCCGACCGCCGCCGTTTCATCGACGACACGCTGAGTCAGATGGACGCCACCTATGTCGAGGCGCTGGCGCTGTACGAAAAGGTGCTGCCACAGCGCAACGCGCTCTTGCGCCGGATTGCCGACGGGGCAGCCAGCGTGCGTGAGCTGCCTTTCTGGGACGAAAAACTGATCGCGTCGGGCAGCATCATCGTCGCGGGACGGCAAAAATTCCTGCGTGAACTCGAATACGAGGCACAGCGCGCCCACCACGATCTGACCGGACGCCGCGAGACGCTGACGCTGCGTTATCAGCCCAGCTTCGCGCCGACGACGGGCGGGGCGGGGCAGATGTCCTTCGACGCGCTCGGACTCGACCTGCACCGTGAGCTGACCCCCGACCAGATCGCGCCCCAGTTCGCAGACCAGCTTCAGCGCGATCAGCGCGAGGCGATCCATCGGGGCATGACCCAGAGTGGACCGCACCGCGACGAACTGCGGCTGCTGATCAACAACCGCGATGTCGGACAGTATGGCAGCCGGGGACAATCGCGCACGGCGGTGCTGGCGTTCAAGCTGGCAGAGCTGGCATGGATGCGCGATCACATCGGCGAATGGCCCGTGCTGCTGCTGGACGAGGTGGCGGCGGAATTAGACGCCGCGCGCCGGGCGTATCTGCTCGACCGCATCGACGGCGCCACGCAAACGCTGATGACCACCACCGAGATGGATATTTTCACGCCGGAATTCCGCCAGCGCGCAGCGATCTGGCAGGTGAACGAGGGACAGATCGAGACGGGTGAGTAATCCGCCAGGAAAGTAACCAACGGAAAAGATGAACTGGAGATTCAGAGACTGGGCGCAACAGCACCTGGCACGGGTAGAAGCAGCCCGTCAAAAACAGGACCAAAGTTTAGGCAAGGATTAGACCACGCGCGTAACAGCCCTATGGTGTGACCCATACCACTCGATCATGATATGATGGGCGCACCAGATTACGAGAATCATTCGATTCACTACTCAAGAGGTGTAGGCATGTCGGTGACATACGCGGGATGGCGTCCTTATCCGGCACGGCAGGTGTGGCATCAGCCGTCGATCAATGGCGAGCTGATCACCTGGGTCGATTTTCACAGTCCTGAGTTCGACAACGTGCGTGATGTGCATGTGCTGCTGCCGCCGTCGTATCGGCGCGACGCCGAGCGGCGTTACCCGGTGCTGTACATGCACGACGGACAAAACCTGTTCGACGAGCGTGTCAGTTTTGGCGGACAGGATTGGCGCGTGGATGATACCATGCAGGTGCTGGCGAGCGAGGGCATCGAGGCGATCGTGGTCGCGCTCAACCACGCCAACGAGCGGCGAGTCTCGGAATACAATCCGTTTCCGCATTTCTGGAACGGCAGCGGCGATACCTATCTGCGCTTCCTGCGCGAGACGGTCAAGCCGACGATCGACCGCGACTATCGCACCCTGAGCGATCGGGCGCACACCGGGATTCTCGGATCGTCGATGGGCGGGCTGATCAGCCTGTACGCATTTTTCGCTGCGTCCGACGTGTTCGGGTTTGCCGGGGCGATGAGTCCGGCGTTCTGGGTCGGCGGCGGGGCGATCTACAACGTGGTCGAGCGCTATGCGCATGTGCCGGGTAAGCTGTATCTGGACAATGGCACCCGCGAAAACAGCGCGCGCCGGATGAGCGCGCTGCTCACCAATTACGGCTACCGCAAGGATCACGACCTGAAATATGTGGTCGAACACGACGGTGAGCATACCGAGGCAGCGTGGGCGCGGCGGCTGCCGGACGCGCTGCGATTCCTGCTGCGCTGAACGTTGGACAATACGAGAAAAGACGATCATGGCTGTGCAAACCAGGCGGCGCATGACGCCGGACGAATTTCTGGCTTTCGAGCGCGCATCCACGACGCGGCACGAGTACATCGACGGCGAGATCCGCGCGATGGCGGGCGCCAGTGAACGGCACATCGATATTCAAGTCGATCTGCAAACTCTGTTGAATATCCAGCTTCGGGGAAAACCATGCAAGGTCTTCAACAGCGAGATGCGTGTGCAGTTGGCGAGTGGCAACTATACCTATCCCGATGCTTCGGTCGTGTGTGGCGAGCGTCAATTCCGTGAAAATACACGTCCCGATACGCTCCTCAACCCGACTGTGATCATCGAGGTCATTTCACCGTCTACCGCTGCTTATGATCATACCGACAAACTGACGCGCTATATGGCGATCGAGTCGGTGCGACAGATCGTGCTGGTCGAGCAGGATGTGCCGGGAGTCATCTGCTACACGCGCGGCGACAACGGTGGGTGGCAGTTCTCAGCCGCGATCGGGCTGGACTCGACGCTGGCACTGGACTCGATCGGCTGCACGCTGGCGCTGGCGGACGTGTACGCCAAAGTGACTTTTCCGCCAGCCGAGGATCACCAGGAGGCGTGAGGGGACTGTCCCGGCGCGCGGCAATGCAGGTAGACCCTTGTCATCGGCGTCGTGATCTCCTAAGATACACTTCATATTCCGATCCACAGACAGCAGGCGCCGCGTGTTGCGCGGCTTAATGACCTGCCGAGGTGAGGGCAAACGACATCGCATCCCGATGCCGACCCCCACGCGCGCAGCGCTGTTTGTGGGGGTCGGCTTTGTTTTACCCCGGCTGCAACTGCCGGGTCGAGTGGAGTGGTAAGGGAGTAGGGCGCGTGGCAATCACCAGAGAACGTAAAGAAGACCTGGTTGAGATCTACCGCGAAATCCTGGCGAGAACCGATGGGTTCATCATCACGGACAATCGCGGACTGACGGTCGCCAAGCTCGACGATCTGCGCAACAAGCTGCGGGAAGCCTCCGGCACGTACATGATCACGAAAAACACCCTTTTCGAGATCGCACTGCGTGACAACGGCTGGCCCGTGCCTGAAGCGCTGCTGACAGGTCCATCGGCAGTGGCGTTCGGCATGGGCAACCTGCCGGGCATCGCCAAGCTGGTGCAGGCATATGCGAAGGACAACAGTGAGTTGTTCGTCGTCAAAGGCGGGGTGTTTGGCAACGCGATTTTCCAGGCAAAAGACCTGGAAGCTGTGTCCAACCTGCCGACGATGGACGAACTGCGCGCCCAGCTCGCCGGACTCATCGTCCAGCCTGCGTCGCAGCTCGCCGGGATCATCGCCGCCGCGACAGGTCAGATCGTCAACGTCGTCCAGGCATACCTGGATGACCGTCAATCAGGCGAGGAAGCCGCCTAACGGCGCCTTTGCTCGCATCGGCTGTGGACGCATAAAAATGCGTCCGTTTCAACACAAGGCATTTCAGACAAGTCATACACACACCCATAATTCAAGAAGGATAATCTCGTGGCGAATTTGACTCAACTGGTCGATGACCTTAGCGCACTGACCATCCTCGAAGCGTCGGAACTGAAGAAGATGCTTGAGGAAAAGTGGGGCGTCACCGCTTCCAGCGGCGGCGGCGGCATGATGATGATGGCGGCACCGGGTGCTGGCGGCGCGGCTGCGGTCGCGGAGCCAGTGGAAGAGCCGACCGAATTCAACGTCATCATCGACGACGTAGGTCCCAAGAAGATCAACGTCATCAAGGCAGTGCGCCAGCTCACCAACCTCGGTCTGAAGGAAGCGAAGGATATGGTCGAAGCCGACAAACCGACCGTTCTCGAAGGCGTGAGCAAGGAAAAAGCGGAAGAAGCCAAGACCGTCATCGAAACCGAAGGCGCGAAGGTCATCATCAAGCCGGTCGTCTAAGGGCGATCGCGTCAAATCGGGTCTGGCGACCCAGCTGTGTATAAAACGGACGGCGCAGCGCGCCGTCCGTTTTTATTTCACAAGCGGACGCATCGTTATGCGTCCCGATACAACGGCGCCAATGCCTGATCCAGGTCGGCGATCAGGTCGGCGCTGTCCTCGATGCCGATGGCAAAGCGCACCAGATTGTCTTTGATGCCCAATGCCGCGCGCTCTGCGGGTGATTTGTCGGAATGGCTCATGATCGCCGGCTGCTGGATCAGGCTCTCGACTCCGCCCAGGCTGGCGGCGATGTGCGGGATCGTCAGGCGGTCGATGAAAGCTGATGTCTCATCCAATGTACCGCGCACCTCGAATGTCACCACCCCGCCGCAGCCGCGCATCTGCTCACAGGCGATGGCGTAATCGGGATGCGACGGCAGACCGGGATACCAGGCGCGCTCGATCGCCGGATGGCGTTCCAGGTATTCCGCGATCGCCTGGGCGTTGGCGTTGTGGCGCGCCACGCGCAGCGCGACTGTCTTCATGCCGCGCTCCAGCAGGTACGCCGCGCCCGGATCGACGATCCCGCCCAGCAGGACGCGGGCGTCGCGCAAGGCGGCGATGCGATCGCGCCGACCGATCACTGCGCCCATCAGCAGGTCGTTGTGACCGGACAGATACTTGGTGGCGCTGTGGACGACAAAATCGATCCCGAATTCCAGCGGACGCTGATTGATCGGGCTGGCAAAGGTGCTGTCGATCATGGTCATCAGACGGTGTTTTTTGGCAAAGCCGACCAGGGCGCGCAGATCGGTCACACGCAGATACGGATTGGTCGGGCTTTCCGAGAGGATGAGCCGTGTCTTTTTCGGGATGTACGCCGCCGCGAGCGCATCCAGATCGTTGGGCGGGACGAGCGTGCTGTCGATGCCGAACTTCTGTAAGAAGTTCATACAGAATTCGATGGTGTGACGATAACAGTCGTCGGTGATCAGCACATGCGTATCAGGACGCAGCACGGTCAGCAGCACCGACGAGATCGCCGCCATGCCGCTCGGATACAACAGCGCATCTTCACCACCCTCCAGTGCCGCCACCTTGCGCTCGATCGCATCAACGGTCGGGTTGCCCAGGCGGGCATATTCCTCATAATCGACGGGTTCGCCGCGCGCCTTGCGTCCGAGATGGGCTACCAGGTCGGCGGTATTCTCGTAGACGAAGGTGGCAGAGTGAATGATCGGGGTGGTGACGGCGCCATAATGGTTGGGTGCAACCCCTGCATGGACAGCGCGCGTGCTTTCGCCGGACGTGTTGGTTGTGTCAGAGGCAGTATCGGTCATGGCGGATTGGCTCTCTGGGTGGCTGGATGGATATTTTTCACGACGTTAGCATATTGGCACGGTCGTGCGCAAGCGCCATATCGGGCTTTGGCACGACCGTGTTACTCGGTCACGAGCGTCAGCGCGCACGTCTCCTGCACCGAGCCGTCGGCGTCGGCGTCGGCGCCCAACGCGGGGCGATCCTCGTCGTGTACTGCCAGCCGCAGCGAACGGTAGCCCTCGCGGTGCGCCCAGTCGCGCACGGCGCTGATCACCTGCACTGTCAGCGGTTTGGGTGACCAGACAGCCACGTCCGCCGCGCGCGGATCGTACATGTAACGCTGGATGTGAACGAAAGCATCCTGCCCGGCGACCGCCAGCGCCAGCCGCTGCGTCTTGCGCTCGGCAAGCTCCGGGATGGTCTCGAACTGGCGCACCCACAGCCGTTCCCATTCGGTGCGCGCGCTGCTCACCCGTCCGATCGGCATCGCCCAGCCCGCAATCTGTCCAGCGTCGGCGTCGGCATGATCGACCGCGCGGTAAAATACCTGTCCCTGGCGCGCCGACAAGGTGTAACGGCGCAGGCTCGCCAGCGGTGTGAGCGTGGCGGCGCCGTCATAGCGCGACTCAGCGCCGATGCGGGTGGCGGTGACGCGCGCGCACTTGTGTTTTTTCGCCTCGGCAAACAGCGCCACCAGCATCGCCCGCGTCGTCTCATCGTCTTCAGCGATCAGATCATGGAGATGCAGCGCGCGTCCGATCGGGTCGGGTTCGCTGGTGATACAGGCTTCGGCATACCCGATCAGGGCGCCGCTGCTGTGACAGGCGACCAGCGCGATCCCCGCGCCGCGCAACAGGTGATTGAGCCAGATGGCGCCCGTCTCGATCGACATCCACGCACCGCCGTGCAGCCAGCGCTGATAGATTGTCAGATCGGCATAATCGACCGTCTCACCGCGTCCGTCGGCGCCGACGCGCTGCCACACGCCGATCTGCGCGCGAAAGGCGCTGCTGATGGTGCTGGTGTCGTCCAATAATGCGGATCGGATCGCTGTGGGCATGGTGTCCTGTCGTGGTCGATCGGGCAATGGGCATGGCGTTGATGCTGTATCGATCGTGTCGATTATGGCGTCGATTATAATGGAGCGTCGGAACCTAAACCACTTACGCCTGATTCATAAATGAAAGCCGCACCCCATGTCAGATACTCTGCTTGCGATCGATGTCGGCAACACCAACATTCATTTTGGGCTGTACCGCGACGGCGCCTGGACGAGCAGCTGGCGGGCGCGCACCGTGCCGGACAAGATGCCCGACGAATACGCCGTGCTGCTCGGCAGCTTTCTGGAGCGCGACGGATTCAGCTACGCCCAGATCGACGGCGTGGCGATCGGCAGCGTCGTCCCGCGCCTGACGACGACGTTCGTCGAGCTGGCACTGCGCTATATCGAGGTCGAGCCGGTGGTCGTCACCCACATCACCGACACCGGCGTCCGCATCGCCATCGATCAGCCCGAACAGGCGGGCGCCGATCGCATCATCAATTCGGCGGCGGTCGTCGCGCTCTACGGCGCGCCGGCGATCGTGATCGACTTTGGCACCGCGACGACGTTCGACGTGGTGAGCGGGGACGGCGCCTATCGCGGCGGGGCGATCGCGCCGGGGATGCAGATCTCGCAGGAGGCGCTGGTCAGCCATGCCGCCCGGCTGCACAAGGTCGATCTGCAGGCGCCGCCGTCGGTGATCGGCACCAATACTATACATGCCATGCAGTCGGGCTTGTTCATCGGCTATCTGGCGATGATCGAGGGCATGGTGGCGCGCATCAAAGCAGCGATGAATGAGCCGGGGGTGAAGGTGATCGCCACAGGCGGCTTATCAGCGCTGTTCGACCAGCACACCGCGATTTTCGACCTGATCGCACCGGAACTGACCCTCGAAGGCTTGCGCATTATCTACCAACGCCAGGATGT
>DAOTUN010000076.1:0-2633 GCA_034437395.1 Anaerolineae bacterium | reverse complement strand
CGACGTAAAGTCCGGTGAGGGAGCGCATTTTGCAGTTGAAGGTGTGGAACACGCCGGGGCGTCGGCGAACAAACCCGTAGACGCGGTAAGACCCCTGCTCGCAGGGGCAGCGTTGCCTGATGGGAGTACGTCACTATAGACATTCAGATGCAGCCTGGGGAATCGCCGCCATGACGCACGTCTTCATCAGCTACAGCCGCAAGGATACCAAATTCGTCGATGAACTGGAGTCGGCGCTCAATGCACGCGGATTCGTCACCTGGCGCGATGTCAGCAGCATCCCCGGCGGTGCCCGCTGGTTCGGACGCATCAAAGCGGGACTGGAAGCCAGCTACGCCATGATCTACGTCGATACGCCCAACGCCGACGAATCGGAATGGGTCGAGACGGAATTTCTGTATGCGAAGTATCTCAGGCTGGCGCTGCTGCCGCTCCGGCTCGACCCTGGTTTCGTCACGCCCAAGACGATCATCCTCAACCCGATCATCTGCGACCCGGCAAACTTTGCCTCGGCGATCGCCCGGTTGAGCGCGCTGCTGAAAGCGCTGCCGCACACGCCGATCGTCCCCGACGCGGTCGCCCCGGCACCCGCCCCACCAGAAACAGCATCCGCCCTGGCTGCGCCGATCGTCCCGACCGCACCCGACGAACGCACTTTTCGGGATTATCTCGACTGGGTGCTGGCACAAGCCGAGTCCGATCGGCTCGACGCGCTGTATGTCGAATTAGCGGCGTCGCAGGAACGCGCGGCTGGCGCGGCTGCAAAAAAGTCGATGTGGCTCGACATCGACGACGACCCCTTCACCGGGCTGGCACTGGAACAGCTGAAGCAGGACGATCTTGCGCAGCCGGGCGAGATCGTGCCGGACGCGCGCGCCGCGATCGCGGCGCTGCGGCGCGTGGTGCTGCTCGGTGAGCCGGGCGCGGGCAAGACGACCACGCTGATCCAGACGACATTCGATCTGGCGCGCGCCGCACAGCGCGAGCCGCTCGGCGCGCCCCTGCCGCTGTTTGTGCCGCTGCGCGAATTCGACGGCGCGCTGTCATTCGCGGCATTCGTCGAGAGCAGGATGCACAATCTGCAATCGAACGGCGCGGCGCTGCTGGCGTCCGGGCGATTCGTGCTGCTGTGCGACGCGCTCAACGAGATGCCGCGCCGTGCTAAAACCGACGCGCGCGATCTGGTGGCGGAAGTGCGTACTTTCCTGGAGCGCCAGCCCGACTGGGTGGTGAGCTGTCGCATCCGCGATTACAGCGAGGATCTGAGCGGCATGACGGGCGTCGGCAAGCTTCGGCTCAAGCCGCTCGACCCGCCGCGCATCGCCGACTTCATCCGCCGTAAATTCGCCGATCGCGCTGAAGTCGAACGCGGGCAGGCGCTGTGGGCGGCGATCGGGGGCAGCCAGGCGCTGCTGTCATTCTGGACGAAGGTGAGCGCGCGCGGCAGCGAGCACTTCTGGGATGCGCGCCGGGATGCCCCCTCGTATACCAGCGTAAATGAAGACGCGGCATGGCGCGCCATGCACGCCGATCGCCGCCGCCTGCTGCTGCTGGCGCGCAATCCCTTCATGGCGAACATGATCTGCGCGCTCTACCGCAGGGAGGGCAGCCTGCCATCGAGCCGTGCCGCGCTTTTCAGCAAGTTCATCGGCAGCCTGTTGGCGGCGGAGGCGAAGCGCCGCGCCGAAGTGAGCCTGGCATGGGTGGGCGACGCCCCCATCCGCGAGGGTCTCGGTCAGATCGCCTGGGCATTGGGCGCGGCGACCGAGATGACGCGCGCCGATGCCGAGGTGCTGCTGGCGCGCCATGTGCCCGATCACGACCCTGCTGCCCTGCTGAACGCGGCAGCATCAGCACAGCTCATCGACTATGGCGCGAGTGTCCGTTTCAGCCATCAACTGGTGCAGGAATTTTTCGCCGCGACGGTGCTGGGCGCGCTGATGGATGCGGGGACGCCCGCCTCATCGATCTGGCGCGCGGACTCGTGGTGGCAGCCGACCGGGCGCGAAGAGACGACGATCCTGCTGGCGGGCGATCGCGGCGATCCCGACGGGGTGGCGCGCTGGTTGGCACCGGCGCAGCCCGTATTGGCATGGGAGCTGCTGGAGCAGCCCGATTTCGCCGCCATGCGTGAGCGGGTCAGTGACGGCACCCGCGCCGCGCTGATCGAGAGCGCCCGCGCTAAAGGTGCAGAAAGCGATCCGGTCGGGCGCGCGGCTGCCTATCGCTTCCTGGGGACGCTCGACGCCGACGATCGCATCGGCGTCGGGACGCTGCTGCGCGGTGGGGTGCTGCTGCCCGACGTGGACTGGGTGACCATCCCCGACGACGGCGAATTTCCGGTCGGGCACGCCGACGAGCGCGAAAATCCGCCGCAGGTCATGCGCCTGCCCGCCTACCAGATCGCGCGCTATCCGATCACGGATGCCCAGTTCCAGACCTTCATCGACGACAAACTTAACGGCTTTAGCGATCCGCGCTGGTGGGACGGCTTGTCCGCCGGGGACAGAGACAAAGCCGCGCCCGGCGATCAGGCGTTCAAATTTGGCAATCACCCGCGCGAGCGTGTCAGTTGGTACGATGCGATCGCCTTCTGCCGCTGGATGTCGTGGCGGCTCGGCGGCGATTTCGCC
>DAOTUN010000075.1:0-1996 GCA_034437395.1 Anaerolineae bacterium | reverse complement strand
GCAATCAACGCTCCGTCTCGGTAGAACCGCATCGGCGTCCCGCTGCCCCCGTCGGACGTTACGATTACATGCTGCGGCAGACCATCAACGCGCCACTCCACGCCAGAATCAAGATCTGCCGCTAACCCCCAGAAATATATATTTCGGTTTGACCCACCACCAAAAGACAGCAACCCCCGGGATCTAGAGAAAACCCCTTGACTGAGCCCAAAATATCCAGCGAGGGATGTTGTTGAGCTGACCGCACACAGAACTTCTATTGAGAATCCCTGCGATCCCGGAAACGTAACGCTTGTCGGGCTGGTGAATCGATTGGCCCCCGACGATGCAAACGTCGGACCCACTCCCCCAACCCCTGCGCCTATCGCCGCAGACCCCGTAATACTCAGGCTTTTGACAGCGCCGCCAGTGGAAAACACATTCTCTTTTATAACGGCAAATTCCAGGCTGTCGGCGCGCGCCTTCCCGGCGTTCAGCGCCGCCTGTGATGGCTGCCGCGCCAATAGCTCGCGTCTGAAGTCGCGTGCCATCTCTACACGCTCTGGCGCTGTATGCGCTGGTAGTACAGGGCGTGATTGCCGCCCGTAGCATTCAGCGCGACGCCCGTGTTTTGCACGAGGAACAGCCCCCACTGTGCAGGCATGTCGCCAAACAGGGAAGCGATAGAAGTCGGCGGCACAAAGTAGTCGCGGTCCGAAGTCGCATCGACCAGCGTTGACCACACGAGGCGCAGCATGCTGAACTTCACGTTGTCGGACGTGATGGTCACGTTCGCGTCAGAGCCTCCAAGCGTGTCCGGCCAGCTTGCCGTGCCGCCGCTGTTGATTAACCACGGGGCGAACGCCCACAGCTCAATCGGCCGGCCAGCCGTCGGGCCAGTGCCTCCCCTGATCTTGCCGCTGATCAGATGATCGAGATCGACGTTGGTCGTGTTGTTGATCGTCGTGCATTGCCGCCCGGCGCGCAGGTTCGTGTCAGTGGCAAGCGAGGCAATAGTGATCGTCAGCGCCAGCGTCTCGGCGTTGGCTGTAGGGTATCTCTGGCGGATATCAGGCATGGCCTCAGCCTATCGCCACGAGGTCAGCGATGATGCTGTTGACCTGGAACTGAAGGTCGCCATCTACGGCAGCCGTCGGCCCTGCTGCAATCGTCGCGTTGCGCAGCACCTGGACTGCGATTTGCTGATTGGTCGCCCGCTGCCGCCCTTGCAAGATGTTCGTCGCCCATCCGCGCCGCTCGCCATAGTTGGGCGTGTTGGTAGCCTCAGCCAGGATGTCCTGCGCCGCGACCCAGCACGCGACGAGGCAGCGCCCCTGAAAGGTCACATCAGTTGCTGCCGTGAATCTCGCCGCGTAGCTCATCTATAGCTCCAGTTCTCTGTACACCACGCCCGCACGCGTGGCCAGGCTTGCAGATCAGACGCCGCGATTACCGGGGCCGGTGACAGCAGACATCGGGCTGGTCTCCGGCTGGTCGAGCGGATCGATAACGGTGATGTAGGACAGGATGAGCGAGTCGGCCTTGTCCATGATCGCAATCAGCCGGTCCGAGTCGAATGCAATCATGTTCGACGAAAGACGGCTCGACTGGCTGTTCACCAGCTCATCGCGCGCCAGTTCCATCATGATGCACAGGTCGTAGGTGGAGTCGTTCTCCATCACGGGGATCACCGGAGCGGCAGGCAGCGAAATGCTGGTCGGCCCAGTCTCAGGCAGATCGAGTGCGGGCTGGCCGATCACCCACGCGAGATACGAGCGCACGGCCTGGATGTAGGTCTGCGCCCGCACCAGGTCGAAGCTGTTCGTCTGGCTTACGCCGCTGGACTGGCTCAGCGCCATCTCGAGGATAAAGCGGTTAATCCGGCGAGTCAGGCCGAATACGTCGGTGTTGTAGGTGCTGGTGGCTGCGATAGGCATTTGAAGCTCCTTCAGTTGAGGTCAGTTCGCACCCGGACGATCTGCCCGGCTGCATCACGCTCTACAGATCGATCAGCGGA
>DAOTUN010000074.1:0-2444 GCA_034437395.1 Anaerolineae bacterium | reverse complement strand
TAAATCATGAGTGTGCGCTCCGCCTGTTGATTTAGTTTCTGTCTCGTTTTGCTAGACAGATGTGTTTGAGTGAATGATGTTGCATTCGCTCACTGTAAAACTGGCGAAGGTATTGATTTAACATCATTTACACTGTTCTTCATGTGGTTAGTTCAAAATATTGTGCAGATTTTAACGTGCTTCTGATTGGGCAATTGTGCTAATTCTGTGTGCCGCATCGACGAATACCCGGGGCTCCGTCGCTGCCCCCAGTTTTTGAGTAGACATGAACGTTCAATTTTATTTTACAATCAAGGCGTTGTCCGATTTCTGTCCAATTCAGTGAGGTGAAAGCTGTGAAGTCGTTACTGAGACTGACGCTGTTGATGATTGCTCTTTTCAGCCTGACACTCGGAGTCGCGGTCGGCGCGCAAAGCGAAGCGCTGCCCCGTTTCGAGGCGGGCGCCTGCCCATTCACGCCCCTGGAGGGCGCGAATGTCGAGTGTGGGGTGCTGATCGTACCTGAAGACCGCGCCAATCCCGATCCGGCGGATACGGTCGCGCTGGCGGTCGCCGTCTATCGCGCCGACGCACCGACGGGCGATCCGGTCTTTTTCCTGCAAGGCGGTCCCGGTGGCGGCATCGTCGCGGTGATCAACGTCTACTATGGCACGGCGATCGCGCCGATCACCGCCGACCGCGATTTTGTCGTCTTCGATCAGCGCGGGACGGGTCTCAGCACCCCCGCGCTCAACTGCCCGGAGGTGACGGCACTCTTCACAGACAATCTGCGTCAGGATTACACGCCTGATCAGGTCAACCCGCTCTACGTGGAGGCGTTCACAGTGTGCGGTGAGACATTGCGCGATGCGGGCATCGATCTGACGACGTACACCAGCGCGACCAGCGCGGCGGACATCATCGATCTGGCAGATTCATTCGGGTACGGGTCGATCGCGCTGTACGGCGGGTCGTATGGCACGCGGCTGGCGCAGACGGTGATGCGCGACTTTCCTGATCGCATCAGCAGCGCGGTTCTCGACGGCGTACTCGGTATTGCCGACAATCAGATCGGCATCATCGCCTCAAAGAGCGACTGGGCGCTCAATAACCTGTTCGAGGCGTGTGCGGCGGAAGCGGCATGTGACGCGGCTTATCCTGAGCTGGAGACCATTTTTTACGAGACGGTAGCCCGCCTGGATGCTGCTCCCGCCCCGGTCACGGTGACCATTCCGACCACAGGTGAGGTGATCGAGACCACAGCCGATGGAGTCGATTTGATCGGCGGCGTCTTTCTGGGCTTGCAGCAAACGCCGCTGATCGCCAGCGTGCCCAGCACTATCCAGGCGGTGGCGAACGGTGATACGTCCGCGCTGGCAACGTTCCTGAGTCTACCCGTCCTTCTGGGTGACGCGATCAATATCGGCGCGTTTGCCTCGGTCATCTGCGCGGAAGAAATCCCCGCGACCACCCCGGCGGCGCTCGACGCCGAAGCAGCCGCGTTCCCGCGCTTCACCACGTTCACCAACAGCGTGTACTACGGCGGCGGTCAGGCGATCGTCGATCTGTGCGCGGCGTGGGGCGCGGCACCGTTCGACCCGATCGAGGGCGAGGTACTCACCAGCGACATTCCCACGCTGCTGCTTTCCGGTCAGTTCGATCCGGCGACTCCACCCTATTTCGCGGATGCAGTCGCGGCGGGACTGTCTACATCCTACAACTACGTCATTCCTGGCGCGGGGCACGTCTCCAGCCTGGACAACTCGTGCGCCAACAGCATCGTCCGTGACTTCCTGGCTGACCCGACGACCGAGCCGGACTCGTCGTGCCTGGCGGCGGGAGCGTTCGCATTCAACACGCCGACGACCGAGATCGCGCTCGTCCCGGTGACCAACGACACCTTCGGCTACACCAGCGTGATCCCACAAGGCTGGACGGAAGTCAGCCCCGGCACCTATGCCGTCAGCATGACTGGCTCGGTCGCGCTGATCCAGCAGGTGATCCCGGCGCCAATCGGCGATTTGAAGACGCTGTTGACAGGTCAGTTAGGCATCGATCCGTTCCCGGAGGTGATCGAGACGATCACGACGGCGAACGAGAGCGGCTTGACCTGGGAGCGCTATGAACTGAGCATTCAGGGACAGGCGGGCGATCTGGCGCTGGCGGAGGTGGGGGGCACCAGCTATATGATCCTGTTGATCAGCACGCCCGCCGAGCGAACGCTGTATTTCGATGGGCTGTTCCTGCCCGTGCTGGAGGCATTCATGCCGGGGTAGGCGATAGGGCGTGTATGGGGCGCACGCGCGTGCGCCCCGTCTCGCGTTAACCTTATTCCGCTGTGGGCGGCGCAGGCTTGGGCATGATCTCGCTCACAGGCGCGCTGAATCCGGGCAGCAGATCGCCGCCGTCGAGCGTCCCGGTCGCGTCCAGCACGATCGGCATCTTGCCCGGCTGATAGACCTCGA
>DAOTUN010000073.1:0-42163 GCA_034437395.1 Anaerolineae bacterium | reverse complement strand
CCCGCACCTTCACGCCCGCGCCTCCAACCCCCACAGCCGACGCACCGTCCGCGACTGAGTTACCCGATTTTCTGCCGTCGATGCCGCCCGCTCTGGCGACCGTGACTCGCACCCCAGGCGGGTGACATTACCGAAAGAGCGTCGTGACGCCCCCAGCTTTAGCTGACGGACTACCAGACACGTGTTTATTTCGCGTACACTGCCAGCACTACCGGCACCGGATCGAACGACGGCGCCCGCACCGTTTCTCCACCCGGCACCGCGATCGCCAGCAGCGACGACCCGCCGCCGTCCAGGTTGACCGCGTTCACCAGCCCCAGATCGCTCGATGCGAGATAAGCACTCATCGCCGTCAGCGGCATTCCAGTCAGCCCTGGCGTGACCAGCAGCACGATTCGCCCTTGAGCATCTGCGCCGATTACCGTGCGCCGCGACGGGCGATCCGGGCGTGGATCGCTGTATGCAACCGCGCCCTCCGCGATCAGCATCGGGAATGCCTGTACCGCCTGATCGAGGCGTTCACGGTTGTAAGGCTCGGTCACGGTCGAGCGCACCCGCACCTGCCCATCGACGACCTGCAGCATCCCGCCGCGACCCTGATACGCCTGTCCATAGACAGTGCCGTCAGTCACGACCAAGCCAAGCGCGTTGGCATTGGCATCGAAAAAATTAGCGTTGACAATGGCGATCGCGTCGGGCAGCGCCGCGCTCCACTGGTCGAGCGTCCGCGCCGTACCCGGCTGATAGTGCGCACGAAAGCTGTAGAGCGCCGGATCGATGCGCACCGCGACGAAGCTGGTAAAGGGATAGGACGCGCCCGGATTGTAGCGGCGAGTCTCCAGTCCCGACGCCAGCGCGCGCCATGCGTCGGCGGGTGCTGTGATGTTGATCGCGGGGTCGATCGGCGCCGCAGCCGGACTGCCAGCGATACTGCACCCGACCAGCGATGCCGCGATCACCAGCGACCACCGTATCTGGCTCAGGGCACAGCGTGCGAATAGCAGACGTGCGTACAATGATTGTCGAGTCATGATGCGCTTTCATGACAGCTTACCAAAAGTCGGCGCGCGGCGGCGGCTTGCATTATCATAGGACGATGTTGACCGCTCAACGCGCATCACTGTTGATTGTACCATGCGCGCCTGTCCAACCGAGATCAAGGGACGATGATGCTGGATTATATCCGCGCCGTACCGCTGTTCGCGCGGTTTCCACAAGAAGAACTCGACACGCTGCTCACCCAGAGCCACACGATCATGCTGCCAGCGGGCGACTATCTCTTTCACGATGGCGATGCCGCGACCGGCTTTTATGTGATCCTGCAGGGGGAGATCGAAATCAGCAAGACGATCGGCGGTCAGGCGATCGTGCTGGCAAAGCTGCCGCCAGGGTCGTTCATTGGGGAGATCGCCCTGCTCACCGGGCAGCCGCGCAGCGCCAGCGGACGCGCCACCACCGAGTCGCAGCTTTTAGAATTCAACCGCGAACTGGTCGAGAGCGTCACGCGCTCGTCCCCGATCGCCCAACTGCTCATGACCACGATGGCGGAGCGGATGCGCGACACCGAAGCGCAGATTCGCCAGCAGGAAAAGATGTCGGCACTGGGCAACCTGGCGGCAGGTCTGGCGCACGAATTGAACAACCCCGCCGCCGCCAACGTGCGCGCCGCCCGGCAAATCCCGCTGCTGCTCACCGAATTGCAGCGGCACACGCTCGCGCTGACCGCGCTCGGACTCGACGCCGAGCAAATGGACTTGTTGAGTCAGACAGGTGAAAGCCTGATCACCATGCCCGCCCCAACGCCGTTGAGCGCGCTCCGGCAGAACGACCGCGAGACCGCGCTGGCGGACTGGCTCGAAGCGCGCGCGGTTGACGATGCCTGGCAGCATACCCCGCCGCTGGTCACCGAAGGGATAGGGCTGGACATGCTGGAGATGTTCGAGGCACAGATGCCGCCGGGGTCACTGCCGGGGATCGTGCGCTGGCTCGCCAGCACCATGACGCTGGTGGGCATGGCGCGCACGGTCGCGCAGAGCGCGACGCGCATTTCCGAGATGATTCAGGCGGTCAAAGCCTACACGTACATGGATGAGGCGCCGCTGCAAATCGTCGATCTGCACGATGGGCTGGAAAACACCCTGACGATGCTGTCCAATCGTCTGAGCAAGGTGACAGTCGAACGCCACTATGACCGCACCTGCCCGCGCGTGAACGTGTATGCCAGCGAACTCAATCAGGTATGGACAAAGCTGATCGAGAACGCGCTCGACGCTATGAACGATCGCGGAGCGCTGCGCATCCGCACCGAGCGCGACGACAACACGGTCACCATCACCGTCAGCGACACTGGGCGCGGTATCGCTGAAGACATTCAGGGGCGCATCTACGAACCGTTTTTCTCGACCAAACCGATGGGGACGGGCTTAGGCTTGGACATCGCGCGCCGCATCGTGCGTGAAAAACATCGCGGCGACATTCGCTTTAGTTCGCGTCCTGGCGAGACGCACTTTTTCGTCACCCTTCCGCTGTACTGAATCCATTCATGATTGGAGCAACATCCGTGTCGATCTCACTTCCCCCGACTACAGGACTGACCAGCGCTGAAGTGCAGCAGCGTGTCGCGCGCGGCGAGGTCAACGATTATCGTGCCCGCGTCGGGCGATCCTATTGGGACATCTTCCGCGACAATATCCTCAACCTGTTCAATCTGATTTTCTTTGCACTCCTGGTGGCGGTGTTCCTGTTTCGGGACTACGCCACCTTCATTTTCGCCGGGTTCAGCGTCGTCACCAATTCGTTTTTGGGCATGATCCAGGAGGCGCTGGCAAAACGCCAGCTCGATCGGCTGGCGGCGGAGGCACTCAGCGACATCGCAGTCTGGCGCGATGGACAGCTCGTCACTATTTCCGCCATGCAGCTCGTCAAGGACGATGTGATCCCGATCGCGCCGGGCGATCGGATCGCGGTCGATGGCGTGATGCTGCACAGCGATGCGCTGGAGATCGACGAGTCGCAGCTGACAGGTGAGTCCGACGCGGTCGTGAAAGAAAATGGCGATCCAGTCACATCGGGATCGTTCTGCATCGCCGGGAGCGGCACGATGGTCGCTACGCGCGTCGGCAGGCACAGCACGCTCAACCAACTGTCTCAGACCGCCAAACGTTACAAAAAGGTACTGACACCGACGCAGGAACGGATCGCGGTACTGGTACAGATCACGGTCGTGATCATGCTGCTGACGCTGCCGATGATCTTCATCGCGGGCTATCTGACCGACACATCGATCCTCAACCTGCCCACCTTCAGAAGCGCGGTCGTCTTTGTCGCCAGCATCGTCCCACAAGGACTGGTGCTGACCGCAGTCCTGGCGCTGACCATCGGCGCGGTCAATATCAGCCGCAAGCAGACCCTGGTGCAGCGCGTCAACGCGGTCGAGTCGATGGCGAACGTGACCACCCTCTGTTTCGACAAGACCGGCACGCTCACGCAGAACAAGCTGAGCGTGATGGAGATTCTCCCGATCGGGACGCTGCCACACGAGGGCGTGATCATGCGACTGTCGGCATACACGGGTAACCTCTCCAACCAGAATCGCACAGCGGCTGCCGTCGCGGAATATGTCGGCGTCGGCGGACAGCGCGCGCTGCCTGCCGTGACCAAGACGCGCGAGATTCCCTTCACCTCACAGCGCAAATGGGGCGCGGTCTCGCTGCCTGACGAGACGCTGATCTTCGGCGCGCCAGAACGGGTGCTGCACCCCGATCAGACCGATGCGCTCGAACAGGCGCGCGACCTCTCGACGCAGGGGCTGCGCATCCTGGCGCTGGCGCGCTCGACGCTGGCGCTGGTCAAAGATGGCGAGCCGATCCTCGACCCGGCGCGTGAAGGACTGGCGCTGATCGTCATGCACGACGAGGTGCGCCCCGACATTCAGGAGACGCTGCAAGAATTCGCCGACGAAGGCATCGCGCTCAAGGTGATCACCGGGGACAACCTGGAGACGGCGGCGGAGATCGCCCGCGCCGCTGGATTGACCATTCACGGCGCGTTTCGCGGTGACGATCTTGAACGCATGGATGACGCCGAATTCGATGCCGCCGTCATGACTGGCAACCTGTTCGCACGTATCGAGCCAGAGACCAAAAAAAGGATCATCGCCTCGCTCAAAAAGCAGGGCGAATATGTGGCGATGGTCGGCGATGGCGTCAACGATGTCCCGGCGCTCAAAGAGGCGCATCTGGCGATCGCCATGAACGCGGGCGCACAGATCGCCAAGGATGTCGCCGATCTGGTGCTGCTCAACAATGCGCTGACCACGCTGCCGCTGGCATTTCACGAAGGGCGCGCGATCCGTCAGTCGGTGTTCGGCACCATGAAGATTTTCCTGGTCAAGAATTTCTACAGCATCATCTTTTTCATCCTGGTCGGCTTCATGTTCATGCCCTTTCCGATCAACCCGATCCAGATTAGCTGGCTGACCTTCTTCGTCATCAACGTCCCGGCGACGCTGATCGCCTTTCGCGTCATCAAGCCCGCCCACATGAGCGCCTTTCGCGATGACGTGCTGGACTACGCTGTCAGTGCCGGATTTGTCGGCGCGGCGTCGATGTGCGTGGTGTACGCGATCGCCTACCTTTCCAGCGGCGAAAACACCCAGATCGCTCGCAGCACTGTCTCACAGTACATGACCCTGTGGGGGATGCTGGCTTTCTGGAATATTCACAATGTCGAGCTGTTTCAGATCGCCACCATCCGCGCCCGTACCAACGTCTTTTTCATTGGGATCGCGCTGGCACTGCTGACGATGATCGGCTTTTTCCTGGTGCCAGGCTTGACCGAATACACCCGCTTTTCGATCGAGCTGACGGTCGTGGTCGCGCTTGTCTTCGGTGTGTCGTCGGTGCTGCTGCATCTGACAGTCAAGACGCGCTTCGTGCATCAGTTGTGGCGCTTCTTCGCGCCCTAGCCCTTAAATGGTGATGTCCCAGGCGGCGAGATCAGCGAGAAAGCGGTGCGCCGTCAGATCGAGGTGCAGCGGAGTCAGGCTGGTATAACCCTGATGCACCGCCCAGAGATCGGTGCCGATCTCGTCGAACATGCCGGTCGGCTCCGGCCCGATCATCTTGTACAGGTCGCCCGTCGTCTCCAGGGTCTCGTGATAGATACGCACGCCCTGGCGCGTCAGGCGGATGCCTTTGGTGGGCGTCAGATTGGGCACATTGAGATTGAGGATGGTCAGTGCGGGCAGCGGATGCACCAGCATCATGCTGACCACGAGCGCCGCGAGCCGCGCCGCCTCCGCGTAATCCTCGACCGCATTCGCGTCGCGGCGTGCCAGCGACACCGCCAGCGCGGGCACGCCGTTGATGGCGGACTCCAGCGCGGCGGTCACGGTGCCGCTGTAGGTGATGTCCTGTCCCATGTTGGCGCCGCGATTGATGCCCGACACCACCAGACGCGGCGGCCACGGCACCATCCCCAAGGCAGCCAGCGCGATCCCGTCGGCAGGTGACCCGCCGACCGAGTACGCCGGGGTGCCGTCCGCCAGCGTCGTCCGGCTGACCGGAATATCCTGGTGCAGCGTCTTTTTGTGCCCGCTGGAACTCTGATTGATCGACGGCGCGATCACCTCGACCTCCCCGAACGCCCGCATCGCGGTCGCCAGCGCCAGGATGCCCGGCGCATGGACGCCGTCGTCATTGGTTACGATGATCCGATCCATAGTCTTCCCTTAATCTATGTAGTGACGACCCTAACAGAGAACGTGAAAAACTACACAAGAACTTGTGTAGAATGATTGTATGACCGCTGCATTGTATGCCTGCCGGGTCATCTGTAAAGTGCTGTACAATGCAACTGGCACCATCGACGGCACATGATTCCCTGGAGGGACGCCATGCCGGATGATCAAATCCAAGAAATGAATTACCTCGCTGGAGTGAGCGCCTTCCACAATGCGCGGATGCGCGCCTTTTGGAACGAGGTCTCCAGCCTGGTGCGCGGCAAACCCGCCGAACTGCTCAGTTTCGAGGAAATTCGCGCGCGGCTGCGGCTGCGCGAAGAGAGCTACATGGGCTTGCAGGAAGTGCCGCTCGACCAGATCGTCGGCAGCGTCGGACGCTACCGCGATTTTACACGCGGCTTTCTGCCCCGCACCGCCAAGATGCAGGATCGCTGGAGCCGCATCTATGCTCAGGCGACTGGATTGACGGGCTTGCCGCCGATCGAGCTGTACAAGGTCGGCGATACCTATTTTGTGCGCGACGGCAATCACCGCGTCTCGGTGGCGCGCCAGCTCGGATCCAAGACCATTCAGGCACATGTGACCGAGCTGCCGACCACGATCGCCCTGCACGCGGGCATGTCGCCCGATGAACTCGACGAACTCGCTGCCTACGCCGATTTTCTGGACTTCGCCCGTCTCCCGTCTCTGCGTCCGCATCATCAGTCGATGCAGCTTTCCGAGCCATCGCGCTATGGCGATCTGCTGGGTCACATTCATGTGCATTGCTCGGTGCTGGAACAGCAGCTAGGGCGCTCGGTCAATTTCGACGAGGGCGCGGCGGACTGGTACGACCACCTCTACCGCCCTGCCCTGACGCTGATCCGCAAGTACGACGTGATGAAGCACATGCACGGACGCACCGAGGGCGATCTCTACCTGTGGATGATCGATCATCTGCGCGAGGTGCAGGAGGCGCTCGACGCCCCCGACACCGACGCCATGCCGCGCCGCTTCAGCGACGCCCTGGTCGATTTCCTGGCGTCACGCCATATTCCAGTACCGAAAGACCTGTTGAGCGAGAAAGATGACACCGTGCGTCTGGCGCGTGCCGACATCGAGACCGCGCTCGCAGCGATGCGCACGCGCGAAGCCGTACAGCAAAACGACGCGCTGGCGGAGTAAATTGCCCGCGCTGGACAGCATGGGGTTGGGTGCGCCCGACCCCGCCGATCGATCGTGCATCATCGCGGCATGAACGCATCCAATCGCTGACCCGTTTTGACCCGTCGTTGTATGTGCGCAACCCCATGTGTTATAATCCCTGTCCAGATGAGTGGGAGGGGCACGGATGTCCGCGATCGAGGAGATCAAGTCCCGGCTAGACATCGTACAGTACATTCAGCAGTACGTACCTATCCGCAAGCAGGGACGCTACTACAAAGCGCCGTGTCCGTTTCACAGCGAAAAAACGCCCTCGTTCGTGGTCTATGAAGACCGACAGAGCTGGCGCTGCTTTGGCGCGTGTGCCGAAGGCGGCGATATTTTCCGCTTTGCGATGAAGTTTCACGGCTGGTCGTTCGGGGAGGCGCTGGAAGAGCTGGGCAAGCGCGCCGGAGTCGAGGTGCGCAAGCAGACTCCCGAACAGCGCGACCAGCTCGATCAACTGGAGCGTCTGCGCGCCATCGTCAAACATGCCGCCGACCTGTATCACGAGACGCTGCTCGACGGCAATCGTCCCGATGCGGCGGCAACGCTGGCATACGCGCGTGACAAACGCGGCATGACCGACGCGACCCTCGCCCGCTTTCAGATCGGTTACGCGCCCGATGACTGGCATTTCCTGCATCATCAGTTCACAACACTGGGTTACGCCGAAGACGATCTGATCGCAGCCGGGCTGGTCAGGCGCAACGATAAAGACGCCGTCTATGACTCCTTTCGCAATCGCCTGATGATCCCGATCCGCGACGATCGCGGGCGCGCGGTCGGGTTCGGCGCACGGGCACTGGCAGCGGAAGACAACCCCAAATATCTCAACTCCTCGCAAACCCCGCTGTTCGACAAGAGCCGTCTGCTGTTCGGGCTGGACGCCGCCAAAGATGCCATTCGCGCCGACGGCATCGTCGTGATCGTCGAGGGCTACATGGACGCGATCACCGCGCACCAGGCTGGCTTTACCAACGTGGTCGCACAGATGGGCACGGCACTGACCGAGACGCAGTTACGTCTGCTGGTGCCAAAGCTGGCAAAGCGGGTGATCATGGCGCTCGACTCCGATGCCGCCGGACAAAATGCCACCCGGCGATCGCTGGAGGTGGCGCGCGGCGTGCTGCAAGCCGATTACGCCGCCAGGCTGTCGGTCGATCTGCGCGTGCTGCGCAATGCCAGCGCCAAAGACCCCGACGATCTGATCCGCGAGAATCCGGCGGAATGGGCGGCACTGGTCGAGGGAGCGATCCCAGTCGCCGAATTCGTGATCGATATGGAGCTGGCGAACCTCGATCCCAATCCATCGGTGCAGGATCGGGAAGGCGCCGCCCGTCGGCTGCTGCCGCTGCTGCTGGCAACAGAAGACACGCTGTATCAGGATGCCAACGTGCAGCTTTTAGCGCGCCGCCTCAAGCTGGATGAACGCCGCCTGTTGTCGTGGGCAGCCGATGTGGTGGCGATCGATCGCGCATCCGCCCGACAAGCGCCGCTCAAAGCCGTCCCGAAGGCTGCCGCGCCCAACCCTACAGCGTCATCACCATCCTTTGACCTCGGTGAACCTCCAGACATGCCGCCTTTCGAGGTGGATGAGTCGAGTATGCCGCCCGATGACGGATTCGCGGACGAGCTGCCGACGGCGCCAATCCGTTCGCGTCCGCTGCAGGTCGAGGTGCCCGATGTGCCGACCGAGCGCTTTTGCCTGAAGGTGCTGTTCACGCAGCCGAATCTGCTCTACGACATCAACCGCAAGCTGCGCGAACTGGCTGGCGATGACGGCGCGCTGTCCACCTGGGTGCTGGCAGAGCTGACGCCGGACGATTTCACCCGCGACAGCTACCGCGCGCTGATGAACCTGTTCCTGGAGGCGATGGCACAGAACACACAGTCGCCTATAGACTATTTATCGACCGCGCTGCCGGACGCGCTTTTCTCGGACGCACAGCGTATCATGGTGGACGAGTGGGATAATCTGCGTCCGCTGCTGCGGCATGGTCTGTCCGCCGATCTCACCGACTGGCTGGCGCAGCGGGGCGATGGCGACAGTCCCGACGCGCTGCGCACCGCCTTGCTCGACCACGCGCTGCGGCTGCGCGCGGCACGTCTGCAGCGCGAGCGTGCCGAGATGAGCTACATCAAACCGGAAGATGGATTTGACGAAAACGAAGTTTCGTCTTACATTGCGCTCTCACTGCGTGCCAAGCAGTTGATCGATGCCGAACTCAGCCGCCGTTCGCGGGCAATCCGATCCTAGCGCGTCGAACGTGGAATTGGAAAGTTGAACATGGCAAAAAAAATGACACGGAAGCCGGAGCAGGTCGAAGACGAATTGAAAAATGATGCCGACGAGTCAGCGGACGACGGCGATTTCGATTTGGATGGCGATCTCGATGATGGACTGGACGACGGACTCTACGACGCCATCACGGTGATTGAGGATGACAACCTCGGCTCGCTGCTGATCGATGAAGAGATTGAAGAGATCGACGATGAAACGCTCGAAGAGAACGCGCGTATGGATGCGGTCACGCTGTCCGACGATCCGGTGCGCATGTATCTCAAAGAGATCGGTCAGGTGCCGCTGCTGAGTCCGGTGCGCGAAACCTGGTTGAGTGTGCAGATCGCGGCGGAACGGCTGCTGAAGGCGACCATCACCCGCGCCAATGGCGAGCTGACCACCAGCACCGCTAAACAGGCGGCACACGAAGCCTATCAGCAAACCTTTGCGTCGTGGACGCTGCTGATCAAGCGTCTCGGCGCACGCGCGTCAGCGATCGACTTGCAGCCGATCCTCGATGAAGTCGAGTCGATCGTCGTCGGCGGCGATGGGCGCGGCGGCTCGTATGTGCGCGAGTTTTTGCGCAATGGCGAATGGGGACGCGACGAAGCCTGGAATCTGGTGGCGCAGGCGCTCTTCGACGTGGTACACGGCTTGACGGTGATCCCCCCGCGTGAACGCGCGCTGCTGTCATCGTATTGGGCGCAAGAGCGTGCCCTGCCGTCCGTCGAGCAGTTCGACGCCTGGCTCGACGCCGACTCGATGCTGGAGACCTGGCTCGACGACGTGCGCGGCGATCTCGATATGGGCGCCAAAAACGCGGTCGAGGCGCTCACCCGTGCCAATCTGCGTCTGGTCGTCAGCGTGGCAAAGCGCTACATGGGACGGGGGATCAATTTCCTGGACCTGATTCAGGAAGGCAATATCGGGCTGCTGCGAGCGGTCGCCAAATTCGACCATACCAAAGGCTTCAAGTTCAGCACCTATGCCACCTGGTGGATTCGTCAGGCGATCAGCCGCGCGATTGCGGATCAGGCGCGCACCATTCGCATCCCCGTGCACATGGTCGAGACGATCAATCGGCTGATGCGGGTGCAGCGCAACCTGACACAGGAATTAGGCGCCGAGCCGAGCGCCGAACATATCGCGCTGGAGATGGAATTCCTCACGCCCGACGAGACTCAGGCGATCAAGGCGCTGCGTCAGGACGGCGTGCGTCTCGACGCCGGCTTGCAGCGCAAGCTGCGCCGGGCAGCGCAGAAAGTGCGCAAGATCATGCGCCTCAGCCAGGAGCCGATGAGTCTGGAGATGCCGATCGGTCAGGAAGACAACAGCCTGCTCGGTGACTTCATCGAAGACGACAAGATGCCTGGTCCGGTCGATGTCGCCAGCCGCCAACTGCTGAAAGAGCAGATTCGGTCAGCCCTGGGTGTGTTGAGCGAACGTGAGCGCGAGGTGCTGGAGATGCGCTTCGGCTTGGTCGATGGTCAGGATCACACGCTGGAAGAGGTCGGCAAGTATTTCGGCGTCACCCGTGAACGCATCCGACAGATCGAGGCGAAGGCGCTGCGCAAGCTGCGTCATCCCACCCGCAGCCGCCAGCTGCGCGATTACCTGGAGCTGTGATCGCACGGAGTCGCGGGTCTGGCGTGTCAGACCCGCGTCACACGGACGCATCAACGCACGGTCAATCAACACACGGACGCATTGTTATGCGTCCCTGCTATAATCGACTCAGGTTTAGCGACGAGGGATTGCCAGCATGAACGTGGTGCGCGCCAGAGTGACCATGGATGAATTCGAGCGGCTGATCGACTCATCTCCGAGCTTGAAGATCGCCTGGAGTTGATCGACGGGGAAATAGTAGAAAAAGCGATGGCAACAGAAGAACACGCATACGTCACAGAAAATGTAACACTGCTCATCGCGCCTTATTTACGAGAGAAAAAACTCGGTCGCAGCGGACCCAAAATACGCTATCGCAAGCTCGAAGATCACGCCAATAGTCTGCTGCCTGATTGGTCGTTCCGCCTGAACCTGGCTGAACAGAGTGTCGTCACGCGCGGCGCGGTGCCTGTCATGCCCGATTTTGTATTGGAAGTGCAAAGCCCCGACGACAGCATCCCGGAAATGCGTCGTAAAGCAGCGATCTATCTGCGCCTGGGGACACGCCTGGTGTGGCTGGCGCTGCCGCGCCAGAAAGTGATACTCGCGCTGTGGGCGGATGGTGATGAACAGGTGTGCAGCGTCGAGGACACGTTCGACTTTGGCGATCTGCTGCCCGGTTTCAGCACGGCGATCGGGGCGGTGTTCGCGCTGGAATAAATGGGTGTGGTCATTCGATATTTCCCAGATATCAAAGTGCCGTCCGAGTCCTCGCCTGGCGGCTGCCGACACGGACGACGAGTCATGCTGTTCGCCTGCAATCCAGGCAGGAATATCAGGCTGTAGCAAGCAACAGCGCTTGGCACGACAAACCCCTGCGACGGTTTATTCAATCCACCCAGACGGGCAGATGACCGAGCGCGACAATATTGCTCCACGCCGCCCGATCGCCCTCGGTCAGGATCGCGGCTTCGGCGGCGATCTGGGCGCCGGCTTTGTTCATGATCAGCCGCATCCCCTGGAGGGTGCTGCCCGTCGAGATCACGTCGTCGATCAGGCAGACGCGCTTGCCCTCGACCAGCGCGCGGTCTTTCTCGTCGAGATAGAGCGTCTGCGTCTCCCCGGTGGTGATACTCAGGGTTTCCGAGGTTAGCGCCTCGCCCATGTACGGCTTGTAGGTCTTGCGCAGCACCGCGTAAGGCAGCTTCATCGCCAGCGCCAGCTCGTGCGCGATCGGGATCGCTTTTGCCTCTGGCGTCACCAGCACCTCGACTCCGCGCCCGTGCAGCCGTTCTGCCAGCGCGATGCTGGCAGCCTGTACCAGCTCGGTATCACCGAGGATGTTCAGGATGGCGATGCGCACGCCCGGCTTGATCTCGAACAGGCGCAAGTGACGGGTGACCCCGGCGATCTCGATCGTATGCGTGGCGTGCGTGTCGGACATGGCAACGGCTGCTCCCTGTGTATAGTACCGATCTGTAAAAATGCGTCAGACCCAATTTTATCACGGCGCCACATGAAAACAGGGCGGACACTCTACGATGTCCGCCCTGTTTTTGGTCATGCCCGACGCACGGACGCATTGTTATGTGTTACTACGGTGCGGCTGCACCGACCACGATCCCGACGCGATCGCTCGCCAGTACGGTGCCGTCGCCCGCTACCGACTCGGCGCTCAGGGTGAGCGTAGTGCCGGGCGCGATGCCGCGCAGCTCGATTGCGATCTGCCAGGTGCCGACCGCATTCCCCGCCGCGACCGTGACCGGGCGCGTCTGATCGAGCAGGGTCGCGCCCACATCGTTGCTCAGACGAATGCGCACGCTGCCGCTGCCGACCGGGTCGGCAGTGCCCGCGATCAACAGCGCTTGATTGGGGCGAACCAGCGTCCCCGGCAGCGGTGATTGAATCGCCACAAAATCCGGCTCGGTGTCCGGGCTGCCCAGGAAGACGCTCACGCTGGCAAAGGCGGTAATACCGCCATCCGCCGCTGAATTGGAAAAGGTGATGATCGTGCCGCGCGTGCCCGGCGCGGCGGTCAGCGTCGTGGTGACCTGCCAGTCGCCCTCGCCGCCGATCCCGGCGCTCGGCGAATCGATCGTGGTCGGCTGCTCTGACAGCACATTGCCCTCATCATCGAGGATACGCACCACCAAGCCGCCCTCGAACAGGCGTCCGCCGCGCCCGCTGATCACGATCGGCGCATTGGTGTCGAGTACGCTGTAGGGAATCGGATCGGTGATCGTCAGGAACGGCTGATTCGGATCATCGCCGTAGACGATGCTGGCGGCGTCGGTCAGATCGGGGTCGAGTCCGAATGGCGAGGAAGCATAGGCGAAAATCGTGCCATACGTCCCGGCGAGCGACTCGATCGTCAGCGTCGTTTGCCACACCGAGTCGCCAGTCTGATTGAGCGGACGCAGCTCCGCGACCTGCTCGTCGATCACCGTGCCCAACGGATCGAGGGCGCGCACGCGGATTTCGCCGTCAAATCCCCCCGATACGGTGCCGACTATCAGCGCTTCGCCGTTTTCGGTGAGTTGATCGCCAGCGAGCGGCGTGGTGATCAGCAGTCGCTGCACGCTGCCGCCGATCGGGACGACACCCGTCGGTTGGAAGGTGATGTTGACCGAGGTATTCGCCAGCACGACGCCAGAGCCAGAGCGCACGAACGCATTGAGGGTTGCGCCTGTCGTCTCGGTCACGACGATCCCGCCGAGCGAGACCTGCCAGTTGCCGGCGCTGTCGGCACGAGCATTACCTTGTGCCAGCAGCCGACCGCCGATAGAAATGGCGCGCACGACCAGATCGCGTCCCGCGAGGTTGCTGCCACTCCCGCGCACGACCAGCGCGCTGTCGGTGCTGATCTGGCTGCCCGACGTCGGGCTGTCGATACGCAGGGTGAGCGCCGGGATCGGCGCCGTCGTCGGCACTGCCGGGCGGCGCGTCGGCGTCAGCGTGATGACGGGCTGGCGCGGCACGCGCAGCTGCTGTCCGACGAACAACAGATCGGCATTGGCGATACAGTTGCCATAGGCGAGTTCGGCGAGCGTGCTGCCCGTGCGCGAGGCGATCCGGTTGAGCTGATCACCTGGCTGGATGATGTAAATGAACCAATCCGGGCGGATGATGCAGCCAGCGCCGTAGGTGACATCGACGCGCGTGATCGTGCGGCGATCGGCGCTGAGTGCGACGATGCTACCGCGCGCCGCCGGGATGGTCACGACCTGCAATGTGGTCGCCCAACTGCCGTCGAGGTTCGGCGTGACGAGCTGTTGTGCCAGCACCCCGCCAAAGGCATCGACCGCGCGCACGGTGATCTGTCCGACCAGATTGGCGGAAAAGCCGCTGACCGGGATCGGTGCGCTGCCGATGCCGACGATCGCATTGACCGTTGGCTGATTGATCACCAGGATCGGCGCACCAGTGGCGCTGACCAGCGTGACGATGACGGTGTTCGAGGTGGTGACGATGCTGCTTCCCAGCCGGATGCGTGCCTGAATCGTGGCAGCGGTGCCATTCGGAATACCCGCCACCAATCCAAAGTTCGCCTGCCAGCTGCCATTCGATCCGATCGTGGCGATGCTCTCGATCACAAAAGGCGAGCCGGTATTGATCGTGACGGCGACGCTGATGGTGCCGCCCACTGGCAAATTCAGGTATGTGCCGCCCACGCTGACCAGACCCGTCGAAACAATGTTGGCGCCGTTGGCGGGCATGGTGATCACCACCAGCGGCGCGCCTCCGGTCACGGTCGCCGTGGGCGTCAGGGTGGCGGTGGCGGTCGCGCTGGGGGTATTGGTGGGCGCTGTCGTCGCTGGCTGAGTCCCGGTAGCCGTTGCCGTCGCGGTAGGGGCGGTCGTCGGCAGATCGGTCGATGTCGGCGTGGCGGTCGGCGCGGCGATGACCCAGGCGACGCCGATCTGCGTCGATGCCACGACAGTGCCACCATTCATCAGGTCGGCACGCACCACCCCGATCGGATCGGTCGGCGTCGTGGTCACACTCACAGCGGCGGAAAAGCTGCCCGTCTCACCGACGGCGACCGTTGCCGAGCCGACCACAGTGGCGCCGCTGAACAACGTCACGGTGACCTGTCCGCCTGGAGGCGCATTGCTGGTGGTGCCGGTCACGCCGACCGGGTTGCTGGTGAGTGTCTCCCCGTTGACCGGGCTGGTCAGCGCGATCGACGGGTCTTGCGCGGAGACGGCGCCGACGCCAATCGTCAGCACCATCATCATCACGATAATGAGGCTCAATCGTCTCTTGAACATGACTGAATCCTTTCAAAGCATATTGCAACCTGATTATTATCATCCAGTTTAACCGAAAAACGAACTCCACGTCATGCCGCCTGCTTCCCTACGCTGCGGTTAGAAAAATAAAACGAACCGCCGCAGACGATAGACATCTGCGGCGGCGCGGTCGGTGAAGAGAGGCATGACTATTGTCCTGGGATCACCAGGGTTTGGCACGGGATCGCGTGTGCGCGGGCTTGGACATGCCAAACCCCGCTGTCCGTGCGGGTTATTCGCCCTGACCACCAGAGAAGGCGGATTCGCCGTCGAAGTAATACAGGTTTTCCGTCTTGATAAAGTCGAAGCCCGCCGCCTGCATCCGGTTGAGCAGGCTGATGATCTGAGTCGGCTGGATGGGCGTGCCGCGCTCCTTGGCAAAGAAACGGCAGCGCCAGTGATCGGTGCAGAAAGTCTCAGGCGATCCGTTTGGATACACCTTCAGCCCGCGATTGCTGACCATCGTGAGCTGCATTCCTTCCGAGACGCCCACCTGAGTCACTGCGTCACCGAGCGTATTCGGATTCTTGTCGCGGTTGAACAGGAAGATGTCCACGCCGACGAGTTCACGTTTGGCGGGCGGCGCCTGAACATATTTCGCCAGGGGAATACCGTTGCCAGCGGCATAGGTGACTGCTGGCAGCGTTTCCGGGTTTTGACCCAGACGCGCGATCACGGCGTCGGCAAATTCTCTCGTGCCTACTTCCTGCTTGCTCACACCTGTCTCGACACCGCGACGATACACGTCGTAGGTGTGGATTCCTTCTTCGAGTGTGCGCAGCCAGGCATTGTGGACGCGCTCGGCAACTTCCGGCTGTCCGATATGTACCAGCATCATTACACCGCCCAGCAGCAGCCCCGACGGATTGGCGAGGTTCTGACCTGCGCGACGCGGTGCGGAGCCGTGAATCGCCTCGAACATCGCCGCGCCTTCACCGATATTCGCCGATCCCGCCAGCCCGACCGACCCGGCGATCTGCGCCGCCACGTCCGACAGCACGTCGCCATACAGGTTGGGCAGCACGATCACGTCGAAATCTTCAGGGGTGTCCGCCATCTTCGCGGAGCCAATATCGACGATCCAGTGTTCGTTCACCAGATCGGGATAATCGGCGGCGATCTCGTCGAATATTTTATGGAAGAGACCGTCGGTCATCTTCATGATATTGTCTTTGGTGAACGCGGTCACCTTCTTGCGTCCGTTGGCACGGGCGTACTCGAAGGCGTAGCGAATGATCTTTTCCGAGCCGGGACGCGAGATCAGCTTGAGGCACTGGTACACCTCGTCGGTCTGACGGTGTTCGATCCCGGCGTACAGGTCTTCCTCGTTTTCGCGCACGATCACGAGGTCCATTTTGGGGTGCTTGGTGGCGACGAACGGATGATAGGAGACGCACGGGCGCACATTGGCATACAGACCGAGCGTCTTGCGCGCGGTCACATTCAGGCTCTTGTAGCCGCCGCCCTGGGGGGTGGTGATTGGCGCCTTGAAGAAGACGTGCGTGCGACGCAGTGACGCCCACGCGCTCGGCGCGATGCCGGAATTGTGGCCTGCCAGATAAGCTTTTTCACCGATCTCGATCGTCTCGAATTCGACATCGGCACCAGCGGCGGTGATAATGCGCAGCGAGGCGTCCATAATCTCAGGACCGATGCCGTCACCGTGCGCGACTGTAATGGGGACTTTGTTCGCCATTGTGCGAAAGACTCCTTGAAATGTGGGTTTAAGCTGAGAAACCATAGCGCGGATGTCGGAAATTGACAACCAGCCGTGCGGTTGGATACACCGTCCGCGCGGCTGGTTATTGTGCCACAGTTTTCACGAATGCTTACATTCACGATGCAGGATGTCGGGTTGATTGTGAGAGGCTGCCCGTATCACCAAAACACCGGACGCTTTCGTCGGGCGTTTTTCGTTTGGCACGACCTGCAAGGTTAGGATATAGTTTGTGAGAATCTGTGGGGTTAGGGAGTCGGTCGAATATGCGTATCTTGCGCGGTATCGGCGCTTTCATCTGGCGCTTCATGGTGATTTTCTCTTTCATCATCAACATCGTCCTGGTGGTCGTGGTGATCGGTCTGGCGGTGCTGATCTTCGACATCAAGAACAACATCGTCACGCCCCTCGTCGCCGGACTCCACAGCAGCTTTGTCGGGCTGGACGAAGCGACGATCGATTGGACGATCCCGGTGCGCGACACCATCCCGGTCGCCTTTGATCTGCCGCTCGATCAGAACACCGTCGTCATCCTGACTGAAAATGTCCCGCTGACCGTGTTCGCGTCGATCTCCGCGCCGCCGCTGGAATTGAGCAGCGCGACCGTATCCCTGACGCTGCCCGCCGGGACGCGGCTGCCCGTCGCGCTCGACCTGATGGTGCCTGTCTCCACCGAGATCGATGTCTCCCTCGATGTGCGCGCGATCATCCCGTTGAACCAGACGCAGCTCCACGATCCTTTCGAAAATCTGAGGCTGGTTTTCGAGCCGATCACACGCGGACTGTACAATCTGCCGAACGACTACAACGCGGCGGGTCAGCTCGTGGCGGATATTCTGAACGGCACGCCGGCACCCAATTTTCTGGCGGAAAACGCCTACTCGCGCGATCCCTGGATCGGCTTTTCACGCTCTGCAGGCGTGAACTACGATCTGCAAGGTGTCCCGATCCCGCCGGAAAATGTCCCGCGTATGACGGGCATCATCCCTCAGGGCGGTATCCCGGCACTGGACGAGCAAATTCGCGCCGATGTCTATGCGGCTGGAGGTCCCGACACGGTCAACGCCGCCGCGCAAGCGGTGCTGCCGACCACCATCGCGCCGCTGCCTTTCACATACAATGATGGCATGGTGCCTGGCGACCTCGGTATTCTGCCGACACCAGCCAATCCGTAGCGCAATCGTCCTGTACTGCTGATCCGCTCTCCCCCCGACTCCCCCTTGAGCGCTTTCCGGTGCTTGACATTGCGCGCCGGAAAGCGATACTAGCAGCGTGCGCCGATGCGTCGGCGCCACCCTATCCGTCTGCGATCGAGATCCGACCTATGGCGCCACCCGACTCCCACCCGCCGATCTGCGATTACGAAGGCTCCACCTACCGCACTGATTTTTGGGAAGGACGCGGACGCGATTACGAGGATCGCGCCGAGCGGATCGCGCTGCGCAAGCTGCTGCCGCCGCGTGGTCGCCGTCTGCTTGAACTGGGCGCCGGATTCGGACGGCTGACAGGCGAATATGCCGGGTACGATCAGGTGATCCTGCTCGATTATTCGCGCACGCAGCTCAAACAAGCACAGGAATACCTGGGCAAGAGCGACCGCTATATCTACGTCGCCGCCGACGTGTATCACATGCCCTTTCGGGCGAGTGCCTTCGACGCGGTGACGATGGTGCGCGTGCTGCATCACATCGCCCAGATCGAAGAAGCGATCGCGGAAATTCAGCGCATCATCGCCCCAGGTGGCAGCTTCATCCTGGAGCACGCCAGCAAGCGTCATCTCAAATCGATGGTGCGCTATTGGCTCAGGCAGCAAACCTGGAATCCGTTCGACCCGGCGCCGATCGAATTCGTCGAACTCAATTTCGACTTTCACCCCGACCATGTGCAGCGTGCGCTGCGCGGCGCTGGGTTCTCGGTCAAACGCCGTCTGCCCGTCTCGCTGCTGCGCATCCCAACGCTGAAAGAGCATATCCCGGTCGGTGTGCTGGCGGGCATCGACGGTCTGTTCCAGGAGACCGGACTGCTGGTCACGCCGAGCGTATTCGTCCAGGCGAAAGTGCCGGGCGCACCGTCGCCCGTCGTCCCCGCCGCCGACCTGTTCGCGTGTCCGCGCTGCGGCGGCAATCTGCGCCCTGACGCAGAAGGCAATCTCGTCTGTGAGAACGACGGTTTGCGCTGGCAGGTGCGCGACGGCATTTATGATTTCAAAGCCCCGATCGATGAAGACTGAGCGATAAATCCCGCTATGAACAACCGTATCATTCCTGAACCTATCCCCGACCATCTCGCAGACACCGGGCGTATGCGTCCGATCCGCACGACATCGCCGCTCATGCGGGCATTCGGGCTGCTGGCACTGCTGATCGCGGCAGGTCTGACCGCAGCCACCGCCGCCGTCGTGCTGCTGCCCATACCGCAGCCGCTCGTGAGCGAGACAGTGAACACCCAGATGGTCGCTGACTCCGCCCCGACCGCTGTCATCGCCACGCCAAACGAGATTTTGCCGACTGCACCACCCCTCCCTACGGATAACGCTGCGGCTGCGGCTGTGACCAGCGCCGAACTCGATTCGGCGTCTGCGCTCAGCAGCGAGGGATTGACCGCGCTGCTGAACGCGCCGATCGCGGTGCATCGCACCACTTTTGGCTTCGAGATAGCCCGCAGCGATTACAGCGCCTTCACCATCATCCCCGACCGTCCGCGCAGCGAGGTCATTCAATATGAGGTACAGCAAGGCGATACCATCTTTCGGATCGCGGAACGCTTTGGCATCGAGCCGGAGACGATCGCCTGGGCGAACGATCGCAGTCTGATCGGCAGGCTGCGTCCCGGTCGGCGAGTCAATATCATGCCCATCAACGGCGTGTATCACAGCATCCTGACTGAAACCTCGATCGCCGAGATCGCGGCGCAGTATGCCGTCGATCCCTACGCGATCATCGACTCGGAATACAACAATCTGTTTGGCGCGACGCCCGACACCACCCTCACAACCGGCGCAAAGCTGGTGATCCCCGGCGGTACTGCCGAGCAAATTGTGTGGAATCCGGTGGTCGAGCGCGTCGGCGGTGACGCCAACGGCGCGGGCGGTCAGATTGCGTTCTCCCCCGGCGATCCGGGGAGCTGCGGCTTGGTCGATAATCCCGGCGGCGGCGGCGGGTGGGTACGTCCGTTGGGCGGATACACCTGGACTCAAGGATTCTCGTCTATTCACACAGGTGTCGATCTGTCGGCGTCCGAGGGCGCGCCCGTCATGGCTGCCAACGGCGGGACGGTCATCTTCGCCGGGTGGAACAACTACGGCTATGGCTATCTGGTCGTGCTGGCACACGGACCGTTTACCACCGTTTATGGTCACCTCAGCAGTTACAATGCGCGCTGCGGCAGCTATGTCAGCGCTGGACAGGTGATCGGCGGCGTCGGCTCGACCGGGCAATCGACCGGAAACCATCTGCATTTCGAGATCCGCTACAACGATGTCCCGCAAAACCCAACCAGTGTCATGCCACTGTAGGCACATTACATAAGCTGCGTTACACTCTGGCGCATCCGCGATCATGATCACGAGGCTGTATGCGCCTGCATCGCTCCACTTCCCGATCGCGCTTTCCGCGCAGACGATCTGGCGGTTGTCTGTCTGTGCTGTTCACGCTGTGTCTGTTGGTCGGCGCGGTCGGTCTGATGGGGTTATGGCTGGCGCGGCTGGTCAACCGTCCGCCCGCCCCGATCGGCGGCGGTGACGCCTTTGGCGCCGCGCAAGCCGCCTTCGATCAGGGCGATCTCACGGGCGCGATTGCCCATGCCCGTACCTATCTTGCCGTCCATCGTGACGACATCAATACGTTGTATCTCCTGGCGCGGGCGCTGATCTACCGCAGTTACAGTGAGTACAACCGCGCCGATGATCGCGCGTCGGCATCCGCGATCTTACGTGAAGCGGCACAGCGGAATCCCCGTGACATCGATGTACTGGCGGTTCACGCACTCACTCTGGCTATCGACGGCGACGCCGAGGAAGCGGTCGCAGTCGCGGAGCGGGCGCTGGAGACCGAGGCGCCCTCGGCTGCCATCGCTCATACCGCGCTGGCGCTGGCTTACAACACCGTCGGAGGCTATGACACCGCCGTGCGCGAGAGCGAGTCCGCTGTCTCGACCGCCGCGTCGCGTCCAGCACTGACCGATGCCCTGCGCGCGCTGGCGATCGCCTACCGCGATGTCGGACGTTACGACGAGGCACTGACGGCGGTCGATCGCGCGATCGACCTGGACGACCGTCTGTTGAGTTTGCATTTCGAGCGTGCCCAATACGCCTTACTCCTGGGCGACTCGGACAGTGCGACGGTCTCGTATTTCAATGTTCTCACCAAAGACGCGGGCAACATCAAAGCGCGGCTGCGCCTGTGCGAGCTATCGAGCGTGATGCGCGAACGCGAGCGCGCGGTCGAATACTGCCAGGCAGTGACAGCATATGCTCCGGCATGGGTCGAGGGCTGGTTTCGACTGGGCATGGAGTACTTTCTGCAAGGCAGCTTCGAGGAGTCGCAGCGCGCTTTACATCGCTGTGCCACCCTGCAAACACTGCAGGATGTGCCGACGGACTCACTGCGTTTCGAGTGTTGGTACATCCAGGGTCAAGCCGCCGAAATCCTGGGGGACTGTGTGAATTTGCCGGCAATCTACAACGAATGGCGCGCCATTGCCGCCGACCGCGACGTGCGCCAGCGCTGGACGTACCCGCCGGAGGGTCCACCCGGCTGCCTCATTCCGTAGGGACGCATAACAATAGGTCCGCGCGCACACGATTCCTGAAAACTTTATGGACGACTATGCGTATATCACCTCATATAGCCTTCCATAAGGAGCAGCAGCCATGACCGACGACAAGAATAAACAGTACAAGACCGAATGGTCGTTCTCGTTCGAGAAACTGGGCGACCAGATCGGCGAGTTTGCCCGCTCGATGGGCGTGCAGGGTGAAGAAGCGATCAAGCATGACATCTTCACCGCCCCGTTGAGCGGCGTCTCAGCGACGACCGTGCGCATCGACTTGTCCGTAGGTGAACACACCGTGCGCGCGCTCGCAGCCGACTCGATCAACCTGATCGAAGCCGACCTGACCTATGTGGGTGAGATCGCCTTTTCAGATACAGGCGACGCCGAACGCAAGGTCACCCTCAGCCAAGCCAGCAGCCCCGGAAGCTGGGTGCGCGGCATGATGGGCTGGATGGGCAGCCGCCGCCTGAAATGGGATGTGGCGCTGACCACGAAAATTCCGCTCACGCTCGATGTGCGCGGTGGCGTCGGTGAGACCACGCTCGACCTGGCAGCCCTGCAGACGCGCCAGCTTCATTTGAGCATGGGCACGGGCAAGGTCAACGCGATTCTGCCAGGTGCGCAGACCTACAGCGCTAAAATCGATGCGGGCATTGGTGAATTCACACTGCGCGTGCCCGACAATACCGAGATCACACTTGAAGTCACGGCAGGGACGGGTGAGGTCACGATCGAGCTGGGCGCGGGCTGTCGGGGATCGGTCGCTATCGATGGCGGTGTTGGCGAGTTCAATCTGAAACTGCCACAGGGTGCCGCCATTCGCGTCGAAGGCAGCACCAGCATTGGCGGCATCCATATTCAGGGACACGGTCTGCAAAAGGTGCGCGGCGGCGATGAATTCATCGGCACGCGCGGCGTGTGGGAGACCCCTGGTTATGAAACCGCCGAGAACACGATCGCGGTGCGCTTCGAAGGCGGCGTCGGCAGCCTGACAGTACGTTAAGCCTGTTATTCACTTTCGCCCTCACCCCCCGACCCCCTCTCCCACAAGGGGCGGAGGGGGAGCACTGATCTGCTTTGAAGTCCCTCTACCCTTGTGGGAGAGGGATTTAGGGTGAGGGCGCAGTTGAGAGAAACAAAGTGCATAACAGGCTTTAGAGTGGTGCGGGCGGATGGGCGGTGTCCTGCGAGACATCGCTCACTGCCTCTTCATCGATGTCTTCCCAACTGACGATCCAGATACAAATGCCCGCCACCAGCACACAGGCGACCATCAGCGCCAGCCATTGCCCTGTCAGCAGACCGACATCGCGCGCCTCAATGACGAGCAGCACGATCATGCCGACCGACAGAAATACCCAGGCTGATACACGCGGATGTTTAATCACCCACCGGATCGGTGGGAATTCATTGAGATTGTTCATGGTTACTCCATCGTAGTAACGGGCACGACAAACGCGCGTGCCCGTGACCGATTGACCGTGGTTAGATCGGCTTGGTGACGCGATCGGCGCGCAGCTGCTTGATCAGCACATCGGCACCCCCGATCGACAGCATTTCCTGGGCGGCTTCTCGCCACGATGGAAAGCGAATTTCTTCCAGCTTCAACAGTCGATACCCGCGTCGCAGCAGCGCCGATCCCAGCTCGCTGCCGACGGTGCGCGGCACCACGACAAAGCTCACCTCGCTCTGCAATTCTTTCGAGGCATCCTCAACCGCGCCGATCAGCTCACCGAGAATGTCGGACTTGGCAAGCTCAGGCACGATATAAAACTCGTCCACGCGCGTGATCAGATTCTCGACCTGCCAGCCGACCACACCGACCAGCGCCTCGCTCTTGCCCGTCGCCAACAGGAAACTCTTTTGACCAAAGGCGATCATGATGTCCATGCGCGCCACCTGACGCGGTGACACATTGCTGATGAACGTGGCGATCGCTTCGGCGTTACCGGGCATCCCGCGCTTGATGATGACGGGCTGTTTCGCGTCGATCACCCTGGTCGCCACGCCGACAGGCGCGGTCACGGGCGCCACCGCCGCTGGCGCCACGACTGCTGGCGACGTGCCGAGCGGCTGAATCGGCTGTGGTACAGGCTGCGTCGGGGCTTGACGCGGCGCGACCGGGGCAGTCTGTACAGGGGTGGGCTGAACCTGAGCGACGGGCGTGGGCAGTCCACTGCTGATGCTCAACGGTTTGACCGGGGCAAACGTGGGCGTGGGGGCTGGAGGTGTGAGCAGACGTTGAATATCCTCCCAGCCGTTTTGTACCTGTCTCCACGTCTCTTCGACGTTGCCATCGTTGGTGACGACCACATGCGCCTGTGCCAGCTTTTCTGACTGAGGGCGCTGTGCCGCGATGCGTTTACGGGCTTCATCGAGCGACATCTTGCGCTTCTCGACCAGACGACGAAGCTGCAAATCGGCGGGCGCATCGACTACCCAGACCGCATCGACCGCCTGCGCCAGATCGCCTTCCAGCAGCTTGATCGCCTCGACGACGATCACGGACTGCTTGGCGCGTGTCACCAGAATACCGATCGCCTGGCGCACCGCCGGATGGATCGCCGTCTCCAGCGCAATGAGCGCCTCCGGCACGGCAAAGGCGATCGACCCCAGACGCGCACGGTTGATCTGCCCTTCATCGTTGAGGATGAATCTGCCGAACAACTCGACGACGGGCTTGTACGCAGGCGCGCCGGGCGCCATCGCCTGATGAGTCAGTTGATCGGCGTCGATCGGATAGGCGCCGAGATGTTGGAGCATCTGCCGCACATAGCTCTTGCCCACCGCGATATTCCCGGTGAGACCGATGACGTATTTATTTTCCCAACGGCTCACGCTGTTCCTCCCCGCCGATCTCGTAGATAGGTTCTGGCATCGTGCGGCATATTGTAGCCTATGCTGGCGCAACCGGGTAATGATGACTCTGTTTCTTTATGCTATTCGTTGTACGCCCGCGCTTCATCGATCAGGGCGCGCTCGATCGCCAGACTGCCCGCGACCTCCGTCGTCGCGCGCTCGACATAGGTGGCATAGGCACGACTGCTGGCGTCGATCGCTTCGGCGAACAGCGTGTCATCGCCAGCACATTCCGCCTCCAGCGCATACAATCGTCCGAGCCAGAAAAACTGCCCGTACTCATCGGTATCATAGACAGGCGCGTTGTGCAGAGACTCGATCAACTCGCTCACCAGATCGGGGGCAGCACAGCGATCGCCAGTCAAAAGCAGATGCGTATATTCAGACGCTGCCAGACAGGTCAGCGGTTCGGTATCGAGCGGATAGTCCTCGATCAGGCGACGACACTGTACTTCGGTGACATCGGCGTAGTCAGGATCGCGCGGCACGATGGATAGTAATCCAAGACCGATCTGATTGAGCTGAATGGTCAGCAGGTCTGCCGGGTCGGTGGCTGTCTCCCCTGCCCTTTGCAGCAGGCTTTCCGCAAGGGCGACGGCATCCAGGACGACGGGATCGTTGATCGCGTCGGCGCCATTCTGCACACTCTGATCGATGCGATTGAACAGCAGCGCACCACTGTTCGCCAGCGCTATCGCATTGCCATGCGTCGCCAGCGACTCCGGGGTGACCCTGGCATAATAATCGAGTGCGGCATCATATTCTTCATCAGCCAGCAGCACGGTGTTGCCCAGCAGAATATACAGATTGTCGAGCGTACCAATCTGTTGATTCATGCTGGCACTCAGCGACTCGGAGTCGTCGGGATCGCTGACGCTCGATGCCGCGCGGGTCAGCTGCTCGATCGTGGTAGGGTCGAACCAGCCTGCCATGTAATACGCCAGCCCGCGCACAAACCCGTACAGGCCTGAGTCCCGATTGTCGAGGTCGGACAGGTCAGCCGCGAACTGGATCGAGCGCGGATGCAACAGCCCATTGATCGTGGGCGGATCGAACAATTCCGCCGTCAACGTAAATGTGCCGTCCGTAAAGCACGAACCCCACAACAGCAGTTTCGCGCCATTGGGATCGACCGTCTGATCCACGACCATTTGTATGGCTTCACCTTCTAAGCGGGTGAACTCGATCCCGTCGTTTTCCAGCACGATGAACAACGCCTCTTCCGCTGTAGGCGTGTCGCAGTCGATCAGGCGCGCCGCCGCGATGCCCTGGCGTCCGCCGCCGCCGCCCGTATTGGGCAGCGCCGTCGCGGTCGGCTGATCGACTTGTATCGGCGGCAGCGTGTTGATGCCATTGGTCGGGAAAATCGTTTCAGGCAGTGGAAAGGGGCGCGTCCGCGTTATCGAAAGGGTGGGGCGGGATTCGGTGGCGATGACGTCAGGCTCGGTCGCGGTCGCGGCGTCGGTCGGACTCACTTCCGTCGAGACACCGTTGCTGGTGGCATCCAGCGCGACAAAAGTCTCGGTACTTGCCAGCGCGATCAGATTGGTCGTCGCCGACGGGGATGGCGATGCTCCCTGTCGATTGAGCGCGATGAATGCAAATCCGAATACCACCACCAGCGCGGCGATCGCCGACGCCGCCGCCGGAAAATTGACAGTGCGGCGGCGCGGCGGGCTGCTCGGCACTGCGTCATCCAACGCGACACTTTCGGACGGTCGCTGCTTTGCCGACTCTTTATCGCGCGCCTGTATCGGCGGAAAAGGGGTCACATTGCCAGCGCGCGGCACGACGGGCGCGGGCGACGGCGGACTTTGTGGCGGTGCCGATGGTGCTGCTTCCGCCCCACGCTTGGGCAGCATCCCGTTTGGCGTCACGGACTGATCCAGGTCCTGCGTGCCAAACGCGGCACCGGGTGGCATTGCCGTCGGCGCGGCATATCCACCCGCGCTGGCGCTGGTCGTCCCGACAGGCACGCTCCACAAAGCCCACTGCGCCACATTCGGGACGTTGCGCGTCGCCTGCTCGACCAGTAGGGTCGAGCACGAGATCTGCGCGATCACCTTGTTTTCATAAAACAAATCGATCAGCACGCGCGCCCGTCCGCTGATTCGACCGCCTGGTTTCGGAATCAGCGTAAAAATCACTGTGCGCGAGTCGCTATCAGGGGGCAGCTCGACTATTTCCGCATCGTCCCCACCGGGCGAGCGGATGGCAAAATCGGCGCTGGACGCCTTAAGCGTCACTTGTGCCGGGAGGCGTTCACCTGTCTTGGGATCGACCGGAAATTTGAATGGAAAGCTGGTTGTGCGTGCGTCACCCTTTTGGATGACATCGCCGCTCGGCACGACCGCTGGCAGTTCTTCGCGTAAGCCCGCCGAGTCGGGCAGGCTGATCTTCGCCCACAGCTCGGTATCACCACCGCTGACCGTCTCAGCGGGCATGGCGGACTCCAGGAGGCGGCGCTCGGTGGCGCTCGTCCCCTGGGTCAGCGGCTGCCTGACGGGTTGAGTCGCATCGTTGGCGATCGGCTTGCCCGCAAATACCGCCCGCAGCGCCTCGATGAAACGATCGGGCAGCGTGGCGTCGAGTCCAGCGGTCAGGTCTTCATATTGAATATCCGCCAGCCGCGACCACACTTCTCCGGTCAGCAGCACCGGGAAGATCGGGATGTTGGCATTTTCCGCGACCAGGATTTCGCGCTCGACCCAGCGCGACTCGGTCGAGGACGGCGACATGATCACGATCAGCACCGACGCCGCTTTGATCTGGCGCTCCAGCATCCGCCACCACTGCGAGCTGGGCACCAGCTTCTCGTCGAGCCACACGTCGAAGCCCGCCGTTTGCAGCAGCGTGCGCAGATGCCGCGCAAAAGCGATGTCTTGCTTGGAATAGCTGATGAATATTTGTGCCATAACGCTCGTGCCGTTACGCCAATACAAATGCTATTCTAACACATCATCTCCGTCGAGGGCGATCTTTTGGTAGGCACAGCGCCAGCAGTCCAGTGATGACCGTCACCCCCGCGACCACCTGAAATGCCTGCGAGATGCCGCCCAGCGCATCCGCCAGCGTCCCGATCACCAGTGTGCCGACGGCGCCCATGCCAAAGATGAAGCCGAGTCCGGCGCCGGACGCCAGCCCTGTGCCAGCGGGCATATAACGCTGCGTCTGCGCGACGATCAGCGAATGCGAGCTGCCGCTGAAGGCGCCGACCGCGATCGCCAGCGCGAACGCCGCCGGGCTGCTCACCACGCCCAACAAATACACGGCGGGCGCCGTCGCCAGCAGCGTCACCGCGATCACCAGCCGCACCCCAAAGCGATCTGCCACCTGTCCAGCGACGAGTCCGGCAAAGGCGCCCGCGATCCAATACGAGCTGGCGATCAAGCCATACTGTGCAGGAGTCCAGCCGTATGACTGGAACAATGTCGGCAGGAATGCCACCAGGCCCGGATTGACCAGACCGCGCAGCATCACGACGGCAGCCAGCATCAGCAGCGGTGCCAGCATCAGGCGTTTTTTGGTCGTGTTGTCCTGGCGCGCGGCGCTGGTCGCGCGGTAGGCGCGCGTGCCTGGGACGGTATGCGCCATGAAGACGATCGCCGGGATCGCAGCCAGCGCCAGGATGAACAAAGGCGCCACCGACCCACTCTCGATCAGGCGTCCGGCAAATGGCGCGCCGAATGGCTGTGTGAAGATGCTGAAACGGGTCGCGGCGCTGTCCAGCAGGATTCCGGTCAGCGCGGGTCCGAGTCCGCCGCCGAACTGTCCCATGAAGAAGAACAGCGCCAGATCACTGGTGCGCGTCTTGTCGCTGGCGTGCATCGCGCCGACCGGGTGAAAGGCGCCGCTGCCCAATGCCGACAGCACCAGCGGAATCACCAGCAGCAGATATTCGCGTGTGGCAGCCGCCAGCAGCAGCCCGATCACCTGCCAGCCGACCGTCCACGCCACCCCACCCGATCCGAGCCAGCGTCCGCCCGTGCGATCTGCCAGCCAGCCCGCGAACGGCTGACTGAGCGCCGATGTGAACTGGTAGGCGCTGATCGCCAGCCCGATCTGAGTATTGCTCAACGCCAGCAGGTGCCCGCTGATAAAGGTGAGCAGCACCGGGACGCTGGCGTTGAAGATATCGATGACCAGGTGGTTGATTGAGACCGACCAGAATAAGCGTGTGCGCGGGATGACCATGAGGGTAGACCGAATGTTACGATGGACGAATCGTTCTATTCTAACGCCTGCCGCGAGTCCTTCCATGTCCATTCACGCGATCGAGCAGGGCAATCGCATAAAAAAACCGCCCCCTCCCTAAATCCCTCCCCCGCTGGCGTAGCAGAACGCGCATGTTGGCGCGCGCCTCGGTCACCAACTCGACCCCCTTATCCAGAATTAAGGTGAATTATTGTAGTAAGTACACAGCCCTCACCCTAAATCCCTCTCCCACAAGAGGAGAGGGACTTGCTACTGCGTTTCTCCCCTTCTCCCCTTGTGGGAGAAGGGGTCGGGGGATGAGGGGAGGGATACCTGCGTAGTTAATTAATGTAATGAAGAAACGCAGCGTTGCCATGAGCAGACGATAAAGCCCAGCCTATAACAGGCGTGAGCGCCAGCCGTCGCTCACGACGGCTGGCGCTTAGGGTCATACCGCACTGGCTCAGCGCGTGCCGCTAGAAGTCAAAGATGTCGCCCAGGAAGGATTTGCGCTTTTTGCCTTGCGGCGGCTGGCCGTACTGGGGAGACTGCCGATAGCGATCATCATCGTCGTCGTCCCCGCGATACTGCGGCTGTGCAGCCGGGTATTGCGGCTGTGCAGCCGGGTACTGCGGCTGTGCAGCCGGGTACTCCGACGGCTGGACTGCGCCGCGCTGCTCATATTGGGCTGCCCGCTCAATGATCTTGTCCACTTCGCCTTTATCGAGCCACACGCCACGGCATTGCGGGCAGTAATCGATCTCGACGCCGCTGCGTTCCGACAAGCTTAGTTCTGTTCCATCATGAGGACACTTCATGCTCGCCTTATCCTTTACAAGTTTTAATGACATTATGTCGATTGAACTTGTCAACAGAATACAGGCAGCGCCAGACACATAAACCCCCATGAAGCGGGGGATTATACCACTATCATAGCAAAAATTCTTAACGCTACACTTAAGAACATCGGCACACCTGTCAATCTATGCGTCTGACATCCATGCTATCCTGAAGCGCAGCGCTGATCGACGTGGGCATCACCAATATGCTGCGCTACGAGATCCCGCAAAATGGGCTGTTCAACGTCCCGGAGTTTGGTTCCGTCACCACAAAGGAGGGTTTCCGGGGGCTGCTGGCGATGGATGCCTATCACAGGATCGCGGCAGGCACATCCTACCCGGCGGTGCTGTTCACACACGGCATCAACGATCCGCGCGTCGAAGTGTGGTTTTCCGGCAAGATGGCGGCACGCCTGAGCGCCGCGACCAGCAGCGGCAAGCCCGTATTGCTGCGCATCGCCTACGACACGGGGCACGGCTTTGGTGCCACCAAAGCGCAGCACAACGCCACTAGAGCCGATCGCTATGCTTTCCTATGGGCACAGTTAGGCGGATCATAGGGACGCCTGTTGATGCGTCCGCCGGGGTTACGCCGCCCCGGTCATGATCGCCCGCAGCATGATCGCCGTCACCAGACCAAACCCCCACAGATAGCTGCCCATTGCCGGGCGTTTGGTGGCGGTCGTCTCGACGAATACGAAGAACGGCAGCGCCAGCAGCGCCCCGACTCCGTAGATCAGATGCACTTCCTGACCGGGACGCCCCCCTTGCGCGTACAGGATCAACCCGATCGCTGCCTCGACGCCGACCAGCCCAACCATGCCGTACACCCCCCGCCGGAACCAGCGCGTCACGTCACCGTGCCGGATCAAGCCGACATAGACGGCGATCGCCAGCATCAGCACGCCCAGGATCAGTCCGATCCGGCTCAACAACCAGTGTGACGCAAAAAGCTCTGCGTACAAGGACATGATCCGACCTACGCCGTCCCTTCAGCGGACGAGGTGTGACGCGGCGCGGCGCGCACCTCGTCGGCTGCACCTGCCGCGATCAGGAAGCCGGCGAAGATCACGATCACGCCGAACATCTCACCCGGATATTTGAGCCACGTCAGGTCGAGGCGAATCAGCGCCCCGCCCAGCGCGGGCAGCAGCCCGCCCAGCGCGATCAGCCAGTTGCCGATCATGCGTCCGCGTAAAATCTGCTTGCGCCGGAACAGCATCGCGGAATAGATCGCCCCGCCGACCAGTGCCACCGTCCCCCAGATATTCATCACCGGCACAAAGCCGCGCACCCCACCGCGCTGCATCACCTGGTTGGTCAAGCCCGCCATATCCGCACCAGGAAACCACGCCGATCCGTCCAGCGGCGTCAAAAACAGCGCCCAGGGCAGCGTCATCACGCAGATCAGGATCAGCGCCATCTGGATGTTGCGCGCGGCGCTGCCCCGGCGCATCAGCAGATAGATCGTCCCCTGTCCGAGCCAGGGCGCGACGGCGATCGCCCCCGACCAGTACCACAGCGCGTAAAAGGTTTCATTCCAGGTCAGTGCCAGTACCGTCTGGCTGAAGGCGCCCAGACAGTAGAGTACCAGACCAATCCCCCACGCCAGCAGATGCGGACGCCCTTTGCCCGTTCGCTTTGCCTCGTACCAGCGTCGCAGCACAAAGACGGCGAACACACCGCTGATCAGCGTCGTGATCGCGGAAAAGATGAACGACAGCGACAGCATCGTCGTGACCCTCGCAAAACTCACAAGACTTGTGAAAATCTACACAAAAGTATACCGTTTCATGCCGACATTGCAAGTAGCGACGCATCACGATGCGACCGCACTATCCGCTACAAATCCACGCCTCAACTGGCAATTTGCGAGGCGGTGCGTGGCGTGGCGGTCGGGCGGTGAGTCGAGGTGGCGGACGCGATCGGCGTGTTGGTAATCAGTGGAATCGGCGTTGGGGTCAATTCCGGCGCATCCGGCGGCGAACTCGGTGTCGGCGGGCGGCGGGTCGTGGTCGGCGCCATCGACGGTGTGAGCGTCGCGCTGGCGATCAGGGTCGGTGTGATCGAGGGTGTGCCTGTGAAAGGGACGGTCGGCGTCAGCGCGATCCAGGTCAGCGCGTCGAGCGTGCCGATGGGAATCTCGACGCCGAACAGATCATCCGCACCGCGCTCGATCGGCGGATTGATCTGTTCGGCGAAGATGATACCGAACAGCAGCCAGCCGATCGCCAGGACACCCCCTGCGGCGATCGACAGCAGCGCCCCCACGAACAGACAACCGCCGCGCTCCCCCGCGCGCCGTCGTCGTGTATAGGTCTCACCGCGCCGCCGCCGCACCAATAAAAGAATCGACGTGAACAGCATCAGTATCCCGACAGCCAGGACACCGCCAAACACGATTGGAAAGCGGGCGAATAATTCAAGTTCAGACATTTCAACAGTATAACGCGCGTCCGCCCTTCTGCGATCCTACGCCTGCACGCCGCGCCGTATCCGTAATAGGGGCATCTGGGATACTGCGCTTGTCGCACATTTTGGCGTGTGGGATAATGCCCGGTAGAAGTTCTGCACAACGAGGTTAGCAGTACATCATGCCCGACCTACAACAACGGCTTGACGATCTCCGCCGGGCGATCCGGGCGCTGCCAGACGATGCCGACGCCGCCGCCATCGCCACCTTAGAGCGCCAGGCGCGGGCGCTGCTCGCCGACGCCAAAAATACCCCCCTCGAAAATGACGCGCAAGCCGCCTTTGGCGAGCTGGCACGCGCGGGCAGCGCCACCTCCCCGACGGCGGCGACCGTGCGCGGCTTGGTGCGGCGCGCCCGCATTCGCGTCGAGATCGCCGGGGACGACGACGACATCGACGAAGCGATCGATATTCTGGCGGAGGCGATCGCCCTCTCCCCGCGGGACACCGACGTGATTGCGCTGCTCAATGACGCCAGCGCGCACAATGCGCAAGCCGCGCAGCGCGTCACCGATCTGTTCACACGCTATGGTGTCGAGCGCAAACCCGCCCCGCGCAGCGCTGTGCAGACCAACGACGAGATGCCTGCCGTTCGCTCTGGCGACTCCGGTCGCTATACCCCACCGTCGTCCAGCCCGACCTATCCCACCTCGGCGGGCTACCCGCCGCCAGAGACCAATCTGCCGCGCGAGAGCGGACGCCGCACCACCGGCTCGACCCTGGCGTACAACGCCGACCTGGACGATCTGCTTTCCGAGATGACTCAGGCGTACTATTCCGGCGAGTATCAGCAGGTGATCGATCTGGCGAACCGTGCGCTCAATCAGCAGCCGGGCAACGCCGCCGCGCTCGATTACCGTCAGAAAGCCGAAGACAATCTGATTCGCGGCGTGGTGCCCGATCACCGCATTCCGTTCGACGCCCGTGTCTCGTACAACCGCGCCAACTCGCTGGTGCGCGCCGGCAATTACGACGAGGCGCAGCGGCTCTACCGCGAGGCGCGCGACATCGCCGAGCGCAACGGAATCCTGACCTGGAAAGATGCCGAGCAAGCGCTGCTCGAAATTCAGGACCTGGCGTTGGCTCGTGAGATGATCAATGAAGGCGATCGGCTGCTCGCCGCCGACAACTGGAGTGAGGCAGTACGCAAATACGATGGCGCGCTGCGCGTCGTCCCCAATGATCCCAACGCCGAAGAACGCATCGAGCGCGTGCGCCGCATCCAGGGTGACGCGGAGGCAGCGGGCGCACAGCTCAGTCTGATCGGCGGCGCATTGGGTGAACAGGCGGATCAACTCCAGACCGTGCTGACCACCATCGCCCGGCTGCGTCAGACTCTCCCCAACAGCGCCCGGCTGACTCAGCTCGCCGAAGGCGCCAACAAGCGTCTCAGCGCGGTCAAGACGCAGTTGAGCGAACAGGCGGGTTCGGCGCTCAACCGCGCGCAGAGTGCGGTCGCGCTCGAAGAAAAGCTCAATCTGACCAACGACGCGATTCAGCTTTTGGAGTTGGGCGTCAAGCTCGACCCTGCCGACGGCACGCTGACCGAGACGCTGCTCGAAGCACGCGCCAACGCGGGCACGATGCAGCGGGCACGCGCGTCGATCGAACGCGCGGCGTCGCATGTCGCGCAGAATTACGACAACGAGCTGCTGCAGGCGCGATCCATGTTGAGCGGCATGATTGCCTTTGCGCAAGACCCGCGTTACCGCGCCGTCGTCAACGATCTGATGTCGCGCTACATCGAGCGCGCTGCCAGCGCCGTCGAGGATGGCGATGTCGAAGAGGCAGCCGCGCTGATCGAGACGATGCAGGATGAGCCGTTCAACATCATCGGACGCCGTCCAGAAGTGCGCCGGATCGAGAGCCAGCTGCGCGCGCTCAAAGGACGTTCACGTTTGCGTTGGGCGGGCATTTTTGGCGGGATGCTGATCGTGATCGCGGCGGTGGCGCTGCTCACGCGACCCTCGTGGGAGGCGATCGTGTTTCCGTCACCGACGCCGACCGCATCGCACACGCCGACGCCGAGCGCCACTTTCACGCCCAGCGACACGCCGACTCCCAGCGATACGCCAACGGCGACCTATACACCGACGCTGACGTTCACGCCCAGTAACACGCCGCTGCCCAGCGGCACGCCGACCGACACCCACACGCCGACGTTCACATTCACGCCCAGTCCGCTGCCAACTGCGACGGCAACCCCGACCTTCCTGTGCAAGGCGATTGCCTTCCAGCAGACCAATATTCGCAGCCAGCCGAGTCTGGAGGGCGCGATCGTGGGCATTTTGCCCGTCTCGACGGTGGTGAATATCGTCGCGCAGCAGCGTGTTGGCAACGGCTTGTGGTTTCAGGTCGAGGTCGCGCTCGATGGGCTGGTCTTCAGCGGTGGCTATGTCTTCGCGGGCAGCGTGCAGCAGCTCTCGACCGATCGCTGCCCGTCGTTTCCGTAACATCAACGAAACGGGGTTTGGCGTGCCAAACCCCTAGGATCGTGTCGATTGAACGTAGGGACGCATAACAATGCGTCCGAACGGGGGCGGGTTTGGCGTGCCAGACCCGGTCATTGTTTATTCGATCTTTCTCGTCACGCCGCGACGCGAACCGCCGCCCGCGACTCCATCAGCCATACATATCCGTCTTCGAGACTCGGTTCCGCCGCCAGCGCGCCGACGTAGCGCGCCGCATCCCCGACGACGCGATAATGCACGCCGTCATGCAGCTGCAGCGACGATACCAGCGTCACATCGTCGCCCGGTCGCGTGCCGCGCAGCATCCACACATGCCCGCGCGCGCCTTCGATCAGATCGGCAGGCGAACCGCGATAAATCACCTGTCCCTTGTGCATCACCCCACCCACCCCGCCGCCGCCTCAGCGATCACCGCCGCGCAGCGTACCACACTGTCAAGCTCGACGTATTCTTCCAACCCGTGCATGCCCGCGCCGCGCGGACCATAGATCACCGTCGGAATCCCGGCGCGCCCCAGGATGGCACTGTCCAGCCACGCGGGCATTCCCCATAGTTCGGGCGTGACGCCCTGCGTCCGCAGCGCATGGTCCAGCGCCAGCACGATCGGGGCATCCGACGGAATCTCATAGCCGGGACGTTCCAGATCGATGGTCACGTCGGCGTCGAAACCAGGGACGATCACGCGCAGCCGATCGATCTCCGCTTGCCACAGATCACGAGCGGACTCGGCGGTCTGGTCGGGCAGCAGTCGGTGTTCGACCTGCATCACACAGCGATCGGGATAGGTACTCAAGCCGACCCCGCCGTCGATCAGGCTGGCGTGAACCGACGACCGCCCCAGCAGCGGATGGATCGTGCCAGGAAACAGCTCGCTCTCGAAGCGGCGCATCGACTCGATCAGCCAGCCCATGTGCGCGATCGCGTCGATGCCGGTCTCGAACAGGCTGCCATGCGCGGCATGTCCGCGCGTCGCCAGCGTCAGCCAGGCAAACCCTTTGTGCGCGATGCACAGACGCTCGTCGGTCGGCTCGGTCAGGATGGCGGCGTCGGCGCGCAGCCGTTCCACCAGCGCCAGCGTACCGATGCTGGCATATTCCTCATCGACGGCGAATGCCAGGATCAGATCGCCGCGCAGCGACCAGCCGCTCAACGCCTCCGCCGCGCCCAGGATCGCCGCCAATCCGCCTTTCATATCCTGAGCGCCACGCCCGTACAGCCGCCCGTCGCGCACCTCGGCACTAAATGGCGCATCCATGCCGACCACATCGACAGTATCGGTGTGCCCGGTCAGCAGCAGCGATCGCCCGCCGCCTGTCCCGCGTCGGCGCGCGATCACGTTCGGGCGTCCCGGCGTCACGTCGTGCATCTCGACTGAAAATCCGAGTTCATTGCACTCCTCCGCCAGCCACAGCGCGACCTCCGCCTCGGCGCCGCCGCCCTCCCCCATCGTCGGGTTGATCGACGGGATGGCGACCAGCGCGGTCAGACATTCCAGCACGTAATCGGCATCGACGGTGATCGGAGTCATGTGTCCAGCAGCTTCTCGTGTAATAATCTGGCGTCAGGATGCAGCGTCAGTGCCCAATCACGCAGCGCGCGTACCGCGATATGCGTCCCGCGTGTAGCGCGTGGCTGTCCGATCGGGGTCATGTGCAGCGTGTAGGTATCCGGCGTGCTGCCGACACCATACGGATAGAGCGCGATCATGACGTGCTGGCGGATGGTCGGATCGCCGATATGCGCCTCGAACAGCACGCCGACGCGCCCGACGAACGCCGCCATGATATGAACGTGTATGTCGTCCACCGCGAGCTGGATCGGCGCAAAAGCATCTGCCATCGCCCCCAGTGTCAACGGCGTATGGATGACCGCGTGCGGCATATCCCACTCTTTTCCTACAGGTAACGGCACGCTCGGCGCGTCACTGCGACGATAGGCAAAATAATAACACGTTCGCCCTTCCCGGCGCGCGGTCGCTTCATATTTGGTGACGACCCGCCCCGGCATCGAGTCCGCCCACGCGGTCGGCAGGATGTTGACCAGCCCCGCCGCCGCCGACAACAGCGCGTGCGTCAGCTCGGCGTACTCGGTGATGTCGGTCGCCAGATAGAGCTCACCCCCATGCGCCAGCCGATCGACCAGCAGCGCGACGGTATCAGGCTGCATCAGGCGGCGGCGGTGGTGATCGCTCTTGAACCAGGGATCGGGAAAGTTGATATGAATTTGTTGAATGCTGCCTGGCTCGAACAGGTGAACCAGCGCGGTTTCAGCGGTCGAGTGGATCACGCGGACGTTGTACAAGCCTTCACGCGCGATCAGCCGTTCGCCGTTCTGCATACATTGATTGGCGATCTCCAACCCGATAATATTGTGATCGGGATACGTCACCGCCAGATGATGCAAAAAGGCGCCGCGCCCAAAGCCGATCTCGACGATCAGCGGACGCGGCGCCCCAAACAATGCCCCCCACTCGACAGGCCAGGGCAGGCTGCGGCTGTTCAGGCTGTGACTGTTCAGGCTGTGACTGTTCAGGCTGTGACTGTTCAGGCTGTGACTGTTCATTTTATCGCGATCGGGACTGGACTCGAACGGCACCGCCATAGGTCAGGCGAGCTCCGCCGCCAGCGCGATCGTGCCGTGCTTGCTGAAGCCGATATGCCCGGCAATGCGCTCGTAGCCACGTTTGGGTTTTTCATAGACCCAGGCGATATTCTGCGCGTGCATCCCGTCGGTTTCCAGGTCGATCCAGTAACACACCCCTTTATAGGGGCAGGTGTAGATGCGCTCAGTCACATTGAGGGTGATCATTTCGACCTGCTCGACCGGGAAGTACCAGCTATCCTCAAGCTCGTATACGTCTTGCCCTAGCAGCCCTTCCGCGATCGTGGTGCCGGTCGTGCGGTCTTTAATGCTGACGATCTGCATGAATACGCTCCGAAAACGCTACCATTATCCTATAGACGCACTTGTCTAACGGATATTACGCCGATCGCTCACGCGGAGTTGCGCGGACGGTACAGGACAGTGTAGCGGTTGACCGCGCCATCGAAACCGTCGGCGCGATAGTCGTCGATCGCCATCAGCCCCGACGCGGCGATCAGGGCGTCATGTTCGGCGTCGTCGATGTGATGACAATAGCGGGGCGTGCTGGCGTCGCGCTGCCAGTCCAGCAGGTGATCGCCGGGTTCGAGCGCCAGCGCAAAGCCCGCATCGATGCTCGTCCAGGGCAGCATATGCGCGCGGAACCGTTCGTAGTCGGCGAAGCGCCATGCCGTGAATACCAGCATCCCGCCCGGCGCGACTCGCCCGCTCAGATCGCGGATCAGCGCCAGCCGCCGTGCCACGCCGGGCACATGATGCAGCACGCCGAACAGCACGATCAGATCGGTTGCTGCGTCAGGCGGCGGGTCAAGTATTAGGTCGCGCGCTTCCAAAGTGACGTCCGGGAGATCGACCAGCGATGCGCGCGCATGGTCGAGCAGCGCCGCGCTGCTGTCGGTGCCGTGATACATGAAGGCACCATTTCCCAGATGATCCGCCAGAAAGCGCGCGAACCGCCCGTTGCCACAGCCCACGTCCAGCACGCGCATTCCTGCTGACAGTGACAGATGGGGCAGCAGGCGCGCCCAGCCCGCCCACGCAGCGGCGCGCGTCGCGTCGAACGAGTCGGCATGGGTGTCGTAGAAGTGCTGATTGAGCGCGTTCAGATAACGCGCGGTCGCGTCGTCCAATTGTTGTACCTTAGGTCTGTCAGGTTATGCGTCCCGACCCGCGTTGCATAGTAGTGACGCATAATAATCCGTCGGCTGTGCTGTCAGAACCGATCGCGGGATCGCGGTTCCATCCCCAGGCGATCACGAGTAGAATCGAAGTCGTTGTCATGAGAGTCGGCATCACACACAATGAGTCACAAACTGCAAATCGATCTGGACGCACACCGCGATCACCTGATCGCGCTGCTCACTCAGATCATCGACGCAGCGCCCGCGCCTGGTGTGGCGCTCAATCATCTGGTGCGCGCCTATGCCCGTCACAGCGGGTCGCAGCTGTACAGCCACGACGAGCTGATCCGTGCCTATCGCCATTTCGCCGCAGCCGGCGATCTGCCCCCTTTCGACGCGACCGTGATCGCGCGGCTGCGTATGAAACCGATGCGCACCATGTCCGGCGTCACCCCGGTGACCATCCTGACCAAGCCATTCCCGTGCCCCGGCGAATGTATTTTCTGCCCCAACGACGTGCGGATGCCGAAGAGCTATCTCAGCGATGAACCGGGCGCGCAGCGCGCCGAACAAAACAGCTTTGATCCCTATCTGCAAACTATGTCGCGCCTGCGCGCGTACTATAACACCGGGCACCCGACCGACAAAATCGAATTGATCATCCTGGGCGGCACCTGGTCATTCTACCCGGAAACCTATCAAATCTGGTTCATCAGGCGCGCCTTTGACGCTCTGCACGACTTTGGCGCCGGGGTCGATCACAGCGCGGAGATATCGGCGCTGCTGCGCGACGGGTCGCAGCTGCATCCCGACCGCAACGCGACACAGGTTGCGGTACACGGTGAAGCGCTCGATCGCAGCTACAACCAGATCGTGCAGACGATCTACAGCGGCGAGATGCGCCGATCGCGCGAGCTGGTGAACGAGGTGATCGACGGCGCGCGCGTCCGCTCCCCGATCAGCGAATACGCCACCTGGGACGAACTCGACGCCGCCCATCGCTTCAACGAGACTGCCCCTGCCCGCTGTGTCGGACTGGTCATCGAGACCCGCCCCGATCACATCGACGCCGCCGAGGTGCTGCGCATCCGTCGGTTGGGCTGCACCAAAGTGCAGATTGGCTTGCAAAGTCTGAACGACGAGGTACTCCGACTCAATCGGCGCGGGCACACCGTCGCGGCGTCCCGTCGCGCGCTGCATCTGCTGCGTTCGGCAGGATTCAAGATTCACGCACACTGGATGCCCAATCTGTACGGCTCGACGCCGACAGACGATGTTGCCGACTACGCCCGCCTGTTCGACGATGCCGACTTTCGCCCCGACGAGCTGAAGATTTACCCGTGTTCGCTGATCGAGAGCGCTGAACTGATGCGCCAGTACCGCGACGGCACATGGCGTCCCTACACCTATGACGAACTACTGGAGACGATCGTCGGCTGTCTGCGCGCCACCCCGGAATACTGCCGCCTCACCCGCATCATCCGTGACATTCCCGGCACCGATATCGTGGATGGCAATCAGATGACCAATTTCCGCCAGATCGCGGAGATCGAGCTCGCAAAACGCGGCGAACGCGGGCGCGACATCCGCGCGCGTGAGATTCGTCAGCACGGCATCGACACCGAATCGCTGATTCTGGACGAGATGCGCTACACGGTCAGCACTGGGCAGGAAGTCTTTTTGCAGTGGATCACGCCCGACCGCATGATCGTCGGTTTTTTGCGGCTGTCGCTGCCCTCGCTCGCCGTCGCTCCGATCACCGACGAATTGCGCGGCGCGGCGATGATCCGCGAGGTGCATGTCTATGGACAGTCGATCGAGATCGGGGAGTCCGGGTCGGGCAAGGCACAGCACAGCGGACTCGGCGCCAGTCTGATCGAGCGCGCCGCTGCCATCGCCGCTGCTGAAGGCTACACCACGCTGGCGGTCATTGCGGCGGTCGGGACGCGCGGCTACTATCGCAGGCGCGAGTTTGTCGATGGCGTATTGTATCAACATCGCGCGCTCGGCACTTCGATGTTATGATCATCATCGCACACCGGGAGCGCACCCTGCCATGAACCAACTCACGGCGATCGACCGCCAGCGCCGCAACATCCGCGCGCTGCTGTTTTTTATCATCATCGGCACACTGCCTTTTTACTGTGTCGGCATCATCCTGTTCGCCACCGCACCTGGCGCCGGGCTGTCCGGTCGCGCGACCCAGACCCCGACGCGCAATCCCAATGCCAACATCAACGCCACCAATACGCCGCTGACCTTCAACACCCTGCAACCCGGAGTCAACCCGACCAATACCGCGCTCGGCTTTGTCACGGCGATCCCGCTGCCGTCGCAGATCATCGTCACGCTGCCAGCGGTCTTCCCGCCGACGGTCGCGCCGACGCAGCCGATCTTCGTCTTTCCGACCAGTACCGTTGCACCATCACTGACCCCCTTCCCGACTGACACGCCCTTCCCGACCACGACGCCCTATCCGACCAACACGACCATCCCTCTGGCTACCGAGACGCCCATCCCCACCTGGACCTGGACGCCCACGCCCACCGAGACGCCATTCGTGTTTGAGACGCCGATCATGCTCGATACGCCGATCCCGCCGGGGTCGTGACAATTTTTACGGTCTGTTTTCATGCCTGTTTCCGTCTGTTTGCGTCTGTTTCCAATGAGAGACGATCATGACCTTCGACGTAAAAGCACATTTGAAGACCCTGACCGAGTCGCACGCCCCATCCGGGCACGAGGGCGCCATTCGTGACGTGCTGCGCGACGCCTGGCAGACTCTGGTGGACGAAATACAGACCGACGGACTAGGCAGCCTGATCGGTATCAGGCGCGGGACGCAAACCGCCGAACCGCGCCGCCGGATCATGCTGGCGGCGCACATGGACGAGATCGGACTGATGGTGCGGCACGTCGAGGGCGCCTTTCTCTACGTCCACGATGTGGGCGGGGTCGATAATCGCATCATGCCCGCGCAGCCCGTGCTGGTGCATGGACGCGAACGGCTGCCCGGAGTGGTCGCGGCGGCGCCCCCGCATCTGCTCACCGCAGCCGAACGCGGCAGGTTTCCGGGCTTCGACGATCTGGTCGTCGATGTCGGACTCGACGCCGAGACGGTCGCGCGCCTGGTGCGCCCTGGTGACCTGATCACCATCGACGCGCCGATGATCGATCTGCTCGGTCATAAAGTCGCTGGAAAAGCGATGGATGATCGTGCCTGTATTGCGGCGATCACGGTCTGTCTGCACGAGCTGCACGGGCTGCAGCACGGATGGGATGTGTATGCCGCCGCGACAGTACAGGAAGAAATAGGCTTGTACGGCGCCGCGACGGCTGCTTACCAGATTCAGCCGGACATCGCCATCGCCCTCGATGTGACCTTCGCGCCGCAGCCAGGCGTGGACAGCGCCACCGCCTGCGAGATGGGCGGCGGACCCGCGCTCGGCATCGGACCCAACTTTCATCCTAAGCTGGTCGAGAAGATCAAAGAGACCGCCAAAAAGTACGAGTTCAGACTCCAGGATGATGTGATCCCCGGCGCCAGCGGGACGGACGCCTGGGCGATCCAGGTGGCGCGCGAGGGCGTGCCGACGCTGCTGCTGGAGGTGCCGATCCGCAACATGCACTCCCCCGTCGAGACGCTCGATCTGCGCGACGTGACCCGCGCCGGACGGCTGATGGCGCGCTTCATCGCCGACCTGGACGCCGACTTCATGACGAGCATCGCCTATGAGATGCCGACGCAGCCTGTCGAACAGCAGTAATCATGGAGAGGATCGCTCGTGACGTACTCCCAAGCCTAAAGGCTTGGGCTTCTCCCATCAGGCAACGCTGCCCCTGCGAGCAGGGGTCTTACGGCGTCTACGGGTTTGTTCGCCGACGCCCCGGCGTGTTCCACACCTTCAACTGCAAAATGCGCTCCCTCACCGGACTTTACGTCGCGCGTAAGTTGCGCAGAGAATATCGCATATGAAAGTGAACAGCAATGATCAAAAATGGCTAAAGCA
>DAOTUN010000072.1:0-41096 GCA_034437395.1 Anaerolineae bacterium | reverse complement strand
GTTGCGGTGGCGGTCGCCGTCGGCGTCTCGGTGAAGCTCGACGTTGCGGTGGCGGTCGCCGTCGGCGTCTCGGTGAAGCTCGACGTTTCGGTGGCGGTTGCCGTCGGCGTCTCGGTGAAGCTCGATGTTTCGGTCGGCGTCGGCGTCTCGGTGAAGCTCGACGTTTCGGTGGCGGTCGGCGTCGGCGTGAGCGTGCTGGTCTCGCTGGCGGTCGCGGTCGGCGTCAGGGTACTGGAGGCTGTCGGCGTCGGCGTCGGCGTCTCGGATGGGACAGCGGTTTCGGTGGGTGTGCTGGAGGGAGTCGAGGTGCTGGACGGCGTAGGCGTGGGCGTCGCACCGGCAAGATCGGACTCCAACGCGCCCATGTCGCACATCGGATCGCCCGACGGACGCGCCGCCGGGATACCCTGTTGATCGAAGTTGAGAACAGGGAGCCCGCTGCAAATGACCTGACTGCCCGTACCGAGCGCCGCGCTGCCCGCCTGGAGCGGAAAGGCGAAGCTGATCGCGTTGGGCAGGCTGAAGATCGGCTGTGCGTTGGCAGCCAGCATCGGATCACCCGTCCCGATGGGCGCGCCCGGACAGGTGCTGCCAAAGGCGATGCTGTTCACGCTTTCTGCCGATGCCGTGCCGCCCGCGCAGTTGCCACCCGTGTTGCTGTCGAGGATGGTGTTTTGCAGCAGAATCTCGTCGAAGATGATATCGAGGCTGTCGCCATCACCCTGGTTGAAGATGCCGCCGCCCCCGCCCGCCGCCGCGCTGTTGTTGGCGATGGTGACGTTGACCAGCGTGGTCAGATCGTCATTCCTGACCTGATAAAGCGCCCCGCCCTGATTGGCGGCGCTGTTGTCGCTGAAAGTGCTGTTGGCGATGGTCACATTGTCGCCGCTGGAGTCGCTGCCAAAGGCGCCGCCGTCGTTGGCGCTGGTATTGCCGATGAACGACGAACCCAGGACGAGCGTCGGACCGGTGGTATAAATGGCGCCGCCATTCGATGCCGTTCCGGTCACGCTGTTGGGATCGACCAGCGTATTGAGCGGGAAGGGGATGGTCTGCGGCACGGTGCCGAAATGCGAGTAGTTGATGAACAGAAACGAGCCGGGCGCGTTGAGGATGGCGCCGCCGCGTCCGTTGTCGCCAGCGACCGTGTTGCCCGAAAAGCCGCTGGCGGTGATCACCATGCCGAGCGGCGTATCAGAGCTGTTGAAGATCGCGCCGCCGCCGCCAAAGTCGGTGTCACCGGAATCCGCCGTGTTGCCGTCGAAGGCGCTGCCTGAAATGGTGCTGGGGGAGAAACTCACCGCGATCGCGCCGCCTCTGCCGCCGTTGGTCTGCCCGGCGGGGTCGGTGCCTGCGGTATTGTCGCGGAAGATACCGCCGATGCTGGTCAGCGGCAGAAAGCCAAAATGGGAGATCGCGCCGCCGTTGTCTCCGGCAGTATTGTTCTCGAAGATGCAGCCGTCGATCGAGAGCGTACCTTCACCGCGAATGGCGCCGCCGTCGAATTCAGCGACATTGTTCTCGAAGCGCGTGCCATCACAGGCGACCGTGCCCCCCTGCTGAAGGATCGCGCCGCCAGACGTATTGGCGCCGTTGCGCAGCGTTTGGTTGCTCAGATTGAGGATGCCGCCGCTGGCGACCACGAACATATTCGTAGTGTCGCCGCCGGAAATTTCGGTCGCATTCTGGAACGTGATCTCGGAGATGATCGAGATCGACGATTCCAGCGTCACAGTGGCGACGCTGATTTGAATATTGTCGTTGCCAGCGGCGCCCGCATCGCAGTCGGGATAGCCCGCATTATTGTTGTTGGCATTTTCGATCGCCTCGCGCAGGCTGCACTGTCCATCACCGATCAGCGATCCCAGTGTGCCGTCGCCGTCGGTGGCAAAATCGACGGTGATGGTGGCGGCGCGCGTCACGGTCACGATGATCCAGGCGAATACGCCCAGAGAGAGAATCAACGCGAGGGTGAGCCGCGCGAGCTGTGGCGAAAGCGATCGTTTAGTCATGCTGGTTTCCTGTTTACATCGGTTTGTCGTGCCAATCTCATGCCAATACGGGCGCATCGTTATGCGTCCCTGCGCGCGTCGGTCGCAGGGTTTGGCATGCCAAACCCGCATGAGATTCAATTTGATTCCGATCAGGATGATAATGCTTTTACGAGATTCGCACCACTTGCGCCGGATTCTAGCGCTCGCGCCATTTCATCGGTATAGTTGTAGACAGCGACGAATGGCATCCTGACGCGCGCACAATGCGGCGTGGGTTCAGATGGGGCAAACTTGATGAGCAAAGGGCGAATCCTGGTCGTCGAAGACGACTTCGACATCTCGAATATGCTGAAGATTTACTTCAGTTCCCAGGGCTATGAGGTGCAGGTGGCTGCACGCGGGGGCGACGCCCTGTCTACCACCCGCAAACAGCTGCCGAATCTGATCGTGTTGGACATCATGCTGCCTGACATGAATGGCTACGACGTATGCCGCGAACTGCGCACCACCACCCGCACCAGTCATATCCCGATCATCTTCCTGACGCAGCGTGACGAACGCAGCGACCGGATACAAGGACTGGAGCTGGGCGCGGACGATTACATCACCAAGCCGTTCGATATCGAAGAACTCAAGCTGCGCGTGCAAAACGCGATCACCGCTGCCAACCGTCAGACGCAGATCGACTCCAAGTCGAACCTGCCGACCGGACGGCTGATCGAGGATCACCTGCGCACGCTGATGCACGACAACAAGCAGTGGACGTATTTCGACATCAAGATCAATCAGTTCGACTCGTTCACCGACGTGTACGGCTTTGTCGCGGGCGACGAGGTGATCCGCTTCATGGCGGTGCTGATCGGGGAGGTCATCGACGAGGCGGGGACGCTCGACGATTACGCCGGACACCCCGGACGCGACAACTTCATCATCATCACTCATGCGGGCGAGCCGGATAAGCTGCGCGACCTGCTGGCTGAACGGTTCAACGATAAAGTCAAGCAGCATTACTCGTTCATCGACCGCGAGCGCGGTTACATCCTGGTGCCCGACAGCCTGTATGGAGAGCGCCAGGTCGAATTGATGACGCTGGCGGTCGGCACTGTCTCGACGCGCACCCATCAGTTTTCCGATATACGCGAGATCACCGAGCTGGCGGCAGAAGATCGTCGGCGCGGCTTGAGCGGGCAGGATGGCGCGGGCGCCAATCTGGTCACGTCCTGGTAAGCGATGATGCCCACCACCGCCAACTGCCTCCGCGCCGGACGTGCTGTAGCGCGTCCCGACGGCGCCTCCGCATAATTGTAGGGACGTGCTACAGCGCGTCCGCACAGGCGGGTTGAAAGCTGATGGCACTGGCACTCATTTTATTCGTAGGTGCGCTGGTCGTGCTGGCGTGGCTGTTCCTGTGGGCGTTGCAGCGTGAACGCCTGGAGACAGCCGTCTCTTCTTCAGAAGTGAGCTACTCCAATCTGCCGATTGTCGGTCAGCGCGACGGCGTGCTGATCGCCGATCCGCGCGGCAGACTGATTTACAGCAACGACATGCTGCGCGACTGGATGGGTGCCACCACGCTCAGCATCGAGTCGATCGCGGGCTGTGCCGAGCCGGTCGATGTTTTTTTTGATCTGCTCACCCACGAGACTCAGGCGACGCTGCAAATCAATCGGCGCTGGCTGCAAGCCGAATCGCGCCGCATCAACGAACAGGGCGAGGTGCGCACCATCGTCGTGCTGCGCGACCTGGCGCGCACCGGCGATGCCAACGCCTACGATCCGCAGATGGCGCTGGCGCTGATCGGTGAGATCGGTGAGACCGTCAACGCCGCGCAAGGCGTCGAGCCGGTCTTGCAGACGCTGCTGTCGATCGTGCGCAAGCGTATCCCCGCCGACGCAGGCGAGATCACCCTCTGGGATGAAAAGTCTGCCACCCTGACGCCGCGCGGCTGGGTGGGCGATATGATGTACGTGCTGGCATTGTCCGAGGTGGGCGGCGTGTATCAGCTGGGCGAGGGAATCAGCGGCTGGATCGCGGAGAAACGCCAGCCCGTCCTGGTCGCAGATGCAGCCGCGGTCGATGTCGTGCGTCCAAAGCTGACGAACAGCGGCTACCAGAGTTTCGTCGGCATTCCGCTGCTGCTGGGCGATCGCTTCATCGGCACCTTTGAACTGGCTGCCGCCAAAGTCGGCGGATTCGACACGGCGCGGCTGGCGCTGCTGCAAAATATCGCCCGTCCGATCGCCACCGCGATCGCCAATGCCGAGCTGTACAACGAGCAAAATCGCCGCGTCAGCGAGATCGCCGATCTGCAGCTGGTGGTCGATCAACAGGCATTGATCACCGCGCCGGAGACGGTCTTTGCCACCTTGTCCGAGCGCACCGCCCGGCTGCTCGATGCGCAGATGGCGGGCGCGCTGATCTACGATGAACGGCGCGCCCGCCTGGTGCCGCAGCCGCATTTTCACGGGTTGCCGCCCGTGATCGTGCGCAACTTCATCATTATGGTGAGCGCGGGCAGCGCGGCGCACGATATCTGGTCGCAGCGCGATTACTGGTTCACCTCGGATATTGCCGACGAGCCCGCCGCCGACGAGCTTGGTCTCACGCTGCTGTACAACACGGCGGGCGTGCGCAGCGCGCTGCTGATGCCGCTGATCATCGGGATCAAGCGCGTCGGGATGCTGGTGGTCTTCAACAAGAACAGCGCCACCGGCTTCAGCGACCGCGACGCGCGCAATCTGCGTCCGCTGGCGGCACAGGTCGGGATCGCCATCGAGAATATGCGGCTGGCGGCGCAGGAGCGCATCCGCGAGAGCGAGCTGGCGGGCTTGCAGGAAATCTCGCAGGTGTTCAGCGCAATCGGGCATACCGATCAGTTTTACGCCAGCATCACCGAGCGGCTGGCGCGCATGATGAATGTCGAGATGTGCGGCGTGCTGCTGCTGGATGCGGCTGGCGCACGCCTGACCGCCCAGGAACCCTTCTACGGGATGGACGCGGCGGACTACGTCATTCAAGTGCCGCCCGAAAGTCCAATGGCGATGGTGTACGAAAACGAGGATTACTGGTACACCAACGCCGCCTCGACCGACCGCCTGATCTACAGCGCGGGACTGGCAGAGGTGGTCGCCGTCTCGGAGATTTACAAGACGCTGATCGCCGCGCTGCCCGCCGCCGGACAGCGCATCGGGGTGATCCAGGTGTCCAACCCGCGCGACGGACGCGACTTCACCGACGAGGACGCGCGCCTGCTGCAAATCTACGCCGCCCAGGTCGGCACGATGATCGAAAACGCGCGCCTGTTCCGCGCAGTGCAGGCACAGGTCGATGTGTCCGAGTCGATCCGCCGGATCGCGGAATACGCGGGTGCGGTCAATACCACCGACGACAGCTTTGCCCCGCTGCTGCGCGAGGTCGCGCATCTGATCGGCAGTCCACAGTCGTTCATCAACGTGATCGACTCCGAGACGGGCAATATCAAGACCTATCCGTCCTATGTCTACAATATCGATCTGCCGGAGACGCTGGTTTTCGACGCCTATTCTAAAGGCTTCGAGTACAGCGTGGCGATCTCGCGCCGCTCGTTCCTGAGCAACGATCTCGAAGATGACAAACGACTGCTGCCCGATTACCGTCGCTTTGTCGAGGCGCTCGGCTTTCAAACCGTCATCATGGTGCCGCTGATCGTGGGCGATCAGTCGCTCGGTGAGATGGGGGTGATCAACCGCACCGAGCCACTCTACACCGAGGACGATCTGCGCACGCTGCAAGCGGTCGCGGTGCATATCGCCGCCGCGCTCGATCGCGTGCGCCTGGCACAGACGACCGGGCAGAACATGCGCCGTCGTCTGCAGGAGCTGGACGCGATTTCGCGCGTGTCCAACGAGCTGGCGCTCACCCTCGACCTCGATCAGACCCTCGGTGTGATCCGCCACGAAGCCATTCGCGCGCTGGAAGCCTCCGGATCGATCGCGCTGTTCTTCCCGCCCACCGAATGGCGCACTCCCCAGCAGCCGATCATCGAGCGGCGCCTGGGTGAACGTCTGAGCGGCACGGCGTCGATCGAAGCGCTGGCAGCGCAGACCGCCAGCGCCGTGATCGTCGAGGACTATCAGACCGACGGCGCGCCGAAAGCCAATCCCGTGACCGCGCGATCTGCGATCGCCGTCTCGTTCACCTACGAGGAAAATGTCGTCGGTGTCATCCATCTCTGGGACGAGCGACCGGGGCATTTCGATAAGCTGGCAGGGACATTTCTGGAGACGCTGGCGTCAAAAGCATCGTTGAGCTACGGCAACAACCGCCGTTACCTGGAAAATCAGGAGCGCAGCAACCGTCTCGCCCGCCGCGTCGAACAGCTCAACCAGATTTTTGAACTCGGTCAGGTGCTGCAATCATCGACCAATACGGTGTCGATGCTGGAGGCGATCGCCTTCAGCGTCGGTCAGAGTATCGGCTACGACACCGTGATCATGCTGATGGTCGATCCGGTCGAAAATGTGCTGCGTCGCGTCACCCAGGCGGGCTTGCCGCTGGAAGCATTCGAAAACAGCCGCGCGCTCACGATCGCGCGCCCCAATCTGGATCAGCTCTTTGAAAAGACTCAGTACCGCATCAGCGAGTCCTACTTTTTCCCCTTCAGCAAGCTGACCGACTGGTATGTCGATGGCATGGATGCCTTTGGCGGCGGCATCGCCGTCACCCGCACCATGCACCCGCGCGGCAAGACCGACTGGCACGACGGTGACATGCTGTTGGTGCCGCTGATCGGCGTGAGCGGCGATTTGCTCGGTATGATGAGCCTCGATCGTCCGTTCGACAGCAAGCGTCCCGATCGCAGCGTGGTCGAAATTCTGGAAGTGTTCGCCCATCAGGCGGCGACCACGATGGAAAACAGCCGCCTTTTCAACGCGTCGTTACGCAGCGCCGAACAGGAAGCGCGGCTGAATCAGGTGCTGGGCGCTATCTCCAGCACGTTCGACATTCAGGACATCGTGCGCGGTGTGGCGACCGGGACGCTGGGCATGGTGCAGTTCGCGCGCATGACCGTCGCGCTGCTCAGTGTCGGTGGGCGTTCGTTCGACGTGATCCGGGTCGAAGCTGGCACCGGCGCGACCGACGGCGCGGTACAGGTGTCGCGCGAAACCCGCGTCGATTTGAGCGATACCGCCATGAGTCTGGCGTTCGAGACGGGTGAAGAACACCTGTACAACCGCGACGATCCCGCCGCCGTCGGACTGCGCGATCTGGCGCGCTGGTGGGAGGTCGGGGAACGGATGTCGCTGGTCGTGCCGCTGATCGCGGGCGGTCTGGTGCTGGGCGCGCTGCATCTGGGCAGCGAGATCGACGACCTGACCGTGTTCGACGAGCAAAACGGGCTGATCCGCCGTATCGCCAGCCTCACTGGAATCGCGGTGCAGAACGCCCGTCTGTTCGCGGATACGCGCGCACGTACCGAGCGCCTGAGCCTGCTTAACCGCGTCTCGGTGTCGCTGGCACAGTCGCTCGACACCGAAAACGTCATGGAGATCGCGCTGCAGGAGATCGCCATGCTGCTCGATCTGCCGCTGTCACGGGCGTATCTGGTCGAGCGTGAGATGCACGTCGTGCGCGCGGTCGTCGATTTTCCGCGCGGCGATGCGCCCCCTTACGAAGTGTTCTCGTTCGATGCCCGTCCGGTATTCGATCGCCTGATTCATCAGCCCGCGCCGCTGCTGATCGAGAACCTGGCGAGCAGCACCGCCCCGCTCAAGCCGACGCATCTGGAGCGCGACGACATCACCAGCTACGCGCTGCTGCCGATGACCCTGGCTGCCCAGGTGACCGGTATTTTCGAGCTGACCACCACCGAGCCGGATCGCATCTTTGACCCGGAAAAGCTCGAACTGGCGGGTATCATTGCCAACCAGGCGGCTATTGGCGTCCTGAACGCCAGCCTGCTCGAACAGACGCTCGTGCGCACGCGCGAGCTGGAAACCCTGCTGGAGGCGACCCAGGCGACCGCCTACACGCTCGACCTCGACGACGTGCTGCGCAGCGTCACCCGTCTGGCGCTGCAGGCGCTCGATCTGCAGGACGCGGCGGTGATGCTGTACGACAATGTGGAAGAGGCGCTGATCATCGAGATGGAATTCAGCTCCGAAGATGAAGACCGCGACGGCAATGTCGATCGCAAGGGAGCGCTGATCCGGCTGCGCGACTTCCCTGCCAAGTCGTTCGCGCTGCGTCAGGCACAGATCGTAGTCGTGCGCACCATCGATATGGACGCCGATCCCAGCGAGCGCGTCGATATGAGCCTGACCGCCGTGCGCGAACGTATGCTGGTGCCGCTGATCGTGCGCGATCAGGTGATCGGCATCATGCAGATCGACATGCGCGCCGCGCTCAAGTCGTTCAGTCACCGCGAGATTCGTATGGCGCAGTCGCTCGGCGCCCAGGCAGCCACCGCGATCGAAAACGCCCGCCTCTCGATGGAGACGGCGGCACAGGTCGAGCAATCGCTGATCATCAACGATGTCAGCTTCGCCATTTCGTCCACGATGGATGTGGGCGACATCATCGCCATCATTCGTGAGCAGATCGTCAACCTGACTTCAGCGGAAGAGATCGCGGTCGCGCTCTACGACGCCGACAAGCAGCAGATCGCATTTCCGATGGTGGTCTACGCCGGGCGCGATCTCGATGTGCCGCCGCGCGCGCTCGGTGACGACGAATTGTCGTTCGTCATTCGCAACCGCCGTCCGCTCTCGCTGGGCGGAGTCAGCCCGACCGCTGAAGAGGTGCGCCGCAATCTGGGGATCATCACCCTCGACCCGGACACCACGCGCTTTTTAGGTGTGCCGCTGCTGGCGGGCGATGAAATCCTGGGCGTGCTGGCGATCCGCGATCGCGGGCAGCGCCGCCCGTTCGGGCTGAACGATCAGCGTGTCCTCAACGCCATCGCCACCCAGCTCGCCGCCACGCTGCAAAACGCGCGCCTGTTCGAGCGCGTGCGCAGCTTTGCCGCCGAGCTGAACACCCGCGTCGATGAACGCACCCGCGAGCTGCAAGAGGAACGCGACCGTCTGGAGGCGCTCTACCAGATCACCTCCGAGCTGGCGCGCTCGCTGGACGCCGATCGCATCTATACCCGGTCGCTGGAGATGAGCGCCCGCGCCGCCAGCGCCGACGCCGGTTTCATCACGCTGATCGATCCGATGGACGAACGCCTGTACACCCGTGCGGCGTTGATCGACGGCGAAAACAAGCTGGTGCGTATGAGCGGCAGCGGCATGACCGCGCTGCTGACCGAGTCGCAGATCGAGCGGATGCCCGCCGAACGTTTTGCCAACTGGCTGGTGCAGCACGAGCGTTCGACCCTGATCGACGATCTGCACAATGCCCCCTTCTGGGATCGTGACCTGCCCGGCGCCGCGTCCTGGCGCAGCGCGCTGGGGGTGGTGCTGGAGAACAACGACGAGATTCAGGGTGTGATCGTGCTGTTCGGGCGCGCGGTCGGACAATTCACGGTGCCCCAGCTGCGGCTGGTGCTGGCAGCCGCCAATCAGATCGCGTCGGCGGTCAACAACGCCGAGCTGTACAGCCTGATCCGCGAACAGAATGACCGCATGACCAAGCTGCTGCGCGCCGAGCAGGAAGAAGCCGAAAAGAATTCCGCTATTCTGGAAGGTATCGCCGACGGGGTGCTGCTGGCGGACGCCGACGGGCAAATCCTGCTGTTCAACCGCGCCGCCGCCACCATCCTCGACATTCCGCGCGACTACGCCCTGGGGCAGACACTCACACGCCTGGGGACGCAGTACTCGACCGCCTATCGGTGGGTCAGTCGTCTGACGAGCTGGATCGGGGATGCGCGTCGCTCCGCCAGCGAGCTGACGATCGATCGCCTGGAGATCGGCGCCCGCGTGGTCAGCGTGCGCGCCGCCGCCGTGTTCATGGGCGTGCAGTCGTTGGGCACGGTGTCGGTGTTCCGCGATGTCACCCGCGATGTGGAAGTCGATCGCATGAAGAGCGAATTCATCGCCAACGTCTCGCACGAGCTGCGCACGCCGATGACCAGTATCATGGGCTATGCCGAGCTGTTACTGGGCGGTGCCGCCGGACAGCCGACCGACACCCAAAAACGCTTTCTGCAGACGATCAAGGGCAACGCCGACCGTCTGTCCAGCCTGGTCGGTGACCTGCTCAATATTTCGCGCATCGACAGCGGACGCGATCGACTGTCGCTGCAAAATGTCGATCTGCGCGAGGTGATCGAGGACAGCGCCGCTGCCAGTCGCGCCCGTCCGCAGAATGTCGAAAAGCACATTGCCCTGGATGTCGAGATCGCGCCGGGTCTGCCGCTGATCCGCGCCGACCGTTTGAAAATCGTACAGATTATCGGCAATATCATCGACAATGCGTACAATTATACTCGCGTTGGTGGTACGATCACTGTCAGCGCCGACTCGCGCATGGAGGCGGAGCGCTCGCAAATCCTGGTGCGCATCGCCGACACCGGGATCGGTATCCCGGAAGAATTTCACGATCGCATCTTCAACCGCTTCGAGCGCTACGACGAAAACGCGCTGGTGATGGATGTGGCGGGGACGGGCCTGGGCTTGTCGATCGTCAAGGCGCTGGTGGAGATGCACGAGGGGGATGTCTGGTTCGAGTCCACCGTCGGTGTCGGGACGACCTTCTATATCGCGCTGCCCGTCGAGGGACCGCGCGTCGCCCCGACGGTCGAGGACATGCCGCTGCTGGACGCCCGCAGGGACGCATAATGATGCGTCCGCACGGCACCCACAATCGTGCCGTCTAAAAATTGCACACGACACACGGAGGTTGTATGGCACATATTCTCATCGCGGAAGACGAACGCGATATCCGCGATCTAATCAATTTCACGCTCAGTTTCGCTGGACACCAGGTGACCTCAGCCGCCAATGGCGAAGAAGCGGTGCAGCACGCCATGCGCATATTGCCCGATCTGATTATGATGGATGTGCGTATGCCCAAGATGACCGGGTACGAGGCATGCCGTCAGATCAAGACGGTCGACGCACTCAAAAATACCCCGGTCGTGTTTTTGTCGGCAAAGGGTCAGGACGAGGAAGTGCAGACCGGATTGGACGTGGGCGCCTACGCCTATATCCTCAAGCCATTCTCGCCCGACGACCTGATCCGACGTATCAATGAAATTCTCGGACAGAACGGCAGCCCGCGCTGATGCGCGGACGCCGATAGAACGGAGCGGTATGAGCGCCATCACCAGCGATCACGGCGGTATCATCCATTACGAACCCTTTGGACAAGGGCGCCCGGTGGTGCTGGTGCATTCCTGGGTCGGTTCGTGGCGCTACATGGCGTCGCTGGCGCAGGTGTTGGCGATCAAGTTCCGCGTCTACGCCATCGACCTGTTCGGCTTTGGCGACTCGGCGCGCAAGCCGACGCATTACACGCTCGAACATCAACTGGCACTGCTCGAAGATTTCATGGATCGCATGGGTATCCAAAAGACTGCCATGATCGGGCACGGACTGGGCGCCGTCCTCGCCACCGAGTTCGTCCGCCGCCACCCCGACAAAGTGCCGCGCACACTGCTGGTCAGCGCGCCGCTGTACGATCCTGGCGATCTGGCGCATCGCGTCCCTGCCTCGCGGGCACTACAGAGCCGCGCTGCCACTGCCCAGGTGATGGACGCCAACCCCAATGCACCGACGCTGCCGAGCGCCACCAGTGCCATGCGCGCCGCGCTGCTGGCGGCTGCCCGCGCTAAGGGTGGATTGGCGCCGGAGCTGGAACAGATCGCGTTAGGAGGCATTCACGCGCCAGCGCTACCTGTCGCCGCTTACAATCCACTCAAAAATATCATCGGCGGCGCCACGCCCGATATGCTGCTGGCACGCGCCTACAAACGTCCTGAAGATGCCCCTAAAGAGGTCGCGGTCGATGCGCGCCGCGCCGATCCGCGCGCGATCACCGCCTCGATCGAAAATTTCGATGCCGGGACGATGCTCGACCGCGTGCGCCAGCTCCCCAATCTGGTTATGCTGATTCACGGCGGCGACGATACGCTGATCCCGCCGCCCTCCGACGAGGTGCTGCAATATGTCACCGCCGACAAAGAGAGCAGTCTGATCGCGCTGCTGCTGCCTAAAGTCGGGCATTTTCCGATGCTGGAAGAGGAACGGTTCGCGCGGCTGGCGAGCGAGTTTCTCGAGGTGCCAGACATCAGCAAGCTGGCGCTGCGCGATCGCTGGGTGCGGCGCAATCGCTAAAGAAAAAAGATTGAACAGCAGGGCACGGAGGAGGAGAAAAAAATAAAGACCAGAATTTGAACACGAAGGCAGGAAGACGTGAAGAAATGCGAGGATTGTTTCGTGATGGACGCCCCGCGATTCAGTGGTTTAGAGAAAAGACGATGGACTTAAAGATAAGACGCGCCCTGATCTTCGCCAACGGCGATCCCAACGACGGCGCGATGGTGCGGCGCGCGCTCGACGATGCGCCGGATGCGCTGGCAATCGCGGCGGATGGGGGCGCGCGGCTGGCGCGCCATTATGAACGACTGCCGCATGTCGTAATCGGCGACATGGACTCGGTTGCCGTTGACGATCTGGCGTGGGCACAGCGCGTCGGCGCGCAGATCATGCGCTATCCCGCCGCCAAAGACGAGACCGATCTCGAACTGGCGCTGCTGTGCGCCGCTGAACGCGCTGCCGACTGGATTCGCGTGATCGGCGGTGTCGGCGATCGGCTGGATCAAACCCTGAGCAATGTCTACCTGCTGGCGCTGCCTGAGCTGATCGGGCGCGATGTGCGGCTGGTGGCGGGTAAACAGGAGGCGTGGCTGGTGGGGGTCGGCACGACGACGATTGACGGCGCGCCGGGCGATACCGTCTCGTTGCTGCCACTGGCGGGCGATGCGAGCGGGATCGACACCGACGGGCTGGTCTACCCACTGCGTGCCGGGACGCTGCGTTTCGGTCCGGCGCGCGGCGTGAGCAACGTGCTGGCAGGCGCGCGCGCGACGGTGACGGTCGGTGCCGGGGCGCTGCTGGTGATCCACACGGTGGGGCGGGCGTGATGCAGTCCCTACGGCGCCGAGCGCTTCTGCTGCTTGGATGCACCCGTTCACCAGCCCGCGTAAACCAAACCTATGTATGGTCATAGTTGGACATAGAGCCGCCTGGTGGCGGTCGGCTACGCTGATCGGGTGATTCTATCTGTCGGAGACCCCATCCATGTCCAAAGATTACAGCGCCCTCGCCGCCAATGCCGTCCGCCGCAGCGATCGTGAGGTCGAGGATGATATCTGGATCCGCGACTATCTCACCCACGCCGCGTTTGGCGCGCTGGCGACCGTGCATGACGGGCAGCCGTTCATCAACTCGAATCTGTTCGTATACGACGCCGATGCTCATGCCATTTACACCCACACCGCACGGGTCGGACGCACGCGCGCCAATATCGATGCCGGCGCCGGCGCTGATACCGAGGCGCGCGTCTGCTTCAGCGTCAGCGAGATGGGGCGTCTGCTGCCCGCCGACGAAGCGCTGGAATTCAGCGTCGAGTATGCCGGGGTGACCGTGTTTGGACGCGCGGCAGTGATCGACGGTGCCGAGGCAGAAGCAGCGCTGCAACGGCTGCTCGACAAATACGCGCCGCATCTGCGACCGGGACGCGACTACCGCGCCATTCACCCCGACGAGATGGTGCGCACCAGCGTCTTCAGGATCGCCATCGACAGTTGGAGCGGCAAGCGCAAACAGGTCGAGGCGGATTTTCCGGGCGCGTTCGTGTATCGGTTGCCATCGGAATAGCAGTATGTCAGGATGACCCGCGTTTTTGCCTCAATTATAGCGTGCAGCACAATAAGCGCATATGAAAAACAGGACGCCCGGCATACGCCGGGCGTCCTGTTTTTGAGAGCATGGCACGCCATGCCCTCCACAACATCCCTTTCGGGTGTTGAGACTAATATTCGGGCATCGGAGGCTGTGCCGACGGCTTGTCACGCTCTGGCATGTCGGTGATCAGGACCTCGGTGGTCAGGATCATCGAGGCGATCGATGCGGCATTTTCAACAGCGCCGCGTGTCACCTTCGCCGGGTCGGGGATTCCGGCGGCGATCATGTCGCCATATTCCCCGGTCATCACGTTGTAACCGATCTTGTGGTTGTTCTGCGCCTTCTGCTGGCGACGAACTTCCTGGATCACGACTGCACCATCGACGCCAGCGTTGGCGGCGATTTTGCGCATCGGAGCTTCCAGCGCGCGGCGGACGATCTGCACGCCGGTCTGCTCGTCTTCGTTCTCAAGCTTGATGTCGTCCAACGAGGAAACGGCGTTGATCAGCGCCACACCACCACCGGGGACGATACCTTCTTCGACGGCGGCGCGAGTCGCGCTCAATGCGTCTTCAACGCGGTGCTTCTTTTCCTTCAGCTCGGTCTCGGTGGCTGCGCCGACGCGGATGATCGCCACGCCGCCGCTCAGCTTCGCCAGACGTTCCTGGAGCTTTTCCTTGTCGTAATCGCTGGTGCTGAGGTCGATTTCCTTACGGATTTCGTCGATGCGCCCGGCGATCTGGCTGGAGTCGCCAGTGCCGTCCACGATCACGGTGTTGTCTTTGGTGGAGACGACCTTGCCCGCGCGACCGAGGTCCTGCAGGGTGACGGTCTCCAGCTTGCGACCGGTCTCTTCGCTGATGACGGTGCCGCCCGTGAGGATGGCGATGTCACGCAGCATCGCCTTGCGGCGATCGCCGAAACCAGGTGCCTTGATCGCCAGCACGTTCAACATGCCGCGCAGCTTGTTCAGCACCAACGTGGCGAGGGCTTCGCCATCCACATCTTCGGTGATCAAGACCACATCACGCTTGCCGATCTGGACGAGCTTTTCCAGCAGCGGCACAATGTCGGCGGCGGCGCTGATCTTCTTTTCGTAGATCAGGATGTACGGCTCGGTGATGACGGCTTCCATCGACTCCGGGCTGGTGATGAAATACGGGCTGATGTAGCCGCGGTCGAACTGCATCCCTTCGACGTACTCGGTCTCGAATTCCAGACCGCGCGACTCTTCGACGGTGACGACGCCGTCTTTGCCGACTTTATCCATCACTTCAGCGATCAGATTGCCGATGTCGTTGTCCTGGGCGGACACGCTGGCGACCTGGGCGATCTCGTCTTTGGTGCTGATCAGGATCGCCTGCGACTTGATGTTGGCGGCGATGGCTTCGGCGGCGATCATGATTCCGCGCTTGAGCATCATCGGGTTGGCGCCAGCGGCGACGTTCTTCAGACCTTCATTGACGATAGCCTGCGCCAGCACGGTGGCGGTGGTGGTGCCGTCGCCCGCGATGTCGTTGGTCTTGGTAGCAGCTTCCTTGAGGAGCTGCGCGCCCATGTTCTCATAGGGATCGTCAAGCTCGATCTCTTTGGCGACGGTCACGCCGTCATGGGTGACGGTGGGGGCGCCGAATTTCTTGTCGAGGGCGACGTTGCGCCCCTTCGGTCCCAGGGTGGTGGCGACCGCGTCAGCGAGCTTATCGACACCGCGCTGCAAGCCACGACGGGCTTCATCACGGAACAACATTTGTTTAGCGGGCATAATTCATTCTCCTGGTTTGATCGCGCAATCAATGGTGGGACGCATGAAGATGCGTCCGCTGAATATGCAATTGAACGCCACAGCGCCGTAGGGACGCATAACAGTGCGTCCGCCTGCATGAAAATCGGCATCGTAAGGGCGCATAACAATGCGTCCGCCCACGACATCCCGATGCGGCTTAGTTGTCCAGCACGCCCAGGATATCGCCTTCCTTCATGATCAGGACTTTCTTACCGTCCAGCTTGACTTCGGTTCCGGCGTACTTGGCGAACAGCACGCGGTTGCCGACTTCAACATCCATCGGGATGCGCTCGCCGTCTTCATCGCGGCGTCCAGCGCCGACTGCCACGACCATACCTTGCTGTGGCTTTTCTTTCGCGGTTTCCGGCAGGACGAGCATCCCGCCAGCAATGGTCTCTTCTTGTTCGATGGGTTCGACGATGATACGGTCACCGAGTGGACGAATATTGGTCGCCATGTCTGTACAGCCTCCTGATGGGTGGTTATGCGTAGGTGCCGCCAACGGCAGCAGGTCGCGCAAGTTTTGGCAATCGACAGCTTCGATTGCTAATCATCAGGTGTCACTATAACAAAAATGGCTGTAGGCGTCAAGCGGAGGCGGGTGGATTTAGCACAGTTCTTACACTCGTGCCAGATAATGGGGACGTGGCTACCCGTAATGCTTTCGAGCGCATTGGTGTGCGTCCCTACGATGCGATTGCGGCGCAATGCGCAGGGACGCCACAGAGGAGTCTGTCGATAAATTTTCGGACGCATTGTCATGCAGTCCCTACGACGCGCTTGCGGCACAATGCGCAGGGACTGTATCGTCTAGACCGTATAGCTCGCCGGGTTGCCCTGGCTGCCCTTCTTGCCGTCTGGCCAGGTAGTATTTTCGTCGAATTTCAGCCCGTTGACGATCGCCCCCTTCAGATTGGCACCCAACAGGTTGACTCCGTTGAAGGTGGCGTTGCTCAGATTGGCGTTGGTCAGGCGGGCGCTCTGCAGATTGGCGCTGCTGGCATTGACCCCGGTCAGATTCGCCGCGTCGAGATCGACGCCGACGGCGTTGGCGGTGATCAGATTGGCGAACGACAGATTGACACCGCGCAGGATCGCCTCACGCAGGGTCGCCGCCTGCAGATTGGCGCCGCGCATGTTGGCGCCGCTGATATCGAGCCGGGTCAGGTCGAGTACGCTCAGGTTGACCCCCGCCAGGCGGGGATTGGTTCCGGCGCCGATCAGCGCCAGGATAAGGTCCTTACGGGTAATTTCTGCTGCCATAGCTCATTGCTCCTTGCGGTGATAGGCGATAATCTGATCGATCGTTTGGTCGAGCGGCGTGGTGGGCTGCCAATCGATGACTCGCTTTATTTTATCCAAACTTGGCACGCGCCGCCGAAAATCCTCGAATCCGGTTTCGTAGGCTTCTTCATAAGGGATGAAAGTGATCGGGGAGGCGCTTCCCGTGCGCGCTTTCACCCGTTCCGCCAGCCCGACGATCGAGATTTCTTCGTCGCTGCCGATGTTGAACACCTGCCCGACCGCGCCGTCCACATCTGCCAGCGCCGCGATCGCCGTCACCACATCGTTGACGTTGCCAAAACAGCGCTGCTGTTCGCCATCGCCATAGACGCGGATCGGCTCTCCCGCCAATGCCCACTGCACAAAGCGCGGCAGCACCATGCCGTACTGTCCGCTCTGGCGCGCGCCGACGGTGTTGAACAGGCGGAAGATCACGACCGGGAGATCGACCTGACGATGATACGCCAGCCCTAAAAATTCGTCGATCGCCTTGGAGGCGGCATAGCTCCAGCGTGAGCGCGTGGTCGGTCCGAGCAGCGAGTCGTCGTCTTCCTCGAATGGAAACTTGACGCCCTTGCCGTAGACCTCGCTGGTACTGGCGATCAGAACTTTCCTGCGATAGCGGCGCGCTGCCTTGAGGACGACCTCGGTGCCGCCGATGTTGGTCTCGATCGTCTCGATCGGCTCGCTGATGATGCGCTGCACACCGACGGCGGCTGCCAGGTGAAAGATCACGTCGCACTCGCTGACGAGGCGATCCATGACATGGATGTTGCGGATGTCCTCGATCGCGGAGCGAAAGCGCGGATGCCGATCGGCGAGCGCGAGATTGGCGACGCTGCCCGTGCTGAGGTTGTCGATGACGGTCACAGTCGCGCCGTCCGCCAGCAGCTTTTCCGCCAGGTGACTGCCGATGAAGCCCGCGCCACCCGTGATCAATGCGTGTGTCATAATCGTGTCCCTGAGTAGGGACGCATCACGCTGCGTCTGGTGACGGTAGCGCTGCGCCCATGATAACGCTGCATCGTCATGATAATCGATAACCACAGCGCTTGACATGACGATCTGGCACCGTTCGACGCGCGCATCCGCTGTTTTTTGGATATGCTATACGGTGAACGCACAGATCAGGAGTCGTCCCGATGTCGAGTCCAGCGGTGCAGCGTCCGCCATAGCAGAAACCGTTCAAAATTGGCATAGTCTCGATTGTCGCGCTGTCGATCGCCGCCCTCATGCTGGTGCTGGCAGCCCTGGAAGGGCGCAAGCTGGAGCCGGATTTCAACTATCCACAGCACAGCGCTCGCGTCACATCATGGGATGTGAATATCTATTTCGACTGGCTGCTGGCATTGATCGCCGGTCCGGTCGAGATCATCGCCACCGGGGAATACACCATCGACGGCACCCGTTACACTTTCACCGGGCAATACACCCGCGTGGTCGATCCGGTCACCGCAAATACGCTGGCGCGCACGCTCAGAGGAAGCACGCAGACGATCTGGTTCGACCCGACCGATCCGCAGGTGGCGTCGTGGCAGCCGCTCGGTTATCGGCAAATCCTGCTCTACGCCGGCGTGGGCTGGGCGGCGCTGCTGGTGGGGCTGGTGCCGATCGCAATGAGCATGAGCGGCGGACGCAAACGCGCGGCGGCGCTGGCAAGCGATGAAGGGATACAGGCTGACGCCGATTACAACAAAGGCGTGGCGGCGCTGGAGGCAAAGCAGTACAAGGTGGCGATCGCGTCGTTTGACAAGGTGTTGAAAGGCGGCGGGGACAGTGTACTGGTTCACAAATACCGCGCCCGTGCCTATTACGCGCTGAACGATCTCGACGGCGCGCTCAAGGCGATCAACGGCGCGATCCGCGTCGAGCCGCAGGATCGGACGCTGTATTTGCAGCGGATCAAGCTGCATCTGAAGCGCGACGATTTAGAGGGCGCGGTGCGCGACCTGTCGCGCGCGCTCGAGCTGCAAAAAGACGATGACGACTATGATCTGTACATCGAGCGGGCACGGCTGTACGAGCGCTGGAACAATTTTGGCATGGCGATGAACGACTACAATACCGCGCTCAAGCTGCGCCCGGATGGGCATATCGTATATCTGTACAAAGCACAGCTCCTCGAAAAGCGCGAGCTGCACCGCGAGGCGCTCGAAGCATACGAGGCGTATCTGTATTCCGGTCTGGCGGACGAGCGCGGGGATGCCGCCGACGTGGAGGCGCGCATCAAGACAATGTATACCAAAGGGTGGCGTTAATTAGGACACTCCTTTTGCTGTAGAGACAGACAGCAGCGGCATGACAGATCAATTGTTGGCAGTCATCGCATCGACCAGCCTGCCGATCGCGCTGAACCCCGGCAGCGGCTCCGCCCACAGGATCGCCGGGTCGAGCGCGAATCCAGGCAGCAGCCCGGAAGTCAGGCGCCCATGTGTGTCGAACGGACGCAGCTTGTACCGGCGTCCATGCTCGGTGTCATGCAGTGCGTAGATCAGCGCTGCGTCGCGTTCCGGATCGAACAACCAGTATTCCGGCACGCCTACTGTCTCGTATTCCCCGAATTTCGTCCCATAGTCGCGTTCGACGCTCTCCGGCGAGACGATCTCGACGGCGATGTCCGCCACGCCGTCCAGATACGTTTGCCTGATGCGGTCGAGATGCGGTTTGAAGATCACGAGCAGATCGGGTTCACGTCCGGCACCCGTGGATGAACTTTTCATGACGTACCCCGCCAGAATGACGCGACCCATATCGGTTCGTTCCAGGTAGTCACTCAAGAGCGTATGTAAAAGTCCCAGTAACGCATTGTGATCGACATTGTTCCCCACCACCAGCTCCACGCTGCCATCGGGCAGCCATTCCGCGTGCTGACCGTCGTAATCCTTCAGGAATTGCTCGAAGGTGATCCCGGTGAACTGAATAGGCGCTGATGCGCTGACGCTGGCGACCATCGCTGTCATCCTTTCGCTTGTGACGGATCATCGGCAATGCTGCTCGTGACACCGCCCATGGCGCCGATCAGCGCCAACAGCTCGTGCGCCGACGGCGGCGTCTCGCGCCACAGCATCGCCGGGTCGAGCGCGAATCCGGACAGTACGCCGGAATTCAGGCGACCATGCCTGTCGAGCGGGCGCCGCTTGTACAGGTGCTCACCCTCGACCGTGCGCAGCTCGTAGATCAGGGCTGTCTCGCGCTTCACATCCATCAACCAATATTCCGGCACGCCTGCCGTCTCGTATTCACCAAACTTGGTGACATAATCGCGCTCGACGCTCTCCGGCGAAACCAATTCGATCGCAATATCCGCTGCGCCGTCCACATAAGTATGTTTTTTGCGATCCTTGTTCGCTTCCAACAGGATCATGAGATCAGGTTCGCGGGCTGGCACCCCCACATCGACACGCATGGTATATGGCGTGGTGATCAGGATTCCGATTGGATGGGCTTCGAGAAAAATCTCCAGAAGCACGGTTAGAAATTTACTGAGCATCATGTGTGAGTCGTTGCCCGCCATGACAATTTCTACGCTCCCGTCTGGGTGCCATTCCGCGTGCTGACCGGCGTAGTCTTTCAGGAATTGCTCGAAGGTGATGCCTGTGACCTGAACCGGCGCCGATGGGCTGATGTTGGCGACCATCGCTGTGATTCCTCGCTTGATCGGACAGTCGAAATTATAGCATCGATCGAGGCGGCTCGATTCGACGCCGTGCTATAATCCGTCGCTATGCGTGTCTTACGTCGTCTCCCACTTGACCCCGCTCTGTTCGCCGTGTGTGTGCTGGCGCTGGCGCTGCGCGTCGGCGTCCTGGCTGCCTTCGTCGAGTTTCCGGGCGTGGCAGACCCCAACCATTATTACAACCTGGGCGTGCGCCTGGCGACCGGATACGGCTACACCACCGACTCAATCTGGCAGTTCAACGATGATTATGGCGCCGTCACCCATCCTGACGATTACTGGATGCCGCTCACGGGCTTGCTGGCGGGCGGATCGATGGCGATCTTCGGCGTCGGCGTCGGGCAGGCGCTGATCCCGTTCATGTTGATCGGGTCGCTGCTGCCGCTGATCGCCTACTACGGCGCGGGGACGCTCGGCGTCGGACGTGGCGGCGCGCTGTTCGCGGCGGCGTGCGCTGCCTGTCTGCCCGAACTGGTGCTGAACAGCGTGCGCACCGAGACGACCGTCGTCGCAGCCTTCACGACCGGGGCGGCGCTGATCCTGTTCGCGCGCGGGATGGGAATCGTCGCTCCAGATGAGATTTACCCCCCCGCCCCTCCTGTCAGGGGGGAGAAGGACGGCGCACGCGGAAATTCTCCTCGCTTGATAGGGGTTAGGGGGGTGGTTTTCGCCGCGTCGGGGATCATGACCGGACTCGCCTACCTGACGCGCAGCGAATCCGTGTTGATCCTGGTGGCTGCTGGCGTGGTCGTGCTGGTGTGGGCGCTGCTGCGCCGACCCATTCCGCGCGCGGTCGTGCTGCTGCCGATCGCTGCCGTGTTGGTCGCTGTTCCCTGGTCGGCGCGCAATCTGGCGCTCAACGGCACCATCAGCACCCCCACGACCAGCAGCCTGTTTTTCCTGACCGACTACAACGACCATTACGTCTACGGGCGCTCGCTCGGACTCGATCACCTGCTGGCAAACCAGACGCCGACGCAGATCATCGGCAAGCGCCTGTTCGAGTCGGCGGCAGCGGTCAAGCTGACGATCACTACGCTCGATGGGGCGTTGGCGGCGGCGGTGATCGGCGGGCTGCTGCTGCTCGTCGTCGGACGCGACCGCGAACGACTGCTGGCGGCTGCCCCGGCGCTGATCCTGATAGGCGGCTATTTCATCTTTTATGCGTGGCTGGCGCCCTATAAGAGTCAGGGTGGCAGCTTCAAGAAGGCGTACCTGTCACTCGTCCCGCTGCTGCTGCCGATCGCGGCGCTGGCGCTGGAACGCGCGATCGTCGCTGTGCGGCTGCGGCGCGGCGCGATGGCGATCGTGCTGCTGCTGACCGCCGCCAACGCCGTCGATCTGGTGCGGCTGGACGCGGCGGCGTCAGGCAGTTATCTGGCGGGCATCGAGATCATGGCGGACGCGGCGCGCGCGCTGCCCGATCGGACTGGCGACGGAGCGATTACTCTGATGACACAAGACCCGTTCATCGTGTCGTATGTCGGCTTTCCGACCGTTGTCTTTCCACACGAGCCGCGCGACGTGGTGATCGCGGTGGCGCGGCGCTACGGTGTCGATTACCTGCTGATGCCCGCCGCACGTCCCGCCCTCGACCCGATCCTGCTCGATGCGGCACTCGATCCGCGTTTTGTGCGGGTCGCGGCTGTAGCGGGGACTCCCTTCGTCTTTTACGCGCTGGAGGACGCACCATGAGGCGCGCATCGTGGGCGATCGTGATTTTGGCGCTGGCGCTGCGGGTCATCTATGGGCTGGCGCAGGACGTGAACGCGCCTTATGCGCGTGGCAATGGCGACTCGTGGTGGTATCTGGTCAACGGGGACGCGCTGGTCACCGGTCGGATGCCGTCGGACAACAAAGTCGAGCTTTCGCGGCTGCCGACTCCGCCGGGCTATCTGCTGCTGCTCGGACTGGCGCAGGCGGTCACGCCGGGGACAGGCGCGATCGTGATCGTGCGCATCGTGCAGGCGTGCATGGGCGTCGTGATCGTCGTGTGCTGCGGACGGATCGCCTGGCGGCTGACCAGACGACCGGGTGCGGCGCTGCTGACCATGCTGCTGCTGGCAATTTCCCCGGCGATGATCATCGAGACGGCGCAGATCGCCAGCGAGACGCTGTATATGACGCTGCTGGCGGTGGGGTTGGCAGCCTATATCGAGACGATAGAGGGGAAAGAAGAGAAAAGATTAACTGGAGATTCAGAGAATCAGAGAAAATCAGGCTGGAGGGTTGTCGTCGCGGGGGTCGCCTTTGGCTTGGCGGCACTGACGCGAGCGCCGATCCTGCTGTTTCCGGTCGGACTGGTGATTCATCTGCTGATCTTTTACGGTCTCAGGCGCGGCGGACGGGCTATCGTCGTGCTGCTGACGGTCTATGCGCTGACCGTCGGCACATGGACGGTCTACAGCCTGGCGCGCTGGAACCGTTTCGTGATCGCCGGGGAGGGCTTCGCGGCGTTCGTTTATGTCGGCGCGATCGGGTGGGAGAGTCCAGAACAGGTGGATGCCAGTCTTGGCTCGACTCAGGGCGGCGCCGATCCAGCCGACTTTATGGCGGCGGCAGGCGCGACCATCGGCGCCGACCCAATCGGGTATGTGGGGCGTCGTATCGGTGAATTGGTGAATGCTTCATTGCAGCCGCACGGCACTGCCTATTTTCCTGGCAGGAGTTTGCGCGAGTTGGCGGGGGCATGGCTGCGCGACGATCGTACGCTGACTGGACTGCTGACCCTGATGCAGTCTGACTCTTTTGCCCCTAAACTGGCTCTTTATATTTTTCAATACGGCGGGGCGATCCTGGCGGCGATCGGCATCTGGCGCGCGCGTCGGCAGCGGCGGATCGTGCTGGTGCTGGTCGGGTTCATCGCCTATACGCTGCTGGTGCATCTGCTGCTGCTGGCGCTGCCGCGCTACATCTTTCCGACGGTGCTGGCGCTGGCACCGCTGGCGTCGGCGGCGCTGTTTCCGCCGCGTGACGACGGATAAATTTTGCAGATATTTAACATCTTTTCATGGCGCGCGTAACAACCTGACCCAATACTGATGCTGTAAACATGACTTTAGCACCCTAAGGACACTCATCCATGAACACCCAACCTACGCCCCTGCCCGCCGACGAACACGATGACGACCTGCCCGTCGGTCGGCTGCTGACCCGCCGCGAAATGCTGACCGTCCTCGGCAGCGCGGGCGCGGCTGCTGTCACCATCGGAGCGGGCTTCACCGCGCTGGCGCAGACCAGCACGCCGAGCGCGACTGCGACCCGCATCCCGACCTGCGTCGTCAGTCCGGCACTGACCGAAGGTCCCTATTTCATCGATGAGATGCTGGAGCGCGTCGATATTCGCATCGACCCGAACGACGAGAGCGTCAAACCGGGCGTCCCCTTCAGCCTGACCTTTCGCGTCTCGGACGTGAGCGGCGGTGTCTGTGCGCCGCTGGCGGGCGCTCAGGTCGATCTGTGGCACTGCGACGCCGAGGGCGTCTATTCTGGTGTCTCGGACAACAATGGCGACACCACCGATCAGATATGGCTGCGCGGCTATCAAATCACCGACGACAGCGGTGTGGCACAGTTCGTCACCGTCTATCCCGGCTGGTACAGCGGACGCACCGTGCATCTGCACTTCAAGATTCGTACCACACCCGCAGCGGACAGCGGCTATGAATTCACCTCGCAGTTGTTCTTCGACGAGGAACTGAACGATCTGGTCTACAGCCAGCCACCCTATGACAGCGAGGGCACCCGCAATACCTACAACCAGGATGACGGCATTTTTCAGGGCAGCGAGGGTCTGCTCACGCTGACGCTGGTCGCAGGGGAGGTGGGTGAGGACGAAGAAGCCGGCTATGTGGCGGTGTTCGACATTGGACTCGACCTGAGCCAGACCGCGCCACAGGAGTCCGACGGTGGCGGCATGGGTGGTGCGCGCGGCGGACGCGGCACCCCGCCTGTGGGTGGGCGTCCGTAGGTCTACAGACGGGCTGCCTGTTTTTCAGATACCCCCTATCACCGTGTGACTGCTACCCAATGCACAGTTCCTGGCATACGATAGCGGTCACTGTCCGCACAAAAGAACCTCAACCCTATGCGTGAACATCGGACGCATGTCTCCAACATCCTGATCATCGGCAGCGGTGCCGCCGGGCTGCGCGCCGCCATCGCCGCTCACGAAGCGGGCTGCGATGTGGTCGTGGTCGGCAAGAGCCTGGGGCGCGACGCCCACACCATCCTGGCTGCCGGCGGCATCAACGCCGTACTGGGCACGCGCGACCCGCAGGATAGCTGGCAGCAGCATTTCGCGGATACCTACAAAGACGCCTATGGACTGAGCGATCCGCGCATGGTCGAAATCCTGGCACAGGAGTCGCCGCGCGCGGTACAGGAACTCGCGGACTGGGGCGTACCGTTTGCCCGCACCGACGACGGACAGCTCGACCAGCGCTTTTTCGGCGCGCATACCTGGCGTCGCACCTGCTATGCCGGCGACTACACCGGACGGGCGATCCTGCACGCGATCGCGGATCGCGTCGATGCGCTCGGTATCCCGATCCACGAAGGGCGCTACGTCGCGCGGCTGCTGGTCAAGGACGATCAGTGTTTCGGCGCGCTGGCATTCGATCTGCACAGCGGCGAACGCACCGTCTATCTGGCGGACGCGGTGGTGCTGGCGACAGGTGGACACACGCGGCTGTGGCGACGCAGTTCGTCGCGCCGGGACGAGAATGTCGGCGACGGGCTGCTATTGGCGCTCGAAGCTGGCGCATCGATCGCGGATATGGAGCTGGTGCAGTTCCACCCGACGGGCATGGTGGCGCCGGAGAGCATCGCCGGGACGCTGGTGACCGAAGCAGTGCGCGGTGAAGGCGGTTATCTGCTCAACAACCAGGGCGAACGCTTCATGGCGCGCTATGATGCCGCCCGTATGGAACTCTCGACTCGTGATCGGGTGGCGCTGGCGAATTACACCGAGATCATCGAAGGGCGCGGCGGCGCCAACGGCGGCGTGTTTCTGGACATCAGCCACCGCGATAAAGACTTCATCCTGCAAAAGCTGCCGCGTATGTATCGTCAGTTTCTCGAATATCAGATGCTCGACATCAGTAAGCAGCCGATGGAGGTCGCGCCGACGGCACATTACAGTATGGGCGGTGTCGTCGTCGAGCCGGAGACGCTGGCGACGAGCGTCGCGGGCTTGTTCGCGGCGGGCGAGGTCAGCAGCGGGCTGCACGGCGCCAATCGGCTCGGTGGTAATTCGCTCGGTGAGACGGTGGTATTCGGGCGGCGGGCGGGCGAAGCAGCGGCGGGCTTCTCGAACGATCTGACGGTGCTGCACCGCGCTCCCGACGCGATCCGCGCCGCGCATGACGCGCTCGATAGTTTGATCAAGCCCGGTGACGAGATGACTCGACCGCTTCAGCGGGCGGTGCGTGATACGCTCTGGGAGGGGTGCGGGGTGGTGCGCGACGGCGATCGTCTGGCGACCGCGCTGGACAAGCTGGGTGCGATCAGGCAGTCCGCCGTCAACATCGATGTGCGTCCGTCCGCTGAAGGCTGGGGCGATCTGGCGCTGGCGCTCGACCTGCGCGCGGGCTTGGCAGCAGCAGAGGCGACCGTGCGGGGTGCGATTGCCCGGCGTGAGAGTCGCGGCGCGCATCAGCGCACCGATTATCCGGCACTCGACCCGGCGTTAGGGGTGAATTTTGTAGTGCGCCTGGGGGACAAGGGCGAACAGGTTTTGAGTCAGCGCACGGTGCCGCCGGTGCCGTCGGAATTGCAAGCATATCTGGACGCGCCAGAGGTACAGGTCGCGGGGCGGCTGCTGGAGTAGGGACGCACAACGATGCGTCCGTCCAGGGGTTGGCACGGCAAACCTCTGCGATCCGGTCGATAAGTCGTGTCAGACATTTTCGAGCGGCATTCCCGCCGCGCACAGCGGACAGTCATCCGGCGCCCACAACTGGCTGTCGAGCGTGGCATTCGTCTCGTAGGCGATGCCACGCTCGGCAAAATAACGCGGCGCCGTATCGCTGAGGGTGAACAGCGCCCCGATCGCCGCGACCGTCGCACCTGCCGCCTCCAGCGACTCGACCGTGCCGCGCGCTGCCGATCCCCCGCTGATGGCGTCGTCCACGACTGCGACGCGCACTCCCTCCACGACCTGTCGCTGCGCATGTGGCAGCAGATAGCGCACCGGGAACATGCCGCTTTGCTGGCTGACTACCCGATGGCTGTAGAAAAAGTCGATGTCGAGATGCAGCGCGATCGCCTGTGCCAGAAACGCGCCGCCCGTGAGCGGTCCGCATACCGCGCCGATGTCGTAGGCTCTCAACCGTATGGCAAGGTCGGCGGCAAACGGCATGAGCGCGCGGGCGCCGATGAACAACCTGTCCAATTCAAGCCACAGATTGCAGTGATAGCCGGATTCGAGCAGGAAATGTCCCTGGCGACCAGGCAAGTGGAGGGTGAGTCGGCTCGACATCGGAACTCCTGGGCGAATTCAACAGCGTGATTTTACGCGATTTGCGCACCCGTGCCAGCACAAATTTTACCGACTGCGTAGGGCATCCGCCCCCTGCCCGCCATTGACTCCCCCTGTGCGATCGCCATAATCGGGTGATGAGACCCTCAATCAGCACTCTCCTGTTCGTTCGTCGGGCGTGCACGATCGTGTGCGCCCTGTGCATCGGTGTCGTGATCGTCGGCTGTTCGCCCAATCCGAGGGCGGACACCCTTATCGAGACGGTTAACGATGCGTCCCCCGCCTCCGGGATGGTGTCAGCGGATTCTCTGTCTGGCGCGCTGGCGCTCGTCCAGATCGAGCCGACTCCGACCGTCGCGCCCGGCGACGTGCTGTTACAAGCCGATCGCCTGCTGCTGAACGGAATCTATTCTGACGCCATCCTGACCTATCAGGTGCTGCTGCGCCAGCCTGGGATGCCCCTCGACGCGATCGCAGCCGCCTACTACGGCATCGGACGCGGGGCGCTGCGCGAGGGCTTGTTCCAGGAGGCTGCCGACCATCTGACGCTGCTGATCGACAACTTTCCCACCTCACCGCGTCATTTTGAAGCACGCTTTCTGCGCGGTGAAGCCTATCTGGGCTTGTCGCGCTGGTCGGAGGCGATCGCCGACTTCGACGCCACCGTTGCCGCGCGTCCTGGCATCCTGGACAGCTACGCCTACGAGCGGATCGCGGATGCACAGGTGGCGCTCGGTCAGACCGACGCCGCGCTCGCCAGCTATGTCCGCGCCACCAGTGCCAGCCGGGGGCTGACTCAGCTGCTGGCGCTGCGGGAACGAGTCGCGCAGGTGTTGTTGAGCGCCGGGCGCCCGCTGGAAGCCGTCGCGCAGTACGACGCCATTCTGAGCGTCGCCCAGAATGCGCCCTACCGCGCCGACATCGGATTACGCGCCGCGCGCGCCCTGATCGACGCGAACGACACGCCGAGCGCGCTGATTCGCCTGAACGCGATCGTGCAGGATGCGCCGGACACAGCGGCTGGCTACGAGGCGATCGGCATTCTGCGCCAGAACGCGCAGCCCGTAGACGACTATGTACGCGGACGCAGCGCCTTTGCAGTCGGGGATTATCGGGCGGCGGTCGATGCGCTCAATCGCTGGGCGTCGGGGCGATCGAGCGTCAGCGAGATTCCAGCGGCATTTCATCTTCAGCTCGGTCAGGCGTATCGTGCGATCGATAATGTCGAAGCGGCGGTGACCGCGTTTCAGACGATCATCGACACCTACCCGACCGATCCGCTGTTCGGCGCGGCGCTGCTGGAACAGGGACGGACGCGCTTCCTGTCTGGCGACGACCCCGGCGCGATCGGACGCTACATTACCATCGCCGACACTTACGGCTACCTGCCCGAAGCCGCCGAAGCGCTCTGGCGTGCGGCGTACCTGTACAGCACCAACGATCAGCCCACAGAGGGCAACATCATATTCGAGCGTTTGGCGGACGCCTACCCGAACACCCCTCAGGCGATCGACGGGCTGTTCATCGCCGCCGCCAACGCCTATCGCGTCGGATCATTCGACGCCGCCGAGCGCTATTATGCCGAGCTGGGTGTCAAGACGACGGGTGAGGAACGCGCGACCGCCTACTTCTGGCTCGGTCGTCTGGCTGCCAGGCGCGGCGATACGGTCGGGGCGAACCAGGCATTCAACGAGGTGATCGCGGCTGCCCCGGACAGCTATTTCGCGGCGCGTTCGCGCGATCTGGTCACGGGTGCTGTCCCGTTCGTGCGTCCGGCTGCCTATCGGTTCAGCTTCGATACCGCCGCCGAGATCGCCGAGTCCGAGGCGTGGCTGCGCGCCACCTTTCCCACCCTGATCACTCAGGAAGGGGCGCTGTGGATGCTGGCGCCGGCGCTGGCGGCTGATGCCCGGCTGCTGCGCGGGACGGCGCTGTGGTCGGTCGGCGCTGTGGACGAGGCGAATGCCGAATTTGGCGATCTGGTCGAGAGCTATGAGGATGATCCACTGGCGTCGTACCAACTGGCGATCGCGCTGCGCGACATCGGCGCCTACTACAATTCGGTGGTAGCGGCGTCGTATGTCATTCGGGCGGCGGGTATCGGCACGCTGCAAGCGCCCGGCTTCATCGCGCGGATGCGCTATCCGGCGTACTACCGCGATCTGGTCGAGGGCACCGCCGCGCGTTACGACTTTGACCCACTGCTGCTGTTCTCGCTGATCCGCCACGAGAGCCTGTTCAACACCTACGCGACCGCCGCTGCGGGCGAAATAGGGCTGACTCAGGTGATACCGGGGACGGCGCAGTCGATCGCGGAACAGATCGCCTTCCCCGATTATCAGCACGCCGACCTGTTCAAGCCGTATGCGGGGATTGCCTTTGGCGCGCATTATCTCAACGAACAGCTCGACCGCTTCGACCAGAATGCGATCGCGGCGCTGGCGGGCTACAACGCCGGACCGGGGCGGGCGATCGACTGGCTGGCGTTGAGCGGCGGTGATCCGGATCAGTTCATGACGGCGATCAGCATCCCCAGCACGCGCACCTATGTCGAGCGGATTTACGGGTATCACGCGATTTATAAGGCGTTGTATGGAGCGGCGTAAGGTCTCTCTGGCGTGGACGCATCCGTGATGCGTCCCTACGAGGCGTCGAGGGCGGGGGCATCGTTATGCGTCCCTACAGTGTGCGTCCCCGTTCCGACTATGCCGCGTCGCGTCTCGCTCAACTCGAACTGCAAAATCGCCATTTGCTGTGCCAACTGCTTGTTTTCGCGCGCCAGGCGGGTCAGCACGGTGGCGTAATGCAGCAGGATCGCCAGCATGAACAGGATCGCCACCGCGAAGATCGCCGCCGGGGGATAGGTCACTATCCCCAGCAGCCCGGCGATCTGATCGAGCAGCGGGCGCGAGAGCGTCAGCACGATCAACACCGCCGCCGTGACCAGCCACAGCAGCGAGTAATCCTCCCGCAGCTTGCGCCGCCGCACCAATTCCAGCACGAACAGCAGCCCGGCGACCGACGCAGCCAGACCGAGCAGCGTCACGCGGTCGATCATGCACCGGTACTCCACTCGTCGGCGGCGATCGTCTTGCCGACCAGGTTCTCGATCTCGATGCGCTGAAAGGTCATTGCCAGGCGCTCGATCGCGGGTTCATCGGGAAAGTTGTCCGACTTGGACGGGTTGATCTCCTGCTTGATCGACAGCAGACTCGCCTCGAACAGCTTGACCGTCTGGTAGACCATCTCGACGCCATCGGCGTTCAGCTTGACGAATTCAAAAAAGACCGTCTTGAGCATTTCGTTGGTGGTGAGTGCCTGATACAACTGCGGCGATGCGGCGCCCCACGCCTTGACGAAAATGACCGGCGAGTGCTTGCGCGACCCGCGCGAGCGTCCCGACGGCGCCACGCGCGAGACCTCGACTTCATACAGGAATGCCAAGCCCGCGATCTTGTCTCTGGTCGCGTCGCTCTTGCCTTCGCCGCGCAGTCTGCCTTGTTTAATGCCGTCGATCGTCACGTAAAATTGTACGGGCATAGACTCTATTCCCCTTGTATGCGTCTGACGCAAGTCGGGACGCATAACGATGCGTCCGCCGACCTTCGTAGGGACGCATAAAAATGCGTCCACCAATCTCCACAAGTGTACCACCGCTTGCCCTACGTGCGTCGGGCGCTCTTTATGCGTCCAGACGACGGGCGTATAATGCCATCGCAGCGTGAACGGACGCCCTGTAGGGTGTCCCTACCGAATTTGGCAAAAGGAAAATCCGTCATGCGTCTACCTGGTTGGGCATTTCTCGTCGGCATGGTCGCGCTGGTGGCGGCAACGGCGTTGTGTGGTGTCGGCGCGTTTGTGTCCGCGCGTCAGTTTGCGATCGACCTGGGCGAAAGCGGTGTCGCGGTCGTCTCGGTGCAGGATTTGCTCAATACCCTGCCGACGATCACCCCCTCCCCGACCGCCGCGCCGACGAATACGCTGGCGCCCGGCGTCACGCCGTCCCCGACGATCCCGGTGCCGACCGCCACGCTCGATCCGCTGGCGGGCATACAGCAGCTCGATCCGCGCCGGATCAACATCCTGCTGATGGGGATCGATCAGCGCCGGGGCGAAACGGGCGCCTTTCGCACCGACACCATGATCGTCGCCAGCATCGACCCGGTGCGCAAAACGGCGGGCTTGCTGTCGATCCCGCGCGATCTCTATGTCGAGATTCCCGGCTATCAGCAGTACCGTATCAATCAGGCGAATTATATCGGGGATTTGAACAACTATCCCGGCGGCGGACCCGCCCTGGCGCTGGCGACGGTGACCCAGAACCTCGGCATCCAGGTCGATAAATACATCATGGTCAATTTCGACCTGTTCGAGACGGTCGTGCGCCTGGTGGCGCCGTCGGGCGTCGAGGTGTGCCCGCCCGCACCGATCGACGATTCCGATTATCCCGATGCGGGCTATGGCACCATCGCCGTGTATTTTTCGGCGGGTTGCCAGCGCCTCGACGCGGTACGACTGCTGCAATATGCGCGCACCCGCGCCACAGCCGGCAGCGACTTTGACCGGGCAGAACGGCAGCAGGAGGTGCTGCAGGCGCTGCGCAATGAAGTGCTGAACGCCGGCGGGATCATCAATTTTTTGGGTGCCGCGCCGCAGCTCTGGACGGAACTGAGCGACAGCTATAAGACCAACCTGTCGCTGGAGGAGATCATCAGCCTGGCGTCGCTGGCACTCGAAATCCCGCGCGACAGCATCCGCACCGGGACGATCGGTGTGCAGCAGACTCGCCCCGCCACCACCGCCGAGAACGATCAGGTGTTAATCCCGGTCTATGGCGCGATGCGTGAGCTGTTTCAGGAGGTGTTTGGCGGCGGGACAGGGGCAGCAGCAGCACCCGCCACCGTGAGCGACCTGGCAGACCTCAAGTCACGCGCCGACGAAGAAGCAGCATCGATCGTGGTCTTCAACAATTCCGGCCTAGCAGGACTCGCCGCAGCGACGCGCGAACTGCTGACGAGCCGAGGGGTCACGGTCGCGGATGTCGGCAACATGAACCCTGCCACCGACCAGCCGACCTACATTCTCGACTATGGCAGCAAGCCGTACAGCGCGCGTTATCTGGCGGCACAGCTCGGCATCCCGGAGACGCGCATTCAGCCGGGGACGGACGGGCTGACAAGCGCCGATGTGATGGTAGTCGTGGGGACGGATCTGCAGCCGCTCCTGAACGGCACATCCACCACGCCCTAGCAGAGCATCAGGAGGAGTGCAGCCTAAGACTGCGTGTTCATCCGTCCGTGCTGGAGGCTGCCTCCGCCAAAAAGATCGATCCCATCGCCCAGACCGTGCAGGTGACCTCGGTCGTCATGTCGGTGCCGTACAACACGATGCCGCTGCTGTCGGCGCGGGTAGGGTAGGCGCGGGTGGTCATGACGATTGTATCATCGACGAACACCTCGACGATCGATCCGTCGATGAAAATGCGCAGCGTGACCGTCGCTGAGTCTGGCTCGTAATCGACGGTGATCGCGTCCCCTGGGATTGCCGGGTCGAGACTGGATCGGCGGCTCGACAGCAGCAGCGTGCGATAGCTGTGATCGTAGTCGATCAGGGTTTCTTCGGCGGCGTCCGGGCTGGACAGCACACTGACGGCGAAAATCGCCTGTGCGTCCGCCGTGATCACCAGTTCGGCATGGCGTGCGTCCGACGCGATCGGAACCAACTCGCCCGGTTCCAGCGTGATCCGACGATCGTACAGCACTGCACCGCGCAGCGTCTGTAATTCTGGCGCGGGCGCCTGATGCAGCAGTCCGTCACGCACAGTCAGCAGGCGCGGCACGGTCATCGCCCCTGCCCATCCTGCCGCTGTGTGCGCCGCGACCGAGCGCCCTTCTTTGAGCCAGCCCCACATCAGCCGCCGTCCCCGATCGTCCTGCATCGTCTGGGCAGCATAGAAATAGCGTCCCTGATCGGTCCTGCCGCTGGCATGTGGCGTGAAACGCAGATCGGCATACGTGCCAGTCTGGTAATAGGTATAGCGCGCTTCGGGCAGCTCCGACAGCAGCAGCACATGCGCGCCATCGAGCGGGAAGAAATTCGGACATTCCCAGATGGTGGCACCTGGGACGATCTGTCCGCTGTGGAGCGGGTGCAGATATTCCCATCGATAGAGGTCGCTGGAACGGTACAGCAGCGCCGCGCCGCCGACTCCTTCGATGCCGGTGCCCAGGATCATGTACCAGTGATCGCCGTCGCGCCACACCCAGGGATCGCGGATGTCCGGGGTGAGCGCGCCGCCGACGATTGGCAGGTTGTCGGGGATGCCGGCGATCACCGGATTGCCGGGATACTTTGTCCACGATGCCAGATCGGGATCGTCCGATGTGGCGATCGACTGGGTTTGTGGAAAGACACTGGTGTAGAGCAGCGTCGGCACGCCGTCATGATCGACCATGCAGCCCGACCAGCATCCGCCCTGATCGTAACCGTCCGGCGTCGGCGTCAGCGCGATCGGCAGGTCGCGCCACGTCACCAGATCGCGGCTGATAGCGTGTCCCCAATGGACATGCCCGTGAAAGGCACCAAATGGGTTGTACTGGTAAAACAGATGATAGGCGCCGCGCCAGAAAAATAGTCCGTTGGGATCGTTGAGCCAATGGGACGGCGCGCAAAAGTGGTAACGCGGACGATGGGGGTCAGCGGCGTGCGCGGCGCGTAAGGCGGTAGAATCGCTTGCGAGCAAAGGCGTCATTTGGTATCGTTTCCAAAACGGTGTCGAAAACTGAGTATACGTTATTGCAGACTGTGCAGCTTGTCAAGCAGACGGGACAGAACGATGGCAGAGAAAAATACGCTCAACGACATTGCGGCGCGGGCGGGAGTCGGGGTGGGCACCGTCTCGCGGGTGCTGAACAATCATCCGAACGTCAGTGCAAAGACGCGCGACAAGGTGCTGCACGCGATAGCGGAGCTTGATTATCGCCCCAATTTCTCGGCACGGCACATGCGCACTCAGCGTTCACAACTGCTCGGTTTCCTGACGGATAAAGTGGCGACCACGCCCTTTGCGGGGCAGATCATCCAGGGCGCGCAGGAAACAGCCTGGCAGCAGGGGCGCATCCTGATGGTGGTCAATACCGACTCCGATCCGGCGCTGACTCATGCCGCGATCGAGGTGTTTCTCGAAAGGGATGTCGAGGGCATCCTGTATGCTGCCATGTCGCATCATGTGGTCGAGCTGCCGCCGAGCGTGCACAAGGTGCCGGTGGCACTGGCGAACTGCTTCAGCGCCGATCATGCTTTGTCATCGGTGGTGCCCGACGAGGAACGCGGCGGACGCGAGGCGACCGAGGCGCTGCTGCGACAGGGACATCGACGGATCGGCATGATCAATTTTGCCGATAATCCGGCTGTGCCCGCCGCGACAGGTAGGCAGGCAGGGTATCGCAAGGCGCTGGCGGCGCACGGGATCGCCTTCGATGAGCGGCTGATCTATCACAGCGAGGACGATGACGAACGCGGTTTTGTCGGCACACTGACCCTGCTCGACCAGCCCGATCCGCCGACCGCGCTGTTTTGCGTCAACGATCGCACCGCGATCGGAGCCTATAACGCGCTGCACGAGCGCGGGCTGCGCATCCCGGATCAAGTAGCGGTGATCGGCTTTGATGATCAGGCGATCATCGCTGGCGCGCTGCGTCCAACGCTGTCGTCGATGGCGCTGCCGCATCGCGCGATGGGTCAGTGGGCTGCCACCGAGCTTTTCCGACAGATCGATCGGGCTGCCGCCGGGCATGATCCCGCTCCCACTCACGCGATGCTGCACTGCCCGTTGGTGGCACGCCGCTCGCACTGAGGGACGATCGCAGCTCCCTGGTGGGCAGCGGCGCAAAAGTTCGTACAAAATATACGAAGCCAGGGGTATTGACCTAATCCAAAAACTGAGTTAAATTGGAAACGTTTCCAATTCACGAACTAAGGAGGAGGATGGCAGCATTCGTCAAGTTAAGTGTCGAATTGTTTGATGTAGATGAGCCGCATTTAGGAGTGTAGTGATGAATCTCAAGCGTGTGTTCGTTCGTGCCGCCGCTACTGCCGCTGCGTTCGTCCTGGTTGTGAGTGCCAGCGCTCAGGACGTGACCCCCATCAATTTCTTTCATACTATCCCACCGGATACCGAAGCCTACGTCGTCAGTGATCTGCTGCCCGCTTATGAAGCTGCCAACCCCGACTGTCGGATCATCATGCGTAACCTGGGCATCGAGGGGGGTGACAGCACCGCGCTGATCAATTCTGCAGTCGCCGCGCGCGACGCCAATTCGCCCAGTCTCGTCTGGCTCGCCTCCGCTGCTGCGGGCAACTACGTCCGCGCTGGCGTGCTGGCAGATGTGCAGGGCTTTTTCGACGCCAATCCCGATCTGCTCGACAATGTGATCGACTCGCTGGTTACGCTCTCCACCTACGACGGCGCCATTCGCAGCGTACCGATGACCACCAATAACGTCGCGGTCTACCTCAACGTCAGCGCCTTTGAAGAAGCGGGCGTCGCAGTGCCGAGCCAGAACCCCGAAGAAACCTGGACCTGGGATGAATTCCGCGCCGCCGCCAAAGCGGTCAGCGATCAGGGCACCATGTCCGGCTTGCTGTTTTCGGACAGCGGCGGGTGGGCTGCCTGGCTGGCGACTGGCTGGCTCGCTCAGGCGGGCACTTTCTACATCAATACCGACTCCGAGATCGGTTTCAATTCGCCAGAAGCTATCGAAACCTACACCTTCCTGCGCGAGATGATCGCCGACGGCTCTACCATCTTCAGCGAGCCGGGTCGCGGCTGGGACCCAGCGCCCTGGCTGGCGCAGCGCGTCGCCATGACCATCAACGGACCGTGGAACCTGTCGGCTCTGAACGCCGTCGAGGACTTCGAGTGGACGGTCGTGCCGCTGCCGCGCGGTGAAAATATCGCCGCCCCGCTCGGCGGCAATCAGTTGTTCGTGTTCGATGTGAGCGAAGCCGCCAACGACTGTGCGTTCAGGTTCGCCGCCTACGTGCTGTCGGACGAATTCCAGATCCCCTTCACCATCCGTGACGGCTCGCTGCCCGTGACCGAATCCGCGACCGCCAGCGCGGAATATCAGGAATTCGCCGCCAACACCCCGGCACTGGCAGGGTGGGCGAATCAGACTCCCTTTGGCGTAGCGCGTCCCGCTATGCCCGGCTTCGACTCGGTCGGGGATGGCCCGTTCGGTCAGGCGTGGGGCGCGGTCTTCATCGAGGGCGCCGACATCCAAGCGACGATGGACGACGCCGCTGAAGAAGCCGCGCTGCTCCTGGAAGAAGCGCGCTAGTCTCCCCTGCTCGACCCCTCGCCCCTCTCGCCTGTGAGAGCGGGCGGGGCGGTCTGGAAAACCCGCTCATGCGCACCCACCGCTCGATTTCAGTGAATGACTGTCCGCACACTGCCGACGCATCGAAATGCGTCTGTGCAGCGCGCTGCACTGCCTGATTCACTGCTTTTTCTGACCCTTGAAGGGATTTATGATGAAACGGACACTCAGCAGCAGTCTGACGGGCTGTGCGTTTGTGCTGCCGGCGACATTTTTTCTGGCGGTATTCGTGATCTTCCCGGTGCTGTTCAATATTTTCATAAGCTTTCACCGCTGGGATATCATGACGCCACCCGTGTTTCGCGGGCTGCGAAATTACGAATTCCTGTTTGCGGACGATAATTTCTGGCAGGCGGTGTCGAACACCGTCGTATTCGTGGCGCTGGCGGTGCCAGCACAGATGGGCTTAGGGCTGATCGCCGCCATCCTGCTCAACGAGGCGATCATCGGGCGCACCTGGCTGCGCAGCATCATCTTTTCACCGATGGTCGTCTCGATGGCGGCGGCAGGGATCATGTTCCGCTGGTTGTTCAACGGATCGGAAGCTGCGCCTGGCTTTGTGGCGACCTCGATCCAGTCGCTCGGCATCGATTATCCGAACTGGCAGCTCCAGCAGGGACCCTGGGCGATGCTCTTCATCGTGCTGATGAATACCTGGAAGAGCGCGGGCTACTGCATGATCATCTACATCGCCGGATTGCAGACGATTCCGCGCGACCTGTACGAGGCAGCGTCAGTGGATGGCGTGAACAGCATGTGGCAGAAATTCCGCTATATCACCTGGCCGCTGCTGACGTCCACGACGGCGATCCTGCTGGTAACGACGACCATTTTCAGCTTTCGCGCCTTCGACCCGATGTTCATCATGACCGACGGCGGTCCGAATGGCACGACCACCACCATCATCTTTTACATCTACGAGAAATTTCAGGCGTTCTCTGGGATCGCCGCCGCCGCCGCCACCTTCCTGCTGGTGGCTGTACTCGGTCTGACCGCCACACAGTTGTGGATTACTCGTCGGCAAGAACAAGCGATTTACGGCTAAGGGGGCTGAGATGACACTGACTCGATCGCAAAAAGGCATCGCTTTTCTCGTGATGTTCGCGGCGGCGATGCTGTTCCTGTTTCCGTATATCTGGATGGTCGGCACATCGCTCAAGACCAATCTGGAGGCGAGTACCCAATCGCAGCGCTTGTTTCCGCTGGTGCCGCGTCTGGACAACTATCCGGCGACCTATGAATTCATGGACTTTGGGCGCCAGCTTTTCAACAGTGTGTTCGTAGCATTGGGCGTGACCATCGGTCAACTGCTGCTGGCGGCTCCCGCAGGATACGCCTTCGCGCGCATCGACTTTCGCGGGCGCAACTGGTTGCTGCTGCTGATGCTGGCGATGCTGATCATCCCATTCGAGGCGCTGTTCGTGCCCATATACGTGATGATCACACGCCTGGGCTGGGTGAACAGCTATTGGGCGCTGATCATTCCGAGCATCGCCAACCCGTTTGCCGTGTACGTCTTTCGTCAGTTTTTCGTCACCCTGCCCGCCGATCTGGAAGAAGCGGCGCGCGTGGACGGGGCGAGTCAGGCAACGGTGTTCTGGCGGATCATGCTGCCGCTGGCACAACCCGCGATCGTGACGATCGCGGTGCTGACATTTTTGGCGGAATGGGGCGCACTGCTCAAGCCGCTGGTGTTCACGACCAGCAACGACATGCGCACCTTGCAGGTCGGGCTGAATTTTCTGAATGTCGGCGCGATGGTCAGCGAGCCGCGCGTCGCCTGGCTGATGGCGGGGACGGGTATGGTGATCCTGATCCCGATGATCGTCTTCATCTTCGGACAGCGCTTCTTCGTCGAGAGCATCGCGCGCACCGGGATCAAGTAGCAGGTGGCTCTACACGGGACGCGGACGACGCCTCATGGTGCGTCCGCGTCCCGCGACCGACCGAGGCACTCAGGTCGCCAACTGTGCCGTCAGATACCAGTCGATCGTGCGGCGCAGCCCCTCCGCGAACGGCGTCGCCGCCGTGAAGCCGAAGGCGTCGCGCGCGCGGGAATTGTCCAGCGCGCGGCGCGGCTGTCCGTCTGGTTTGCCGGTATCCCACACCACTTCGCCCGTATAGCCGATCATGTCCGCGATCGTGTGTGTCAGGTCGCGGATGCTGATCTCGTCGCCGCTGCCGATGTTGACCGGTTCGTCGCCGTCGTAATGCTCGGCAGCTCTGACAATCGCATCGGCGGCATCATCGACATATAGAAATTCGCGCGTCGGCGTTCCGGTGCCCCAGGCGATCACCTGCGAGTCGCCGCGCGCCTGTGCCTCGGCGAATTTGCGGATCAGCGCCGGGATCACATGCGACGACGCCGGGTCGAAGTTGTCGGCGGGACCGTACAGGTTGGTGGGCAGCAGATAGATGCTGTCGAATCCATACTGTGCGCGGTATGCCTGTCCCTGCACCAACAGCATTTTCTTGGCGAGACCATAGGGCGCGTTGGTCTCCTCTGGGTAACCTATCCAGATGTCGTCTTCCTTGAAAGGCACGGGCGTAAACTTGGGATAGGCGCACACCGTGCCGATCGTGACGAACTTGCGCACGCCGGCGCGCCAGCTCTCGTGCAGGAGCTGCGTCCCCATCATCAGATTGTCGTAAAAGAATTCGGCGGGGTGTTCGAGATTGGCGCCGATCCCGCCGACGACCGCCGCCAGATGCACGATCACGTCGGGACGGGTGTCGTGCAGCAGGCGGTGAATCGCGTCGAGCTGGCGCAGATCGTAGGTCGCGCGCCGGGGAGCAATGATCACTGCCGCGCCGCGTGCCTCCAGCGCTGCCACCACACGCCGACCAAGAAAGCCGCCGCCACCCGTGACGACGAAACGCTGGTCGGTGAATTGTTGGGTTGGGGTCATGGGATAGGTTCCTTAGCAATATCCTGAACGACTGCTATTATAGACGCGCGGATCGGTTATAATCATCCCCGTTCGCTGCTGCCGATGACATTCCAGTCACGATGGGCGAAACCGTTCATCAGGGTTTGGCACGCTAAACCTCTACGTCAGGGTGGGCAATGTCCCTTATTTCATCACCAGACTCGCCTGTTTCGCCAGCGCTCATCCACACGCGCATCACGCCCGATCGCGGCGGCGTGCGGCTGCCCTTCGGCGATCTGTGGCGCTACCGCGATCTGCTGCTGGTCATGGCACAGCGCGACGTGAAAGTGCGCTACAAGCAGACCGGGATCGGCATCGCCTGGGTGGTGATCCAGCCGCTGACCGCCGCGCTGATCTTCGCGTTCGTGTTTGGGCGCATCGCCGCGCTGCAAACCAGCGACATCCCCTATCTGCCATTCGTATTCGCGGCACTGCTGCCCTGGAACGTCTTTTCCGGCGCGGTCGGTCGGGCGGGTGGCAGCCTGGTCGCCAGCGCGCAGCTCTTGTCGAAGGTCTACTTTCCCCGGCTGGTCATCCCGATCTCGGCGGCGCTCGGCGTGCTGGTCGATTTCGCGGTCGCGCTGGTCGTCATGCTGATATTATTGGTCGCCTATGGCATTCCGTTCACCTGGAACCTGCTGGCGATCCTGCCACTGACGGTGCTGGCGCTGCTGGCGGCGGCGGCGGTCGGCACGATCATCGCGGCGTTGAGCGTGTACTACCGCGACTTTTCTTATGCCCTGCCGTTTCTGCTGCAGGTGTGGCTCTATGCCAGCCCGGTCGTGTACGCCACCGATGTGATCGGCGCAGGGGCGCGTCCATTTTTCGCGCTCAACCCGATGGTCGGGATCATCGACGGCTTTCGCTGGGCGCTGTTTGGCGGGGCGTTTCCGGCGCTGGAGCTGGCGATCGCCGTCTGCATGACGGTGATCGCCCTGGTGATCGGGTTGATCGTGTTCGCGCGTGTGGAAACCAGTTTCGCGGATGTGGTGTGATGACGAATATCGCGGTGCGCGTCGAAAATGTCAGCAAGTCGTATACGATCGCCCACGAGGGCAAGCGCTATCGCACGCTGCGCGAAGATCTGATCGCGCTGATCCCCGGTCGCGGCAGCCCGCGCACCACCAGAGAGACCTTCTGGGCGCTGCGCGATGTCTCGTTCGAGGTGCCGCGTGGCGAGGTGATGGGCATCATCGGGCGCAATGGCGCCGGCAAAAGCACGCTGTTGAAAATACTGGCGCGCATCACCAAGCCGACGACCGGATCGATCGATCTGTACGGACGGGTGGGATCGCTGCTGGAGGTGGGCACCGGCTTTCACCCGGAGCTGACCGGACACGAAAATATCTACCTGAGCGGGACGATCCTGGGGATGCGCCGCGCCGAGATCGCGCGCCAGTTTGACGCGATCGTCGATTTTGCCGAGGTCGAGCAGTTCCTCGATACCCCGGTGAAGCGCTATTCGAGCGGGATGTATATGCGGCTGGCATTCGCGGTGGCTGCCCATCTGGAGCCGGAGATTCTAATCGTCGATGAGGTGCTGGCGGTCGGGGATGCGGCGTTCCAGAAAAAGAGCCTGGGCAAGATGGGCGATGTGGCAAAGAGCGGGCGGACGGTCCTGTTTGTGAGCCACAATATGGCGGCGGTGGAGGCACTGTGTTCACGGGCGCTGCTGCTGGAACGCGGGCGCACCGCTTTTCTGGGCGCGGCGTCGGAGGCGATCGGGCGCTATCT
>DAOTUN010000071.1:0-15640 GCA_034437395.1 Anaerolineae bacterium | reverse complement strand
ACAGCCCTCACCCTAAATCCCTCTCCCACAAGAGGAGAGGGACTTGCTACTGCGTTTCTCCCCTTCTCCCCTTGTGGGAGAAGGGGTCGGGGGATGAGGGATACCTGCGTAGTTACGTTCAATCTTTGCTTCCGTTACTTTCCTGGTGGACTACTAACAGCATGGCGACCTTCCAGCTTTACGATTTGCGTGTGACGGTGATCGCCATCGAGGGGCGCTCGGTGTGCGGGCTGCGTGTCGGTGATTATTTCGAGGTCACGGACAGCAGCCGTCTCCGTTTGCCGCCTGACCGACATTTTTGCATCTACGCCCTCGGCGCGGTGCTGCCGCTGCTCGCCGCCAAACAGCGCCTCCTCGATCCGGCGGACTGGATGGAACGTGACTCGCTGATCGCCTGCCCCGATCCCGACGAACGGCTGATCATGCGCGTCGAACGCATCGGCACCCGCCAATTGGAAAGTGACGACCTGACATGATCAGTATCGCCCTGCAAACCGATAAATCGCCCGCCGACTACATCGCACTGGCACAGTTGATCGATCGGTACGACTTTGACGCCGTGACGGTCTACTGCGACGCGCCGTTTCATCCCAGTTACGCGCCGCTGCTGCTGATGGCACCGCACCTCTCACGCGCCCGCTTAGGACCCGCCGCCATTCCGCCCAGTCGGGTACACCCGATCGACATCGCCGCGCAGACGGCGCTGTTGTCGCAGCTCGCCGCCGGGGGTGTCTACATCGGTCTGGCGCGTGGGGCATGGCTCACCGATCACGGCATCCCGGAAACATCGATTCAGGCGCTGCATGAAGCCGTCGAGGTGGTGCAGTATTTATTGTCGGGCGCATCGGGCGGGTATCAGGGACAGGTCTATCGACTGGCGCCGCATGTGCGCGCGCCTTATCCGCTGCCGTCGGCGCCGATCCCGATCCTGATCGGCTCGTGGGGGCGCAGGCTGTGCGCCCTGGCGGGTCGGATCGCGGATGAGGTCAAGGTCGGCGGCTCCGCCAACCCGGACATGATCCCGGTCATCCGGGGGTATATCGCCGAGGGGGGCACTCGCACCGTCGGCATCGTCATGGGGGCGGTCACGGTCGTCGATGAGGATCGCGCGCTGGCGCGGGCAGCCGCGCGGCGCGCGGTCGCGCTCTATCTGCCCGTCGTCGCACCGCTCGATCCGACCGTGCAGATCGATCCTGAGCTGATCGCCCGGCTGCAACACCTGGTGCAGTCCGACGACCGCGAGGGCGCGGCGCGTCTGATCTCCGATGACCTGCTCGATCGCTTCGCCTTTGCGGGGGATGCACGCGATCTCATCCGTCAGGCTGAAGCGTTGTATGCGGCCGGCGCGACACGAATCGAGTTTGGCACGCCACACGGCTTGCCCTCGGCGCGCGGGATTCACCTGATCGGTCAGCAGGTGATCCCGGCGCTCAGATCAGGACGAACGGTGTGATCCGCGCTCACAGCACCTCGACATTTTCCTCGGTGCGTTCGTCCTGCACGTTGCCGCCGCGCGTGGTGGCGGCGGGTTCCAGCAGCAGGATATGAGTCTCTTCCGGCGCGACCGGGCAATGTTCGACGCCGTGCGGCACGATCAGAAATTCGCCTGGTGCAATCCACACGTCGCCGTCGCGCAGCTTCATGCACAGGCGTCCGTGCAGCACCATAAATAATTCGTCTTCCTGCTCGTGATGGTGCCAGATATATTCCCCTTGCAGCTTGACCAGCTTGACGCTCATGTCGTTGACCTGACCGATGAGCTTTTGACTCCACAGATCACTGAACAGCGCCAGTTTTTCGGACAGGTTCACTTTTTGCAGCATGATACTCCTCACTGTGCGATTGAATATGGACAGCCTGATTTTATTCCTTCAGCATTCCGCCAGATTGACCGAGATATTGACCGCCAGCCCGCCCTCACTGGTCTCTTTATACTTGTCGCTCATATCCTGGGCGGTCTGCCACATGGTGCGGATCACGCCATCGAGAGACACCTTTGCCAGATGCGGGATGCTCTCCAGCGCCAGATTGGCGGCGGTGATCGCCTTCATCGCGCCCATCGCGTTGCGCTCGATGCAGGGAATCTGCACCAGCCCGCCGATCGGGTCACAGGTCAAGCCCAGATGATGCTCCATGCTGATCTCGGCAGCCATGAGCGCCTGCTGCACCGTGCCGCCCAGTCCCTCGGTGAGCGCAGCAGCCGCCATCGACGATGAGACACCGATCTCCGCCTGACAGCCGCCCATCGCTGCCGAAATGGTGGCGCCCTTCTTGAACAGGCTGCCGATCTCGCCCGCCGCCAACAGGAAACGGCGCACGGCATCGGGTTCGGCATGATGAAAGCAGACGAAATACATCAGCACCGCCGGGATCACCCCCGCCGCGCCGTTGGTCGGGGCGGTGACGACGCGCCCAAAGGCGGCATTTTCCTCGTTGACCGCCAGCGCAAACACGCTCACCCATTTGACTACATCGGGAAAGCTGGCGCGCGACTCGCGGATGCGCTCGATCCAGGCGTCGTGCGAGTCGTAGACCGCATCGCCGATCAGCCGCGCATGAATGGCGCTCGCCCGTCGGGTGACATTCAGACCGCCGGGCAGCACGCCGTCGGTGTGACAGCCGCGATACATGCAGTCCAGCATCGCCGCCCACAGGTGATCCAGCCCCGCCGTGATCTCGGCATCGGTGCGCCAGGTGCGTTCGTTTTCCCAGACCATCTCCCACAGCGCTTGATCGGCGGAGGCGCAGTGCATCAGCACGTCGTCCGCCTGCTGGCATGGGTAAGGCAGCCGGATTGCATCGGCGGGGTTGCGCTCGCCTTCCTGCACGACGAAGCCGCCGCCGACCGAGTAATAGACAGCGTCGGCAGTCGCGCCGTCCGCGAACTGCGCGTCGAAGCGAATGCCGTTGGGATGAAAGGGGAGTGTCTCGTTGAAATGAAACACAATCGCCTGAGACGGATCGAATGGGAGCGGCAGCCCACCGCCCAGCGGCAGCATCCGCGAGTCACGGATGGCGGCGATGCGCGCGTCCAGCAGGCGGGTGTCGAACGTCGTCGGCTCTTCCCCGCTCAAGCCCATCATGACGGCGATATCGGTGCCGTGCCCACGCCCGGTCTTGGCGAGCGATCCGTAGAGGTGGACGGTGACGGCACGTACATCCCCGACGCGATCGCCGGGGGCGTATTCGCGTAAGAAGCGCTGTGCCGCGCGCCAGGGTCCCATCGTGTGCGAGCTGGAGGGACCCACGCCGATCTTGAGCATGTCGAATACCGAAATGGCGGTCATAAGCGCATTATCCTCATCAAAACTGTTTGCGCTCATTATACGACCAACCCCACTACGTCACTACTCAGCCCTCACCCCCTGCCCCCTCTCCCTTCCCTTTGTCCTTTATTTCTGGCGAACTGTGCGTGTTCATCCGCCCGCCATTGCGCCGATGATGCGAAAGGGCTGTGTCCCCGACGCCACATCGACGGGCACCGCTGCGTCCGCTGGTTCGTGGGAAATGTCATCGCCACAGGCAAAAAAGCGGATGAAGGCTCGGCGTTCCTTGGTAACTGCGCTGCGAATGGTGCCACGCAGCATCGGATAAGCCGACTCCAGCGCGTCCAGGATCGCACGCTGGCTCACCGGCTCTCCAACCGCCAGCTCAACGGGACCGGTCACACGCGCCAGCGCGCGGAGATGTGTGGGCAGTGTCACCAGGATCATGGCAGGATTTGCACCTCGACTGACAGGACAGGAGGTAAGTCATGGACAATGGGCAGCCAATGATCACCCGAATCGGCGGAAACGTAGACCTGACCCCCGCTGGTGCCAAAATAGATACCGCACGAGTCCAGCGAGTCCACTGCCAGCGCGTTGCGCAGCACATTCACATAGCAATTGCTTTGCGGCAGTCCGTGAGTCAGCGCCTCCCAGTCGTTCCCTCCTGATCGGCTGCGATACACGCGCAGCTTGCCGTCAGGCGGAAAATGATGCGAGTCACTGGCGATCGGCACGACATAAATCGTATCCGGCTCATGCGCATGAACCGCGATCGGAAAGCCAAAATCGCTGGGTAGATTGCCGCTGACCTCATACCAGGAGTCGCCCGCGTTGTCCGATCGCATCACATCCCAGTGCTTTTGCATGAAGAGGATGTCTGGACGCGAGGGGTGCATGGCGATGCTGTGTACACAATGTCCGACCTCGGCGCTGGCATCCGGCAGTTCGTCCCCCGATTGCAGCCCTTGATTGACAGGACGCCAGGTGGTGCCGCCGTCGTCGGTGCGAAAGGCTCCTGCGGCAGAGATGGCGACGAAGATGCGGTTGGGATCATCGGGACTCAGGACGATGGTGTGCAGGCACATGCCGCCAGCGCCGGGCTGCCAGAGATCGCTCTTTACGTTGCGCAAGCCGGACAATTCACGCCAGCTTCTGCCGCCATCCGCCGAATGAAACAAGGCTGCATCCTCGACCCCTGCATACACGGAATCCGGGTCGGTCGGCGAGGGTTCAAAATGCCAGACGCGCGTAAATTCCCAGGGATGCTGCGAGCCATCGTACCATTGATGGGTGCCGGGCACGCCGTCGTAAGTGAAGTCGTTGCTGACGGCTTCCCAGGTTTTTCCGGCGTCGTCGGAACGTTGTATCACCTGACCGAACCAGCCGCCGGATTGTGACACATACAGACGGCTGGGGTCGCTGGGCGTCCCGGTGATGTGATAGATCTCCCAGCCCGGAAAGTGAGGACCCTCGACCGTCCAGTCTTTGCGCTGTTCGTCCGAACGCAGCACAAAAGCACCTTTGCGCGTACCTACCAGAACACGGACTTCGCTCATCAACATCTCCCTTGAGATGCACATCAGGCTCGACTGAATGATAGAACGTTTGTTCATTTCAGTCAAGCAGGATTTGGCACGCCAGCTCCCCACGAACCCATCGATAGGATGCAGTGAACCATATCGATGTTGTTTTGAGTTGGTTTTCTCTCCTTCTCCGTCAGGGAGAAGGGGGCAAGGGGTTGAGGGGCTAATCGTTACAAAAAATATTGAACAGCAGGGCGCGAAGAATAGTACTCATCCACAAAAAAAGACGGGCGCGGATGACCGCGCCCGCGGGTTGCAACTAGATCGACTCTTCGTCGTCGGTGATCTCGCGCACGATCTCGATGCGCGCCTTGACCAACAGCGCGCCGATCGCTGCCAAGCCCGCCCACAAGGGCAGGAACACCAGCATCGCGCCGCCCGCGACTGCGCCGATCGTCAGCGGCACCTCCAGCAGCGTGCGTCCCTCGGCATCACGGATGATCACACGACGGACACTGCCCTCCTGGATCAGGGCTTTGACGCGCTCGACCAACTGATTGCCGGTAATTTCCAATTCCTCGTTGAGCGTGCGGTTCTTAGGCACTTCGACCTCCACCGATACGATTTCGTTCTTCGATTTTTCTTCTGCCATGATAGGTTGTCCCTTTTCTGATACGCCGGAGACAGGTCAATCCTGATCTCGTTTTCTATAGCATACTATACGCACGAAACCGGGCTCCGTTGCAAGCGACGGATGACGCACTGTAAACCGGGCGTTTTTGCCGTTGCGCCTCATCCGATCAGGTGATCATGGCTCATCCGATCAGGTGATCATGGCTCAGGCGATCAGGCGATCATGGCTCAGGCGATCAGGCGATCACGGCTCAGGCAGGAACCAATCCTGGTTGCCAATAGAGGCTGTCGCGCGCTTTTGGGTGTGCGGCTATAATCGACAGGAATTCGATCGCGTGAGGAAGGGTTCAATCGCATGATCCGCACCCGTTTGCTATCGCTCGTGCTGTTCCTGCTGGCGGCTGCTGTGCTGATGATCCCGCTCGTGGATGTCAGCGCGGAATTTGGCACTGGCTGGACAGTGCAGTATTACAACAACACCGATCTCAGCGGCGGCGCGGTGGTGTCAGAGGCGCTCGCCGGGGGCATCAACTTCAACTTTGGGGGTTCCAGCCCGCGCCCTGGTATCGTCAATGACGACAACTTCTCGGCGCGCTATTCGTCGGTACAGTTGTTCAATGCCGGGACGTATGATTTCATCGTCTCGTCGGACGACGGCGTGCGTGTCTTCATCGACGGACTGGTCGTCCTGGATCGCTTTGTACCGCGTGTGCTGACCACTGACCGTTTTCAGTACACGCTGACGGCGGGCACCCACTCGCTGGTCGTGGAATATTTCGACAGCATCGACCAGGCGGCGATTCAATTCCAGTGGTTCCAGATCAGCGGCGGCCTCACCCCCGGCACGCCCGGCACCCCTGGCGTGGGCGGTGGCATTTTCACGACCGCCATCCCGCAAACAGCGGTCTATTCCGGTCCCACCGCCAGTGTGCAGGGCGCGCGTGGTCTGGCGCTGCGCACGGGTCCGTACACGGGTGCATCCTTCATCACCACGCTCTCAGGCGGCACCGGATATCCGGTGCTGGCGCGCAACCGTGATGAAGGTATTTACACCTGGTACAAGCTGCGTGTCGGCGAGCGTGAAGGCTGGGCGTCCGGGCGCTACATTCAGACCAGCGTCGATCCCAACACGCTGCCGCTGGAAGGGAGCGTCTTTGACAGCATCGACAACGCCGCCGATGTGAATGCCCGTGCCTATCCGCGCGCGGTCATGAACATGCGCGCCCGTCCGAGCGTGCGCGTCAATCAGGTAGGCAGCATCCCCTGGGGCGATGAAGCGATCCTGATCGGGCGCACCGTCCAGGCGGGAACGAATCGCTGGCTGCAGGTGCGCTACAACGGCGTGGTGGGCTGGATCGATGCGCGCTATGTCACGGTCGCTGGTGAGGTGTTCCAGGTGCCCATCCGCTAACACCGCAACACCGCGCTGCACAGAATGATGCCTGAAATTGCGTCTTCCTCTCCCCCCGCCGCGCTTGCCGAGGGGGGAGGGAGGCGCTGCGAGCGCTGGCTGAGTAGCTGCGTTCGCGTGCAGCATTATTTGAATTGTTCTTCGTGTTTCCATGATAAAAATAAAGAAAAACAGCGAGGTGCCCTGATGATTCCCGTAAACCTGAAACATCTGATCGACCAGTTGTCGGCGGACGAGATCGATCAATTACGCGAATATCTGCGCATCCGCGATGAACAGTCGCGCCTGCGCGCCGGCACGATGAACATCGATGAATTTATGCGTGGTCTCGCGCTGATGCGCGAGGGGCTGACCGATGAAGAATTAGCGGAGATGGTACGCGCGATAAACGGGAAAGACATTCCAACGATCGCTCAAACCGAGTGAGCGTGTATGTTTTGGACTCGAATGTCATCTCGGATATGCTGCTGCCGCGCCCCATTGCCGCCGTGCTGCAACAACTCACGGAACATCGTCAGGATACGCTGTGCTTATGCGCGCCCATAGAATACGAAGTACGGCGCGGCAATTACAAGGTCAACGCGACTGCGAAACTGCGCAACTTCGAGCAATTGATCAAACCGCAGCTTTAATTGGTGGAGTTAGAAGACGAGGACTGGGAGCGCGCCGCCCATCTGTGGGCGGATGCCGCCAATCGCGGGCGGGCGCTGTCCGATGTCGATCTGCTGGTCGCGGTGGTCGCGCTGCGCCTCGGCGCGGTGGTCGTCAGCGCCGACGACGATTTCGACACGCTGCCCGTACAGCGCGAAAACTGGCGTTTCCCGCCCTCCGCCTGACCTACTCCCCCCGCACCCGATTCTTGAAATACCCATGTATGAAGCGGTACAGCTCCAGCGTCGTCTCCGGGCGCTGCTGATTCCTGTCCAGCTTGCGGGCGGCGTTGCTGTCCTGCAACAGCTTGATGTCGGCTTTGTCGGTGATCACCAGCGCCAGCTCCGGGATGCGCTGCAGGTCGATCGCCAGGTCTTTGACCAGCGTGCGCCGCTCGTACAGCGAGATCGACTCCCACAGACTCTCCAGCTCGCTGCGAATCGCGGCGGCATTGAGCGTGATCATTTCGCCCTCGTTGAACGCCCGTAACGCCGTCTTGAACAGGCGGTTGATCTGCTGCACCTCGCGCATCAGCGCGGGCGCGGCGCGATCTGCCAGCGGGTGAGTCGAGAGGATGCGCTCGGTGCGCGCGCTCAGGCGGCGCCCGCGTCCAAAGTAGCCTGCCATGACGCGCAGCACGTCGAACACAGTCTCGGCATTGACCCCGCCGTCGAGCAACCCCTGAATATTCTCGTCGGTCTCGCGCGGACGAATGCGACGGTGCCGTTCGCTGAGTGCCACCAGCACTCGCCCCACGTCCAGCACGGCATTGGCGATCGCGCGCCGTTCGGTGTCGGTCAGGTTGCCATTGAGACTGTCCAGATCGCCGAGCAGCGAGGGCACACTGGGCAGATTGCCACGATCGACGTAGGTCAGCCCGGTGTCGTAGAGGAATTTGGCGGTCGTGCGCAGCGAGTAGGCGTAATCCGCCAGTTCTTCGCCGCCCATCAGCCGCCGCAGTGCAAAGGTCGCCTCCAGCGCCGCGCCGACCTGATCGCCCAGCTCCATCTTGAAACGCCCGATCGCTTTGGGCGCAAAGGTATCCCCGCACAGGCGGACATAACGGCGCAGCATATCCAGCGCGGTCGCCTTCATATCGTCTTTCCAGTCGAGCGCGCGATGCAGCCGGATCAGCGGATCGAGCGCCGCCTCGCCGCGCCGCACCGCCGCCGCCGGGATCAAGCCCGTGACGCGGTTGATGTAGCCCTCGTCGCGCTTGCGGATGTGATAATCGAGCAGCTCGACGATCAGGTCGAGCTGGATCGCCTCCAGGATCAGACGGTTGCTGAACACCAGCCGCGTCAGCTCTGCCGCCACTTCATCGAGACCGGGCGACCACTCGTGCTGTTCCAGCGCGCCGAAATACGCCATCGCCAGCGGCAGCGGCTTGACCCCCCCCGCGCTCAACGCGCGCAGCGCCGGGGCGATCTGGTCGAGCGGCAGGGCGGTATCGTGGAAGAGCGCGCGCAGCATCGCCGCGAACTGAAGCTGTTTGTCCGGGGGGTAGATCAAGCGTCCCTGACGGATGATCTCCAGAGCCAGTTCTTCGTAACGGACGCGGATCAGCAGGATTTTCAACAGGTGATGCGACGCGCCCGCGCCGAGCCGCTGGATGGTCGCGTCGTCACCGATGGCGCGAATCACCCAGTTGAATGTCCCTTCCTGATCACCGAGCGGCGCTGTCGCCGCCCGTGCCAGCAGCGTCAGCGCCGGGGCGTCGATCAGATCGCGCCGCTCTGCCAGCAGCGCCGCCTCGGTGAGGCGGGTGATCATCAGCGGACGCCATTCCTCGCCAAACTCGGTGGCGATCTGCGCCAGCAAGCCCAGCGGCGGCGTGGTGCGATCCTCGTTGTTGAGGTAGCCCGCCAGCCGGGTCAGGCTCTCTGGCAGCCGTGTCAGCAGCGGCTTGAGCGTGATGAAGCGGCGCCAGCGATCGCCGGGGAGCGCGCTGGCACCCAGGGCAAAGATGTTGGCGGCGAGCGCATCGCTCTGCGCCACCAGCGGCAGCGCTGCCTCGATCAGACGCGGGATGATCCCCGACACCTCGATATTCCACTGATTCTTGCGCACATGGCGCAGAAACGCATTCAGCGTCTCGACCTGTCCTTTTTTCGCCAGTTGTTCGGCGTAGGCGAGCGTGGCGCGCTGCGTCATCTCGACCCAGTACATGCCGCTGAACCCGAACGGGTTGGAGAGCCAGCGCGCCAGCACACGGTACACGCGGTCGGCTTTGCCATTTTGCAGCCCGTCGTCCATCTGCTGGAGAATGACGCGCTCCAGATTGGGCTTGCCGCGCACCACCACCGACAGCAGATCGGTCTGCTCGATCTCCTCCAGCACCAGCGCGAACGCCAGCAGGTGACGCACGTAGCCCGCGCTGGTCTCTTCGTCGAGGGTAGGGTCTTCCGCCAGGATACGCGCGACTTCCGCCGCCTCGATCGGCTGATTGTTGGCGATGGCGCCGTCCACGACCATACGCCGGGCGGCATAGGTCAGCGCCTCTGACAGCGACTCGCCGCGCTTCAGCCGCCATCCCGCGATCGGGGTGAGCGTGGTCGTCTGCTCGATCACCAGATCGGTATCGAGGCGGAGCTGGCTCTTGATGTAGCGGCTGTACTCGTCGGGCGTCCGTTTGCCCTCGACGGTGCCCTTTTCCCAGTCGTAGAGGACGGCATTCTGCGGCAGCGGCTCGTCGGTGTAGAAGCGCACCTGGGCATCGACGCGCGTTGAAGGCAGGGTGTGGGTGGCAAAGGTCACGCCAAAGCGGGCGGGCGGGGGCAGCAGCGCCAGCAAGCCCTCGATGAAGCTGACTCGCGCCGTCAGCACATTGGGCGCGCCGCGCACGATGATCTGCACGCCCTGGATCAGCGCGGTCAGCAGCGCCTCGACATTTTCCATGCGATCGCGGGTGGCGGTCAGCAGCGCCAGCAGCGACTTTTCCTGTGCGTCGCGGTCGGGGGGAGACGGGTTGATCGACAGCAGGCGCACCGTATTGCCGACCTGCTCGTAGGTGGGCATCTGCGCGTCGATCAGCGTCATCAGCCCGGTCAGATTGCCGCCCAGACCGCGCAGCGAGTCCGGCGTCATCAGGATGACGTGGCGCATCGACTGCCCTTTGCTGCCGATCTGCGCCTGTGCCAGCAGGAAAGGCAGCGACTTGCCGCGCACCAGCGCCCACGATCCGGTCGGCACGCCGGGCATCGGCGGGATGCGCGAGGCGTTGAGCGCCTCGTCCACCTGTTCCGGGGTGACGCCCGCCGACGACGCCAGCAGGCGCAGCTCGCCTTGCGGCTTGCCCTGGTAAAAGAGCTGTCCGTAGTAGAAATGCTCCAGCGTAAAGCCGGAAGCCTGTGAAGTAAGTTCTCTCAGCATGAGGTTACGCGCACGGGCAAGATCGTCTTTCCGCAGTCCGACACAGGATGGACGCGCACGCGCGCATCCACTTGATCATAGCAACTGCTCCTAATGATAGCGAATTTCGCGCCGCTTGCCGAATATGTGCGCGTCCGCCACAGGGCAACCGCTTCAAAACTGAGAGATGAGATGGAGCAGAAAATCGTTGTCCATCGCCGCGTGGAAATCCATCTGCATCCCGGCAATTGCCTGGCTGTCGCCGCAGGCAAACCAGTCTTCCAAATCCTGTTTGAGCTTCCCCCGGTTATCTTTCACCTGCAGCAGGTAGTCCGCTTTCTCGTTGCGGGCAGTTGCTCGTTCACCGCACCTGTCCGCGTTTTCGCTCCACTATCCTCCTTCCTGCATTTTGAAGCGATTACCCTGTCAAGTTGAAGCTTTGGCGGTGACTTCAAACACACGGTTTGATCCTCCCACACCGCGCCAAGCGCCAACCCAACCCGATAGGGGCAGCACGTTGACCGCCGCGCCAGTATCCAGCAGCCCATTCACCTCGACCGAACGACCACCAAGCGACAAGACCATAGACAAGCGCGGCATCAAACCCGTCGGCAGGTTATTTGCCGCGACATATGGGAAACGTGCCACTACTGACCCTCTTTCTTTGCAGCTTCGAGGAATTCCAAGAGAACCTGGGCAGCAGCTTCGTTACCGTAGGGCGTGAGGATTTCATAGGTCGCGCCGGGCATCAGCAGCGTGTCTTCTTCGACCGCCAATTCTGTGACCAGGACCTGCATGGCGCGCAGCTTGTCCACGCGGTTGAGCTTCCGCAGCTCATGGATAAGATTTTCTGACAGCACAGGGTCAACCTCTACACTATTCCTGACCCCAGTAAACATATTTTACCGCAGGCTTTGCATATTCATCATTTTGAAGCGATCACCCTGGCGTCCGCCACGTCACCCCGCTACGCGCGCGCCGCGTTCAGCGCCAGCAGCGCCGCCAGCAGCGCCCCCTCGTCCTCCAGCAGCGACGGTTCCCAGCCATAGGCGGCGCACACCGCCCGATCCAAATCCGCGTGCAGCCCATCCAGGCGCGGCGCAAACGCGACCGCCGCCGCCTTGATTCCTTTTTCCGTCCCGCCATGCAGGGCAGCGCGCGCGTTGTACAGGTTCGTCAGGGTGCGATCGCGCGAGTCGAGCGCGTCGGCGTGCAGCCACGCATGACGTTCGGCGTCGAGTGCGCGGGCTGCGTCGGCAACGGCGATCACGCGCGGATCGGCGGCGTCCTCGCTGCCCGGCGCGAATGGGAAAGGAAAGGTCTCGAACGTCGTCGTCGGCGTGTAGCGCGGATCGTTGCCCTTGCCAAGCGATGTCCCCATGCGCAGCGACCACACTTGATGAATCCGGGAGTGCAGCACGCCGAAAAAGTAGTCGTCGTCGCGGGCAAAGACGATCAGCGCGTGATCGGGCACGGTTTCATTGGTCAACCAGGCGAAAATGCGGTGTTTTGATGTGTGCGGCGTAACGATAAAACGTGACAGTGCGGTGATCGCGGTGCGCATTGAAGGGCGCGCTTCAGCATGAATCCACCAGCGATTACGATAAGCGGCGCGAGCATTCTGGTCGCGCGCGGGCTTCACGTGTTCGCGCACGTAGGCGAGCGGCGCTTCATAGAGCGCGGCGGTCTCCAGCGGCATACTCGTCCCAAAATCGATTAGCCACATATTACGCGATCCGCTGACCAGATCGTCGCCATTTTGCCAGCGCTTGATCACATGGCTGTTCGGGCGTCCGCTGGCATTGACGGCAGCCAGCATCGTGCGCGCCGTGTCATGATCGATGTCGAACGCGCCGCCTTTTTGATTACCGCGAAAGCCCAATGCGGTATTCTCAGCCAGCGCCTTTGCATTCGTAATATCGACAGCGAATCCGGTCAGGTCGGCGTTGATCATGCTGACCGTCTTACCATCCAGACTGCGGGTTTTCTGTGTGCCGTTATCGAAGCCGACCATCGACACCCGCACCGCTGCCCCTTCCAGCACCCAGGGGCGGTCGGCGTGCGCCATGAAAATATCGCCGCTGTCTTTGATGCGTTCCAGCACGCCGCGATTCGCCCCACCCCGAATCGAATTTGTAGCGATCAGCCCGGCACGTTTGCTCTTGCCCGCCGCAATTTGCGCCCGCGCCCGCTCGAACCAGTAGGTGACCAGATCGGCGGTGGCGCCGATGCGTCCCGCGTACAGCCGGAACAGATCATCGACATACTTGTCTTTCAGCTCGGCACGGATACGGTTGCCGCCCAGAAACGGCGGATTGCCGATGATCACGTCCGCCGCCACCCAGTCCGGCTCGATCGGCGTCCCGGTGGTGTCGTGCGCCAGGATCGCATCCATGCGCTTGATATTCTTCTTGCTCAGGTCTTGCAGGATCGGCGGATCGACATTGAGCGGATAGCGATGCTCGTATTTCCATTGCAGATAGCCGATCCAGACCACGATCGACGCCAGCGCATGGGCGTTGGGGTTGATCTCCATGCCGAAAAGCTGACTGGGATGCACGCGCACGGTCTCGCGCGCCAGCCCCTCCCATAATTCGCTCTGGACGATCGTCTGCTCCAGATCGAGCAGCAGCCGCAGCGCGACGTAGAGGAAATTGCCGCTGCCGCACGCCGGATCCAGCACCTTGATCGTGCGCACCTGCTTCAGGATGCGCTTGCGAATCCTGTCGAGCTTGCCCGCCGCCGCGAGTCGGGCGCGGTCATCGCGCGCGCTGTCGTAAGCGGCGCGGATCGGGGTCGCTTCGGCATGCGCCGCCTGCCATGCCGCCCGCAGCGGGTCGATCAGCACCGGATCGACGATCGCGCGCACATCGTCGGCGCTGGTGTAATGCGCGCCGAGCTGACGGCGCTGGCGCTTGTCCAGCACCCGCTCGAACAGCGTGCCAAAGATCGACGGCTCGACCTGTGACCAGTCCATGCGGCTGGTGTCGGACAGGCGGCGGAACAACTGCGAGTCCATGCCGTAAATCTGCACATCCTCGTACAGACTGCCATTGAAATACTCGATCTTCGCCGCGCCGAAAAAGTCGCCTTTCTGCATGGCGCGGAATAGATTCAACAGCGCGCCCTCGATGTGCATCGGCTTGTTGTAGTTGCCGAGTATCTCGGTCAGCACGCCTTTTTCCTCATGCGCGCCGGGGGGCAGCAGCCGCACATCCTCCGCGAACATGCTGAAGACCAACTGCATGATGAAGCGAGCGAGCTTGTCGGGCGGGGCAGCGGCTTTGGTGCGTTCGAGGTAGTCCGCTACCTCGACAAAGGCGGACGCGGCATCGCGCGTCACTTTTTCGCTGTGCAGGTTCGGATGCAGCCGTGACGGGGCGCTGAACAAATCCTGGATCAGATGGTAGATCTCCGGGCGGGCGATGTCGGCGTGCCTGAACTGATAGACGCGCTTGTGCGTGTTGGGGAAATTGGTGTGAATCTCCCAGTTGGCGATGTCGCACACGATCAGCAGCGGTGGATTGTCGAGTCCCTCGCGGTAGCCGTTCAGTTGCAGATAGGCGGCGTGCAGGGTGGGGTATTTGTCGCGCGACTTGTATTCGATGGCGAAATGTCCGCGCAAGAACACGTCCGCCAGCCCCGCGCCGCCGTCCAGCTTGCGCACCGGGTATTCAAAGGCAAAGTCGGCGCCGCCGGTGCTGTCATAGGGAGCAGGGTGCCCGACCAGACGGCATACGTCGATGAAGTGCGACTGCGAGACGGCGCGTTCGGGTTCGTGTTTGTTCTGCCACTTCTGGATGAAGCGCTCGACGGACATCGTCGCTGTGGACATGGGCGTCTGCCTGATAGGGGGGGTGCAGGATGTGCGGTAAGTATAACACCGTTGGGGTGTGGCACGCCAAACCTGGCGTGCCACACCCGTCACCACCCGGACGCATCGTGATGCGTCAATGCTATCCGCAGGTTCCGATCGGCTCGACGAAATCTGCCGTCACCCATCCCAACACGCCGTTGCGCAGCACGCCGAACCAACCAGGAATGCGCTCGCTGGCAGTCAGCACGGTCTGGAAGGGCAGCACCTCGACCACGTTGGCGTTATTCGCCGTCGAGGGAGTCGAGCGCAGGTTGACCGGATTGGTGGTGCGCACCTGACAGTTGCTCAGGGTCAGCGATCCAGCCGCCGCATCAGCGGTGGCGGCGGGCATCGGCTGCGCGGCGGACATGCCGCTGCCGACCAGCACGACCGTACCAGAGACCGGGATCGTCCCGCACGAGTACCCTGGCGGACTGTTAGGCGAGATCGGGATGGCGAGCGGCACGCGCAGCGAGTCGGCGGCGCTCAGGAAGATCGCCGTCCCCACACCGCGTAAGCACACCACCATCGGGGCGACGAACGGCACGACCGGCGTTCCATCCGGCAGCAGACCGAACAGATCGACTGCCTGAATGACGCCCGCGTCGATCACCGAGCGCACGCCGACTTCAGCCAGCCGGGTGATCACCTGACCATTTTTCACGATGATGCGGCAGTAGACATTGCCGACGATCGTGCCCACGCGGACGTTGCCGATCCCGCCAAAGGCGCTCATCGCCAGGTCACTCTGATTCGCCAGATTGTCGCACAGGAATACCTCGACCTTGGGCTGCGGCGTCCCGTCGATCATGGGCGGGACGATCGGGGTCATCGACGGCGTAAGCGTGGCGAACAGCGTCCCGGTCGGGGACGGCGTGGGCGATCCCGTCGCTGTAGCGGTAGCGCCGATGGGTGCCGTTGCCGTCGCGGTCGGCGTCTCGGTGAA
>DAOTUN010000070.1:0-9057 GCA_034437395.1 Anaerolineae bacterium | reverse complement strand
ATGCCCTGTCGCTGCGAGAAAATCACGCGGATCGGACAGTTCTCGAAGATCAGGCGGGATTTCCCCTCCAAAAAGACACTCATCTGTTGATGGAGCAGTCACTCGACAAGACTTGCGCCCCTTTGACTTGAGTGAAGTCGCCCGCGCATTCGAGAACCGTTCTTTACCCAACCTCATTCGTCCTACAGCCAAGCCCGATGACTCTCCTACGGAGGAAAGTTGATGTGGCGCTGGCTGTTTTCGATTCTTCAGGAGTGCAACGTGAGTAAGCGGAGAAGTACCCACAACACGGTCGCGCCGAACGGCGTGATCACCATCGGGCTGGACATCGGCTATGGTGTCGTCAAAGCCGTCACCAGCGAAGCGGTCATCACCTTTCCGTCGGTCGCGGGTCATGCCCGTGAGATCAAGTTTCAGCAGGTGGAGATCGCGCAGCGGCATCCGGGCGATCAGATCAGCGACGACGAAGGCATGTGGTTCGTAGGCGATCTGGCATTGGCACAGCTTCCGCCTGGCGAACTGCTCCGGTTACGCGGGCGTACCGCCAACGAAGCCGCGATGGGGAATCTGTTTCGGCTCAGGCTGGCGAAGGTCGCTATCGGCAAGCTGTTGCACGGCGTGCGTGACCGGGATGCGGTGCATATTCGGATTGCGACCGGATTGCCCTGTGATCACATGCGCGATGCCGCCGAACTCAAGCAGTCGTTGATGGGGACGCACCTGATCCAGACCGACGCGGCGGAAGTTGTGGCACACATCACCGAGGTGATGGTCATGCCGCAGCCCTACGGCACCATTTACTCACGTACGCTCACTGAGACGGGCGAGATCAACGGCGCGCATACGTTTATGCGGACAGGCGTGTGCGACGTGGGGACGTACACGGTCGATGTGGCGCTGGATGACGACGGCGAGTACATCGACGCGGAAAGCGGGAGCGTGGAGAGCGGCGTGTTCACGGCACAGGAACGGATTGCTGAAGCATTGGAGCGCGATAATCGCCAAAAGATGCCATTCAAGTTGGTGGAGGACGTGCTGCGTACCGGAAAGTTCCGCGCCAGCGGCGAACGGGTCGATTACCGAAATGAAGTTGAAGAAGCTCTTGCCCCACTCCGCAGTGCGACCCTGAATCTGCTCAGTGAGAAGTGGAAAGCTGGGACGACGCTTGATGTGGTCTATCTATCGGGCGGCGGCGCGGAATTGGTGCTGCGTGAGGTCATGAGCGCCTATCCGCAAACGCAGTTGGTCAAGAACGCACAGCTTGCCAATGCGCAGGGCTATTTGAATTATGCGCGGTTCGCGGAGCGTGTGTCATGAGCGGGTTTTACCAGTTAAACGAGCGGTTTGACGGCGGTAAAACCAGAAAACGAGGGGGGATGAGCCAGAAGCGACCCCCCAAGCGGGGGCATAAGCTGATCGCCTTCAAGGCATTCTTCGACACTGACCGTGACATTCTGGACTGGTGGGAGGGGATGCAGGACGGCGAACGCAGTGAGGTGATCCGTGACTTACTGCGCGGGTATGTGAAAGGATTGTCCTTATATGAGGCACGCCGCCCGAAAATGGCAGTCGATGGAAGTGTTGTGCTGCAAGTCTTGGACGATACCGCATGGATACGCGGCGCGTTGAACGACATGCCCGCCTATCTGGAAGGGCTGCTGGGACGGATGACCGTGAATACAGTGCCAATCAATGCCGTTCAAGCTGCGCCTGCCGCATCGGATAACAGTCTCAATGATGATGCGCTGGCGCGCCGCAAAGCCAAGATGGGGAAAGCCGGATGGTAGCCGTTTTGCAATGCAGGGACGCGCGCTGTCCGTCTTACACGGTCGTTCTGTGTGCCGGACGCGCCGCTATAGTTGGGGGCAAGGGGAGGCTGTTTCACAGTCCGTCCCTTGTCATTGGCGTCCGAGTGCTTTGCACTTGATGCCCCCACTATAGCAAGCCAGCTAAATCGCTGGCTGCTCAAGCGCCGCAGGGCTTCGGTGCAGCGCCTCGCGGCGACTGCACCGGTTCGGCGGTGCTTTGCACCTGCCGAGCGCGTGGACGGTACACGTACCGCCCACGCGCCACACCCCGCCCGCATTTTCGTGTTCGATGTGAACCGGTTCGCTTTTACACCGGAAAGGATCAAGAGATGAATCATCGGCAGCTTGTGAGAGCCATCGCCCGCCGTTTCCCCGAGCTGACACAGCGCCAGATTGCGGACGTGTTGGACGTGCTGGTCGAGGTCTGGCGGGCGGAACTGGCACAGTCAGGCGGTGAGGTCGTCATCCGCGACTTCGGCAAACTGACCGTTGAAGTGCAGCACATGCGCAGCGCAGGCATTATCCGCACATGGGCAGTGCCGCGCCCGACCGTCTGAGGCGGCTGTACTTCCGTTTTCGTCCCACGCCTGGACTGCGTGAGGACATCGAGAAGCATCTGAAGGAGGAAGCATGACTCGCAAGGACAAAATCAAACCCCGTTTCAGCGTTGGACTGACACCGGATCAGGTCAGCCGCCTGGACGAGATTCAGCGGACGCGCAGCCGCAAGGGGGACACCACCAACCGCGCTGCATTGATACGCGAAGCGGTCGCGCTGTACCTCCAGCACCAGCCCGACCTGATGGGTTCGCGTAAAGCCATCGCCCGTGATCTTGAAGGCAAAATCGATGCGCTCGACACGAAGGTCGAAACACTGGGGCAGCGCCTCGAACACTTCATCGAGATGCTGCGGAATCGTCGAACGGGAGGCTAACACATGGATCGTAGGCAGATGTGCATCGCCAATGTGCAATACAAGAAACCGACCGCGAACGAAGCGAAGCGGACGCAAGGCTTGCTGCGCTACCTGACCTACCGTGAGAGCCGCGACGAAGCAGCACGTCACGCCGCCGGGCGCGAACGATGGGAGGATCACGGCATGGGCGGGTCGGTCGCGGAGATCGCTGAACGCTGCGAGGCGCTGCAAAGCAAGCACGTGCTGTTGTTCAGCCTGGTCTTAACAACGTGGAGAGCGAAACCTCCCACAGTGCAACTCGTCAATCCCCGTCCAGCATCCCTCGATTGTGATGGCTGATGACGCTTCTAACCAGCCGTCTTTTCAACCAACGCTCTCTCCAGACACTTGGATCCATTATATGAGGTACGACTTACGCACCACGTTTTAGCACGCCGGGGACGCCCGTCCGCTACCCGAAGGGCGACACGGTTTTGCCATGAGGAGCGATGCGAAGCATCGCCCGGCACAAGCCAGAGGCAAAACCGTAGGCGAAGCCGCTTGCGGCTTTAGCGAGACGGGGTGGCGCGCTAGGGTGCGTTGGAAGTCGTACCGATGCACACGCGGGAAGGTCACGGTATGGGTGAGGGCTGAAGACTTGGCGAGGGCAACGTGGTGTTGCCAACGCATGACTCTGACGAAACCAAAGTAGCAACGACTGTTACAAAAAGTGCCAGCCCGAATACGTTCTCGATATCCTCATTCTGCTCTCAAAACTTGAAATGTTTGCTCAAAGACAGAACGCGCTCTTGTCATCCTAAATGATACGTGGTATCAATTAAATGAAATTGATACGAAATCTCATTTGAGAGATGTGTTCGATGACTTCAATGGTTCAACCACACGAATGGCTCGCCGCGCTTCAGGCACAAGGTTATCGACTGACCCCGGTCAAGACGGCGCTGCTCGAAACGCTGTCGCACGCTGTCTTCCCCGTGAGCGCCGAAAAGACGTGGGAGTTGGCACGCCAGGCGCGCCCATCGACCGGACGAGCCACCGTCTATCGCCTGTTCGATGCGCTGGAGTCCCTCGGTTTCCTGCGGCGCGTCCACGGGCTGAATCACTGCAATCAGTATGTGCTGGCGCAGGACAGTTCGCGCCCGCTCATAGTCTGCCTGCTATGTGGAAAAGCCGAATTCCTCCCGGCGGACGATTTATCCGCCACTATCACAGCATTGAGCCACCAAAGTGGATATCAGCTTCACGCTGCCCACATCCAGCTTTTGGGGACATGCACGATTTGTAGTTCGCTCGTTTAAGTTCAATTAGGGAGAAACAATGCGTATTTTGCGTTCGATAGGGATCACGGCTCTGCTCATTGGTCTGTTCGCCGTCACATCCATTCAGGCACAGGAAGCGCCGCTGCAAGTGGTGGCGACCTATAGCATCCTGGGCGATCTGGTTCAGAATGTCGCCGGAGACAATATTAATCTGACCGTTCTGGTTGGTCCCGATGGCGATTCACACGTTTATGAACCCACACCTCAGGATGCTATCAGGCTCGCGGAAGCAGATATCATCTTCGAGAATGGCTTGGAATTCGAAATGTGGATCGATGATCTGTATACGTCGTCCGGTTCGACCGCGACCCGTGTGGTCGTCAGCGACGGAATCGAACCGCTCGAATTTGCGGAGGGCGAGCATGAAAACGAACACGAACATGATGCAGAAGCCGCAATGACACTCGATTCGTGGGCAGGAGAATATATCTCCGTATCCGCGATGGGTATCGATGCGCTGCAAGTGGGTTGGGATGCTGTGCTTGCCAGCACACCCGAACTGACGATGGACGATGTGGCGAGCTATTGGGAACTGACGACGCAAACATCTTTCGACGCGCTCACGTTTGACGGCCAGAACGTGACGTTTACCGATGCGGACGGCATCACGACATGCGCTTACACGCTCGTTGAAATGTCTTCAATGGAAGCGATGGAAGGCGTAACCGCGGCAATTTTCGAGACGACCGATGCCGCTTGTGCCGATACTTATCAATATCTGCTGCTCAACCCAATCCATGCAGCGGAAGCAGGCGCTATCCCGCACTTTCATATGAGCTATGGCAGTGCCGATCTAGGCGCATTTATCGAAGAGAGTGCCGTCTTTTCCCCCGCGCTGTACCCGGCAGGGACAACGGCTGACGCGCTGATCCCCTTCTACGAGACCAATGCCCGTATGTTCAGTCTGTTTATGGCGGAAACGCTTGGTAAAGAGATCGAGCTGACAGAAGAAGAGCAGTCCATGATGCAAGACCGCGAAGCAACTGCCGAAGGTGATGAACACGACCACGGCGAGTTCGACCCGCATATCTGGCACGACCCGAACAACGTCATGGTCATGGTCGAAAACATTCGCACGGCGCTGGTTGCCGCTGATCCTGCTAATGCCGCCATCTACGACACGAACACCGAGGCGTATCTGGCGCAGCTCGCCGATCTGGACACCTTCATCCGTGAGCAGGTGGCGACGATTCCACAAGCCAATCGCATCCTCGTCACGTCGCACGACACGTTTGGCTATTTCGGAGACGAATACGGCTTCGAGATTGCATCCGCCATCGCCTCATTCAGTACCGAGTCCGCCGAACCGAACGCCGGGGAGATTGCCGAGCTTATCGAGCAGATCCGTGCGGAAGGAGTTCCAGCGGTCTTCGCCGAAAATATCAGCAATCCCGATCTGCTGCAACAAATTGCTGATGAGGCAGGCGTGATCTTTGCGCCGACTCTATATACCGACGCACTTGGTCAGCCGGGTACGCCGGGGGCGACCTATCTTGAGATGGTGCGCTACAACGTGACGACGATCACTGAAGCCCTGCAATAACGCCAGTACACGAGGCTAAGGAGCGTGGGCGAGGGATTGCTCATGCTCCTCTTTTTTCTCATTGAGATCAAGGACGCAAGTACGACTATGGCTGGAAAAACAAAAATCACGCAGACCAAACCGATGTTTGGCAATGCACGCTCGTTCTCGCTGCGCGCCACCCGCCGCAAGTTCAGCCCCAATCTGCAGAACAAGCGGATTTACGTCGAAGAGACTGGTCAGTTCGTGCAGGTGCGCGTCACCGCTGGCGAACTGCGGACAATCGACAAGATCGGTCTGCCTGAATTTTTACGGCGGCACGGGTTGAGTATGAAGGCGCTGACGGAATGACCATCAAGCCAGACATGCATTACGATGTCGCAATTGTGGGGGCTGGACCTGCTGGCTTACAAGCCGCGCTGGTGCTGGCACGTACCCGTAAAAAGCTTATCGTTTTCGACTCGCCGGAGCCGCCGCGTAACAGCGCGTCGCATGGTGTCCACAACTTCCTGGGTCTCGATGGGCTGCTGCCGGCTGAAATTCGTGAGCAGGCATGGCGTCAAATCGACGTGTATCACAGTGCTGCGCTGTGTTCTGAGCGGATCGTCGCTATTCAGCCGGGCCCTCACCATGCTTTTTCAATACGAGGCGAAAACGGAACATCGATCACGGCAAGCCAGGTCATTCTGGCGGTCGGCTTTCACGACATTTATCCGAATATTCCCGGTTTCATGGCGTGTTGGGGCAGCACAATTATTCCCTGCCCATTTTGCGACGGCTACGAGAACCGTGATCGCATGTGGGGACTTGTGGCATCGTCAGCGCTCGCGCTTGAGCATATGCCAGGCATCGTCAAAAACTGGACGGCGACGTTCAGGTTGATTGTGCCGCCGTCGCTCGAACTCAACGCAGCTCAGCGCGAACGTTTCATGCAGGAGAACATCCCCGTCTATGAGGGAGAAATCGTCGAAGTCCATCATACCTCCGGCGTGGTCGAAGCGGCGACCTTGAATACGGGCGGGCGTGTCGATGTGGAAACATTGTGGTGGATTCCGGCGACCGAGCCGGCAGCCCTCACGCGGCAGATCATTGAGCGTTTCAGCCTCGAATTGGATGAGAACGGGGCGATCAAAACGAATGTGACCTACCAGACGCCGATCAAGGGGCTGTGGGTGGTCGGCGATCTGCGCGGACCGTCAGGTTCGTTGAGCGCGGCGCACACGGCAAATCAAGCAGCCATCAACATCGTGCGTGAATGGCATGGATAAAGCTCATATAATCGCAGGAGTTGGCGCATTGAATCACAAACTTCCCGTCACCGTGCTGTCCGGTTTCCTGGGCGCGGGCAAGACCACCCTGCTCAACCACATCCTGAACAACCGTGAAGGGCTGCGCGTTGCGGTCATCGTCAACGACATGAGCGAGGTCAACATCGACGCGCAGCTTGTCCGTGACGGCGGCGCGGCGCTCAGCCGCACCGAGGAACGTCTCGTCGAGATGACCAACGGCTGCATCTGCTGCACGCTGCGCGACGACCTGCTGCAAGAAGTGGCGCAGCTCGCCCATGAGGGATGCTTCGACTATCTGCTGATCGAATCGACGGGCGTATCCGAACCGCTTCCTGTGGCGATGACCTTCTCGTTTCCCACGCCAGACGGTGAAGCGAACCTGATGGACATTTCCCGGCTTGATACGATGGTCACCGTCGTGGATGCGAGCGCCTGGCTGGAAGATGTCCGGCAGGGACCGCGTTTGCACGCGCTTGGGCTGGCAACCGGGGAAAGCGATACCCGCACGGTGTCTGATCTGCTGCTGGATCAGGTCGAGTTTGCCAACGTGATCGTGATCAACAAGATCGATCTCGTCAGCACGGACGACCTTCACACGCTGGAAGCGACGCTGCACCAATTGAACCCGACTGCCCGGCTGATCCATGCGCAAGAAGGGCAGATCGATCTCACGGCGGTGCTGAACACCGGCTTGTTCGATATGGACGCGGCGCAGCGTTCCGCCGGGTGGCTGAAAGAGATGGAAGGCGAACATACCCCCGAAACCGAGGAATACGGCATCAGCAGCTTCGTCTTCAAATCGCGCCGCCCCTTTCATCCAGAACGCCTGATGCGCTTTATCAAAAGCGAGATGATGAAGTCTGTTTTGCGCTCGAAAGGTTTCCTCTGGATCGCGTCGCGCCACGAGGTCGGCATCAACTGGTCACTGTCCGGGCATGTCGCTCGCGTCGCCCCGGCGGGACGCTGGCTCGCCAGTGTACCGGAAGCACAACGCGCACAAGGACTCGCAATAGATGAATACGTCGTGCGGCACTGGCAGGAACCGTTCGGCGATCGCAGACAGGAACTCGTCTTTATCGGCATCGACATGCCGAAAGACGAGATGATGCGTCAGTTGCGTGACGCGCTGCTCGACGATAAAGAAATGATGCTGACGCATTACGAATGGGCGTCATTCAGCGATCCCTTCCCGCGCTGGGAAACGAATGGAGTGCTAGCATGATGAACAGACTTCCTGTCACTGTGCTGTCCGGTTTCCTGGGCGCGGGCAAAACGACCCTGCTCAACCACATCCTGAACAACCGCGAAGGCTTGCGCGTCGCGGTCATCGTCAACGACATGAGTGAGGTCAACATCGACGCGCAGCTCGTCCGCGATGGCGGTGCCGCGCTCAGCCGCACTGAAGAAAAACTGGTCGAGATGACCAACGGCTGCATCTGCTGCACGCTGCGCGATGACCTGCTGCAAGAGGTGGCGCGGCTGGCGCGTGAAGGACGTTTCGATTACCTGCTGATCGAGTCGTCTGGCATTTCCGAGCCGCTACCCGTCGCGGAGACATTCACGTTCCCGATCAGCGACGAAGACGGCGGCTTGTCCGAGATCACACGGCTCGACACGATGGTCACGGTCATCGACGCGCACAACCTGATGCGTGAATTTCATTCGCTCGATACGATGGCGGAACGCGGCATCGGCGTGAGTGAGGATGACGAGCGCACGATTGTCGATCTGCTGGTCGATCAGATCGAGTTCGCCAATGTGCTGATCGTCAACAAGATCGACCTGGTACCGCCCGACGCGCTGCACCGCCTTGAAGCACTGCTGCGGAAAATGAACCCGCAAGCGCACCTGATTCGTGCCGAACATGGGCGCGTGCCACTGACGGAAGTGCTGAACACCGGACGGTTCGACTTCGACCGCGCCGCCACTTTTGCCGAATGGCTGTCCGGCGAACCGCACACCCCGGAGACCGAAGAATACGGCGTGACCAGCTTCGTCTATCGCGCCCGCCGTCCTTTCCATCCGGTACGGCTGATGGCGGCGCTGGAGAGCGACGCGCTCGACAGCCTGATCCGCTCGAAAGGCTTTGTCTGGCTGGCGACGCGGCACAACAGGGTCGGGGTGTGGTCACAGGCGGGCGACGTGATCACGCTCGACTACGGCGGCGACTGGTGGGTCAATACGCCCGCTGACGAAATGCCGGA
>DAOTUN010000069.1:0-17785 GCA_034437395.1 Anaerolineae bacterium | reverse complement strand
GCAGCGCAGCCCGCGTAATGTTGAGGACGCTCTCGCTGACACTGCGCCCGCCGACGCTGGAAGATATCGGGCGCAGTGTCAGCGAGAGCGTCCTCAACATTACGCGGGCTGCGCTGCGGCGCGCCGTCGTCTCGTCTGACGATCACGCCAATCTGAGCGGTGCCAATCTCGCTGGCGTCTCGATGCGCGGTGGCGACTTCAGCGACGGCAACCTGAGCGGGGCGAACTGCGCCAATGCCGATTTCACCCAGAGCGATTTCAGCGACGCCAATCTGAGCGGGGCGAATATGAGCCGCGCGACACTGGAGTATGCCAATCTGAGTGACGCCAACCTGAGCGGCGCCAATTTCCAGGGTGCCAACCTGCACGGTGTCGGGTTGGATGACGCCAATATCAGCGGCGCCAACTTTCAGGAGGCGGTGCTGGAGCAGGCATCAATGACTGGCGTCAACGCCAAAGGCGCCAATTTCACAGGCGCAATCCTGACCGCTACCGTGCTGGATGACGCCAATCTGCGCGGCGCCAATCTGACCGGCGCACAGATGCAGCAGGCGACCTTGGAGGGGGCGGAGTTTTCACGCGACACCGTGCTGCCCGACGGCACGCTGTGGTCGCCGGGCGTGAATATGAGTAAATTCACTGGGGAATAGCACAGCCGCGCCATACGGACGAGGGAGGCATGATGATGCGTCTCCTCGTCCGTGTGGCAAGCTACAGCGCCGCCGCCGCCCGCCGCCGATTCAGCCAGGCGAACACCTTCAGATTGACGACGGCGATCCCGGCGAAAATCAGCATCGTGCCGAACACCAGGCGCGCATCGATCGCCTCGCTCAAGACCAGCGCGCCCAAAAATACGCTCACCGCCGGGACGATGTAGGTGACCATGCTGGAACGCGCCGCGCCCAGGTCGCGCACGATATTGTAGTACATCAGATAGGCGATGAAAGTATTCAGCAAGCCGAGCAGCACCACCGCGCCGAGCGTGCCGAGTGGTACATCTGCCAGCGGCGTGTTGGGCGGTCCACCCAGCAGCGGTGAGACCAGCATCGCCGCCCCCGACGTGATCGCCGCGACGGTCATCGCCCCGGTGGACACCATGATCGGGGTGTATCCCTCTTTGATATGCTGACGGCTGTAGACGGTAAAGGTGGCGTAACAGAACGACGCCGCCACCACCGCCATCGCTCCCCAGAACGCTGGCGTAACCTGTCCCTCTTCCGAGACCGATCGCGTCGCCAGCAGCGCCACCCCGACAAAGCCGACCAGCAGTCCGACCGCCTTCTGAACGGTGATCTTCTCGTCGGTGAACGACAGATGCGCCACGATCATCGTGAAAAAGACCGCCGTCGATTGCAGCACACCCGCCAGGCTGCTCGGAATACTCTGTTCACCCCACGAGATCAGCGCGAACGGCAGCGAGGTATTGCCGATACCGATCACGATCAGGGGAAACATTTTTTTCCAGGTCAACGGGAGCCGCTGTCCTTGTGACAGCAGCACCAAGTTCATGCCGACCGCCGCGATCGCGGTGCGGATGAAGACCACCTGAAACGGCGTCAGCGACTCCACGCCGATACGGATCAGTAAAAACGACGAACCCCAGATCAAGCCCAATAACCAGAACGCCAGCCATTTATTCATACGCGCCTTTTCATGATGCGGACACAGCGTGATGCGTCCTGAGTCACCGATGCAGACCATCTTTCACACAGTTTCAGCGAATCACGGATGCAGGTTGCCCGTAGGGACTCGTAACAATGCGTCCGTAGAGAAACTCTTGATCCACTCAGTCTAACGATCCGTATCATGGCGCGATAACGCCAGGACAGTCCATCTCGAACTTGTGCTGTAATTCGCATGTGCAGATCGCACAGGGAACCAAAAAAGACAAAAGGGCAGCACAGGTGCCACCCTTTTGTCAGTCAGTTGTGTCGATGAACACTCACTTTGAGTATTCAGATTATATAAAATACTGTGTGCAAAGTCAACAGAAGTGCGTAAAAATGGGATCGTCGTACTATCCGCTTTCAGCCAGCAATTCTGCCTGCGCATTCTGGCTGTTGTGGGTGGTGTGCCGAAGGATTGAGGTGAGCGACGCACCCATCGTCAGTCCGCTCGGTGACCACGCGGGCATGACGGCGGTCTTTCACATCACCTGCAGCCGCAGCCACGCCTCTGCATCGGGGGCGGCGAAAAACGCCTGCGCGTGAATGCGATCGTCTGCATCGGTCGAGGCGGGGTCATGCACCCGCCGCCCGCGCCCCAGCGCGATCGCGCCGCTCATGCTGCTGGCGATCACCAGCGCCAGCGCGATTCGCAGCGGCGCACGATCGCGCAGCAGCAGATTCAACTGCATTTTTGGCTGCGGCAGGATGACGATCTCATCGATGCGGCGGTAGCAGTAGATCAGATAGGGCATACTGACACCGCTGGCGGACAGATCGTAGAGCAGCCCAAAGGTGGGCAGCGCGGAGTCGGCGGCGGTCAGCGTGGTGATCACGTCGCGGTTCCACAGATCGAGTGTCTGCATCGACAGCACCTCGATCTGATAGGCGCAGATCGTCCCCTCGGCGATCCAGCGCCGCTTGACGCCATTGACGATCTCGCCTGTTGTCACGTTCATGAGGATCGACGCTTTCGCCTGGAATGATGTTGAACCATGGCAAGAGCGTAACCCATTTTGCGTTAAGGCTGTGTTGCGCGCGGCTTAAACCTTGTGCGCATTTATGGAATGCCCAAACCCGGATTTCATACGATCAGCCCGGCTCCGCGCGCGATCAACTGCAAGCCGAACAGCACGAGTATGCCGACGGTCGCCCAGATCAGCGCGCGCGTCACACGCGGGTCGATGTGACGCAGCCGATCAAAGGCGATGATCCAGATCGCCAGCAGCGTCAGAAACACGCCGTAGAATCCAAGCATGAAGCCGACGCCATGCAGCAGCGAGACGCGCAGCGCCTGCGCCAGCAGCGGTCCGTTGACCGTGCCCCAAAAGATGTACGGACCTGGACTCGTCCAGTTGATCAGGATGGTCTGACGCAGCAGCCGCCATGCCGAAAATGGGGCAGTGTCGGCATCCGCCGCGTCGCCGCCGAATGCGCCCCCTGCGCGCAGCCATTTCACGGTACCCCATGCCAGATAAAACATGAAAAAGCCGCCGACGATCTGCACGATGCGGATGACTTCAGGCGGAAATTGGTTGATGATGAAGACCGTCAGGATCACGAACGGAATATCCGAGATCAGCGGCGACAGGATACACACCAGCGCCCGGCGCCAGCCCTGCGCCAGTGTGGTCTGGATCAGAAAGGTTTGCAGCGGACCGGGACTCGACCCGGCGGTGAATCCGAGCGAGGCGCCTTGTGCCAGCCATGTCAGCATGGGAGTGTACTTTCCGCGAAGCCCCCGACGGTCGTTCCCACGAACGCGCCCGGCGCACACAACGACCAGGGCGAATCGTCGAGTCGGCTCGCTGATGTCGTGATGATACCGCCAACCCACGCCAATTGCACAGCGGCGGCATGTTCGTTATCGGGATCAGGCAAAATGTCTTGCCATCGTGCTACGCCGTTGTGTCCTGCATCTACAAACGGCGCAGCACACGCTCGGTCAGCCAGATGGCTCCAGCCGTCAGCGCGATCGGCGCCAGCACGGGCAGCAGCGTCTCGGTCGCCATGCGCGCGATCGGGCCCTGCGGAATGGCGCGCAGCAGCGTCACGATCAGGAAATACGCCCCTGTCGTGATCAGGGTGGCGGTGGCAGCCGGGGTGCGTGCACTGTTCAGCACGCCGAACAGCGCGCCGAAGGCAGCGACCATCACAGGTTCGAGCCACAGCCGCGCCACCGACGCCGCCAGCCCGGTCAGCACGCCGACCCGGAATAACAGCGGCTGCGCGTCGATCGAGAATTGCATGTCGTACAGCACCACCAGCAGCGGCAGACTCAGCAGCGCCGCGCCGACTGCCAACCCCATCAGATTTTCCAGATGCCGCCACAGCGACGCCGCCATTTTTGCATAGATCGTCTGGCGCGCGGGCTGCGGGATCATCAGCGTCAGCGCCAGCGTGTCGTTACGGCGCTCGTCCGCCCAGTATGCCGACGACGCCGTGCCAACCCGGAACAGGATTTGCGCGTACAGCAGCACGCCGCCAGGGAGCAGCACCAGCGCCACCGTCACCGTCGGCATGAGGATCTCGAACAGCACCGGGAACACGAACGACACGACGACGATCGCCGCCTGTAAACCGACGATGCGCAGCAGCAGTCGAAAATTAGGCGTGAATGTCTTCCACGACGTGCCCAGATGCCGCCGCACAATCGGATTGGAGCGCCGTGCCCAACCAGGCAGATGCCCATCGATGGTGTGTGCCAGCCGGGCAAAACGATCGGCGGACGAGTCGATTTCCGGTGCGGTGCGCGTCAGGGGCGGGTGCATGATCGCTGGTTGTCCTTTGCCTGCTACCTTAATTACTCGGTGCGCCAAGTTTTAGGTTGTGCGGATTGGTGTACAATTCATCAGGGTTATCCCTACGCAAGCCGGGTTTGGCACGCCAGAATCCGACGGTTGCACTTCTTCAGCCAGGGTTTGGCACGCCAACCCCCTACGATGAAAGTAATTTCATGATGCAGGACTCGACCCCGACTCTCAGCCCGCGTGCCCACCGCCTGCGCGACGCGGGTTTTAAACTGACGACTGCCCGCCTGACCGTGCTGGCGGCGATCGAGAGCGGCGATGGGCACGTCACCTCCGGCGAGCTGCTGGAACGAGTGAACGCGCTCGATCCTGGGATTGGACGCGCCAGTGTCTTTCGCACGCTCGATCTGTTCACGCGCCTGTCGCTGATCCGTCCGACCTATATCACCAGCAGTGCCTCACCGACCTATGTCCTGATGCCCGATGGACATCATCATCATATCATCTGTATGAACTGTCATCGCGTGATCGAGTTCGACGAGTGTGGACTCGCCGCGCTCACCCGCGATCTGGAACAGCGCTATCAGGTGCAGATCAGCGGTCATTTGCTGGAGCTGTACGGGATGTGCGAGACCTGTCTCCAGGCGACCGCGACCGCCGACGAGGACTCCTAGATGCACATCGCCCTCAACGGCTGGTTCTGGGATCAGCCTTACACTGGCAGCGGACAGGTGATCCGTCATCTGCTGCCCGCCTTACGCCGTGCTAAACCGGACGCGACCTGGACGCTGATCGTCCCCGGCACGACCGCGCCGACCGATGTGCCGGACGGTGTGCGCGTGGTGGCGGCGGGCGGCTGGCAGGGCAATCTGGCGAAAGTCTGGTTCGAGCAGCGTCTGTTTCCGACCGCTGCCGGACGCGCCGGGGCAGACATCGCCCATGTGCCCTACTGGGGATCGCCGCTGGCGTCCCCGATCCCGCTGGTGGTGAGCGTGCTGGACGTGATCCCGCTGGTCATGCCGGAATACGCCTCAGGTGCCGGGGCGCGGCTGTACACCGCGCTGGTGAGCGCATCCGCGCGCGGCGCCAACCATATCCTCACCATCAGCGCGGCGGCACGCGACGACATCGTGACTCATCTGGGTATCCCGGCGAGCGCGATCACCGTCACCCATCTGGCAGCCGACGAGCGCTATCATCCGCGTATCGGCGCTGACAGAGACGACGCTGTACGCGCTACGTACAATCTGCCTGAGACCTACATCCTGATCGGATTTGGCTTCGATCGGCGCAAGCGGCTCGACATCGCGCTGGCGGCGTTCGCGTATGTGGCGCAGGCGGAAGGCGACACCGTGACGCTGGTGATCGCCGGGCGCGAACCCGCGTACAGCGAGCCGATCTTCCCCGATTTGCGCGCGCTGGCGCGCGACCTGGACATCAGCGACTCGATCCGCTGGATTGGCGCGGTCGATGAAGCCGACAAACCAGGTGTGCTGCGCATGGCATCGGTGTTCGTCTTTCCGAGCGAGTATGAAGGCTTTGGACTGCCCGCGCTGGAAGCGATGGCGTGCGGCACGCCCGTGATCGCGGCGGACATCCCGGTCATGCGCGAGATCGTCGAGGACGGCGCTTTTCTAGTGCCACCGGGTGACGCGCGCAAGATGGGAGGGGCGATGCTGGCGCTGCTCGGTCAGGACTCGCTGCGTCAGACGCTCATCAGCCGCGCGCTGGGGCGGGCGACCGCCTTCACCTGGCGCAAGACGGCGCTGGCGACCTATGCCGTCTACGAACGAGTCGCTTCCGAGTCGCGGTCGGCGGGGGACGCACCCGTCGTATCGCCCTGATCGACGACGGCGACCACCCCAGTCGTGACGCGAGCGTTACGCGGCGGCGCGGCGACTGGGGCGCGTCCACGCAGCAGCAGCAGGATCAGGAACCCGAACGATGCGGTCAAGCCGATCGTCAGCGCTGCGCCCAGACCGGACAGCGCCAGGCGCATCGTCTCCGGGTCGCGCGGGGTGAGGCTCGCTAGAAACCCGGACGGCGCCGGGGTAAGCACGGCATCGAGCGCGCTGACGCCAAAATCGACGACTGGCGGCAGTCCGTCGGCGCCCACCTGGACGACGGCGCTGGTCGGTGTGGTGGGCGCGCCATCGAGCGCGCTCATGCGCAGCGTCACCGCGCCTGACGGCACATTCTGGAAGCTGATCAAGCCCTGTTCGGCATATTCCGCCTCCGAGAGCGCGCTGGCGGCGATGACGGTGTCGTCCCGTACCAGCTCGACGAACACACCTTCGCGCAGCAGCGGCTCGCCAGGGTCGCGCGCGCCATCGCCGTCCTGGTCGAGAAAGGCGCGCACCCACACCTGTCCGCTGTCGTCCTGTGCTATGGCAGGCAGCAGGGTCAGCAACAGCAGCGCGGCGATCAAACCCCCTGTGAATAACCGTGTGGTTCGAGCCGACGCATCGTTATGCGTCCCTGTGCGCCCTGTAACCGTAGGGGTTTGGCGTGCCAAACCCGTATTTTGATCTGTTTTCAATTTGTCCCTACCCGTTCAGCCGACGCAGCAGCAGTGCCAGGAACAACCCGCCGACGAAGACCACGCCCGCGCCCGCCAGGACGAACAGCCCAATCTGTCGTGTGGGCGCATCGTCGTCGGACGTGCTGGCGACGTTCAATGCGACTGGAGTCAGGTCGGGCACGGGGGCGGTCGGCACGATTATGCCGGGTGCGGCACCAAAGGCGATGGCGATCTGCGCGCCGCCTGTCGTCCGCACCTGCAGACGCGACGCCGTCGTCAGCCCGTATCCGGCGGGCGCCTCCGCCTGCGCCAGATAGAGCGCTGAGGTCAGATTGTCGATGCAGGTGGGATCGAGATCGCCCGTAACGTGTTCCGCTACGATTTCGCCGTTGAGCGCCAGCGTGATCCGCCCCTGCGTGACCAGTTCTTCTCCGGCATCCTGCAGACGATTGGCATTCCCATCCTCGAACATCAGCACGCAGATCGACGCCGTTTCATCGAGCGGGTCGAACGGGAAGATCACCCCGTCCGCCGCCGCCACGACGGGCGCCCTGGACTGGCTGGGTGCGTCGGTCGGGGCGAGCGCGACCACTTCTGGCGTCGATGCTGAGGTCGAGTCGGTGGGGAGGGCGGCGATCGCTTCTGTGGCGGCTGCAGCGGCTGTGGCAGTCGGCGGCTGCGTTGGATTGGCGGTGGCGGTCGGCTGCGCCGACGCCTGACGGGTCACAGTCGGCGCCGGGGTAGCGGGCGGCGGCGTAGTGGGCTGTGGGGTGGCGCTCGGTTCGACGGTCGGCTCCGGGGCGCGCACGGTGATTGCCTGTCCGATCCGGATGAAGCGCGTGCTGGGCAAGCCGGGGTTGAGCGCCAGCAGTCCGTCGCGGGTCAGCTGGTAGGCGACCGCGATCGAGTCGATGGTGTCGCCTGCCTGCACCAGATGCACAATCGAGCCGTCGTCACCTTGTCCCTGTGGCTGTACAAATCCGACTTCCAGTGCTGCGGTCGGCAGCGCGGCGGCGGCATCGACTGTGCCTGCGCTCAAAAAGGCGTCATCCCAATAGACCTGATTGATCCCACGCGGGTAAGTCTGCGAGGTGTACAGAAAGACCGTGACGGTGCTGCCAGTCGCGGTCGTGCCGACGGTCATGGGCGTCCATGCCTCGTGTGGCTCCTGATTGCCCGACCAGACGACATCGGGTTCGAGAGGGTTAGTCCCACCGTTGGGGTCGAGTCCGATGCGGGTATAGGCGCCAGAGTCCGGCAGCGAGCGGCAGGTGTCGAATCCGGTCGGGATATTGCAGGTGCGCACAAAGGCATAGGCGCTGGCGCGGATCGGCGCGCCCGTCGTCACGGTCACCTGTTGATAGAGCGCCGCTGTAAAGGTGGCAAAATTCTTGTTGAGGTTGAACGCGCGCGCGCCCAGGTGCGGCATCGGGTCGGGTCCCGTGTGGGGAAAGGCGACCGGGGGCAGATTCATCCAGTCGTTGAGGTGTGGCAGCTCGGTCACCCAGATGCTCCACTCGGTCGGGATATTCAGGTCGGCGCGTCCGCGTGCGGTATAGGCGCTCTCCATGCCGCCGTCGCGCAGCAGATTGGCGTCCTGGGCGCCGATGGGCGTCGTCACGGCAAAAACAGATAAGGCGATCAGAAGCAGCCAGGGGGTGTGCCACATGGAAAGTCATCCTCGTTCGCGCGCCAACGGACGCGGGTCAATTCCGGTTCACGACGCGGATTATATCACGTCCCCGGCGCGTGACCGTCCCGATACGGACGATAGCGCGCCAGCCATTCGCCGTCGTGCTGCATGATGAACGTCTCTGCCTGCTCGACCAGCGCGCGCTCTCCGACATACAGCGGCGCCCGCTGATGAATCCTGTGCGGGACAATATCGAGAATGTCGCCTACGCCATCGGACGCATACGCCCCGGCGTGGCGCGCGATGAAGGCGATCGCCTGTGCCTCGACCATCAGCCGCATCTTGCCCTCGAAACGCGCCTCGGTCGGCGGATAATAAAAGACGCCGCCGCGTAAGAGCGTGCGGTGAAAGTCTGCCACCAGCGACCCGGTATAGCGCAAGCCCAGGCTCTTGTGTCCAGCGCCGTCGATCCCTTGCAGCCACTTGGTATAGCGGCGCACCCCATAAGACCAGGCTTTTTCGTTGCCCTGATTGGCGCTGTAGTAATGCGCCTCGGCGGGGATGCGGATGTTTGGGTGACTGAGCAAAAATTCGCCGATGCTGGGATCGAGCGTGAACCCGGCGACGCCGCCGTGTTCGGTGGTGTAGACCAACATGGTGCTCGACCCGTACAGCACGTAGCCCGCCGCGACCAGCCTGTGCCCCGGCTGCAAAATGTCCTGCATGGTGCCGTCCTCACCCGACGAGATTTTGCGATGCACCGAAAAGATGGTGCCGATCGAGACATTCAGATCGATATTGCTCGACCCATCCAGCGGATCGTAAAGCAGCACGTAGCGTCCCTTGCCGTAGTGTTTGGGGATTTCCAGGATCGCCTCATGTTCTTCGCTGACCATCGCGCACAGGCGGTTGGTGCCTTCGTTGAGACTGGTGATCACGCTGTCGGCGTACAGATCGAGCTTCTGCTGCTGTTCGCCGTAGACATTTTCGGAGTCGGCGGCGCCCAGGATATCGATCAGTCCGGCGCGGCGCACCTCGCGGTCGATCATCTTGGCTGCCAGTGCCATGTCGTAGAGGATGGCGGTCAGCGTCCCAGTCGCCTGGGGGAACTGGCGCTGCTGTTCCATGATGTGGCGCTCGATGGTGACGATTTTGTCCATGAAGGAATGCCTTTTTGGTTAAGAAAAGCGCTGTGCTGTGTTCTACGGATAAACCCTTATTTTATATCGTCCACTTTTCATTATACGATTTCCGCCGCGTTCACGCCGCCCCCGTCGAACTGCGCTATGCTCTGGAAAATACTCAGATAGGGCGGGTGCTGCCTGTGTGGGGCGGCGATGGACGGTGAACGCTATAATCCGTGATCACAGCGCAGGGACGCAGCGTCAAGCGTCCCTGTTATTACATCCCCATTTTGTTGAAAGGATCAATCATGAAAATACTCGTCATCGGCGGCACCGGGCTGATCAGCACCGCCATCACTCGCCAGCTGCTGGCGCGCGGCGATCAGGTCACCCTGTACAATCGCGGCACCACTCCGGCGCGCTTTCCCGAAGGCGCGTCTTACCTGCACGGCGATCGCAATGACTTCGCCGCATTCGAGGCGCAGATAGCAGACGCGGGCAGCTTCGACTGTGTGATCGACATGATCTGCTTCAATCAGGAACAGGCACAGAGCGACATACGCGCCTTGCGCGGACGCACCGGGCATTTCATCTTTTGCAGCACGGTCAATGTCTATACCAAGCCCGCCGATGCCTATCCGATCGTGGAAGACGCGCGCCGTGAGCCGATCGACGATGACTACGGCGTGCGCAAAGTGCAGTGCGAGGATGCCTTTATGGAGGCGCATCGGCGCGGCGACTTTCCCGTCACCGTCATCCGTCCCGCCGCCACCTACGGCGAGGGCGGCGTGGTGATCCACACCTTCGGCTGGAAGACCACCTACCTCGATCGGATTCGCAAAGGCAAGCCGATCGTCGTACATGGAGACGGCACCTCGTTATGGGTGATGTGCCACGTGGACGACTGCGCGCACAGCTTCGTTCATGCGGCGGGCAATGCGGCGGCGTTTGGCAAAGCCTATCACGTCACGGGCGAGGAATGGCTGACCTGGAACCGTTATCACGAGCTGGTCGCCCAGGCGCTCGACGCGCCCGCGCCGCGACTGGTACATATCCCTACGGACTTGCTCGGCAAAATCGCGCCTGAACGCGCTGGAATCACCGTCAACAATTTTTATGGCAACACTATTTTCGACAACACCGCCGCCAAAACCGATCTCGACTTTCGCTATACTATCGACTGGAAAACCGGGGTGCGCCGCACGGTGGCATGGCTGGACGCCAATGGACGCATCCTGAACAGTGATGACGATCCGTTCGATGATCGCGTGCTGGACGCCTGGGCGCGTTTGTCGCGTCAGATGCAGACGGATCTGATCGACCTGGAAACGAACTTATAAGGTTCGCGCAGCCTGATCGATCGCCCTCGGTTGTGCTAAGATCGCGGCATTTCCGGGCATGACGCCTCTTGTCGCGCTGGCGACATCGACGAAAGGATATTCCCCATGCAGATGACCGACTCCGGTCCCATCGGGCTGTATTTCGAGGATATTCACACAGGCGACAAACTGGTGACGCGCGGGCGCACCATCACCGAGGCGGACATCGTACAGTTCGCCGCGCTCACGGGGGATTACAACCCAATGCACACCGATGCCGAATATATGAAAACCCACCCGATGGGGCAGCGGGTGGCGCACGGGATGCTCTCGCTCAGTTACGCGGTCGGACAGGCGTATCAGCTCGGTTTCATGGAGCGGACAGTGCTGGCTTTTCGCGGGCTGGAGATGAAATTCAGCCTTCCGGTGCTGATCGGGGATACGCTGCACACCGAAATGGTGGTGCGCGAAACCAAAGAAGCGCGGCGGCTGGGCGGTGGTATCGTCACCCTGGATGTGAAGATCATCAACCAGGCGGGCAAAACGGTGCAGTCGGGGGAGTGGACGCTGATTCTCGCCTTGCAGCCCGCCTAAGCCATTGACCGAACATGATCTGAAGTCGGACGCATTGTTATACGTCCCTACGCCCCGTCTTTGCAGGGACGTGCAGCAACACGTCCGCTCAAAGACATTCGACCACTGGCTTAAGGACGCATGACGCCGCGTGCGCCGACAGACCTTTGCCGCTGTCAGGTCGCCTCGACGATCAGACGCGGCGCCCCATCCTGGTAGGGCGACTCGTCAAAGTCGCCGTAGACCGCCCGGACGGTAAAGCCGCATGCCTCCAGCAGCAGCGCCAGTTCATCGCGGAAATAGTAGCGGATGCGCGTCGGCGCGATCGTGCGGCGCACCATGCCGTCGGCACTGACCGCATCGTACACCCAGGTCACATCCATGATCTGAGCCGCGCGATCGAGGTGGCTGGTGCTGAACTGCATGACGGTATCGCCTGTTTCCTGGTCGGTGAACTGGCGTTCGAGGGTGAGGGCGTCGCTGTCCGCACCCGCGAATGCCTCACCCGGATTGGGCAGATCGAGCAGCAGTGCGCCGCCGCGTTCGAGCCAGCCGCGCGCTCGGCGCAGCATCGCCCGCGCCGTGTCCAGGGTCAGGAAGTGCATGAAGGTGTTGTAGGGAAAAACGATCAGTTTGAAGCGGGTGTCGAGCGCAACCTGCAGCGCATCGCCGGCGTGCAGGGTCACCCGGTCGCGCAGATGTGGCAGGATATCGAGGTGGGCGGCGGCGCGCAGGCGCATGGCGTCCTCGCGCTCGATCCCGTGTGTCTCGTGTCCGGCTTCAGCCAGATGCAGCAGCGCCCGCCCGGTGCCGCTGCCGACGATCAGGATCGGGGCGCCGCGCCGATCCGCCACCGCTTCGTACAAGGCGAGGTCGTCGGTCTGGTCGTGATGCTCGGAGTCGTAGAGGCGGGCGATGATGCGATAAAAATCGTGCATGGACATGTATCCCGTGTGCATGAGAGTCGCTGGATTATAGACGCGACTGACACTGCTTTGGCGATCTGGCGCGGGTTTGCTACAATGCCCACTGAATCTATCGGGGCAAGCACCGACCATTTATCAGGAGAGACCGCCACATGACCCGTTCGACCTTCTCGATGGCACTGATCGCACTCTTATTATGGGTGGTCGGCGCGCCGACCCACGCTCAGACCGCTTTTAGCGACGGCACCCTCAACGCCGATGCGCGCCTGCGTTCAGGACCCGGCGCTGAATGGCGCATTCTGACCGTGCTGTCCGCTGGCAGCGCCTTTCGCGCCGACGGACGCGCCCCCGGCGGCGGGTGGGTTCGCGGTATCTCGCAAAACAACGATCAAGGCTGGATCGTCGATACGGCGATCAGTCTGACCGCCGATCAGATCGCCGCGCTGCCCTCCAGGTGGATCGACGATCCGTATACGGCGGGCGCGCCTGGGGGCGCGGTCGCCGCACCGACCAGCGCGCCAGGTGTCGATCCGGCGGCGCCTGCGCCGACCACCGTCGCCCCCCTGGCTCCGGCGGCACCCGTCGTCAACAGCGCGCCAGTGCGCGGATTCGACTATGGCGGACACATCGAGGGCTTTGGCACCAACGCCATCGATCAGATGCGCCGCGCCGGGATGACCTGGGTCAAGCGTCAGGTGCACGCCGGACAGGATTACAGCGGCGTGATCGGTCAGGCACACGGAAACGGCTTCCGCATCCTGCTGGGCATGGTCGGGGACGCTGGATCGGTCAACAACGACGCCTATCTCGACCAGTTTGCGGCATCGGCAGCACAGGCAGCCGCGCAGGGTGCCGACGCGATCGAGGTGTGGAACGAGCCGAATATCGATCGTGAATGGCCCGCTGGATCGATCAGCCCGGAACGTTATACCGAGATGCTGCGACGCGCCTATGCCGCCATCAAAGCTGCCAACCCCGGCACACTGGTAATCAGCGGTGCCCCGGCGCCGACCGGCTTTTTCGGCGGATGCAGCGGCGTCGGCTGTGACGACAACCTGTTCGTGCAGCGCATGGCGGCAGCAGGCGCGGCGAATTATATGGACTGCCTGGGAATCCATTACAATGAGGGGATCGTTCCGCCGAGCCAGACCAGCGGCGATCCGCGTGGCAGCAGCAGCCATTACAGCCGCTATTTCTACGGCATGGTCAACACTTACTACAATGCTTTTGGTGGACGCCGTCCGCTGTGCTTCACGGAGCTGGGCTATCTGTCGCCGGAGGGATTCGGCGCGCTGTCGGGCGGGTTCGCCTGGGCATCGGATACCAGTATTGCAGAACAGGCGCAGTGGGTCGATCAGGCGGTCTCGCTGGCGGGCCGCAGCGGCAAGGTGCGGCTGGTGATCGTGTGGAATATCGATTTTACCAACTTTGGCGTCGATCCGATGGCGGGCTACGCGATCATTCGTCCGGGCGGCGGCTGTCCGGCGTGCGACCTTTTAGGCAGTTGAGGCACGACACGCACGCATCGTCATCAGCGCGCATCATCATACGGCGCAATACGGACGCCTCGTTATGCGTCCCTACGAATCGAAGGACTCGCTATGTCTGAACAAAAACGGACGACCGGCTCGCTGCCGAATATCGCTCCCAATTTCGATCAACCGAATCTCGTCCCGACGCCGATCGCGCGATCGGCGTCGGGACGAGGAGGCGAACCGCCGCCGCTGCGTCCCGTGCCGGAGGGCGATTCGGGCCGATCGCGGCAGTCGGGCGGCACCGGCTGCGGCTTCATCACCGCGATCACGCTGGCGCTCACCGCCGGGCTGGTTCTGGTGGGGCTGCTGCTGCCGCCGATCAATCTGGCAGATCGCTTGTTCGGCGCCCGTTACGTGCCGCTCACCCGCGATGCCAACGCCGTCCGCGAAGCCACGCTTACGCTGGCAGTCTACGGCGAGGACATCGGCAGAGATTTTGCGGTCGCTCTTTCGTCCGTACCGGAAAGCGCGTTCGCCGTCGGCGCCACCAGCGAAGACGGATCGGTGCGCACCGCCTTTCAAGCGCTGCCTACCAGTGCCGAACCGATCAGCCCGCTGTTCACATTAGGGAGCAGTGGCACGCCGCCGGGTGCCATCACCCTCAGCCTGACCCTGACCGATCCGAACGTCCCGCCCGATCAGATCGATCTTTACGGATACACCCCCGCCGATCAGCGCTGGCGGTTCATCCCGTCGGCGGTGGTGGGCGATGCGCTGGTGGCGACGGTGGCACAGCTACCGCCCAATCTGGCGGCACTGCGCATTGGCGCATTTCCGCAGACGATTATGGTCTCGATCGCGGTCGATGAGGTGCTGGCGTCCGATGCGGGTAGTGTGGCGACGATCGTCTCGCCCGCTGGCTTGCAGCCCACGCTCACCGGTGACCTGACGGGCAGCCTGGCGGCGGGCTTCGATACGGCGCAGCGCTATCTGGTCGCGCCGAGCATCCGTAACTATATCGATCCGCGCGCGACCGATGCCGATACGATCGTGGCAGTCCTCGGCAGCAGCGCCCTTAGCAGCCGTCATCTGACCGCGCTGGTCGAGCTGACCCGATCCGGCTACGACGGGATCGTCATCGATTATCGTGATCTGCCCGCCGCGCTGCGCCCCGCTTTCAGTGCCTTCCTTACGCAGCTTGGGGCAGCGCTGCGTGCGGATGAAAAACTGCTGATCGTGGTCGTGCCACCGGCGATCAATACGCCGAGCGGATGGGAGACCGGGGCGTATGACTGGCAGACGATTGGCGCCGCTGCCGATGCAGTGCAGATCGTCATGCCATCCGATCCAGCGGCATTCGCGCCTGGTGCCGATCGTCTGGTCGAGGCGATGATCCGTTGGGCTGTCGATCAGATCAGCCGCCAGAAAGTCCTGATCGGCATGACAGCGCTGTCACAGCGCCAGGTCGGGGACGGCTTCACGCCGATCACGCTGGAAGAAGCCTTGTCAGCGCTGGGTAATGTCGCGCTGGAGATCGATCTGGCTCCTGGCGACACGCTGCCACCCGGTACGCCATTCACCGCGCGACTCGACGGCTATCCGGCACAGGTCGGCAGTGCCGGAGACGATCAGCCCTACATTGACTATCTGGACTCTCAGGGCGGCGCGATCGCCCGTGCCTGGGTGGTGACCGGCGACGCGCTGCGCGCCCGTATCGAACGCCTGGCGCCCTTCTCGCTGGCAGGGGTGTCGATCGATGATCTGAACAACCCCGGGGTCGCCCCGGACATGATGCAGTCGTTGCTGGACTACTCGCTCGGCTTGCCCGCACAGCCGACGCCGTTCAATATCGATGTGCGCTGGACAGTCGAGACGGTCAACGATGTGATCGACACCGTGACCAGTGCGCTCGATGCGCCGTTCGCGGTCACGATCGCCGCGCCACCGGGTTATTATGCCGTCAACGCGGCGCTGGTCAGCGGCGGGATCGCCGGGGCGCTCGGCGGAGACAGTGCGATCGAGGTCGCGCGTGAAGGGGCGCAGGTCGCCGTATTCGCGGCGACAGCGACACCGACCCCCTCGCCTACCCCTACCAGTACGCCGACGCCTGCTCCGACAGCAGCACCGCAGCAGTCTGCCCCCGCCCAGCCAAACGGCGGCGGACAGCCCGCTTTCCAGCCCGGCGCAGGCAGCATCCGCACCGGGCAATTCGAGTATGGCGGACACGTCACCAATACCGCGACGGGTGCGGTCGGCGCGATGCAGCGCGCGGGTATGACCTGGATGAAGGTGCAGTTTCGCTACGGACCGGGTGCCGATCCCGGAATCGCCGGGACCTGGATCAGTCAGGCGCGGGGCAGCGGCTTCAAAATCCTGATCGGCATCGTCGGCAGTCCTGGCGATTTGGGGTCGGGCGGCGCGGACTATGTACGCCAGTATGCGGTGTTCGCCGGACAGGTCGCCGGACTGGGACCGGACGCGATCGAGATATGGAACGAGCCGAACCTCGATCGGGAGTGGCCCAATGGACAGATCAGCGGCGCGTCGTATGCGTCGATGCTGTCTCAGTCGTATCAGGCGATCAAGAGTGCCAACAGCAGCGTGGTGGTGATCAGCGCCGCCCCTGCACCGACGGGTGCCGAAGCTGCCTATCCCGGCGCGGTTCTCAACGACGACAACTGGCTGCGTCAGTTCGTGGAGGCAGGCGGGCTGAACAGCGCCGATTGTGTGGGTGCGCATTACAACGAAGGCACGGTGCCCGCCAGCGCCAGCAGCGGCGATCAGCGCGATAACTATTACACGCGCTACTTTCCGACCACCATCGACACCTATTGGAATATCATCGGCGGGGCAAAGCCGCTGTGTTTCACCGAATTGGGCTACCTGACCCCGGAAGGGTATCCGCCGCTCGATCCGTATTTTGCCTGGGGTGCCAATACCACCGTCGCGCAGCAGGCGGCATGGCTGGCAGAAGCGGCGGCGTATGCCTCGCAGACCGGACGGGTGCGGCTGATGATCGTGTGGAATATCGATTACGAGTTCTACGGTTCCGACCCGATGGCGGGCTACGCGATCGTCCGACCGGGCGGCGGCTGCCCGGCGTGCGACGCGCTGGCGGCGGCACGTTAAGGGACGATTGGATAAATGTTATAATCACGCTGTATGTCGATGGGCATGGCACGCCAGACCCGTGTTTGAGGAGTCCTGACCATGATTCACGCACCCGACCGTATCATGACCGCCGATGAATTCGAGCTGTACGCGCAGCTGCCAGAAAATGCCGATCGCCGCCTGGAATGGCACGATGGGGAGATTGTCGAATTGGTCGCAAACAGTAATGCGGCTCGTATTGGCGCCCGATTCACTCAGGTTGTCGGCAATTTTGTCGAGGAACACCAACTGGGTGAGGTGACCAATGCCGAGGGTGGATATCGTGTCAACGGAGCGCCTTATATGCCTGACGCTGGCTATGTGTCCTATGCACGCCAGCCGCAGCCGCCGAGTGTCGCTTACAACCCGCTGGCACCCGATTTAGCGATCGAGGTGATCTCACCCAGCGACAGGCAGCGTGATATTCGGCGCAAGATCGTCAATTATGCCGCGGCGGGTACGGTGTTGTGGCTGGTCGATCCTGCGGATGGGATCGTCGAGGTCTACACGCCTGGTCAGTCGATGGTGCAGCACCGCGCCGACGACACGCTCGACGGCGGCGCGGTGCTGCCCGGCTTTAGCGTGGCGCTGGCACGCATCTTCCGTCCAGCGGTCGCGCCGTCCGCCGCCAGCGATCCCATCCAGCCGGA
>DAOTUN010000068.1:0-102194 GCA_034437395.1 Anaerolineae bacterium | reverse complement strand
GCAAAACGGTACGCCGACGGTGATGTATAGACAGGCGCAGACTCACCGGTGGTGTCGGAGGGCGCGTCGAACATGCTCAGGTCGAGAGTATCAGGCTTATCCTCGTCGTCATCGTCGAACAGAAAGCCCGTTTGGGGCAGCATGGCTGTTCGCGCGCTGTTGCTGGCGGTGGACGGTTCCGGCGCGTCGAACATCGACAAGTCGAGGGTGTCTGCTTCGTCGTCATCGTCGGCAAAACTGTATGCCGACGTGGGTGTATACGGGGCGGTCCCCGACTCGCCCGACGTGTCGGATGGCGCGTCGAACATCGACAAGTCGAGGGTGTCTGCTTCGTCGTCATCGTCGGCAAAACTGTATGCCGACGTGGGCGTGTAGGAGGGAAGCTCGGTAGAGAGCGAGTCGAACAAGCCAAAGTCGATGGTGCTGGCTTGTCCGATCGTATTTTCGTCGTCGGGCCGCTCAAAGGTCGAAACGGGCGCGGTGCCGTCGGAGGCACGGTCGATCAGCGCAAAAAAAGCATCATCGCTGTCATCGACCGATGTTTCGAGAGCACGCGGCGTCTCCCGTAAAAAGTCGAGCGCGTCTTCTTCATCGTCAGTGATGACCGGGGATACCATCGGGGTCAGCGGGTCGAGACCGCGCACCGAGTCGAGCAGCACCGCCTCATCCAGCAGATCGTCCTGCAGCCAGCCGGAACGCAGCTCGGCGTCGAAAATGGCGGACTCGTCGGGCGCGACTCCGCTCAGGCTGTTCAGCCGTTCCAATGTGGCGGCGTCGAAGTCGCGCGGATATACCCCGGAGTCAAATTTCGGGCTGTCGGGATCGAAGGCATCCAGGTCGATCACTTCCAAGCCCGCTTCGGCGAATGGATCCCACTCTTCTGCTTCGGGGTCGATGTCGGCGCTGTAGAGACTGGACAATTGCAGCGGCGCTGAATCCGGCTTGGAACTCGCAGGCGGAGCGTCGAAGAGAGGCGTCGGCAGTGTCGCTGAGGAGTCGTTGAAACCATCGGGCAGTGCAAAGATCGTCTCTCGATCGTCATCCGGCGGGGTCACCTCGACATTTGTCTGACGGTTGAGCAGACCCATCCGCGCCAGGACTTCTCGGTCAACCTGCACGGTTTTGGCTTCATGGGGGGCATCTTCTTCCTGGATACCGGTCAGCCAGTCGAGATCGTTGGCGTTTTCTGGCTCCGGTGCGGCAGGGGGATCGATCGTGGCAGCGGGCTGTGCCTCCCAGTCGTCCCACGAAAACGCCGAGTCATCGTCGGCTGTGGGTGTCGGCACCGGTGTCGGCTCGGTATAGGCGGGCAGATCGTCGAATGAACGCGGCACACGGGCATCGGGTGAGCTGGCGAGATTGAGGATGTTAGGATCGAGCGCGCGGGTGTTGGCACGGGTGGCACTGCTGACAATGCCCTCGATCTCGCTGAGCCAGTTCATGCTGTCATCAGCGAGATCGCGTGGCGTCTCCCGTGCGGCTGCCTCAGGCGGCGCGATCGGCGCGGGACGCCCGATGAACAGATCCATATCCGGGTCGTCGATGTCGGACACATCGGGCGATGGCATCGGCGCAGGCGGATCGATCCCATCCAGAAAAGCATCCAACTCGTACTGAGAAATTTCGACGGCTTCCGGCACCGACGCCAGCGTTGGCTCGGTCGAGATCGGATCGTCGGGCGTCTCGAACAGATCGAATCCGGCGAAGGGGTCATCGTCGTCGAGCGCGGATTGTCGATCAGATGCGGCAGTGGACTCACCGTAAGGCGCTTCCGCAGCGCGTCCGTCCACAGTCGCGGGCGGCGCATCGTCAGCGTCAAAGTCCCCGAATGGGTCTTGCAGTCGGATCGTTTGTCCGCCCTGTGGTGGCGGTGCGGACGGGCTGAACGAATCGGCATCATCGAGGCGGATCGTCTTGCCGAACGAACTCGACGGCGGCGCGGAGGACGCGGCTCTGGCTGTGGACAACATGCCGAAATCGGGCACGTCATCATCGGTCGGCGGCGGCTCGGCGCTCACCTGTGGCGCCGACGGCTTGCCGACCAGCTCCGTGAAAAAGCTGCTGGATGGCAGCTCGAGATCGGAATAGCTGTCGTCATCGATGGGCAAGCCCATATCCTGGAAAAAATCGACGACTGGATCGGGCGGTTGTGGCGGCTGTGGCGCGGGGTTGTTGGTGGCGTCGGCACCGATCTGACGTACCCAGTCGGGCGCATCGGTGTCATCCAGCTCTTCCAAACCCAAGAACCAGTCGGGAAGCTGACTGGTGCCCCCGGTCACGTCGCGGATGGGGTAGGCGGACTCGGTCTTTTTCGTCTCGGCTTCCGCGCTGACCTGCCCGGCGATGGCGTCGAAAAAGTCGGGCAGCTCTTCCTCGACGCTCTTTTCACGCCGCGACTCGACCTGATCGGCGAGCCAGGCGTCATAGGTCATGTCGGTATTGGAGTCGTTCGCCAGCGAGTCGGCTTCGTTGAAGAATTCCATCGACACTTCTTTGCCGCCGATGATGACTTTCTTCTCTTCCGGCGGCTGCAATCCGCGCAGCCAGGGCGGGACAGAGGGATCGTCGGCAGGGGCATCCCCGGCGGACTTACGCGGCGCCAGCCTGGGGATCGCGCCAGCGGTCGGCGCTGGGGGAGCGGAATCGGCTGGAGGCGGGGGCGTGGCGCCGCCGCGCAGCCAGGGCGGGAGTTCTTCTCCGCTGCCGGTATCGGGCGAGTCGTCGTTGGGCTGCTGCTTTTTCGGATCGTTTGCCATAAGTTTCACTCACGCATCGAACGGTCTTGCCCGATCAGGACTCGTACTCCGGTAACGACGGTCGCCAGCGCCACACCGATCAACAACCCGCGTGTCCCGGCGCTGGCAGGCACCGCCAACAGCCAATCGCGGACTGCCGTTACGGGCGCGACGCTCGCCAGCGGCAGCGCCCCGACCAGCACGATGATCACCACAAGGGTGAACAGCGTCCCTCCGGCGGTGACGCGGCGGCGCATCAGCCGATAGGCGCCAAATACCAGCGCGAACAGCACCAGCGCCCCTAGAGATGCCTCGATGCTGACCTGCACCGTGTCGAGCAGTTGGCGGTTGGTGGCGTCCTGGTCGGTCACCCACAGGATCAGCACCACGAACAGCGCCACCAGCAGCGCGAAACTGTAAAACCAGCCGCGCCGCCGCTGGAGCAGGCGTCCGCCATGCACGCCGATCAGATTCAGCACGCCCATCAGCAGTGTGACGGCGGCGGCGATCACGGCGATTTGCAGCAGGCTGTTGGTGACGGGTGCGAATTGCCCACCGAGCAGCAGCCCGATCAGCACCGTCAAGCCGATCCCGACAGCCAGCGTGGTCGCCAGTACGTTGAGCAAGAATCTCATAGCAGCGTCATCTCCATGCTCACCCGTTTCTCCGTTTACCCGTTACCCGCCCAGGGCGCGCGTGAGCGGATCGCGCAGTGCCAGCAGTGTCCCGCCGAGCAGCGCGGCGATCACCAGCCAGCGCAGCACATCCAGCGTGATCAGTCCGGCGCGCGCTGCCGCCGAGTCGCCCAGATAGGCACCCGCGACGAACAGCTCTTCCCCGATCAGGGGCGCGTCCGCCATCGCATAGGCGACCGCCTGACCTTCCAGCGTCGTGCTGCCCGCGATGCTGGTGCCGCGCCGCCGAGCGATCGCCTCTAAAGGCAGCGCGATCGCGGCACTGAAGTCGCCTACGTAGACCGCGCCGGATACGCGCTCGTCACCGATGTCCGCCACCAGCCCGGCATACAATGCCAGGGACGCCGCTGGCACCCAACGCGCCGCCGTCGGGGTGGTGCGGTTGAGTCGATCGACTTCGCGGTAGGCACGGCGAATCGCGCCCATCAGCAGGGGCAGCGCGGTCGAGTCGCCCGCGACCGCCAGCGGGGGCACGCCGCTGGCTGCTGCCCGCCCTGCGATCTGATACAGCACCTCGTAGCTCGCCAGTGCCAGCGCCGTCGATGTCCCGCCGATGCCCGCCGCCCCGGACGAGACCTGGATACGGCGTCCCGCTTCGACCGCCTGTCCGATCAGCAATGGCACGGTCTCATAGCCAGCGATAGCGCGCACCGGGTACAAATCGCGCCGACGGCGGGCGAACTGAGTGGTGATCACCGTCAGTGCCAGCGCAGTCAACAGGATCAGAGCGGTCAGAATTTGTGTCGTGCTGTCCAAGTCAACCTCGTTTCGGGAGTCGTGCTGCGTCGGGGTCGGAATCGTCGTTGGCTTCGATATAGCTGCGCAGCGCCGCTGTGCCGTCGGGCGTCTCGATCGCCCGTGCCAACGCGCTGATCGTCCCTGTGCGGTCACCGAACAAGCGCGCGGCGGGCTGTGCCACGTCCAGCAGCCCGGCGCCGATCGCCCCAAAGGGCGCCATGACATCCAGCAGCGTCAGCAGTGCATCACCCCAGCCGGCACGCAGGCAGCGCGCAGCGATCTGCGCGATGCGCGGGTCGATGGAGGGAATCTGACGCGGGTCGTACACTGGATCAATCATGAAAAAGAGTATAGCACGGAGTCGAGCGGCGCAAAAACGACCGTCAGGTTAGAAATCCTGAACTTCATGAACTAAGCCATGGATCGAAAATCATCCAGAATCGGACGCCTTGTTATGCGTCCCTGCGAATGCCGTGCGTAGGAATATGTAACAACACGTCCGCTCAAAGACTGTATATTTCACCTGGGTACGGATATTGAAATTGCACGCTACATTGAAGTGATTATAATCAGTCGGGTAATCGTTGCTGTATTACGCCATTATCTGGTCAGGACTGCCTTATGCGTGTACGAGTCTCATTTGCGCTGCTTGTGCTGTTATTGGTAGGTGTGCGCCTCCAGGCAGCACAGATCGATCCGACTGCGACCTGCACGACCTTCATTCAGGAGGCGCTGCGCACGGTGGGCGCGAACTGCGGATTGCTCGATCGCAACAGCGCCTGTTACGGCTACCAATCTGTCAGCGCCAACTTTACCGAGCCGCAGCCAGACGGATTTTTCAGCGCCCCCAACGCCCGTTCCCCGCTGAACGTCCTGAGCAGCATCGCCACCAGTCCGCTGCAAACCGCCCTCGATCAGTGGGGAATCTCGCTGTTGAGCGTACAGGCGAATCTGCCGGAGACGCTCCCCGGTCAAAGCGTGATCTTCATGCTGCTGGGCGATGCCGAGGTTGAAAACGCGGTCGAGCCGGAAAATATATATGTCCCCGGCGCGATCATCACCGTGACAACGACTGCCGCCAGTGACCTGTTGTATCAGCCGCGCGCCGATGCCGATTTTGTCGCCAGCATCCCTGCGAATATGCCGCTGATGGCGGACGCGATCAGTGACGATGCCGCCTATGTGCGCGTCGCTTATCAGGGTGTCTCCGGATGGGTGGCGACGGGCGCGCTGGCGGGTGGAGTCGATCTGACGGGGCTGGCGGTGATAACGCCGCAGACGCGCACGTCCGGTCAGGCTTTTTATCTGCGTACCAGCATCGCCGAGACGGAATGCGTCGAGGCGCCCAATTCGCTGGTGGTGCAGGGTCCGCAAAATACCAAAGTGGACTTCAGCGCCAACGGCGCCGAAATTCGTATCGGCTCGACGGTCGTGCTGCGCGCCATTCCGCTGACGGGTGCCGAAGCGGAAAATCTCAATCTGCGTTTCCTGGCAGGCACCAACGAGGCGGTCTACGGCGTCCTGGAATTGACCACGCTCGATGGCGAAGCTGAATTGAGCCCGGATACCCCGCAGTCGGAGATCGTCCTGCCTGGTCAGCGTATCTACCGCTGCCTCGATCAGCCGGACAACCTCGGTCTCGACCGCGACGCCAACGACAACCCGGTCATCGGCGCCTGTCCCTGGTTCGACCTGGAGACACTGACCGAGGACGAATTGGCGGAGTTCGGCGCGCTCGATGGGGTGACGCTCAATTACGAGATCGAGCTGCCGCTCGCGGATGCCGTCGTCATGCCGGAAGTGCTGATGCTGGATGGCGTGACGCTGGTCACCGACACCCCCTCGCCGACGGCGTTCGCACCCAACACCAACACACCTGTGGCCTTCGACGCGACGGTCACCTACACGCCGACATTCACGCTCACGTCGTCGAACACATCGACCTACACGCCAACGTATACGCCGACATTCACGCTCACGTCGTCGAACACGTCCACCTACACGCCAACGTATACGCCGACATTCACGGTCACGCCGTCGAACACATCGACCTACACGCCGACATTCACGGTCACGCCGTCGAACACATCGACGTATACGCCGACGTTCACGGTCACGCCGTCGAACACATCGACGTATACACCGACGTTCACGGTCACGCCGTCGAACACGTCCACCTACACGCCGACGTTCACGGTCACGCCGTCGAACACGTCCACCTACACGCCGACGTTCACCAATACGCCGACGTTCACGCCGACGCCAAGCTGTCCGCCGAACATCCCGCCGACCGTCGTCTCGGTCGCGGAACTGGTGTGCGCGATCGAGTTTGCCAATTCGCTCTTTGGTCCTGACACGATCAACCTGGCTGCAGGCGGCAGCTTTACCTTCGCCATTGCTGAGGGCAGCAATACCGCCCTGCCGACTGTGACCGATACGCTCACCATCGAGGGCAACGGGGCGACGTTCACGCGCATGGGAGGTGCCCCATCGATGCGCTACATCCAGAGCAGCGCGCCGCTCACCATCGCCAATCTGACGATGGTCGGTGGCATAGCCGGGTTAAGCGAGAATGGCGGCGCGATCTTCGCCAGTGCCGACCTGACCATAACGGACAGCACCTTTATCAATAACCTGGCGGGAAGTGGCAGCGGCGGCGCGATCGCCCCGCAGGGCGGCATGCTGACGATCGTCAACAGCACTTTCACCAACAATAGCGCCAGTGTGCGCGGAGGCGCCATCTTTGCAGACGCCCCGACGGAACTGGTGAGGATCGACGGCTCGACTTTTAGTAACGGTCTCAGCGCTGAGGGCGGCGCGCTGTATACCAACGTGCCGATGCAAATCAACCTCAGCAGCATCCACTCCAACAATGCCACCGGCAGCGGCGGCGGTGTCTTTGCCTGCACCGCTGGCACCGTGTCGATCGCCCGCAGCGCCTTGTACAACAATACCACGTCGAACAATGGATCGGCGCTGTACGTCTGCGCTGGTCTGGGCACTACGGTGGTGACCAACAGCACCTTCTCGAACAACAATGCGACGGTTATTTTCAACCTGGGCACGTTCGACCTGGTGTACAGCACGGTCTATGGCGGCACGACCGGCATCTCCAACTCGAATTTCATGCGCATCAAGAACAGCATTATCGCTGCGGCGGACACCAACTGCGTCGGTGCATTCACTTTCGTCGGCACCTTTTCCGACGACGCGACCTGCAGCGGCGCGCTGGTGCGCACGCTGGGAGAGCTGGCACTCGGAACGCTGGCAAACAACGGCGGATCGACCTTGACTCACGCGCTCGGCGCGGGCAGCGTCGCCATCAACAGCACCGACTGCCTCGACCTGAACAGCGAGGCGGTCACGATCGATCAGCGCGGCTCTGTGCGTCCGCGTCCGGTGCTGACCAGCTGCGACGCCGGCGCCTACGAGGATCAAGCGTCGTTCGGACCGATGCCGACACTGACGCCGACACTGACCAATACCCCATTGCCAGGTATCCCTGGCTGTGGCACGATGATCGTCAACCCGGTGACGACGGTGGCGCAGTTCCGCTGTGCGATCCGGCTGGCAAACGACGAGCTGTATACCCCTGGTGCCACCTCGTTCAACCTGCAAACTGGCGCCACCTTCGATTTTGTCGATGCCAATGGGGGCGTCGGCAACGTCGCGCTGCCTGACATCACCAGCGACATCACCATCAATGGTGCCAACGCCACCCTTCAGCGCAACCTCATCATCGGCGACCTGCGCCTCTTCTATGTACCGGGCGGGCATCTGCGCCTGAACGATATGACGCTGCGCAATGCCAACGTCAGTGGCGACGGAGGGGCGCTCATGGCACTTGGCGCGTTGACGCTCAACAATGTCTCGTTCAATAACAACAACAGTCTCAATGGCGGCGCCATTTATATCAACAGCGGCGTCCTGACGGTCACCGGGGGGACGTTCTCGGACAACAGCGCGTCCACTGGCGGCGCGATCGCCGTGCGCGGCAGCACTGGCTCGACACTCGTCGGTGTGACCCTCGACACCAATACTGCACAACGCGGCGGTGGACTCTTCGTGGGCAATGCCAGCATCGCGGTCGCCAACAGCCAGATCATCAACAATGACGCGCTCGGCGGCGCCAGCCAGGGCGGCGGCGTCTATGTGGAAGATGGCGGCAGTCTGAGCATCGAAACGACGCTGATTCGCAACAACCTCGCCGGACAGTCTGGCGGTGCTATCTACAGTGAGGGCGATATGCTGCTCTTCGCCACCACGGTCGATGCCAATGTTTCCAACAATTTTGGGGGCAATATCCATACATGCAGTGGTACAGGGGATCAGACTCAGATCACCGCCAGCACCATCAGCAATGCCAACGACGATTTTGGCGGCATCGGCGTGCAGACCTGCAACAATGACACCACCCTCATCACCAACAGTACGATCAGCAGCAATGGAACGGGCGTGGCGCACACCGGCGGCGCATCGCTGAATATTCGTTTCTCGACCCTTGCTGACAATGGCACCGGTATCAGCAGTACCGGGTCGGTCAACCTGCATAGTGCGCTGATCGCCGGCAACAGTAACAACTGTTTTGGCACCATCGTCGCCACTGGCACCAATGTCAGCAGTGACAGCAGCTGTGGCAGCGGACCGAGTATGCAGTTTGTCAGCATCGGCACGATTCTACTCGGACCGCTGCAAAACAACGGTGGAACGACCCTGACCCATTATCTGGCGGACGCCAGCGCCATCCGCAATCTGATCATCCCGGCGAACTGCACGATTCTCGGCAGCCCGCTCACGCGTGATCAGCGCGGTGTGACACGTCCAGCGGGAGCAGGCTGCGAGCCTGGCTCGACCGAAAACAACACGGCTGGCGGTGGCGGCGGCGCGGATGTGCCTTTCCTGGAGGGCATTGCCACCGAGACTCCCACGCCGACCATGACCCCGACCGCCAGCGCGACGCCAACAGACGCGCCGACCGAGGTTCCTGCGTCCAATGCCACCGCCACCTTGTTCGACCCGGAATTGGTGCCAATTTTCACTGAAGTGCCCACAGAAACACCGGAAGTCACCGCCGAAGCACCAACCGAGGTGCCGACCGTGACGACAGGCGGCTCACCGACGCCGAGCGCGACGCTCGACCTGTCTACTACCGCGCCGACCATGACCGCCTCCGCGACTCACGACGGCTCTGGCGAGACCACCGCTGAAGCGCCGACGCCTGCCCCTGAACCGACCTCGACGCTGGCACCCGTCGCACGCGCGCTCAATTTCACAGCGTGGATGGTGCGGCGATAAGTCAATAAAACGGCGGGCGATCCATCTCATTGGATGGATCGCCCGGATGGATCGCCCCGCTTGCTCTGGCTTGGCTTGCTCTGGCTTATTGAAGTGCGGTCTGTCGTGACGCTACTCGTAGCGCAGCACCTCGATCACCTTTTCACGCACCGCCACCTGAGCGCTCAACAGCGTCGCCACCACCGCGATCACCACCGCCGCGACGACCAGCGCGATCGCGGTCGGCACTGCGTCGCGCGGGATCGGGATGGCGTCACCGATGCCAAGTTGAGTCATGATGCCCACGCCGAGCGCGCTGATGCCGATCCCGATCGCCCCGCCGAGCAAGCCGACGAGCGTGTTTTCCAGCAGCATCACGCCTAAGACGCGCCGCGTCCCCGCGCCGACCGCTTTCATGATGCCGATCTGACGCCGCCGTTCCAGCGTGGACAGCGAGACCGTGTTCGCCATCGCCACTGCCGCCGTCAGCAGCGACAGCACGCCGACGACAGTCGGTATCGCGCTGAACTGTGCGATGAAGCGGCTCAACAGACCGTCGATGAACGACAGGTCGAGGGTGAACACGAACGGCAGCTCTGACAGACTCAGCAGCACGGTATTAAGCTGTTCTGGCTGCACCTGCAGTACGAAGAAATCGGGAATACCATTAGAGACGGGCAGCACATCGGGCGGCACGAACGCCTGACCAAAGCTGAAGCCGCTCGATTCGACAATGCCGACGACCTCGAACAGTGCCGTATTGCCGCCCGACAAATAACTCAGCTCGACGGACGCCCCGACTGGAATGGTGCTGATCGCGCTGAAACTGCCAAAGGTGCCACCCTGTCCCAGCACCAGCACCTGTTTGCCGCGATCCTCGGCTGTCAGGTCGCGCCCGGATAGCAGCCGCCCGCTCGACAGATTTGGGTTGGTCGAGTCGCGCGCTTGCAGCGAAAGCGAGCTGAAGGCGCGCTGTGCCCCGCGCTCGGCGCCGCGCGGCATATCTTCCATATCCACGAATGGCACCTCGACCACTGGCTCGACGCCATCCACCGTCAGCACTGTTGCGGTGGCGGTCGTGAGGCGGGTGCGGTAGTCGATCCCCTCCAGCGAGTCGAGTCGGGTGTTCAACATGCCTTCCCCGATCGCGGGGGAGATCAGTCCCAGACCGGGCAGCACAAAGACATTGCCGCCAAAGCTCTGCGTCACCTGGACGTTCAGAATTTCGCGCGTGCCGATCCCCACAAAGGTGATGCTGCTCAGGGCAAACATGCCCGCCGACAGCGCCAGCAGCGTGGTCGCGGTGCGCACGCGGCGCGCGCGCATGTTGCGCAGTGCCAGTTGAATATCGACCACGCCGAACGCCGGGAGACGACTGACCAGCCACACCAGCAGCCACAGTAAAAATGTCAGCACTCCCAGGATCACCAACGTGATCGCCACGCCGATCATGCCGACGATCGGCGATCCGATGATTTGTCCTGCCGCCGCGCCGATCACGATTACGATCAGCAGCAGCGCCAGAATGCTGTGCGCGGCGCCCACGACCGGGATATGCGTCTCGTCGGGGCGCAGGATGATGGCAGGACGGATGCGGTTGGCGGTCAGGACGGGCAGGATGCCGAATACCAGCGTCACCACCAAGCCGAGCGCGAACCCCAACGCGATCGCCTCTGGGTACACCCGCCACACCAGCCGCTGCTGCAGGAACTGCTCGCCATACTGGTTGACGAACGCGCTCATCCCCACGCCGACCAGCGCGCCGACGGCGCTGCCGACGATGCCCAGCAGCAGCGCCTCGGTCATGAACAGCGACAGGATTTGCCGTCCCGTCAGCCCAAAGGTCTTGAGCGAGGCGATCTCGTTGGAGCGCCGTGCCACCAGCGCCAGCATGGTATTGACGATGCCCACGCCGCCAATCAGCAGGGCGCCCAAGCCCATGATGACGATGAAGCGACCCAGAATGTCGGAAATTTGACGGTAGCTTTCGAGCAGCTCTGGCAGCGTGCGCCTGAAGCCGTTCGCGCCGAGGCGCGACAGCTCATTGTTTGCCTCGTTCGGCGTAATGCCCTCCGGCAGACCGACGCTGACCACATTCGGCTGCGGCGACACCTGCACCGTGTCCGCCTCGTTCAGATTCAGGTAGACAAATCCGAAAAACGACGCGATCGGATTCTCGATCGACGCTTCCTGATCGGTCGAGACGATCCCGGTGACCGTGAATGGCTCGGTCGTATTGCTCACGCGCACCGTGTCCCCGACGGCGATGCCCTGGTCTTGCGCGAGGTTGGCGCTGATCACGATCGAACGCGCGCCGGAGAGTAGCTCGCTCAAGGGAGCGTTGACGGGTTCGATCGCGGTCACCTGTCCGGCAGGCGAAAAAGTCGCCGGATCGACCAGGATCGTCGTGATGAACTGCGGACGCCCGACCGCCGTTTGTTCGATCGCCGTCACCTGTAAATTGCTGACCCGTTTGTAGAAGGCGACCTGGGCGCCATTTTCGCGCGCCCACACCCCGACCGCCTCAACCGTCGCATCGCTGTAGCCGTTATCGACGTCCTCGTCACTGCCGCCGCCAAAATTGAAGCCGCTGGCATTATCGGTGCTGATGGTCAGATCGCCATGATTGACCATGCGCGCATTGGCGATCAGGGTGTCGCCGATCGCGAGACCGAGCGAGCGCAGCGCCACGACGGTGGCAACCCCGGCGCCGATGCAGAAAATGGCAAAGATAGTCCAACGGGCACTGCGCAGCAGACTGCGTGCGGCATAGCCGAAGTAAAAATTCCAGCGTGCGATCATGGAGTCCGTCCTGGTGGGATTATCGGTACGTCCATTATACGCGGTTGTGCGGCGATCCGTTGCGGTGGATGGGGGTCATCAGGGAAGCATGAAGATGCGTCCGCCGCTCAGTCAATGCAGCAGCGATTGCCCGCCGTCGATCCACATTTCCGTCCCGGTGATGTGCGATGCGCCCTCCGACGACAGGAACAACAGCGTGTCCGCGACCTGCTCGGCTTCGCCGGGCGTGCCCTCGGTCAGTGGAATATCCCCGTCGGGATACTCAGCGGCGACTTTCGCCTCTTCGACATTGCGCTTTTCGGTGCTGTCGTCGATCTCGGTGGTGATCGCGCCAGGGCAGACCACGTTGACGCGAATGCGATGTTTCGCCAGCTCCAGCGCCGCCATCTTGGTCAGCGCCACCTGACCCGCCTTGGACGACGAGTACGCCGACGCGCCGGCGCTGGTAAAGGTGCGCGTGCCGTTGATCGACGCGACCACCACGATCGCGCCGCCGCGCGTCTTCAGATGCGGCACCGCATACTTGATCGACAGGAAAGTGCCGCGCAGGTTGATCGCCAGGGTGGTGTCCCATTCTTCAGGGGTCAGCTCCTCGATCGGTGCCCACACCCCGTTGATGCCCGCATTGGCGATCACCACATCGAGCCGCCCCCATTTGGCGATCAGGGCGGTGAACGCCGCCTGCATCGCGGTGGGATCGGACACATCGGCTTCGAGCGCGATCGCCTCTCCACCTGCCTGGGTGATCGCCTCGACCGTCTGGGCGATGCGCTCAGGCGTGCGTCCCAGTACGCCGACCTTGCCGCCGGCTGCCGCAAAGCGCCGCGCCGCTGCCTCACCGATGCCCGATGTGGCGCCTGTGACCAGGATCACTTTGCCGTTGAATGTGCCAGAGAAATTCATGTCGCCTTCTCCTGATAAGTGATGTGGACGCATGATCGTGCGCCCTGGAAATAAAAATGTCGTCGAGACGGGTGGGTTTCGACGACATGGGATACGCTCAGGATGACAGAAATTACGACACGGCTGCCTTTGCACGGCGGGCGGGTGTCGCCTTACGAGGGGTCGCTTTGGGAGTGATCACCTCGGTGACAGGCTGCGCCCGGCGTCCCAACAGCGCTGCCAGCACCACTGAACCAATAGCGGTCACCTGGCTGAGGCGCGAGCCAGCTTTGCGGCTCATGAAACTGCGCAGCGCCCACACGCTGGCGCGCACCAGGAACAGTACGCCAGCGAGCATGATTTTGCGCCCGACTTTATGCATGATTGATGGTGTCCTCGATGCGCTCGCGCACCTGATTCAGGGCGCGTCCAGCCGTCTCACCGAGATTTTCCGACGAGCTGCGCGCGCCGTCGATGGCGCGATCGACCGTGCGCGATAATTCGCCGCGAATCTCGTCGCCGCTGCGTGGGGCGAACAGTAATGCGATGATGACGCCAGCCGAGGCGCCGAGTAAGGTCGCCAGTACCGCGATGGTGACTCCAGCGCGACGGGCACGTTGTTCTGCTTCTTTGCTGTAGTAGATGCGGTCTCTCATGAGTAGCTCCCTTGTATCTCGCTGTCTGACCATCGTCAGATAGAGAAGGATGTGAATTCGGTTTGTTTGACATTTTCAGCTTATCCGATTGTCAGGCGAAGGGTATCCAGCCATTCACCCGTTCTGATTTAGGTCGATTGGGGGATTGATGGTGTGAAAATCGCCGCCATCCGTCTTATCTGTAATTATTAGTTTGTCATCTGCAAATAGGTCAGTTGGTGAAAAGGAGTAATGCCTCTCACTCATGTGGACTGATAATCTTTAAAGTATAACAATGTCTGTAAATTGAGAATCGACCGCACTGATCGAGTGAAACCATCGTCCATGACATTCATCCCGCAAACTACGATGACCCGACGTACCTACGAGCGTCTGCTCGGCTATGTGCTGGCAGTGCTGCTGAGCGTGCTGGCGCTGCTGCTGACGCAAGTGCTGGAAGGGCTGCTCGTCCAGACTTCGTTCATCCTGTTCATGGCAGCGGTGTCCGTCACCGCCTGGGTAGGCGGCTTCGGTGCTGGGATCGTGGCAACCCTTATTTCGATCGTGCTGCACGATCTGCTGATCATAGTCCCGCTCGGTACAATTCTGTTCAATCCTGGCGATATCATCCGTCTGAGCGTGATGCTGCTGGTGGCGGGACTGATCAGCTATCTGGAAGGCAACCGCCGCACCGCGTTAACCACCATACAGGACAAGCTGTCGGAGATGGAGGTGATGATCGCCACTATTGCCGACGGCGTGACCGCGCAGCGCCTGGATGGCACGCCGTCATTCGCCAATGCAGCGGCGATGGAAATCCTGGGTTACCGCGATGTGCAGACGTTTCTCACCACGCCGATTCAAATGCTGCAATCGACCGTGGTCGTGCTGGACGAGGCGAGGCAGCCCATGCCAGCCAGCGCGCTGCCGCGGACGCGCGTCCTGCGCGACAAAAAATCGGTGCAGATGGCCCTGCTGATCGTCAACAAAGAGACGGGGCTGGAACGCTGGGTGAACATCCATGCCGCGCCTGTATTGGACGACGAGGGTGAAGTGCGGCTGATCGTCAACATCTTCCGCGATATCACCGAGCGCAGACTGCGTGAGGGGGAGCTGCTCGAGCTGGCGATACAGCTCAGTGATCAAAAAGCGCGCCTCGATCGTGTGATCGGCAACGTGCCTGGCATCATCTGGGACGGCATCGGCGCGCCGGGCAAAGAAAGCCTGGATTATGTCAGCGCCTATGCTGAACGTATGACCAAGTACACGGTCGCAGACTGGCAATCGGGGACGCCTTTTTTCAAGCGTGCCGTCCCGCCGCAGGACTATCCCCAGGTGATCGAGGACAGCCGCCGTATTTTCGAGAGCGGTCAGCCTGGCACGATGCAGTTCCCCATGATCGACGCCGATGGACGAATGCTGCATCTGGAGGCACACACCTCGATGATCTTCGACTCCAGCGGCGCGCTGATCGGCGGTTGTGGCGTGATCATGGACATCACCGAGCGCAAGCATCAGGAAATGGTGCTGGAGCAGGCGACGATCGCGCTCAGGAACAGCAATAAAGAATTGGAACAGTTCGCATATGTCGCCTCGCACGATCTGCAAGAGCCGCTGCGCATGGTGACCAGCTATCTGCAACTGCTGGAGAAACATCTTAAAGATAAGCTGGACGACGACACGCGCGAATATATCGGCTTTGCCGTCGATGGTGCCATGCGCATGAAAAAGCTGATCTCCGACCTGCTGTCCTATTCGCGCCTGCAGCGCGGGGATATCGCTGCCGTGTCGATCGATCTCAACGAGATCATGGCACAGGTTTTGCAGAATCTCGCGGTCGCTATCGAGGAATATGGCGTGGCGGTGACGGTCGATCGGCTGCCGACGGTCTTGGGAGATGAGGTACAATTGACTCAACTCCTACAAAACCTGGTAGGAAATGCGGTAAAATTCTGTGCAGAAGACCCCACTGTACACATCGGCGTTGTTAGCGGCGAGACGGAATACACGATTTCCGTGCGCGACAACGGCATCGGCATCGACCCTCAATTCTTCGATCGCATCTTCATCATCTTCCAGCGGCTGCACGGCATCGGTGAGTATGAAGGCACCGGCATCGGTCTGGCGATCTGTAAAAAGATCGTGCAGCGGCACGGTGGACGTATCTGGGTAGAGTCGCAGTCTGGCAAAGGCGCGACCTTCTATTTTACGCTCCCCCTCGCAGGAAGATCACAACTTCGTGCGATAGACGAATTCCAGCGTGTTTCTGGAATGAAGGGATAACCGAAAGTGATCCTGGACACGGTGAACATGATCGACATCTTATTGGTAGAAGACAATCCAGGTGATGTGCGGCTGACGCAAATCGCGCTGCGCGACAGTAAGATCAAAAACCGCATCAATGTGGTGAATGATGGTGTCGAAGCAATGGCGTACCTGCGACGCGAAGCGAAATATGCCGACCAGCCAATGCCGGACATCATCCTGCTCGATCTCAACCTGCCGCGCAAGAATGGACGCGAGGTGCTGCAAGAGATCAAGGAGGACGATGTTCTGCGGCGTATCCCGGTGGTGGTGCTGACCACCTCCGACGATGAGAAAGATATACTGGCGACCTACGATCTCCATGCCAACTGCTATATCACCAAGCCGGTCGATCTGTCGCGTTTCGTCGAGATCGTCAAGAGCATCGAGTATTTCTGGCTCACGATCGTCAAGCTGCCGCCCGCAGCCGATCTGACCTGATTAGCTGCATCTGAAGCAGCCTGGAGCAGTGATAATGCAGGTGATGCGCGTACTAATAATCGAGGACAATCAAGGCGATGCGCGTTTGTTTCGCCAATGGCTGCTGGATGCGAGCAACACGATCGAGCAGCGTGTGCAGAGCGAGCAGCGCTTTCAGATGGTCGTAGCGACCACCCTGCGCGAGGGCGCAGCGCTGCTGCAGGAATCGCCCAGAAACTTCGATGTAGTGCTGCTCGACCTGACGCTGTCCGACAGCATGGGATTGGACACACTGCACCGTATCAGTGCGATCGGGGCGCCGGCGGCGATCGTGGTGCTGACCGGATTTGACGATGCCAACGCCGGACTCACGGCTGTCCAGCACGGTGCGCAGGATTACCTCATCAAAGGCGACACCGACGGCAAGCTGCTGGTGCGCGCCATTCGCTACGCGATCGAGCGCCGCCGCAGCCAGCTCATGCTCGCGGAGCAGTCGCGCGAACTGGCTGCCGTGCAGGAGCGTCACCGCCTGGCGCGCGAGCTGCACGACTCGGTCAGTCAGACCTTGTTCACATGCAGCGCGATGGCGGAGTCGGCGCTGCGACAGTGGGATATCAATCCTACCAAGAGCCGCAGCATCATGCAGGACGTGCATCGTCTGTCGGTGACCGCGCTGGCGGAAATGCGGGTGCTGCTGCTGGAGCTGCGTCCGACGGCACTGACGCAGACGACGCTGAAACAGGTATTTCTGCAATATCTCACCCCGCTGCTGCGCCATCATCCGTTCACCAGCGAGCTGGAGCTGGACGAGGTGCCGCCGCTGCCGGCCGATGTGCAGGTGGGCATATACCGTATCGCGCAGGAAGCGATCAATAATATCGTCAAGCATGCCCGCGCGACTCAGGTTAAAATCGCGGTCGAGGTGCGCGGTGATCAGCTGATCCTGAGCATCGAGGACGACGGCGTCGGCTTTGACCCGCACGCTGCCTCCGCGACCAGCCTGGGATTGGACATCATGGAGGAGCGCGCCAAAGACATCGGCGCCGAGCTGCGCATCATCAGTATGGCGGGCAGAGGGACGCGGGTGCGTGTGCTGTGGCGCGGCATCGGCGCATTGACGAACGAAATAACATCGACGATTCGCAACGAACGTTAGGGAGAGTTTGACTATGGCTGAAGAACAAAAAATCCGCGTGATCATTGCCGATGATCACGACATGGTACGCAAGGGGCTGCGGGTGTTACTGGAAAATTTCGACGATATCGAGGTGATCGGTGAGGCGGGCGATGGACAGGCTGCCGTCGATATATGCCGCCGCCTGTCGCCGCATGTCGTCCTGATGGACATGATCATGCCGCGCCTGGGGGGTATCGAGGCGACCGAGCGGCTGCGCGTCGTGTGCCCGGATGTGCATGTGATCGCCCTCACCAGCTTCGAAAACGAGGACAATGTCCAGCGCGCCTTGAAAGCAGGCGCGATCGCCTATCTGATGAAGAATGTCAGCGGCGATGAGCTGGCGAACGCGGTTCGCCGCGCTTTCAACGGGCTGAGCACGCTGGCTCCTGAAGCCGCACAAATCCTGATCCGCGCCACCACCCGCCCCCCGTCGCCCGGTCATGACCTGACCGAGCGCGAGCGCGAAATCCTGGCGCTGATGGTCGAGGGTCTGAACAACCGCGAGATCGGTGAGCGGCTGGTGATCAGCAGCTCGACGGTGAAGAATCATGTCAGCAATATCCTGAGCAAGCTCGGCACTACCAGCCGCACGCAGGCTGTCGCCGTGACGGTGGAGAACAATATTCTGGCAACCAAGTAGTAGCGGTTTTTCAGGACACATAATTGTCTCTGCGAAGTCCATGCCCGTCCTCTGTAGAGACAATTTATCATCCTGTCCGGCTGTCTAGTGGGTCGCGGTCTGCTCGACGGTGCCACGCCAGGCGCCGTTCTCGTGTCCCTGCGCCTCGATGAAGTCCTTGAAGCGCTGCATGTCGCCGGCGATCCGTCCCTGTACGATCCCCAGCGCCGCGCCGACATTCTCGATGAAGCCTTCCGGCTCGTAATCGATCTGGAGCATGACGCGGGTGATGTCGCTGTCGATGCGATGGAAGGTGACCACGCCGGCATGTTTAGCGCCGTTGGTGCTCGTCCAGGCGATGCGCTGATCCGGAGTCTGCTCCGTGATCTCGGCGTTCCATTCCTGGGTGCTGCCAGCTATCTCCGCTTTCCAGTGCAGATGGGTGTCGTTGACCTGACGCACCGACTCGATTCCCTGCATGAACTGTGGGAATTCCTCGAACTGCGTCCACTGATTGTAGGCGGTGCGCACAGTGACGTTTACATCGATAGAATGTTCATAACGTGCCATGATTGGCTTCCTTTGCCACTCCGCGATCAAAATTGAGACTTTTGTTTCACATGGTGCTACTCTATCGCTACTGTACGCGACTTTGCGTTCGGCACCCTGTGTCCTACAGGGGAATGATATTTAGGCAAAAAGTGCCGTAAAATCGCGTAACCCGTACAATGCGCGCATTGTGCTACTAACCCGCGCCAGCATGGGGACAATGCGCTACAATTTCGTGGCTGATGAAAATAATGGTACGCACACGACGGAATAAACGACATGAGCGCACATGACCCCAATGCGACACAAGAGGGCGATGCAGTAGGCACCTGGATCGGCGTGGATGTGGGCGGCACCAAGATCGATGGCGTGCTGATCGACGCTGCAGGGGGGATCATCGCGCAGCATGGCGAACTCTCGCGCGTGGACGAGGGCGCCGACGCGGTGGTCGAGCGGATCGCGTCGGTGATCGCCAGGCTGCTGGCGGACGCGGGCGGACGCGCGGTGCATGGGATCGGGGTCGGCTGTCCCGGTCAGGTCGATGGGCGTGCCGGCGTGGTGCGGGCGGCGGTCAACATGGGCTGGCAAGATTTGCCGCTGCGAGCAATGCTCGTTGGGCGTCTGGGTGCCAATATCCCGCCGATCGTCCTGGCGAACGATGTCAACGCGCTGACCCTGGGGGAGACGCGCTTTGGCGCGGCGCGGGCGCTGCGCGACGTGGTGTATCTGGCGATCGGCACCGGATTCGGCGGCGGCGCGGTGATCGACGGGCGGCTGCTGACCGGGGACAACGATTTTGCGATGGAGGTGGGGCATGTCGTGCTGCGACCGGGCGGGCGGCGCTGTGCCTGCGGCTTGCGCGGCTGCCCGGAGGCGTATACCAGCGGCGTCGGTCTGATGAACGGCATTCATGCCTACCTGGGTGACTATCCCACAAGCCCGCTGGCAGGCGAATCGACGCTGACCGTCCCGACGATTCTGCGGGCAGCGCGCGGCGGTGATCCGCTGGCGCTGCTGGTCGTCACAGAGGCGGCGGACATGCTCGGTACGGTGATGGCGATCTGTGCCTCGACGCTCAACCCGGAAATGATCGTGATCGGTGGCGGACTCGGCAAAGCGGCGGCAGATCTGCTGCTGCCACGCGCCGAGTCGCTGTTACGCGAGCGGGCGCTGCCGCCGTCGGTCGAACGAGTGCGCATCGTCATGGCGAGCCTGGAACGGGCGGCGGTCGGCGCGGCGGCGCTGACGATGGGATGAAAAATCGGGTTTTCCTTTCTCACACCAGGGACACACCATGACTGAACTCGCCCGTGAAATCGCCCAACAACCCGATGTGATCGCCGCGTTGATCGGCGATCAGCGCGACGCCATGCAGCGTATCGCCGCCGCCGTCCACACCTTCGACCCGGCGTTCGTGGTGATCGCCGCGCGCGGCACGTCCGACAATGCTGCCCGTTATGCACAGTACACTTTTGGCGTGCATCTGGGCAAAATGGTCGCCCTGGCGACGCCGTCGGTGCATACGCTCTACGACGCCGCGCCAGATATGCGCCGCGCTCTGGTGATCGGCGTGTCGCAGTCGGGACAGTCCGCCGACGTGCGCCAGGTGATCACCGACGCCCGCGCGCAAGGGGCGCTGACCCTGACGATCACCAACGACGCCGGTTCGCCCCTGGCGCGTGCAGCGGAATATCATGTCCCGATCGGCGCGGGCGACGAAAAGAGCGTCGCCGCCACCAAGAGCTATACAGCCCAGCTCACCGCGTTTGCGCTGCTGACGGCGGCGCTGGCGGACAAAGCCGAGCTGTGGGACGCGATCGCCCATCTGCCCGCCTGGGTGGGCGAGACGCTCACGCGCGCCGCCACCACCCACGATTGGGCACAGCGCTATCGCTATGTCGAGCGTTTCGCGGTGATCGGTCGCGGCTATAACTACTGCACCGCTTTCGAGATCAGCCTCAAGATCAAGGAATTGTGCTACATCACCGGGGAGGGCTACAGCGAAGCCGACTTTCGACACGGACCCATCGCCACCATCGGCGGCGGCTTTCCGGTGATCGTGGTGGCGCCGACCGGTGCGACCTTTGACCAGACGCGCGACCTGCTGATCAGGCTCAACGAGCGCGGCGCGGAATGTCTGGCGATCACCGACTCCGACGCGCTCGACACGATCGCCCACCGGGTACTGCGCATCCCGGCGGGCGTGCCGGAGTGGTTGAGTCCGATCGCGGCGGTCGTGCCGGGTCAGGTATTCGCCATGCACCTCGCCGGGATCAAGGGCAATCCAATCGACGCGCCACGCGGTCTGACGAAGGTGACCAACACGCGCTGATCAGGCAGGCACGACCCGCAGCGTGACGATCTCGAACGGGCGCAGCGCCAATGTGACGATGCGCTTGTCGTCATCGACAGTCAGCGGCTCGATCGCGTTTTCCAGGATGTCCGCCTTGTGCACGGATGCCACGTCGAATCCGAATCTGAGCAGCGTGGACGATGCTCCCCCATGCGGCTCGTACAGGCGCACGATGAAGCAGCTATCATCTTCAGCACGTTTGATCGTCTCGACAATAGCGCCAGCAGGTGCCAGCAGGTGTTGGACAAAGGACGGCGGCAGCTCCCGTTGAGTCGATGCGTCACTCGATGATGCCATAATCACCGGACAGGTGAACTGCTGCACAGCCAGCGCGCTGGTGCCGCCGGCACTAACGGTTGCCAGCGCATAGCGCAGCGTCCGCACGCCTGCATCCCCGTTCGGCGCCGCGCCGCTGGCGCGTTTGATCAGGGTGAGCGCGACGGTGTTGGTGATCTGCCCGTCGTCGGTTCGTCCCTGGCGCACACTGCCGCCATAGATGCCGTCATCCAGCACCGTCACGCCGCCGCCTGCGTCGCTCACATCGATCCAGCCGTGATGCGCCACCTCCCATTGTGCCGCGTCCCAGGTGGTGTTCTGGTGGGTCGGGCGGGTGATCTGCCCCCACTGGATACCGTAAGTCGCCTCACGGGCGTGGATCAGCAGCGGAAATTCCGCCCGCAGCAGCACTTCTTTTTCGCGCCAATCGATCACCGTCTCGTATTCGAGCTGATCACTGTTCGCCTCCAGCGAAACCCGGATCGTGACCGTGCTGTTCAGTATGCGCCGCCTGAACTCGATCGTCCCGCGGATGCCATTCGACAAAATGACCTGAGGGGCGTCGTCGCCTTCGAGACAGGCGATCGGGGAGCGCAGCAGCGCCGCGTCGATATTCCAGGCGTCGAACAGTGCCGGACGATCCTCGTAGGCTGCGATCAGCCCGCAGCCGCCGCTGACGGGCACATAGTCTCGTGCGATGAACTTGTCGAACAGGCGGTTGAGATTGCCAGAAAAGTCGAATTCGGCGCGCAGCATGTTGTTTTCGAGTACGAACGGCTCTACTACGACCCGTTGCTCGCGGTTTACAGACAGCGGCTGTTGTCCGGGTCGTTCGACGCTGAAGGGAGACGCCATGGTCAAAGGCGTGTCCGTTTGTGACGAAAAGACATGCCTGAGCGAGTCGATCGTGTTGATCACCAGTGCCCCGCCAAAATGCCCGCTGATGGCGTCGATCGCCGCCTTTTGCACGGCGTCGAGCTGCGCGAACAGCGTCGTGAACGCGCGCTCGGCGTCGTCGTACACCGCGTCGATGCTGCTCCCTGGCAGGATGTCGTGAAACTGATGCAGGCACACCACCTCCCACGCCGTCCGCAGCGCCGGGTGCGGATAGACATAGCCCGGCACATGCAGCCGGGCATAGCTGGCGATGAACTCGATATCGTGAAGCTGTTTTTCGGCGCTGTGGTTCATGCGCTTGATGCGTGCCTGGCTGGTGAGCGTGCCCTGGTGGGTCTCCAGGTACAGCTCGCCGTCCCAGGTCGGCAGCGTCTCGCCGTGCTTGTCCGCCAGCAACCTGTAAAAGTCGTGAACGCGCGTCGGCTGGTGCGCCGGGATGCCGGGGAATTGCTTCAGTGCCCGCATCGACTCCAGCATCTCGCGGGTCGGTCCGCCGCCGCCGTCCCCCCATCCATATGCCATCAGCACATCATGCTGACGCTTGTCCTTCTGCGCGATCCAGGCGTAGTATGCCGCCGACGGGCGCGGGTCGGCGTTGTAGGTCGCCCAATCGCTGCTGGTGCCACCGTAGGGCACGGTGGACATGTGTGCCAGCAGCCGCGTGCCGTCGATGCCCTGCCACCAGAACGAGTCGTGCGGAAACGAGTTGACCTCGTTCCAGCGCAGCTTGATGGTGAAAAAATATTTCATCCCGGCTTGGGCGGCGATCTGGGGAAGCGACGCTGGAAAGCCAAAGGTATCCGGCAGCCACAACACCGGGGTTTCGGCGTCCTCGCCAAACTGCTCCTTGAAGTATTGGCGTCCGAGCATGAACTGGCGCACCAGGCTTTCCGCCCCGGTGACGTTGGCGTCCGGCTCGATCCACATCCCGCCCATCGGTTCCCACCGTTTTGCCTTGACCCGTTTGACGAGCGCGGCGAACGACTCCGGATGTCGTTCCCGGAACCAGGCGTAATGCTGCGGCTGACTGGCGGCAAAGACGTATTCGGGATATTCGTCCATCAGCTTCAGCACGGTGTGGAAGGTGCGCTCTACTTTGTCGCGGGTGACGGCGAGCGTCCACAGCCAGGCGGTATCGATGTGCGCGTGCCCGACCCCGTGCAGCGTCAGAGGATGTGGGACGCCTGCCGCCGCCAGTCGGTCTTGCAGCAGGCGCCAGGCGGACTGCACGCTGGCGCGCAAGCCGTCGCCGCGCATGGGCGGGGTCATATCCAGCACACGAAGGGTATCGTCGAGCGCTTCTGACAGCGTGTACTTTTCCGGGCGCTGATCGTCCAGCACGCGGATCGCCTCCAGGGTCGTCCGCGCCAGCGTGATGAATACCTCCATCGCCCGATCGACCACCACGATCGACGGGACGCCCATGTACAGGCGCTGACGCTGATCGCCGCCGAGCGACCCGCCCAAGCCCGTCCAGCCGCTGAGATGCAGTCCGTACTTTTGCCCGCGCTTCTTGTGCGCGGTCGCCAGCGTGATGCGCTGATGATTGCGATCGACGCCGGACACCGCCTCGTTGTCGATGCGCAGCAGCGCCTCAGGATGCTCGAAATCGCCGGAATTGCCGAGGGGCAGCAGCAGCGCCAGATCGTCGCGCGACTTGAAGCGTTTTGGGATGGTATACACGCCGCGCATCTCGAACCGAGTCTGCCAGGCGCCCCAATAGCTGTTGTGCGCCAGGGGAGTCCAGGCGGTCGAGTCGCCCAGACGCAGCTCGAACGGCGCCAGCGGGGCGGTGTCGGCGATGATGTACGGCGTTAGTACACTGAGACGATGCGCCAGCGAGTCGAGCCGCTGTTTGAAGGTGGGGAACATGATGCGGACTGCCTTTCGGGAGGGGGCGGGTCAGGTCACAAAAATATAACACGCCTTTCTCTCAGGCACGACGTGCGAGCGCCTCATGGCATAGCCCGCACGATCATTTGTCGGTGGTCAGCGCGAATCCGTTCATGAATTGTTTGTGCAGCGCCACGAACAGGATCAGCGGCGGCAATGACGCCATGATGCCCGCCGCCATCAGCAGACCAAAATCGGTCTGTAAGCCTGCCGAGATCGTGCCGCGCACCCCCACCTGAATCATTTGCTGTGCCGCGTCGGTCACCACCAGCCGGGGCCACAGATATTGATTCCATGCCGCGATGAACTGCACCAGCGCGTGCGCGCCGATGACGTTCCACGACATCGGCACCAGCACATCGACCAGGAAACGCAGCGGCGTCGCGCCGTCGATCTGCGCTGCCTCTGCCAGCTCACGCGGGATATTCTGGAAATGCTGGCGAAACAGGAACATCCCGGCTGCCGTCGCCAGAAAGGGCAGTGTCAGCGCCAGCATCGGGTAATTTTCACCCCATCCCAGCTCGCCCATCATGCGAAACAAGGGCAGCAGGATGATCTCGGTCGGCAGCAGCAGCGTGAACAGCACCGCGAAGAACAGCACTGCCTTGCCCGGAAAGCGGAAATACACGAATGCCAGACCCGCCAGCAGTGCCAGGATCGTCTTGCCGATCGTCACGACCAGCGCGACGATGGTGGTGTTGAGCATCAGCGCGCCAAAATTTTCGCGGGTGAACAGATCGCTGAAATTAGCGAGCAGGTCGTCTCCCGGCGGGAAGAGCTGCGGCGGTGTCGCCAGCGCGCCCTCCAGTGTCAGCGTCGCCAGCTGCAGCGCGTACAGCGCCGGGATCGCCAGCACGAAACACACGACGATCAGCCCGATATGGATGCCCCACCTTGTCTTGTGCGTCGCCATCGCTTCGTCGCTCCCTGATTTTCTCTGAATCTCTGGTTAACCTGTTTTTCTTTTATTGGTTTCCATACTGGATTTTGCGATCGACCTGACCGAACTGCAGCAGCGTCAGACCCGCCACCAGCGCGAACAGCACTACCGCCTGTGCTGCCGCCAACCCGACCGGTGACCCCGGACTGAAAGCGTCCTCGTACAGCTTGTAGATCAGCATGTTGGTCGCGCCGCCAAACTGACCGCCCGCGCCCAACGGCGGTCCGCCCTGGGTGAGCGCATCGACCGCGCCGTACACCCCGTAGAAACCATAGGTGATATTGGTGATCAGCAGGAAAAATGTGTACGGCGCCAGCAGCGGCACCGTCACGCGCAAAAAGCGCTGCGCGACGTTGGCGCCATCGATCTGCGCCGCCTCCAGCAGGTCTTTGGGGACATTCTGCAGTCCGGCGATGTAAAACAGAATATTGAAGCCCAGGATATTCCACACCGACGACGCCACGATCACCGCCCGCGCCCAGTTCGGATCGCGCAGCCACGAGGGGGCGTCCCCGAACATCTGCGTCAGCGCGTAGCTGAGGATGCCGCTCGTCCCTTCCCGAAACAGTGCCAGGAAGATCACCCCGGTCACGACCGGCGAAAGCGCGAAGGGCCAGATCAGGAAGGCGCGATAGACGGCGATGAACCTGACCTTTTGCGATGCCAGCACCGCGATCCCCAACGCCGTCACCAGACTGACCGCGACGATCGCCGCCGTGATCGCCAGCGTGGTGATGAAGCTGGTCTGGTAGATGGCGTCCGACGCCAGCGCCGCGTAATTGCCCAGGCAGACAAACCGTTCCTGTGGCAGCGGAAAGCGGCGCAGGTTCAGCGACAGCGCCACCATTTGCGCGGTCGGGATGTACAGGAAGATCGTCAGGATCGCCAGCGATGGCGCCAGCAGCGCATACGCCAGTCCCGGCGCTTTAAAGATGCCCGGCGCTGCCGCCACCCGTCCGCGTAAAGCAGTCCAGACCGGGGCGAGCAGGATCAGCGCGCTGGCACAGGTCAGCACGCCGCCCGCGATCGCCTCGCCAAAGGGTGCTTCAGCAGCGTAGGTGCAGTGACGCAGCCCGATGGTGAGAATCTGTCCGCCGATCGCCCCGGCAAGCGCGCCGATCGCCAGGTCGCGCGGCTTGCGTCCCGGCACGACCAGCGCGGTCGTGAGCGCGCCGAACGCCGCGCCGACGATCAGCGGGATGATCAGCATCGACGGGGTGAGCGCAGCATAATGCGCCATGATCACCCCGATGGCGTCGGGGATGCGCGCCAGCCCCGCCGCGATCCATGCCGGGAGACGCAGCAACCCCTCGAATTGACTGATGATGAAAAACAGGATCAGCGTGCCGGCAAGCACCAGCGCGGCGCGCGTCCACAGACGTTCAAAACGCAGATCGGCTGGCATCGGGGAGTCCTTTGTCACGCTGCGACGGGTGAGACTGCGACCAAGCGTAACGCGGAAATGTTAAATGTGGTGGGGGAAATAGTCGCATTCTATCCAGTGAGACGATGGAGATGATGTACTGGTTTTGTCCCATGCCTGATGCTATAGAACACACTTCTGGAAATCGAAATAAGGCGAATGCGATGTTGAGTTCGAGGTCGCAGGGTTTCGATCCGGATGATTCTCTCGTCAGAAATCAAGCGGCATGGGAGGATTATCGAAGTGGAGAGCGTGCTGGTTATGCCGGTATGTGTCAAGGGTTTCACCCATTCTGGCACAGAGGGTTACCTCCGCCGAACGCGGTCGTTTCTTTTTCAACCGGGCTGGAAAAGCCGTTTTCTGGAATCGGCATCATCTTCTTCAGGGAACAGATCCTGTAGAGGCGACTTTCGACAATTCGATGCACGATATGGTGTATTCCTTCGCAGGGTTGGAGGAATGCAAGAATGAGGTCATCGTCACCTGCCACCCGCCCGCACCTTCACCGACAGCCTGCTGGGGATGTGTACTGGCTTGGCAGAAAAATCGGCAATATTTTCGAGGGTTGCTCATGAATTTGTTTCGCATTTGACATCTGATAAAGGATTGATATGCCAACAGATCACTCGTTAAACAGTCCAAATACACGCGTCAGCTTTAGAATTGCCGCTGAGGATCTTGATCCAGACAAAGTGTCTGACACACTAAAAATTGAGCCGGATCGCACGCAGCTCAAAGGAAGCTTTCCACAAAACGATCCAAGCTGCTTTCCACGTCCGGAAGGCGTTTGGGTGTTGAGGTCAAAGATAAGACGCGAAGAACCTTTGATCGCTCATTTGGAGAACTTGCTCGCGGAGCTGGAACCAAAACAGATAGAGATTGTTGACATCTCCAAAACAGCCAGTGTCGATTTCTTTTGCTCACTTTTCGGGCAAAACGGTGTTTACCTTCCGGCAGATATCTTGAGGCGTCTATCACAGCTTAATGCAATGTTGAATGTAAATGTTTACCCACCTGATACGAATGAAAGTGATGATATGGAGTCTTCCCTTGATAAAACCGAGTAACGGTTTTCAGACCAAGATGGAGTGAACGAGAACTAGGAGAGTACAAATATGCAATCGTACTGTTTTCGTTCACCTCTCTCGCATATACCGCGATATGCTGCCGAGTGCGCCTCTGCAACCCCCGTCTCCCCCTACAACTGTACCAGTAGGGGAGCGACCAGGGGATGGGTGTCCCCCGGTCGGTGTCACGCCTGACTTTACCCGCCTACGACCTCGTTGTAGCTGGCGAGCGCGGCATCGGCGCGGTCTTTCGCCACCGTCAGGGCTTCGAGCGGGTCAGCGCCGCCGTCCTTGAGGTTGGGCGAACTGCGGATTAAGGCAGTAGTTCGAAATACTCGGTATGCTGCGGTCGGATCATGGAGAAATCACGACGGTCAAAGGTGCAGATGCGTGTAATATTCAGCCGTTCTGCCAGTGCGGTCAGACAGCAGTCCACGAAATCGAGTTCGGCGTCGTGGTAGCGATCCATTTCGCATGATAACGGTCGCGTGGATACCCCAACGCGACCAGATAGCGCGCATCAACGAGGGACTCAGGCGGTACCGTTAGGCATCGTCTCCATCAGTCTCTTGTGTGCTATGCCATTGCTCGCGTAAATGGCGCTGGAAATGCTCACGACTGTTCAGGGAGGCGTCAGGGTCGTCGATCCAGTTGATGTCCGCTGTTTCCATACCCTCCGCAACCGCGAGCGCCCAATTCCCGCTGTCACTCGGTGCGTAAGTGTTGAGCAGTTCCCCGAACACGTCGTCCAGCGAACGCCCCTGCCGTTCAGCCAGGGTTTCCAGTCGATCGACCAGATCGGAACGCAGCGTAATCGTTCGGTCTGTCATCTTCCGAAGCTCCACTTTTCTTCGATGAAGTGCGACTGCGAGACGGCGCGTTCGGGCTCGTGGGTGTGCTGCCACTTGCGGATGAACTGTTCGACACTGGCGGATGGGATCATGGCGGACTCGTGCGATCAGAATGGATGTGCGCAGAGTGTAGCGCATTTCCTGGCAGACGCATCCCTGTGCGTCTCTGCAACCCCCGCCCCCCCCTACAACTGCACCAGTAGGGGAGGAACCAGGGGACGAGTGCCCCCTGGCAAGGGTGCCGTGCGGATTTACCCGCCTACGACCTCGTTATAGCTCGCCAGCGCAGCATCGGCGCGATCTTTCGCTACCGTCAGCGCTTCGAGCGGGTCAGCGCCGCCGTCCACGACCGACTGAATCGCCTCGACCAGGAATTGACGGACTTCGGTCGAGGGTCCGTAGACCGCGCCCGCATTGGCGACATTGCCCGCCGACGCCTGGAGCTGCTCGATGGCGATGGCAAAGTTGGGGTTTTCGGTGAACCAACCTGCCTCGGTCAGCGCCGCGATCGACGATTCGCGGGTCGGGAAGTAGCCGCTGCCCTGGTGCCACTTCATGTCATTTTCGGTATTGGTCAGGAAGAAGATGAAATCGACCGCCGCCTGGGTTTCGGCTGGCGTCGCGCCTGCGCTCACCCACAGGCTGGCGCCGCCGATGGTGACGCCGTTGGTGGCTTCATCGCTGGGCGCGGGCAGGGCGGCGACGCCCAGATCGATCCCTTGCAGCCCGGCGAAGCGGCTGATCAGCGCCAGTCCTGCGGTGCTGTTGATGGTCATCGCGGTGCCCTTGCCCAGAAAGGCGGTGGCTTCGCCGTTGTAGTCGTTGGGCGTGCCGCTGTAGACAAAGGCGCCGCTGGCAGCCAGTTCACCGATCCAGGTCACGACGCTGAGCATGGGTTCGTCGGTATACAGTACCTCGGTGGCACGGGCGCTGCGTCCGTTGTCGTTGTCCGCCAGCAAGCCGTTCTGCATGGCGACCCACTGCTCCGGGAACCAGGCAGCCAGCGGAAAGTTGATGCAGCCGGTGATTTCCAGTTCCGCCGCCATCGCCATGATCGCCTCACACGCGGCGGTCACCTCGGCAAAGGTCGCCGGGGCGTCGTTGGGATCGAGTCCTGCCGCCTCGAACATGCCTTTGTTGTAGTACAGCACTGGATTGCTGGCATTCCAGGGCACGCTGTAGAGTTCGTCGCCCAGGGTGTAATAGGCGCGCACGGTGGCGAGCATGTCATCGAACGAGGCGATCTGTTCCTCGCTGGCGATCTGGGCGATCGGGGTGAAGTAGCCGCTGTCGGCAGCCAACTGGGTCAGCCCTTCCTCGACCTGGACGATCGTCGGCGCGTTGCCCTGTTCGGCAGCCAGCAGCGCGCTGTTGAACAGCTCAGTGTAGTCGGCGCTCAGTGACGACACCTCGATGGTGACGCCGGGATTTTCCGCCATGAATGCGGCAGCGATCTCTTGCACCAGCGCGCCGCGCGTGTCATTTTCGCCGCCAAAGATGTGAACGAACGAAATGGTGACATTGTCTTGCGCGGTGACGGGCAGCGCCAGCATCAGCGCGGCGATGAGCAGGAAAGACAGACGGGACAGCGACTTCATAAGTTCGTCTCCTTGGTTCAGAATGGGGATAGTGATCTGTAATGCGGATTAAGGATAACCGGAGTCGGCTAAAGGTGCGTGATCGGGATGTTAAATAAAACCCCACGACCGATGTTGGTCGTGGGGCAGATGTGTGTCGCGCGGGATCGGGGATGGGATGCAGGCGCTAAGGCTATTTCTTGCTGCGGTTGCGGATGAAGGTGGGAATGTCGATGCTGTCTTCACCATACACGCGCGAGCTGAAGTTGTCGTTTTGCGCGGCGGGCGGCTGTGCCGGGGGCGCCTGGCGCTGCTGCGGTTCGGGCGGGGGCGCCTGGCGTTCCTGAGGCTGCTGCGGCTGTGGCATCGGCGGCGTGTACTGCTGCATCGGACGCGGCGACGGTGCTGGCGCGCGCGTGTTCATCGAGCTGCCGCGCACGATCGGCTGCTGCTGTTCCATGCGCCGACCGACACGGCTGCTGTGTTCAAAGCCAGTGGCGATGACGGTGATGCGCACCTCGTCGCCCATGCTTTCGTCCACCTGAGCGCCGAAAATGAGGTTGACCTCCGGGTGCGCGCTCTCCTTGATGATCGCGGCTGCCTCGTTGACCTCGAACAGGCTGAGGTCTTTGCCGCCGGTGATGTTGAAGAGGATACCGCGCGCGCCGTCGATGGTGACATCGAGCAGGGCGCTGCTGATCGCGGTCTCGGCGGCTTTGCGGGCGCGCTCGTCGCCGCTGCCACGCCCGACCGCCATCAGTGCCGCGCCGCCTTCACTCATGATCGTGCGCACGTCGGCAAAGTCGAGGTTGATCAGCGCCGGGACGGTGATCAGCTCGCTGATCCCCTGGATACCCTGACGCAGCACATCGTCAGCGAGCGAGAATGCCTGCTGAAGGGTGGCATTCTTGCTGGCGATCTGGAGCAGACGATCGTTGGGGATGACGATCAGGGTATCGACCTGTGCTTTGAGCGCCTCGATACCGGAGTCCGCCGAGACATGCCGCTTCGACCCCTCGAACGTGAACGGACGGGTGACCACGCCGATCGTCAGTGCGCCCAGCTCTTTGGCGATCTGCGCCACGACGGGCGATGCCCCCGTGCCCGTGCCGCCGCCCATACCGCAGGCGATGAAGACCATATCGGCGCCGCGCAGTACCTCGAGCAGCTCTTCCTGGCTCTCTTCGGCGGCTTTCTTGCCAATTTCCGGGTTGCCGCCCGCTCCCAGTCCGCGCGTCAGCTTGTCGCCGATGCGCACCCGCACTTTGGCGCGTGAAAGCTGGAGCGCCTGGTTGTCCGTATTGACCGAGATAAAATCGACGCCCCCTAGTCCTTCTTCGATCATCCGGTTGACAGCGTTACCACCGCCGCCCCCGACACCGACGACCTTGATCTGAGCGAAATTCTCGCCCGGAGTCAGCATATCCATGAATAACAGCCTTTCCCACGCCCGAAATGAGCCGCACGACGGATGAACGATTTATGAGTGACAATTGTAGCCATTCTAGCAGAGTGCGCAAATGGCAAGCGGATAGCGAATCTGGGCTATGGTCATGGCGCAATCCGGGCTTGGCACGCCAAACTCAGTGAATCGCGATTTTCTTTGCGGACGCATTGTTATGCGTCCCTACGGTCGCGCTGAATCCGTGATTCACTGAAATTTCAACGATGTGGCGTCAGCGTATCGATAAAAATGCACGCCGTCGGCGCTGACCGTATATGGCAGCGTCACGGCGGCGGCGACTCCGGGTATGGGCGGACACTCCAGCAGCCAGCCCACGCGATTGTCCAGCGCGAACCTGATTGGCGTCTGTGCAGCCGACTCCGGCAGCGCGACCGAGGCGCGGCTCATATCGTCGAGCGTCAGCCCGACCTGTTTGACGACCGCTTCCTTACACGTCCACCAGCGAAAAAACAGCGACTGTCGGTCGCCTGGCGGCGTCAGAGTGTAACGGGCATGTTCGGATGGTGTGAGGATCAGCGCGGCAACATCGTCCTGGTCGGGCAGCGGTGCCATCCGTTCGCAGTCGATGCCGAGCGCGCCATCCAGTGAGAATGCCAGTAGGATCATGCCGTCGGTGTGCGCGACGCTGAAATCGATGCGGGTCCGATGCGCCAGCGGATCGAGCGATGGCTTGCCATACGTGCTGGTGACAAAATGCAGATCGTCAGGCGCACAGGTCAGGTATGCCCCCAGCAGATGGCGCAGCGCGCTGCGTCCGAGAGCGGAAAGCACGCCTGGCGCGGTGCGGTGCGTGGCGTCGAGCGCCCATGCCCACACATGCACCTGTCCAGGAGGCAGCGGCGGGGGGTGGGTGACCGGGTGCCAGTGCGGAAACGACAATTTCACCTCATGGACGGGTAGCGTGTTTTGAATTTGTTGGATGACGGCTAATCACTTCCCCTGGTCATCGTCATGATACTCCCTTGTTTCATCGACGTGTATCGTCACAATGCCACGACTCACGGCGATGCGCCATTTTTGCAGGCACTGTCCCCCACGTTCGGGCGATTGCGCTATAATGATCGTACCTGAACGGCTTTCGTGAGAACGGACGCGCACACATGCGACAATTTTCGATACGCGGGTTCCCCCACATGGCGCATTGGCTGGCGCTCGCAGCGCTGACCGTCTGCGTGGGCGTCTTTGCCTGGGGCGGTGCCGCCGCGCAAAGCAATTTGTTCGAAGCGCAGGTGTTCGACACGCGCGCCGACCTGGAAGTGCTGGCAGATCAGGTATTGGGCGAGAGCATCCGTCCCCCCACCTGGCTCGGCACCGACGACCTGACGAATCCATCGATCGTCCCTGATCTGTGGTACGACCTGGAACAACTGGCGAATGCCATCTTTGGACCGGGCGTCCGCCCGCCCGACTGGATCGGTGTCAGCACGCCGATCGTCGAGGTGATCGCGCGCAATGTGCGTCACGATCTCGAGCTCGCCGCCGATGAACAGTACGGTCGCGGTCAGCGCCCGGAACAATGGCGCGGCGCGGCGCCGCTGCTGCGCTGTGACCGTGCGCTGCAAAATGCGCTCACGCTGCTCGACCGCTTCTACAATGTCCGACCGACAACCCCTGAATCAGCACTCAACTACTGCTTCAGCGTGCTATCCGAGATCGAGGACGATCTGATCAACATCGTCTTTGGCACGCCCGGCGCCGACGGACAGATTGCCAACCCGTTTGACCTGCTCGGCGGTGCGCGCGGCGACCTGGAGCGGCTCGGTGATGAGCTGCTCGGTTTGCAGACCCGTCCCCCTGGCTGGATCGGGGAGCGTGACCCAGACGCGCCTAATTTTGTCGGCGATCTGCGCCTCGACCTGGAACTGCTGGCGGATGATCGCCTCGGTGTCGGGTCGCGCCCGGTTGGATACATCGGCTTGAACGCCGGGGATCCGTCCTCGTCGTACCTCAACATCCGTTTCGACCTGGAACTGCTGGCGGATGTCACGCTCGGCACTGACACCCGTCCGTCCGGCTGGCAGGGCGTGAACGCGGTCGAGCGCTGCGAGCCGCTCACGCGCAGCCTGGCATTCCTGGTGTCGGACGCCTTCAATTTTTCGCTGGCAGAGCTTGATCCGGCGTCGCCCGACTACTGCGGACAGGTGGCGGAATCGGTCAACAGCCTGGTCGAGAATCCACCCCAGCTGGATGTCGCGGCGGAAGAAATCCTGTACACTGCCGAGTCCAACTATGCTTTCAGCTATCTCGATGTCGCCGCGACCCAGTACATGGGCGTGATGCCGCCGGGCGTGCCGTTCCGCGCGCTGTATCGCAATTACAACGAGTCGAACATGATGTTCGTGCAGGGCGCCGACTTTGCCGTCTATCTCGATCAGCGTTTCACCACGCTGCAAGAAACGACCTTCCGCGGCTTGCCGTCCTTCAACAACGTCGATCCGCTGTCGTTCTGCGATGCCTTCTGGTGCAACGGGCCGGGTCCGACGCCGACACCGACAGGCAGCGGTCCGCTGCTATCGATCCTGGTCAATACGACCGCGATCGCCCCGCCGAACGCACAGGAGATCGTCGATACCAAGCGGCAAATCTCGTGGAACAATGTGCGCGTCACCTACGTCTTCGATAATCTGAGCGCGCGTACTGCCCAGGTGACCCTGGAGCTGTGTCCTGAGGCTGCCCGCCCGGAGATCAACTGCGAACCCGCTGACAGCGTGTTCGACAACGGCACCAATACCGGAAAACAGGTGTTGTCGCTCTTCAATGGGCTGAACGTGTACGAGTTCCGCTACGGCTACTCGACCAACCTGTTGATCACCAGCGCCACGTTGTTTTCGCAGGATGTGTGGATCAGCGATCCGACCATCCGATGATCGACGTGTCCTTTGTCAGACTGTATCCCAACGTCCACCTGCCCGACGATGCGCAGGTGGATGACTTTGTCGTGTTGGGCAAGCCGCCGCGAGGACGCGCGCCCGGCGATCTGGCGCTGACAATCGGCGCGGGCTGCGTGATTCGATCGCACGCCGTCCTGTACGCGGGCAACGTGATCGGTGCGCATTTCCAGACCGGACACGGCGCGCTGATCCGCGAAGAAAACACCATCGGCGATGATGTGAGCATCGGCTCGATGAGCGTGGTCGAGCATCATGTCACCATCGGCGATGGTGCCCGGCTGCATACGCGCGTCTTTGTGCCGGAATACTCGGTACTGGAGCCGGGCTGCTGGCTGGGTCCCGGCGTGATGGTCACCAATGCGCGTTACCCGATCAGCCGGGGATCGAAAGATCGGCTGGAAGGGGTGCATATTGGCGCCGGGGCGATCATCGGGGCATGTGCGGTGCTGCTGCCGGGCGTGCGCATCGGTGCGCGGGCGCTGATCGGCGCGGGGGCGGTCGTCACCAAAGACGTGCCGCCCGGCGCGGTCATGGCGGGCAATCCAGCGCGCGTGATCAAGCAGATTGACGACATCGCGTATTACGAGTAAACCGCGTCAGGCGACCATTCGCCAGCAGATCGTAGTGTCCTGTCGTGCCAGGTCCCCCATCCTTCACCCCACCACCGGCTCCGTCGGCAGATAGATCGGCTGACCCGCCGTGATCAGGCTGGCGTCTGCCAGACAATTGGCGCTCACCAGCAGATCGATCGTCGTCCCGGTCGCCTCCGCCAGCAGACCAAGCGAGTCGCCTGGCTCGATCACGTACACGACCCATCCCGCTGGCGCCAGGCAGGTCGTGCTACTGCCGCCGCCTGTCTGACCCGGCACGGGCGTATTCAGATTGATCGGGGTAACAGATGGCAGCAGCGTGCCCGATGACAGCGTAAGCGCGATTGGCGGCGTGATCGACGGGCGCAAGGTCGGCGTCGGTGGATTTTGCGTCAGGTTACAGGCGGCGGTCGTCATAATCAGCATCCCCACCACACTCCGATTGACCCATTTCATCGTGCGTTCTCCTGGTAGAATCCGGTGTGTCCACACATCGCATCGTGCCAACAGTACCGTGATCGCCGGGTTCGCGCCAGATGCGAATGGAGGATAATTGTTGTTATAATCGGTCTCATTCAGCGTGCATGATCGATGATGTGTGCGAGTGTCTTCTACGAAGGGGCTGATGCGATGGACAATGCACAAGCGCTTTTCCGTGATGGGGTGATGGCATTCAAAGAGGGGGGCGATCCCGCCCGCGCGCGTCAACTGCTGTCGCAGTCGCTCAAGCTCGAACCGAATAACGAAATGGCGTGGTTGTGGCTCGCCCGCACCACCGACGATCGAGCGCGGCAGCTCCAGTGTGTCGAGCGCGCCCTCAAAATCAATCCTGACAACCCGCAGGCACAGACGCTTTACGCTAAGTTGAGCGCGGGTACGGCAAATGCCGCCCCGCCGCTCGCAGCGCCATCAGTCACGCGCACAGCGGTTTTTTACGAACAAGAACCTGCCCCCGCCGTGCGTACCCCGGTCTTTTACCCCGAACCGGAACCCGTCCGCGCGCTGGAACCCGTCCGCGATCTGATCTCCGAGGAAGCCCTGGAGATCGATGGCGCTATCAAGACGCAGCGCGACACGCTGACCGCCGACGAGGAACGCCAGATCGCCAAATATCTGGCGACCGCCGACGCCAGGCTCGCTGCCGAAGACGACGAGGGCGCGATCGAGGCGTGGCTGTATGCGCTGCAAATTCAGATCGATCACCCGACCGCGATCCCGAAGATCGTGCGCCAACTGCATAAGATGAAGTACACCGAGGATGCACAAGAGGTGTTGCAGCGCGCGATCGACGCCGAGACCCCCTCGCTGGCGATCTACCTGACCGCCATCGACGTGAACAAGATGCTCGGCAACTATGCCAGGCTGGATGCGCTGCGCGAGGCGGTCGTGATGATGGAGGCAGCCGACGACTCGGTCGTGCTGAAGATTATCGACTCGCTGCTGGCGGACATTCAGCAGGGCAAAGCGATCGAGCTGCTCGAAAAGGCGATCGCTGTCCGTCCATCGCACGACCTGCACATGAAATTGGGCGAAGTTTACGAGGAGCAGGGACGTAAAGCGCTGGCGATGGCGCAGTACGAAAAAGCGGCGCGCGTCTCGGACGCCAAAGGACGCAAACGCGCCGACAAGACGCTGGCGACCTTCACCCCCGTCATTACCGACGCCGAACGGGGGAGTGTGCCGCTGGCGCTGCGTGAAGCCGCCGGAGTCGGTACGGCGTTCCTGTTCCTGGCGTGGCAGGACAGCGGGCTGAACCTGACGCGCATGTCGCCGCAGCACTGGCTGGGCATCGGCTTGTCGCTGGTGGGCGGCTACTGTGTCGTGACCGCCTTTTCGTCGCCGCAGCAGCGCGGACTGGCGGCGGCATTGGGCGGCGTGGTGCCCGATGCGCCGGAAGGTGGCAGCTTCACACAGCATGTCGAGATTAAGCCCTGGGAAGACAATCTCGCCCTGCCGACCGGCCCGATGCAGGACGCGACCCAACTGCCGATCCTGCCCAGTTGGGCGCGTGGACTGTTCGCCATCATCGGGATCGCGGTACTGGCGCTGGCATTCTATCTCAGCTTTGGACGCTCGATCGCGCTGCTGCGTAACCCGGTGCCGCCGGAACTGCCGAGTATCTTCGACTTCATCATCGAGGATGAACCGGTCGAGTAATCCGGCTATCGCACCGCCACCAGCAGCGCATCCAGCGCGCTCGTCTGGCGGGCGGCGTCGGCGCGGTCATGGCGCGCCCCCCAGCGCAAGCCGATCTGATCGGCGTCGTTGCGCGCCTTGTCCCACAGCGTATCGGCATTCAGCGTGATGAAATCCCGATAACGGACGTGACCGGTCACGTCGTACAGCGAGCGCAGATGGCGCATGAACACGCCCTTGAACTGCGGTCCGTCGGCGCCACAGTTGAACGCCAGCTCGCATGGCTCACGCAGTACGCCGTCCTCGATGATCAGCGTGATCGACGCATCGGCGATCGCCGTCGCCTGTTCGATCAGCGCCATGTCGTCGTTCGCCGCATACAGCTCGACCAGCGCGCCGATCAACACGCCCTGGTTGTACGTCCAGGTGATACCGCGATTGTTGGCACAGTCTTCCAAGCCGTCGTTGACGAGATTCAATTCGTTGATCATGTCCGACGCCTGAAACCATGCCCAGTCGCGCTGTGCCCAGTCGAGATACACATAGTCGTCGGTGCGATTGTACAGCTTCGCCGCTGTCAGCATGAACAGCGAATTGGGGATGGCGTTCTTGTACTGGCGATCCTTTTTCCACCAGATACCGCCACCGCACACCTCGTCCCATCCGGTCGTCATATCTTCGAAAATGACCTTCGCCATATCGAGATAGCGCGCCTCGCCTGTCAGGTCAAAGGCGTGAATCCAGGTGAGCGCCCACCAGCCTTCATCGTCGTAAAACTCGTTGAGGAACTGGTCGAACTGGCTTTGCGCAAAGGTCGTGGCGATCGCTGCGTCGTACCTGTCCGACCCGGTACGCATCGCCGCGTCGATCACCACGTAGAGCGCGTTGGCGGCGTTCCACCAGTTGGTCGTCTCCCACAAGCCTGTCTCGTCGCTGTACCACAGCATCAGCGCATCGAGCGCGCGATCTACCCGTTCCACAGTCGAGTCCTCTTGTGCCACAGCAGGCGAAGCGAAGATCATGCCGACGGCGATCGCGCCGACGAGCAGGGCAAATCTGAACATAGCATTCATCCTTGTAGACAGCGGAAAGCCCTCCCCCGCGTGGGCAGGGGAGGACTTGGGAGGGGATGCTGATTAAGGCATATTCTCTTGCAGGATCGGGTCGCCCTGCTCTTGCGCCAGACGCAGCGCTTCTTCAGCCGTCTGATCGCCCGTCAGGAACAATTGCAGATTGGGGACGAGCGCGTCGCCTTCCATGGGGGGATAGCCCGCGACCGGGGGACGAATCTGAGCGACTTTCAGCGTCTCGATGAACGCCGACAGGTATTCGTCTTCGGTGAAATACGGGTCTTCCAGTGCCGACAACAGACCGGGGATGTTGTTGCTGGTCTGTGCCCACAGCACGGCGTTGGCGTCGGTCGCCAGCCAGAACTTGATGAATTCCCAGGCGGCATCGGCTTTGTCGGTGCTGCTGCTGATCGCCACGCCAAACCCACCCATGACGCTGCCGGTATCACCGTTCGGTCCGACCGGAGGCGGCACCACGCCAAAATCGAGTTCGTCGCCATAGCTCTTGTAGAAGTTGAGCATCCACGGCCCATTGTACTGCATGGCGACACGACCGGTGACAAAGGCATCCTGACCTTCGCCCAGCCCGGTCTCGAAGCCGAGCTCGTAGACGCCATCTTCGTTGATCATCTGGTTCCAGTAGTTCAGCACTGCCAGACCCGCCTCATCGTTGAAGCTGGTCATGGTGCCGTCCTCGGACAGCATCGAGCCGCCCGCCTGCTGCAGGTACATGTTGAACAAGCCGACATCGGACAGCGACAAGCCCGATACTTCCAGCGTGCCATCGGCGCCGCGCTGGGTCAGGGCGATCGCCGCCGCGCGCATTTCTTCCCAGGTCGTGGGAGGCTCGACGCCAGCCGCCTCGAACAGCGCCTTGTTGTAAAACAGCGCGCGCGCATCGACGGTCATCGGCAGCCCGTAGATATTCTCGCCCACCGACAATTCACGCAGCGCCTCGGTGAAGAACATGTCGGCGGTCAAGCCGTCGCGTTCCATGTATTCGTTGATCGGCAGCAAGACGCCACGTGGTCCGTACAGCGCGGTGCGGAAGCGATCCCAGATGATCAGATCGGGGGCTTCGCCGCTGGTGCTGGCGGTCAGAAAGCGGGTGATGATATCCTGGGTCGGGACGTAGGTCACCTGGATCGCGTCCTGGCTTTCGTTGAACGCCGTCACCATCGTGTTGATCTGATTTTCACCTTCGCCCGTCCAGTCACCCCAGAAGGTGAGCTCGGTGACATCCTGTGCCGCGACCGGCATCAGCGAGACCAGCAGCGCGCACAGCGCCAGCATGAGAACAAGTCGTAATTTCTGCATCGCCTAATTTCCTCTCATCAAAGTGCAGTTCAAGTCGTGAGATCGCACGGAAAATCCGGGTTATTGCGGGAAATGGTCACTGGATCGGATCGCGGACTCTATATCACCCCCTTTAAAGGTGAGCGGACGCTCATTATTTGGTGCCCGTGAACGAGATACCCTCGACGAAATAACGCTGCGCCATGATGAACAGGATCAGCATCGGCAGTGTGGCGACCACCGATGCCGCCATCAGCGGACCGAAGTCGGTCTGATTGTTGAAGGTGAACGACTGCAAGCCCATCTGCACGGTCGCCATATCGGGATCGCTCAGGACGATCACCGGCCACAGAAAGGCGTTCCACCCGCCCTGAAAGGTGAACAGCGCCAGCGTCGCCAGCGCCGGACGGCACAGCGGCAGGTACACCCGCCAAAAGGCGCCAAACTCGCTGCATCCGTCGATGCGCGCCGCCTCGCCCAATTCGCTGGGCAGTGTCAGCAGGAATTGGCGCATCAGAAAGACGGCGAAGGTGCCTGCCGCGCCGGGCAGAAAGATCGCCCAGTACGAGTTCAGCAGACCCGTCCCGCCCAAGCCGAGGATGTCGTTGCCACCGGTCAGCGGGAACGAACGCAGGATGATATAGCTCGGAATGATGGTCACGATCCCCGGCACCATCAGCGACAGCAGTTGCAGCCGGAACAACGTCTGCTTGCCCCGGAAACGCAGCCGGGCATAGGCATATCCGGCGAGCGAGCCGAAAAACAGATTCGACGCCACGCCGACCAGCGCCAGGAACATCGAGTTCAGAAAATAGCGTCCGAATGGCACCGTTGTGAAGGCGTCGATGTAATGCTGAAAGGTGGGCGCGGCGGGCAGCAGATTGACAATGGGCGAAAAAATCTCGTTGTCCGGCTTGAACGAGGTCGCCACCGACCAGGCGAACGGCAGCACCATGATCAGCCCGATCGCGGACATCAGGAAGTAGTACAGGGCTTCGCGCCCGATCACCCAGGGCGTCAGTCGTGCGCGCATCAGCCGAGTTCCTCCGCGTGATTGCGATTGAGGCGCAGATTGATCAGCGTGATGAAGAAGATCAGCAGAAAGAGCGTGAACGCCATCGACGAGGCGTAGCCCATACGCAGACGGTTGAAGCCTGTCTCCCAGATGTGATACACCGGCGTGCGCGTGCTGTTGCCGACCCCCGTCCCGGTCATGGCGTATGCCTGGTCGAACAACTGGAACGCGCCCACCAGCGAGAGCGTGACCACGAAAAAGGTGGTGGTGCGCAGGCTCGGAAAGGTCACATAGCGGAACATCTGCCAGTGATCGGCGCCGTCCAGCACCGCCGCCTCGTACAGATAGCGCGGGATGCCCTGCAATCCGGCTAAGTACAGCACCACGTTGGAGCCGACTCCCTGCCACAGCGTCACCAGCACGATGGCGATCAGAACGTAATCGGGGTCGAACAGCCACGTCGGACCATTGATGCCGATGACAGCCAGCCCGCGATTGATCAGCCCAAAGTCTTTGTGAAGCATCCATGTCCAGATCGTCGCAGCGGCGATCGGGGAGGTGATCACCGGGATGTAATAGACCACGCGAAAAAAGCGCACGCCCGGCACATTGCGGTTGAGCGCCAGCGCCAATGCCAGCGAAAAGACGATCATCAGCGGCACGAACAGCACGGCATACGTAGCGACATTGCGCATCGAGATGAAGAACAGCGTGTCGCGCGTCAGCCGCTCGTAATTGGCAAAGCCGACCCACTCGATCGGCGTCAGAATGTCGTATTTGGTGAAGCTCAAAAACAGTGCCAGCACCGCCGGCAGCAGCACGAAGATCAGGAACAGGATGATCGAGGGCGCGACGAACAGGTAGCCCATGATCGCTTCCGAGCGAAAAGGATCGCCCTTTTTGCGTCCGCCGCCCGACGCGGGAAGCGCGCCCTCGACAGGCACAGTGGACAGTGGACGGGCTGCCTCAGCGACCATGTGCGTTGTTCCCTCCACTCAGGCTGCCCGGCACAGTCTGGCGCGCCTCGACCAGATCGATCAGCAGCTCACCGAACAGACTGTTCGCCCAGGCGAACCAGGGACGGGTATAGCGCGTCGGTTCGTCAGGGTCAAAGCCCTCGTGCAGGGTATCGGTGCCACCCGTCGTCGCGGCGATCATGGCAATTACGGCGTCGCGCTCCGCCGGATCGATCGCGGTCAGCCCCTGCATGGTCAGCGCGATATGCCAGATATAGCCGGCTGGGGTGTGCGGACTGCCGACCCCGCGCGCGTGCCGCCCGCTGAAGTAGTACGGGTTGGCGTCGCTGAGGATGAAGGCGCGCGTCGCGGCGGTGATCGAATCGTCGGCGGCACGGTAGCCCAGGTAGGGGATCGCCAGCAGACTGGGCACATTGGCGTCGTCCATCAGGTTGACGTTGCCATAGCCATCGACCTCGTAGGCGTAGATCGCGCCGAAACGCGGATGCTGCACGATGCCATAGGTCTGGATGCCGAACTCGATCTCGTCGCGCAGCCGCTCGGCACGCTCCGCTAAATCCTGATCGCCGTACTGTTCACGCGCGAACTGTGCCAGATAATTCAGGATGACGACCGCGAACATATTCGCCGGGATCAGATAGCCGAATTTGCAGGCGTCGTCGCTCGGTCGAAAGCCCGACCAGGACATACCCGTGTAGTTGGTGCGCGTGCCACGCCCGTCGAAAGGCAGGGTATCGCTGGCGGGCGCGTCGAAACGCTCGAAACGGTAGGGCGAGTCGCTGTCGTGATGCTGTTCACGGGCGATCACATCGACGATGATGCGCAGTGCCGCGTATACGTCGCCATCAAAAATGGCGTTATCGCCCGTCACTATCCAATAGTCGTGCAAAAGCTGTACCGGGTAGCACAGCGAGTCCAGCTCGTATTTGCGTTCCCACAACCAGGGATTCTGCTGGGTGCGATCGTCCTGGTGTCCGAGCGCATTGGGCAGCGCGTTGAAGGCGTTGGCATACGGGTCGATCACGATGCAGCGCGCCTGCCGCCGGATCACCCCGCGCAGCATCGCGCGCAGATCGGGGTCGGCAGCGGCAAAACGCACATACGGGCGCACCTGTGCGGTCGAGTCGCGCAGCCACATCGCCTCGATGTCGCCGGTGATCACGAAGGTGGTGCCGTCGTCCTGCACGGTGACCGTCGTCTCCAGTGTGTTCAGATAGCAGGCGCGGAACAGGCGTGCCAGATCGGGCGTGTCTGCCAACCCGGACGCGATCGCCTCTGCTTTTTCACGTAACACAGCGTAGTCGAATGAGGTCATTTTAGGCAATTTCGACAGTCTAAGGTGCCAGAAAATCGAATAATTACCTAGATGGTATAGTGGATATATCGATATGTCAACTAGTCAGGATGAGTTGTCGATGAGAAGCAGATCGGGGTTGGCAGCGGCTTCTACAAAGTCAAAATCGACGATCGCCGTCTGCAGGCGCGTGTCGCCTTCGAGGTGATCGACCAGTATTTCGACGGCGCGCGTGCCCATTGCGCGTTCATTCTGCTTGATATGGGTGAAGCGCGCCGGGGCGAGCGGGGTGTCCGGCGAATCGAAGCAGACCACTGGCACATCGACGTTGATCGCCGTCAGCACTTGTGACAGCAGCAGCGCCAGGTTGTATTCCGAGGCGATCACTGCGTCGATGGCAGGGTGCGTGGAGAGAAAGGCGCGCAGCGCGTCGGAGTCGCGGCGGATGTGCGCGGCGTCGAAGGCGGTCGGCAGGGTCGAATAGAGTGCCGACAGCATCAGATCGGGATCGAAAGCGATCCCGTGCGTCGTCAATGCAGTCTGATAGCCCTCGACGCGCTCCTCCAGGGTGGAGGTATTTTGGGCGGGTGGCGAGATGAAGGCGATATGGGTACAGCCACGATCGAGCAGATGCAGGGTCAGTGCACGGCTGGCACTCACGTTGTCGGTGTAGATGCCCGATGCCGGAATCCCCTTCAGATGGCGATCGACCAGCACCACCGGAAAGCCGCCGAGAACCAGCCGCAGCAGCTCTGAATTGTAATATTCGCCATGCACCGGAAAGACGATCAATCCAGCCACCCCCACCGCTACCAACCCCTGAATCGCCTCTTTTTCGACCGTCTGCGAGCCGTAGGTGCGCTTGACGACGATGAACAGGTTGTGTTTGGCGCAGGTCTCCTCGATGGCGTACAGCATCTTGAGCGCGTAGGCGTCGCTGAAGTCGGGTACGACCACCCCGACCAGCCGCTGTCCGCCCGGCGTCGTCGCCGTTGCCCGGTCGCCGTCGGCGCGCAGGAACGATCCTTTGCCCTGGATGCGATCGATCAAGCCCGCCTGTTCCAGCATCACCAGCGCTTTTTTGCTGGTGATGCGGCTGACGTTGAACTGATCCGCCAGTTCTTTTTCCGATGGCAACCGATCGCCCGCACGCAGCTTGCCCGCTCGGATCGACTCGATCAGATGATTGTAGAGCTGTTCATACAGGGGGATCGACATGGGCAGCGTCTTGAGGTTGGTATACCAAGTGAAGTGGGTACGTTACTCGATTCGGGCTGAATTTGCAAGCGGCGGGGTGAAGGAGGGCACATCCTGGTGCATCATGCCCGATGCGCAAATCCACCTTATCCGTTAAACTGATCTAAACATATATCGGGGTGATTTAATCATGACTCACCACCGCTCCACCCATGACGAGTCAGCTCCAGACGGCGAACCCGCACTCCCCGACGGTATCCTGGTCGCCCGGCTGTGCGGCGGCGATCTGGATTCACTTGGTATCCTGTTCGACCGCTACTATCCACAGGTGTACCGGGCAGCCGCCGGGATCACCCGCGATCCCGCGCTGGCGGATGATGTGGCACAGGACTGCTTCCTGCGGCTGCATCAATACGTCCAGCGCATCGACACCCGGCTGCCGCTGATGCCCTGGCTGTATCGGGTCACGGTCAATCTGGCGTATACGGCGACCACCCGCCGGGCAAAGCGCCGTGTCTCGCTCGATGATCTGATCGATCGGCTGATGACGCCGTTGAATCAGGGTCCCGATCATCTGGCGGAGATGGGCGAAATCAAAGGGCATGTGCATCAGGCGATCGCGGGCTTGCGTTTCGAGCAGCGCGTGGTCGTGGTGCTGCACTATCTCAACGAGCAGAGTGTCGAGGAGATCGCCGCCATTCTCCAATGCCCGATCGGGACGGTCAAGTCGCGTTTGCATTACGCGCGTCTCAAATTGAGAGGATCGCTGGGCGATTTACGTACAGAGAATTATAGTGGGCGAAACGAGGACTCTTATGACGAAGTCGAGGCAGTCGAACGCCGTACCATCTGATGCCGCCACCGCCCGCGCGCTGCATGTCCTGCGTCACGATAGCTGTCTGAGCTCGGTGCAGCAGGCGGACGCGCGCGCGCGTCTCCTGACACGCGCGGCGCAGCAGTCGATCCATCCGGCGCACGTCGGCATGATCGCACGGCTGTGCGCCTGGCTGTTGGCACCGCCCTTCCGAGCCGACGGACGGTTCGAGTTCACGCGCCGTCCAGCCAGCCGACTGGGATTCAACGTGCCACACCATTACAACCTGGATCGCTTTTGCAGCCTGCAATTGATCGGTCTGCAAGCATGACTCCCATGCGCTTTGGCACGCCAAACACTACGGTCTGCGATAGCGACAGATAACATCGATGCAATGTCACACAGGGTCAGGCATGAACACGATCTGGTCAAAGTCGATCACCGGGCGGAATCCGACCTGTTGATAAATCTTGTTCGAGGTGGGATTCGCCAGATCGGTGAATAGAAACGCGCGCGTCCTGCCGCTGTCCAGGATCGCTTGGGCGGCGGCGGCAGTCGCCGCCGATGCATAACCGCGTCCGCGCTTGTCCGGCGGCGTGTACACGGGCCCGATCCGCATTCCGTTCGGCGTCGCGCCCGATGTCCCGATCAGGCAAACGGCGCCACCATCGTCCCACACATACAACGCCCGATAGTCGGCATCCAAGCCCTCATTGAACCATTTCACACGCGGCTCGCGCTCCCCCTTGATTCGCAGCGCCTCCCAGTCGAACGCCAGGATGTAATCGACGAGTGCATCCTGATCGGCGGGCGTGGCGCGGCGTAAACGACCGGGTACGCCCGTCGGCGCTGTCACCCGATCGCATTGATAGACGCGCTCGTTGACCTCGATCCGATGCGCGGCGCTGGTCATGGTTGTCCAGCGTTCCGCGAACGTCCGCGCGACCGCAACGGGACCGCCCATCCCCGGCATCAGCGGATCGAGCGCCGCCACGTCGTCGGCGATCAACGCGACGGCAGCGGGATCGTCACTGTACGACACGGTGAGCGGGCGCTGGGTGGTGCGCAGCGCGGCGGCGGCGATCCTGCCTTCGTCGTCGTACACCAGTGCAAAATAAGGCGGCAGATCACTGTAGGCATCGGCACGGGCGATCAACACGTTGGTCAAGCCGATAATCAGACAGTTGGCGGCTTCATGCGCCGCGAGAAACGACTCGGCGGCGGCGTAGAAGGCGGCGGGATCGGTGTAGCGGATGAGGCGCATGGGTGCGTTCCTTGATGATCGGCATGATCCATTGTGATAGGGTATGATACCTCATGACCTGTGATCGCGCGATGTACGTATTGGTCTGATGGTGCTATCATCTGACTCCGTTTTGGCGTTCAATGGTACTGTAGCCATTACGATCCACGAGGGATAACCATGTATTCCCATCTTGCCGCCGACCTCGCCACCCTGCCCGATCTGCTCGACCGGGCGCGTGCCGCCGCCGTCGCGCATCTGAACGCGATCGATAGCAAACCTCCCGCCGCCGCACGTGGCGATCGCCCGTTTACCGCGCTGCCCACCGATGGGCTGGGCGCGGCGGCGGCGCTCGATCACTTCCTGGCGCGCTACGGCGGCGCGATGGCGGCTGGCAGCGGATCGCGCTATTGGGGCTTCGTCACTGGGGGCAGCACGCCCGCCGCGCTGATGGGCGATTGGCTGGCGAGCGCGTATGATATCAATCTGGCTGACCGCGATCAGTCCGAGGCGCCCGGCGTCGAGCTGGAGGCGATCGCACTGCTGCGCGATCTGTTCGGTCTGCCCGACACGTTCAACGGGGTATTCGTGTCCGGCGCCACCATGTCCAACCTGACCGGGCTGGCAATGGGGCGCGAATGGGCGAGCCGGCAGAGCGGGGTGAGCGCGTCGGTCGAGGGCATGTACGCCGTGCCGCCGATCCCGGTGCTTGCCGCCGCCGCGCACAGCAGCATCTTCAAGACGCTGGCGATCCTGGGTATGGGACGGTCGAGCGTGACGGCGATCGCCAAACTGCCGGGGCAGCGCGAAGCAATCGATGTCGGCGCGCTGGAAACCGCGCTGTCCGCACAGCGCGGCGCGCCGGCGATCGTGGTCGCCAGCGCGGGCACAGTCAACACCGTCGATTTCGATGACCTCGCCGCGATCGCCGCGCTCAAGGATCGCTACAATTTCTGGCTGCACGTCGATGCGGCGTTCGGCGGGTTTGCCGCTTGTTCGCCGCGTTACGCGCATCTGATGCGCGGCGTCGAGGGCGCCGACTCGCTCACCATCGACGCGCACAAGTGGCTGAATGTCCCCTACGACTCCGGCATGATCTTCACCCAGCATGTGAACCTGCAAACAGCGGTGTTTCAGAACAGCGCGGCATATCTGCCCGAACTGGGCGACAACCCCGAATTTTTTCACCTGACGCCGGAAAATTCGCGCCGTTTCCGCGCGCTGCCCGCGTGGTTCACGCTGATGGCATACGGACGCGCGGGCTACGCCGAGATCGTCGAGCGCAACTGTGACGCGGCGCGGCTGCTGGCGGACAGGATCGCGGCGTCGGCACACTTTCGGCTGCTGGCTCCGGCGCGCATGAACGTGATCTGTTTCACGATCGGGCGGGCTAATGCGCTGACCCCGACGCGCGAGCAGATCGCCGCCTTCCTGAACCGCCTGCGCGATGACGGGCGCGTCTTTCTGACTCCGACGGTCTACGACGGCGTGCCGGGGGTGCGCGCGGCGTTCAGCAATTGGCGGACGACCCTGGACGATGTGGCGGTCGCCTGGGATGCGCTGGTCGAGATGGCAGGGGCGCTCGAAATGGGCGTACAATAACAGGATGAGTCAGCAGCTTCAGACGAAGGGACAATGATGATTACGATCCGTTTGCGCGGGACGATCACGGCAGATCGACAGTTGATCGTCGATTTGCCGGACGAGGTGCCGGAAGGCGAAGTAAACATCACACTGATCGTTTCCGAGGTCAACGCGCAAGGACGCCTACCGCACGAAATTGACGACATCGCGGATCGTCCGATCATCGTCAATGAGGCGCTCGAACAAATGCGTACCAGGCTGGCGGCAGCAGGATTGCTCAGTACCTCGATTAAAGCCCCCTCGTGGTTCGTGCCGACTGAAGAAGATGAGCTGCCGATAGAATTGCCTCGCGGCTCGCCGACGATGGAGCAGATGATCGATGAGGATCGTGGTCCGCGATGAATTATTACGTTGACACCAGCGCTTTGATCAAACGCTATGTAAATGAGGTTGGGTCTAATTGGACGCGCAGACTTCTGGCGCGCGTGGGCGGGAATGGTGTGGCTGTCACCGAAATTGCCAGCACAGAGGTGTTCTCGACATTTGCCCGGCTGCGACGAGAAGGAAAGCTTACTGCAATACGCCAGGCGCGTTTAGAAAACCTTCTCTTGCTGCATCTTGAGTTTGAGTATTCCGTTGTCCCATTGGACAGCGTTATCTTCGAGACATCGCGCACACTGGTCACACGCTATCCGCTGCGAGCGCTCGCAGGATCAGCACCTATCTTGACTCTCCACTGACATTTGTTTGTGCGGATCGCCACCTGCTCGCCGCCGCCGCCGCAGAAGGCTTCACCATCGACGACCCGAACAATCACCCCAACTAGCAGCAGAACAGCGTGTACGGGATAGGCTCGGTCGTGAACGGGACCACGGGCGAAACGATGAGCCACAGTGATTCGACTCCTGGCACGGCACCCAATCCCAATAAATGCAGCGTCCCATCGGGTATCACGACCGTGCGCGTCACAACCGCCGCGTCGTTGGTGAAGGCGATCGCCTGGACGATGAACTCGGTCAGCAGGCGGTTGTCGGTCTCTATCCAGCCTTCGGCACTCAGCACGTCTAACGTCACAATATCCGTGTCGGTGGTGACGGTTACGCTGTCGATCGCCATGCCTGGACGATTGATAGCGTCATCGGTGATCACGCTGAAGCGCACCCATGCGGTGCCGCCCGTGTAGGCGCTCAGGTCGAGCGACTCGTCCACCCAGCCGCCGCTGACTCCGGTGTAGCCGGCGCCATAGGCGAGCGCGTTCGGATCGGCGTCGGTCATGCGCGCCGTCTGGAGCGGTGTCCAGCGCGTACCATCGGTGCTGACCATGACATAGCCGTAATCCCACTCGGTTTCCAGATCGTGCCAGACTCGATAATTAAGCCGCGCGCTGCTGTTCTCAGTCAGATCGACGGCATAGGTCAGGCGCGACTCGCTCAGGTCGGCGCGGGCGCTCACCCAGAACTGTCCATCGCCGGAGTCCGCGATCAGCGGGGCGTAGGCATCACCGCTGATGCTGATCAATGGCTGGTCGTCTTTGAGATCGGGGATGAAATAATGCCGGGCGCTGTAGGGTGGGATCGCGTCGGGCGTACCGAGCGTGGAGGTGTAGTCGGGCGGCGCCAGGTTGGTCTTGGGCAGGTCGGCATAGAGCGGCACTGGCGAACCATCGGGATAGACCGGATCGGGCGCGTCATACACACTCAGCCACAGATTGGCGATCAGCCAGTCCGCGAATAGGGCGTTGGCATGGGTCGCGCGCGCTTCGGCGATCGCCTCGACGCTCGACCATGCTCGCGCCGCCGGATGCGCGCCCAGCTCGATCAGGGCATCGATCCCGAAACGGTCGTACAGGTAGGTCATGAACAGTCCCGCCGCGCCATAGTTGGCACCGCGCAGCGCGGGATCGGCGTTCCAGTCGGTGAGCTGGGTGTCCGGCTGGAGCAGATACGAGAATGCCGAGCTGTTCGCCTCGCCATACAGATAGGACTCGGTGAATACGCTCAAGCCTTCATTGAGCCAGGTATCGTCGTTGGTTTGCACGTTGTGGCGGATCATATGCTGGAATTCGTGCGCCATGATGCTCTCGATCTGTTCCAGCGATACCGCGCGAATCACGTCCAGGTTGAAGAAGAACATCTCGCGTTCGTTGCTGTACTCGTAGACCACCACCGACTCGGTATGATCGCTGGCAAAGTAGCCCGCCGTACTCCCGCCCAAACCGCGCGCGAACAGGGCATGGACGCGCGGATCGCCGTCGATACCGGGGATGTCCTCACTGCCCCACAGCGCGCGCACCGGGTCGTAAATGCGCGTGTCGAACGCCTCGACCAGTGCGCGCGGCACGCTGTCGGGCAGATTGGAGTCGTCCTGCACCCACAGCGCCAGGTGATCGCCGAGCGCGCGCAGCGTCGCGTCGATGGTCAGCAGGCGGCGGTTGCCCGCGTCGAGCGCGCTGAAGGTGTGGCGATCCCCGACGGCGTAGACGGGGGCTTGCGTCGGCGTCGAGGGCAGGTCGGCGTCGGTCAAGCCGTCGATGCGTCGTGCCAGATCGATCCGGTCGCGGACGGGCACGATGACATTTTCCAGCGCCGTCACTGTCGGAAACGGGTCGTCCTGCGCGCGGGCGCCGCCGATGACAAGCAGGGCGATCGCAATGCCAAGAACTGAGAAAAACTTCAAGAGTGCTGCTCCATTATGCGCACGGACGGGATATGTTCGGCGCGCAGCGATTCGATCGCATCCAATGGCACCGTCGCTAAGCTAACCTCTTCGCCTAAGGCATTGAAAATTTCGAGAATGGCACCATGATCCCCATCCGGCATGGGCAAAAACTCGATGTACATGGCGACATCGCCGCGCAGCAGCCCCTCGTCAGGAATGCTGCGATTCAAAACGACCTGGCTATACAATTTGAGAGGCACAATCGCTCACCTTTTTGGTTTCAACGTGACAAAGCGAAACTGTGTTTCACTAGGGCGTATGATCCAGATGGTAACAATCCCAAGCGTCACCCCGTTGATACCTGATAGTTTACCCTCAACCCGATAGTACACGCCGTATTTATTGGTCAGATCATATTCAGCTTCATGTTAGCTGATATGCTGCTTAATCGCCTGCTCCAATTGGTCAGCGCTTTCTATCGTGAACCCTGCCTGCGCGAGGAACTGAGACTTATCGCTTTTCACGCGAAAGACGAGCAGGTATTCCGTCAATTTCTCGCGCGCTATCACAGCGGTGACAGGCACTTTCACAGCCCGATCAGCTCCCCCGTGATGCCGTGATCCGCCAGCGCCGCCGTAAACGCCTCCAGGTCGGCGCTTTTCAGCACCACCACCGCCATCTCACCGAGCCGCGCCCCCGTGTAGCGGCGCAGCGCCGGGGTGTTGACGATCAGGTCGAGAGTTTCCGGGGCGGTCGTGCGCAGCACCAGCGCCCGCTCGATCGTCACCGTCTGCATCACCGTCGGCGCATTCTGACGCGCGTCCGCCGACGCACCGCCTGTTGCAGTCGCACCGCGCGGCTCCAGCAGCCGCGCGATCGCCTCCGGCAGCGCCTGCTCTCCGTGCGCCCGTTTCAGAAATGCCGTGATATGCCCGACGGTGATCCCCTGCGCCTCCGCCTGTACCACGCCGGGACGATCCAGTTTGTAGGCGTAGACATTGCCGGCGCTCACCCACGACGCGAAGCGCGCCACCTGATAGCGATCGGCGCGCGATGCCTTGCGCGGCACCTTGATCACCGCGTCGCCACCGACCTCGATCGGATCGGGCGTCTCGGCACCGCCCGGATAGGCGCCCATCGAAAAGAACGCCCGTCCATAGGCGCTCAGACGGGCGGCGTCATCACCCCGATCGACCAGCCCCAACCAGTGCAGCGGATTGCAGACGATGAAAGCGATCATTGCCCCTTCGACCGCGTACCAATGGTCGATTCCGGACAGCAGCGTACCCGCTTCATCGGACAGATACCAACTGTCAAAGTCGCTGTTGGGGCGCTGAAAATCCTCGCTATCCTCTGCTACCAGCCCGGTGAAATCCTCGATGCTCCACCATGCCGATGCGGGCAGCGTGTGCGCCATGATCTCCAGCAGCGCGGCGCGGGCGGTGGCGGCATTGTAGGTCGGCATCGCACCGTAAGACGCATCGACTCGCAAGCCCGGCACCTGCCACAGATCGACCCACACCAGCGCCGCACGCCACGCCTCCGCCAGCGCGCGCACCTGCTCATGCCGGGTCTTGCCCAGCCACTTTGGGGCGCCCGCGCGCGACGGTGCCGCCCGTCCATTAGCGATCTCGATCAGGTCGCCCGCCACACCGATCGCCAGTATGAAGCGCAGTCGCACCTCGCCCGGCGTCAGCAGATGCGGTGTCAGCGCTTGCTGATCGCCCGCGCTCAGACTGTCGCCGTCCAGCAGCGGCGTTTTGATGCGCAGATATGCCAGCACTGTGGTCATGTCGTCCACCAGGGAGGTGTCGGCGGGTTTGATGTTGACGACCTCGGCGGCGTCGAGCGGTTCCAGCGCGGCTGCGGCGTCGGACTCACCGTCCGCTTCGGGATAACTTTCCTCTTCGCCGCCTTCCAGATTGGAGTACGCGGTCTTGCGGATCGGCAGCGCCGCCGCCAGGTCGCCAGGAACGATCACCAGCGTGCGCGGACCGGCATCGCCATTTTCAAAGCTCATGCCGATCAGTCCGCGGTAGTAGAGCGCTTCAGCGGCGGTCAGGGGCGCGCGGTGCGGCTGTTCGCGTTTGAGCATTTTTTCGCTCAGGCGGCGGATGTCGCCAAACACGCGCACGAACTTGGCTTCGGGCATCGATCCGCCCCCGCCAATCAGCAGCTGCATCGCGCCGCGCGCCTTGTCGTCCAGCGTATCCCACACCATTTCGGCACGGGCAGGGTCGGTCATGGCTTTGAAGATGGCATCGATCATGGCGGTCACGTCGGCGCGCGAGTCGAGCTTGACACCCCACACCTCCGCGAGGACGGCGAGATAGGCGGGTTCGCCGGATTGCAGCATTTGCAGGATATTCATGGCGTGTTTCGCCTCGTCTGTGCCGATCGAATGGTGCCCTCATTATACCGCGCCTGAATTAGAACAGACATTTTAAGAGAGAACATTTGACGTAGGAATTTTGTTCGGTTAGAATGGCAGATAACTCTAACATTTGTTCCAGTTATTGTCGATTTGTCAATCCGTGATTCGTGTAGTTGCAGAAAGGAATCATCATGCGCGATAAGACCAAGCTCTCCGAAAAGCAGCGCAATATCTTGCGCTTCATGGAGCTGTACGTAGATCAGCACGGTTTCCCGCCCACCATCCGTGAGATCGGCAATGCGATCAGCATCCAATCGACCTCGGTGGTCAATTACAACCTCAACAAGCTGACCGCTGGCGGCTACATCATCCGCGAGCCGCAGGCGGCGCGCGGGCTGCGCCTGACCGAAAAGGCGCTGGCGCATCGCAAACCCGTCATGGCGGCGTCACGAGTGACCATGATCCCGATCGTCGGTCAGATCGTGGCGGGTAATCCGCTGCCGATCCCGGACGACATCGCAGGCGCCTTTGCCGACGAGCCGATCGAAGCCACCGCAGCGATGCTGCACGGCACCGACCCGTCCGAGGTATTCGCGCTCAAGGTCAAGGGCGACTCGATGATCGACGCGCTGATCAATGAAGGCGACATCGTGCTGTTTCGCCGCGCCAGCACCGCCAACAATGGTCAGATGGTCGCGGCGTGGCTGCCTGACCGCAATGAAACCACGCTCAAGCACTTTTACCGTGAAGGGGACAATGTGCGTCTCCAGCCCGCGCACCCCACCTATCCAGCAATCATCGTCTCGGCGGCGAACTGCCAGATTCAAGGGTGTGTGCTGGCTGTACTGCGTATGAGCGTCTGATAGCGTATCGCAGGGGTTTGGCGTGCCAAACCCCTGATTAGACGGACGCATCGTTATGCGTCGCTGCGATACACTCTTTCGCCTTCACGTCCTCCTATTCAATATTTTCTCTCTTTCTTTTCTCTTGTCCTCCTGTTCAATATTTTCTCTTGTCTTTCTTCCTGGCGAACAATTATTGGTATGCAGGCAACCAGGCACCGTGCGCGGCGATCAGGTCGTCCACCAGCGCGGTGATCTGTCCCAGATCGAGTTCGGCGGCAGTGTGGGGGTCGAGCATTGCGGCATGGTAGATATGTTCCCGCTTGTTGGTCAGTGCCGCCTCGACCGTGAGCGCCTGTACGTTGATGTTGGTCTGCATCAGTGCGGCAAGCTGTGGTGGGATCGCACCGATCCGGGTGGGTTGCAAGCCGTTTTTATCTACCAGCACCGGCACCTCGACACAGCACCCCGCAGGCAGGTTGTCGATCAAACCGTCGTTCGGCACATTGCCGTAGATCACGCGCGGTGTTCCGGTTTCGATGCTGTGAATAATACCCGAACCATATTCCACGCTGGGAGTGGCATCGATCGGTGCGCCGCCTTCCAGCGCCAGACGCTGCACGTCCCAATTGGCGATCTGCACTTCACAGCGGCGGATATATTCGTCGAGCGGAATGTTGAAGCTGTCGATCAGGTCGGGACGATCGCGCTTGATGAACCAGGGCACATACTCGCTGAAGTGTTCGCTGCTCTCGGTGACGAAATAGCCGAAGTGCTTCAGCACTTCGTAACGCACCCGATTCGATTCCGGCATACGCCCCTCGTCCAACACCTGGCGTATAAGCGGATACAGGTCTTGCCCCTCGCGCTCGAATTTGAGATAAAAAGCCATGTGATTGATGCCAGCGACCAGGTAATTGATCTCGTCCAGCGGCACGCCTATGTCGCGCGCCAGGTCGCCTGCCGTACCCTGGACGCTGTGACACAAGCCGACCGTTTTGATCGTGGTGGCACGGGCGATCGCCCAACAGTTCATCGCCATCGGATTGACATATTGCAGGAAGGTCACGTCCGGGCACAGGCGTTCCATATCGTGAGCCATCTCGACCAGCACCGGAATCGTGCGCAGCGCCCGCATGATCCCGCCGATACCGAGCGTGTCGGCGATCGTCTGGCGCAAGCCATATTGCCTGGGAATCTCGAAATCGATGACCGTGCCGGGTTTGTAGCCTGCGACCTGGATCATACTGATAGCGTAATCAGCGCCGTCGAGCGCGCGCTGACGGTCGGTCGTGGCGGTGACCGTTGGGTGTGCGCCAAGCTGCTGCGCGACCCGCTGTGCGACCAGTTCCGACGTTTCCAGCCGAACAGCGTCAATGTCGTGCAGGCTAATCTCCGCCTCAGCAAGCTCTGGAAAGCTGAGAATATCGACCATCAGATTTTTTGCAAAAATGGTGCTGCCTGCACCGATGAAGGCGATTTTTGGCATCGTGACGATTCCTTGTGGACGGATAGCAGGATGAAAAACACCCGACTGATTTTACCGTCGGATGCAGTATTGAACATCCCTGCTGCCCGCGTCATCCCCACATAAATCCGCCCACCCCTGCCACAGCGCTGATCACGAAGCGCGCCCCGGTGAGCAGGTCGATCACGGTCAGCACCTCGCCCGCCGGACTCGATGTCGTGCCTCCAACGAAGCGCCCGTCGCGCGACAGGCGCGGCGCGGTCAGTTGTCCGACCTGCATCACTTCGATCAGGTTCCCGGCGCCTTCGCCTGCGACCAGTGCGTCCGCGATGCGAATTGGAGCGTCGGCGCCGACTCCATCCGCCAGCAGCAGGCGCAGCGTCCCTGGTAATGCTTCCTGGGCGGCACGTATTACCGTCCCGGTCGGCAGCGGCACAGTCAGTACGCCGCCGTCGAACGTCGGCGGCGTCACGATGTATACCCCTGGCGGCGCGGCGACGGATGACAGCGCATCGACGAAGGTAACCACCCGCCCGTCGCGCAGCCAGGTCGCCCGCGCCGCGCGCAAATCGCCCGCCGCCAGTGCGCCGCCCATCGCTGTCTGACGCGACTCCAGGTCGAGTGCGTCACTGGCGATCGAATCGTCCCGATACACATCCAGCAGCAGCTTGGTGCCGTCGGGGGACGACTGTGGACGACGCGGCGACTCGGCAGCCGCCCCCGATGAATCGAGCGCGCGGGCGCGCAGCAGCTCCGGGTCTTCGCCATCGCGCGCGGCAGCCAGCGCGATCCGCCATATACCAGTGCCCTCGTCGGCGTAATAAACGGTCGTGCCGTCGGGGCTGAACGTCGGACTGATCGGGGCAAAGCTGTTCAGCCGCGCCAGCCGAAATGGGGACTCGTCCCCGACCTGCGCCCACAATTCGGCATCGACTATGTACACCACTGTGCCGTCCGGCGCGACCGCGAACTCGATCACGTCCGAGGTGTTGCGCGTCACCGGGGTGGGCACGCCGCCGTTGGCGGGCAGCCGCCACACCCGCACTATCGACCCGTTCTCGGCGGTTTGCACAGGCGCCAGGAAATAGCCATCGGCACTCAGGGACAGCCCAGTCGCTGTCACGATCGGGATCGGCGTCGGCGGGCTGGATGCGACGGTCGGCGCCAGCATGGGGACAATGGTTGCCATGTCCGCCGTCCCTGTAGGCGCAATCACAACATTATTCGTATCCGCACTCGCTGTACCCGCGTCATTTGCCGGACGGGGTGCCCCCCAATCGTAGGCGACCGCGCCATTGATCGGCAGCGGAAAGCCTGATCCCGTCACCGGGTCGAAAAGCGCCATCACGCCCCCGTCGAGCAAAACCAGGAGTGCGGCGCCCGGTGACCACGCCAGATCGCCCATTTCGACAGGCACGGTGCCGACGCTCTCGGTCTGCGCGGCGCCGCGCGCCAGCCTGAGCAGGGTGCCATAGCCGTCCGGGACAGCCGCGTCGAGCGGGTCGCGGGCAAAGAACACCAGCGCGTCCGACGAGTCGAGCGCCGGCATCCGGTACAGATTGGGTGCGTCCAGCAGCGTCACCTGCGCGTTCGCCTGATCGAGCTGCATCAATCGCAAGCCGCCGATCACGGGCGCGAACACGATCTCGCTGTCGCTCAACCAGGTGATCGCTCCCGCTCCGTCCGCGATGATGCTGGTCAGCGTGAGCGCTGTATTTTCACGGCGATACACCCACCATACACTTTGCCCCTCGCTCTCGCTCTCCGCCGCCAGGAAGCGCCCTCCGGGTGACCAGATCACCTGCTTGAACAGGGCTTCACGCAGATCGCTGAACGCGCCGACTCCGGCGAAAAAGATGCGCGCGCCATAAGTCGTGGTGTAGGCGATCGCATCGCCGCCCGGCGCCCATGCCAATGACTCGCCCGTACCGCGAAAGGCAGGCACGTCGGCGCTGACGCCCTCGATCGCGGTCGGTGACGCGCCGGGCTGCGTCAGATCGAGCAGGTAGGCACCGGAGTCGCTGCGATATGCCAGCCGCGATCCGGTCGAGTCCACGCCAAAATCGATCACGAACGTGTCCGCCGGGCTGACGGTCGTCACGCCGCCCGCGCCGACCCCGTAGCGCTCGATCCGTCCGTCGTTGAGCAGCACGTACAGGTCGGCGGGCAGATTGAGTCCGTCCTGGGCGCGGGCGGGCAGGGCGAAAAACAGGCAAAGCACCAGGATCAAGACGATAGTGCGACTCATCCCCCAATGGGGGCACCGGGGGGGCTGACTCATGACAGCTATCCTTCGTTCGATCGACATGGCGTGATTCTAGCACGATTCGCAGCCACAGCCGACGGACTGGTCAAGGTCGCTGCGCCCTGTCCATCCCTTCCTTACCCCAGCGGGTCTCTTTTATGCCGTCCATGCTACAATCGTGCGTAAAATGACTCGCCCCGAATTGCATTCCAGGACTCCCCATGACCGACGATCTGCTTTCCATCCTCAATCCGCAGCAGCGCCAGGCAGTCAGTGCTGGCGAGGGTCCCGTGCTGGTGCTGGCGGGACCCGGCAGCGGCAAGACGCGCGTGCTGACGCATCGGATCGCCTGGCTGGTGCGCGAACAGGGCATCCCGCCGCATCAACTGCTGGCGGTCACTTTCACCAACAAAGCCGCCGCCGAGATGCGTCACCGCGTCGAGACGACGCTCGATGGCAAGCTCGACGGCGCGCAGATCGGGACATTCCACGCCATTTGTGCCCGGCTGCTGCGTATCGAAGCTGACCATCTGCCCTACGGACGCGATTACGCCATCTACGACACCGACGACCAGATGACGCTGATCAAGGCGATCATGGTGGGTCTCAATGTCGATATGAAACGCTTTAAACCCGGCGCCGTGCTGCACGCGATCAGCGCCGCCAAGAGCGAGCTGATCCTGCCCGACGACATGCCGCGCGGCGATTATCCCGCCGAGATCGCCGCCCGTGTCTACCCGCTCTACCAAAAGGCGCTGATCGATGCTGGCGCGATGGACTTCGACGATCTGCTGATGCAGACGGCGCTGCTGCTGCGCGACAACGATGGCGTGCGCGAAAAATATCAGCGCCGCTTTTACACGGTCATGGTGGACGAATTCCAGGACACCAATACCGCCCAGTATGCGCTGGTCAAGCTGCTGGGCGCGCCGCGCCGCAATATTTTCGCGGTCGGGGACGAGGATCAGGGCATTTACGCCTTTCGCGGCGCCGACTATCGTAATGTCTCGGCGTTCAAGCGCGACTATCCTGATTCTCAGGTCATTTTACTGGAACAGAATTATCGCAGCACCCAGAATGTCCTGGATGTCGCCCGTGCCGTGATCGATCGCAACCCCAACCGCACCAAAAAGAAGTTGTTCACCGAGCGGGGAGAGGGTGGCAAGGTAGCGGTGCAGGAGATTTACAGCGAGGCGGAAGAAGGGCAGTTCGTTGGAGAGACCATCCGCTCGATGATGCGGCAGCACGGCTACACCTTCCGCGACTTTGCCGTGATGTACCGCACCAACGCGCAGTCACGCGCGCTGGAAGATGCCTGCGCCAAGTATAACCTGCCTTACAAGCTGATTGGCGGGGTCGGATTTTATAAGCGGCGCGAGGTGCGCGACCTGATCGCCTATCTGCGCGTGATCAACAACCCCAACGAGTCGGTCAGCTTCGAGCGTGTGGTTAATACGCCCGCGCGCGGTATCGGGGACAAGACCGTCGCGGGCTTCAAAATGTGGGCTGCCGATCAGGGCTGGTCGCTGGCGCGGGCATTGGGCGAGGTAGCGGGCGGGACGATCACGCCGTTTGGCGGGCGGGCGGCAAAGGCGCTGGCTGCCTTCGCCAAACAGCTCGCGCTCTGGCAGGAGATCGCGGCGAACGAGCCGCTCGACGTGCTGTTCGACGTGATCATGAACGAAACACACTATGCCGCCTATCTGCGTGACCTTGCCGAGACCCCTGAAGAACTTGAAGAACGTATGGGCAACGTCGCGGCGCTGCGCGGATATGTCTCGGACAAGAAAGACCTGGCGCTGCGCGACTATCTTGAAGAGACGGCGCTGGCGTCCGAGATCGACACGCTCGACCCGGACAAAAATGGCGTGACGCTGCTGACACTGCACGCCGCCAAAGGGCTGGAGTATCCGGTCGTGTTCATCACAGGCATCGAAGAAGGATTACTGCCGCATTCGCGCTCGATCGCCGAGCCGGAGGCGATGCAGGAAGAACGGCGGCTGTTTTACGTGGGCGTGACGCGCGCCAAGGATCGCCTGTTCCTGACCTATGCTTTTCGGCGTTCGCTCTACGGCGACAGTCAGCTGGCGGAGCCGTCGCGCTTCCTGGCGGACATCCCGGCGAACCTGACCGAGGGCAACTGGTATCGGCTCAATACCAAGCGCGATCGCGCCGCGATCGAGTACGCCACCACCTGGGATCGTGAACCGCGTGAGCCAGACGCGCCGAGCGCACCGGAGACGCCGCTGCCACCCCGCGAAGCCCGTCCGTCCCGCGAGCCGAGCCAGCCCAATAACGTGATCTCGTTTGAAAAGGCATCGCAAAAGCTCGATCTGCAGAGCATCCGCGATAAGTATTTCCCCCCATCCGGCAGCAGCGGAGGAGTCGTTCCGCGACAGGGGATGCCGCCGCGCTCGACGCCAAGCCTTAAATATGCAGTCGGGCTGCGGGTGTTTCACCCCAAGTTTGGAGAAGGGGTCGTCCTGAGCAGCACCCGCAGCGGCGACGATGAAGAAGTGGAAATACAATTCGAGGCGATGGGGCGGCGCGTGGTGAGCGCGGCGTTCGCCAATCTGGTGATCCTGGGCAAGTAGGGGCGCAGCTATCGCGCCCCCGTATGGGCAGGGACACATAACAATGCGTCCGATTTTGGATGGATTTTCGGTCAACGGCTTAGGCGTACTGGATCGCCACCTGACGTTTGGTCTCTGCCGACTCGATGATCGCATCGCAGATGACGGCGTTGCGATAGCCGTCCTCGAAGGTCGCGCCGTTGGGATCGACTGGGGTGCCGTTGACGATCGACCGGAAGAAATGATCGAATTCATGCACGAAAGTGTGTTCCCATCCGATCATGTGTCCCTGGGGCCACCAGTTTTCCCAGTAGGGATGGTAGCTCTCGCTGACCAGCACATTGTGAAAGCCGCGCGTCTCTTTGGGTTCTTCGTGCGCCCAGAAAACGTTGAGTTCGTTCATGCGTTCCAGATTGAACTGAATCGTGCCGTGTTCGCCGTTGATCTCGATAGTATTGTAATTCTTGCGCCCCTGGCAAAAGCGCGATGCCTCGACGGTGCCGAGCGCGCCATTCTCGAAGTCGATCAGTGAGATAAAAGCGTCGTCCACGTCGATCCTGCCCATGCCCGATCCATCCGCCAGCGGGCGGTTTTCGACGAAGGTGCGGGTCATGCCCATGACATTTTTCGGCTCGCCGACCAGGAAGCGCGCCAGGTCGAGGACGTGCGCGCCCAGGTCACCGAGGGCACCGCTGCCCGCCTGTGCTTTATCGAGACGCCAGATTTTCGGGAAATTGGGATCGATGATCCACTCTTGCAGATAGAGCGCGCGAAAGTGAAAGATGCGTCCGAGCGCGCCAGAGTCGATCAGCCGCTTCGCCTGGATGATCGCCGGGACGAAACGATAGTTGAACGCCACCATGTGCCGGACGCCCGCCGTGACGACCGCATCGCGCATGGTGCGGGCTTCATCGGCGGTGCGGGCGAGCGGTTTCTCGCAAAAGACGTGCTTGCCCGCACGTGCAGCCGCGATGCACGGTTCGGCATGGGCGTCGTTGGGTCCGCCGTTGTCGAAGACCTGCACATCGGGATCGTCGATCATCTGACGCCAGTCGGTGTAGGCTTTGGCGTAGCCATAGCGCTGCGCTGCCGCCTGAGTCGCCTCGGCATTGCGCCCACAAATGGCGGTCAGCAGCGGACGCGCCGCCGGGGGATACATCATGTAGGGCAGTTTTTTGAGCGCGTTGGTGTGCGCCTTGCCCATGAACGCATAGCCGAGCATCCCGATTCCGAGCGTGGGCGCGTCACCTTCGGCACGGGCGCCCGCCATATTCACAAAGCCGACCTGATCAGCCATTTGCAATCCTCCTGAATACTTATACGCAAGAACAAACAGTGACATACTCCCAAGCCTTTGGGGTTGGAAGTATGTCACCTTTTACCTTTTGCTCTTAACCCCTTTACTGCGCGGCGCTGTAGCGCAGGCTCATGCCCGCAGCGGTGCGCGGCAGGAATCCTGACCAGTATGTATGGTCAGCGGTCGGCGCACCTGCCTCGTCCAGGCTGACCACGCCGTCGTTGGCATTTTCGATCAACGGCTGCAGGATAGCGCTCTGGTCTGTGCCCATCAGGGTCTGTTCCAGAAAGGCGGTGATGAAGTGCTGATTGATATTGTTGATGCGCTCGACCTGCCAGGCGGGTTCGGAATAGCGCTCGTAATCGGGAAAGTCACGCACGCTCGACGGCGGCGGATTGCCCGCGACGTTATGCAGCGCGTTTTCGTAGGTGAGCAGCGCGCGGTCGGAGTTGACTGCATTGTCGAACAAGCCGACGATCGCGTCGTAGCCTGCCACATCGTCCAGCGATCCGGCGATCCACAGCGACGGCACCGTGATCCCGCCCATCGCATCGGCATCCCAGAAGCCCATCCCCGCCAATCCAAAGGCAGTCAGATCGCCGCCCCAGGGTGCCAGCACCACGATCGCCTTGATTCGAGTGTCCAGCGAGGCGGCATAGTCGGCATTGCCCGCCATGCGCGGCGCGATCACGGGCAGGAAGCTCTCCAACAGCCCATTGTAGCCCGCGCCAGCAGCGTTGAGTGCGCCATAGCCACCCATCGAATAGCCGATGATGGCAGTGTTGTCAGCATCGACCAGCCCACTCAGAAAGCCATCCCCGGCGCCAAGCGTTGCCATCTCGTCGAGGACGAAATTCTGATCCAGCGCGCGGTTGAGCAGCGTGCTGAAGAAATTGCCGGTGTCGGCGAAGGTAGAGTCGGTGTGATCGATCGCGGCGACGACATAGCCTTTGGAGGCGAGATTCTCGGTCAGGTAGGTCAGTTGATAACGCGACCCCGGATAGCCATGCGAGACGATCAGCAGCGGATACGCGCCGTCGCTGTTGTCGGGTGCCGCGTCGCGCAGCGCGCGTCCGGCAAAGGTGAACGCCTCGACATTGCTCTGGTCGGAGCGCCCAAGCTGGGTTTCATAAGTGGTGCTGGCGTCTTCCCCGTCCGGGATGATCGCCGGATACCAGACCTCGACCGTCAGCGGGCGATCGTAACGGGCATCGGGGTTCGTCTCGCTCATATTGAGCAGGTCGATCTGATCCGGGTTGACCAGCGTCAGGGTTTGCACGCCAACGCCGTAGGCGCCTCGCGCGGCGAGCAAGGGGGCATCGGGCAGCGGGTCACCGTAGAACACTTGGTTTTCCTGTGCATTGGCGCTCAGACAGCCTAGCGCGACGAGCAGTGCGACAAAAAGAACGGTTGCTTTCTTCACTGTGAAAACCTTTTTTTGAGTAAGGCGAACTATCACCGAAATGATAGTTCGCTTTTCGATGATGATCCAGACCTCAGCCCGCAAAATCCTTCGGGCGGACGCACCGTTATGCATCCTTACGACGCCGATCGCGGCGCATCGTTATGCGTCCTTACGACACGCCATATTTGCTTGCTGATTGACGATCAGTCATTGGCAAAGGCGGCGTCGAACGCCAGGTTCGACGGGGCGAAATCGGTCTTGCGGATGAATTCGACCGACTCGCGCGCGCCGTGTTCCCGATCCATGCCGCTGTCTTCCCATTCGACACTGAGTGGACCCTGATAGCCGATCCGATTCAGCACGCGGATATGCTTTTCCAGGTCGAGATCGCCGCGCCCCGGCGAGACAAAATCCCAGCCGCGCCGCACATCCCCGAATTGCAGATGCGATCCGAGAATACTGGTTCGCCCGTTCAGGTTGACCTTCGAGTCCTTGATGTGAACGTGGAAGATGCGATCGGGGAAGTGAGCCAGAAACTCGGTCGGGTCGAACATCTGATGAATGAAGTGGCTCGGATCAAAGTTGAAGCCGAAGGCGGGATGGTTGTCCAGCGCCGCCAGTGTCTTTTCCGAGGTGTAGATGTCGTAGGCGATCTCCGCCGGGTGCGCCTCCAACCCAAAACGCACGCCTTCCGCCTGGAATACGTCCAGGATCGGGCGCCAGCGATCGGCAAATTCGCGGTAGCCCGCGTCGATCATGGCGTCGCTGGTCGGCGGGAAACGGTAGATCATGTGCCAGATCGGGCTGCCCGTAAAGCCGTTGACCTGGGCGACGCCGAACGCCTTTGCCGCGCGCGCGGTGTTCTTGATCTCTTCGGCACAGCGCAGACGCACGCCTTCCGGGTCGCCGTCGCCCCACAGACGCGGCGGCAGGATGCTCTTGTGGCGCTCGTCGATGTGCGCGTCCGCGACGCACTGTCCGACCAGGTGATTACTGATCGCCCACGTCTTGAGTCCGTGCCTGTCCAGCAGGTCACGGCGCGCCTGAATGTAGCCGTCCTCGGACGCGCGCTCGACCTCGAAATGATCGCCCCAGCAGGCGAGTTCGAGTCCGTCGAAGCCCATCGCCTTTGCCTTGCCCGCCAGGGTGTCGAGGGGGAGGTCGGCCCATTGTCCGGTGAAGAGGGTGATTGGTCTTGGCATGATTATTTCGTCTCCAAGAGGAAGTTTGAAGTTGATTGTAACGCGCAATGGGATTCAGCGTCTATTTTCAAGCGGACGGGTAATTCTGCTCAAGCTGATTTATTTGCGCGTGCAATTCGTCCGAGTGGCGTATTAATCCGCCGCGTATTTCGTCGTTGATCTCGGCGTCAAATCGCTTTTCGCAGTGATCAAGTTCGTTATACAATGTCTTAAGCTGCGATCGCCATTGCATGTCTTGCGTATCATCCCACACAGGTTGCTCTGGACGAGGTGGCGCAATCAACCAATCGATTATCAAGCGAAAGTGGGGTGCGGAGTCCTCATAGATGCGAATGGCGCTCGCATCACTGAACATTTGAGCACCCTCGATAGTTTCTCGATAACGCTTTCTGCGTTCCTTAAAAATCCCCTGTAATGCCGATCTTGGATGTACCTCGGTTTCCGGCAGAGGAAATGCTGTTCCGCCACAATATTTCTCTTGAATATTTGGGTCTGCCAGCAACCAGGGCTCGATCTCCATCACGACCGGAAAGGCACCGAAGCGTTGCTGCTGGTGCGGCGCGGCATAGCTTAGTAGAATGTTCTGTAATGCAATGAATCCTTCGGCGTGTGTCATCCTGGTGCGGTCGTAAATCTCGTAGGGGGCTTGATACAAATCGAGCAGGCACAAGACATAGTTTTCTTTGTGATAGCTTAAATGGCGCTTCGCATCGCTTTTGACGTTGCCTTTGAAGCCGCCATTGCCTTCATAATTGACCATAATACAGTCTCGGAAGTGCTGACTCCAATAAGGCTGCAAAAACTGGCACAGCACTTTCTTCTCAAGATCGCCTTCGCACAAAATGAGAAGTTCGTTCATGCGTGTGTCAGCCGTCCCATCGTCCACAATTGACCCAGGGTATAACGTTGTAACCAGCTTTCAAGAGCATCCTTGTCGAGGCGGTTGAGGCGGGATCGCCCTTTTTCTTTTTCGTCCGTGATCACTTTTTCGACTGTGATCACATCTTCAGGTTGCAGGCGTGCGATCAAGTCTGGAGAATGAGTCGAGACGATGATTTGCGTGCGTTCAGCGGCTATTTTGAGCATTTCAGCCAGGACATGCAGCATAGAAGGATGCAGTCCGATTTCAGGCTCGTCCAGCGTGATCAGCGTTGCATTACTGGGCAGCAGGAGCAGGAGCGCCAAACCTAGAAAACGCAGCTGTCCATCAGACATAGAAGAGAGAGGAATGGAAAGCTTTTTGGGAAAATTACGACTGCGATATGTCAGCGTCCCCATGCCACCTGCGACGATACGCACGTCGAATTTTTCTAAATCAGGAAACACGGTATGCAGAGTCGTAATCAGATCTTCGTACAACTCGGCATATTCAGATTGATTTGCCAGCGCGTGCAAAATGGAGATGATGCCGTCACCGCTCTCGCTCAAGCGAAAATCTGCGTCGATCGGATTGAGGAGTTGCGGGGTGACGATTTTTTGCAGTGCCTCTGCATCAAATCCGCGAAACGACTGCCAATTGATGATGTGGCGGCGCACCGCGTTTAACGCTGGATAGCGCGTCCGATCGCGCAGTTGCGCCGCGACCAGCTCAAAATTATCGAACTCCTCCAAGTCAGTTTCATCTTCTTTATCTCCAACCGATTTCAGAATTCTGACGCGCCCTTCTGCAGCTGACAAAAATTTGAAGCGCTTCGTATGGATTGGGCTGGGCTCGCGCTCTATTTCTTCCTGGGACACGACATAGGTGCCCCTACCTTGTGGCGCGAGGTTGGCGGAATAACAGAGGGGTTCTTTGTTGTAAACGTCTGTTAGTGTAAGTTCAAATTTGATCGAGTCATTGTCATCGGCGTCATAATATCGTATTTCTAAAAAGCCAGCCATCGCATTGATAGTATCTCTCAAGCGTCCATTTGCCCCCGCCCGCAGAAGCTCGAAAAATTTCAGGAAGTTCGACTTGCCCGATCCGTTCTTGCCGATCAGCACATTGAGCGGACGCAGCGCGAACCCAGCTTCGCCCGTGTCGATACTCTTGAAATTCTGGATACGAATGTTGGTGATCACGTCACGCCTCAGCCATGTGAACATACAAGGATTATAGTTCATGGTGTCGTACATGCACGCCAGCGCGTGAGGAAAACACTGTCCCAAAGCTACCGGGGACGCATGGTTGTTATGCGTCCCCATATGCCGCGCTCGCAGGGACACATAACCATGTGTCCGGCTGTGAATCGTGTCGGTTCAGGTGGCGCGTTTGGCGGGAGGCATAAACGCGGGCGTGGCGGGGACAGGCGACGGCATCAGCTCGCGCACGGCGAAATACGCCAGCGCCGCCGGGAACAGGCTCAGCATCACCAGGAAGGGCACCTCGACCACGTTGAACGTGTTCACCATTTCCGAGGCGATCTCGACCTTGCGCGCCTCGTCGTAGCGATCCCACACGCGCTGACGCAAGCCGTAGGGTTCCTGCGGCATGTTGGCACTGAGCAGGGTGAAGAACAACAGCAGCGCGACGACGGCTGCCACGACTGCGCCGACGAGATGCTGAGTCGGCTTGATCGGCGGCAGCGCCGCGTCATGGCGGCTGCTGCGCGGCTCGATATGGCTCCACAGGATGAATCCGAGTGTGCTGATCAGCAGCAGGGTGAAGCCGAAGCGATAGCCGATCATGAAGAATGGCTGAAACAGAAACACCACCCCCGCCGCGATCCCGACGATCAGCACCCAGGTGATCGGCGCATGGGCGCGGTTGGAGATGCGTCCATTCAGACGGCGGGCGGACAGCACGATCACCAGGATGTAGAGCAGCAGCACGGCGATGAACGCCGCCACGAACGGCACCGCCTGGATCAGTACCGCCCGCTGTGACTCCGCCGGGATGAGGGCGTCGCGCAGCGCGGGGAAGATCACCGCGATGACGATGCCGACCAGCGCGATCCCGCCCAGGGCGCGGATCGGACCTGCATAACGTATATTCATCGTTGTTCCTTTCATCCGGGCATGGCACGCCATGCCCCTACGGTGGATGGTTCAAACCCGGATACATCACGATTCCAACAACGCACGCAGGAAGCGCACCCCGTCCTGCGCCAGTGCATCCTGGCTCGGCTCGAACGTGCGCCAGATGGCGGCGGCGCGGGCGATCGTCTTCACCTTATTAGTGAACGATTCGATCACGACGGGTCCGTCATAGGCGATATCCTTGAGTGCTACCGCGACCTCGCTCCAGCTGACGTTGCCGCTACCGGGCGCGCCGCGATCGTTCTCGCAGGCGTGCAGATGGATCAGCCGCGACCCAGTGCGGCGGATGGCATCGCCGAGCGATTTCTCCTCGATATTCATGTGAAAGGTGTCGAGCATGATCCCGCACGCCGGATGATCGACGCGATCGACGATCTCGATCGCCTGATCCGCCAGATTGACAAAGCTGGTCTCGAAGCGGTTGAGTGGCTCGATTCCCAGGCGGACGCCTTTGTCAGCGGCATACGCGCTCAATTCGGTCAGCGCGCCGACCAACAATTCCAGATCGACCGCGCGCTCACTCTCGGTTTGCTGCCAGGTGCGTCCGACTGCGGAATAGATCGGTCCGACCAGGTTGGTCGCGCCCGCCGCCGCCGTGATGTCGATGCAGGCGCGAATGTAATTGCGCCCGTTTTCACGCAGCCTGCCTTCAGGATGGATCAGATCGCGGTCGCCACCCATGGCGGCACAGGTGCTGACGCCCAGTCCGTTGTCCGCCGCGATCCGTCCTGCTTCAGCGGGGTCGAAGTCGGTGACGCTCTCGATCGGCAGCTCGATCCAGTCGAAACCCATGTCGCGCACGCGCGGTGCCAGCGTGCGCAGTTCGTCGGTGGTGATCGGACTCGCCCATACCCAGGTGTTGACGCCAAAACGCATCGTGTGATCCTCCAGAAAATCGATTTTCAATGCAACCGACGCATCGTTATGCGTCTCTACAGTGTTGGTGCGATGACAGACGCATCGTTATGCGTCCCTACACGCGCCTGCCGTCCAGGTCGAAATAATGCAGTCGCTCGACCGCCAAGCCAAAGGCGATCCGCTCCCCGACCTTGTAGCGCGCCACGCCGGGCACGATGCACAGCAGCGTATCGCCGCCGACCTTGAAATGCAGAATCGTCTCGACTCCCAGCGGCTCGACCAGGATCAGATCGCCCAGGAAGGCGCCCTCACCGAGGCGGATATCCTCCGGGCGAATACCGACAGTCACCTCAGGCGGCAGCGGCGATCCGTCGCTGTGCCCGGCGAAGATCAGCGATCCGTCGCGCGTGCGCCAGCCGCCGCCGTCTGCGCTGGTGCGTGCCGCCACCACCAGATTGATACGCGGTGCGCCTACCAACTGCGCTACGAACGTGGTCGCGGGGCGATCGTAAATATCGAATGGCGTACCGACCTGCACGATCCGCCCGTCATCCAGCACGGCGATCCGATCCGCCATCGTCAGTGCCTCGATCTGATCGTGCGTGACAAAGAGGGTGGTGCTGCCCTGGGTCTTTTGCAGATGTTTCAGCTCGACTCGCAGCGACTCGCGCAGCTTGGCGTCGAGGTTGCTTAACGGCTCGTCCATCAGGAAGACGCGCGGCGCCCGCACGATCGCCCGTCCGATGCTGACGCGCTGCATCTCGCCGCCGGACAGGCGCGCGGTTTTGCGTTCCAACAGGTGGGTGATACGTAGTTTTTCGGCGGCGGTGGCGATGCGACGCTTGATCTCGTCTTCGGGGATGCGGCGCAGCGGCGATCGCAGCGGAAACGCCATATTGTCGTAGACCGACATACTCGGATAGAGGGAATACTGCTGAAAGACGAACGCCACATCGCGGTCGGCGGGCTGAGTCCCGTCCATCAGCGCGCCGTCGAGATAGACATGACCCGCCTCGTGCTTTTCCAGCCCGGCGATCACGCGCAGTGTCGTCGTTTTGCCCGCCCCGGTCGGACCGAGCAGTACGAAAAACTCCTGATCCTTGATCGTCAGCGAGATGTCGTCGAGCGCGGCATGTTCGCCAAAGCGCTTGACCACATTTTCCAGGCGCACATCGCTCATGAGTCGCGTCCGATCGCCCGCTCGGTCTGCGGGTTGAAAAAGCGAACCAGGGTGGGATCGAGGTCGAATCGCAGGACGCTGTGAATGGCGTGGCGGGCTTCGCGTGCCGCTCGCCCGTGTACGATCACGCCGTCGGCGAGCTGAAGGTGCAGCATCGAATAGCCGCCGTGCAGATCGTCGGCATAGACGGCGGCGCCGAGCTCACCGGGCGAGTCATTGCCGGGGCGGGTGACTCGCACTGCTTCAGGACGGAAACCCAGGACGATCGCATTGTCGGCGGGCAGCGCACCGGGCGCATCCAGTACCCGACGCCAATCATCCGGCACGGTGTAGGCGCCGCCGCCAGGCAGATGGACCGCGCCGGCTTTGTACACACCATCGAGCAGGTTCATACCCGGGCTGCCGATGAAGCGGGCGACGAACAGATTCGCCGGGTCGTAGTAGACCTCGGCAGGGGTGCCGATCTGCTGCACGACAGCGGCGGACATGATGACGATGCGGTCGCCCATCGCCATCGCCTCGATCTGGTCGTGGGTGACGTAGACCGTCGTCGCGCCCTGATCGATATGCAGCCGCTTGATCTCCGCTCGCATCGATTCGCGGAATTCGGCGTCGAGTGCGCCGAGCGGCTCGTCCATCAAAAAGGCAGCCGGACGACGCACCAGCGCACGCGCCAGGGCGATGCGCTGCTGATCGCCGCCACTGAGTGAACCGGGTCGTCGGTCGAGCAGGTGATCGATTCGCAGCATCGTCGCCACCTGTGCCACCTGCTGCCTGATCTGGTCGCGCTTGAGTCCGGCGGCTTGCAGCGGAAAAGCGATATTTTCGCGTGCGCTCATGTGCGAGTAGAGCGCGAAAAACTGAAAGACAAAGGCGATGTCGCGTTCACTTGGATGCAGCCAGGTCACATCGCGCCCGTCGAGCAGAATGGCGCCGTCGGTGACGGCTTCCAGCCCGCTGATCATGCGCAGCGTCGTGGTCTTGCCGCAGCCGGACGGACCCAAAAACACGATGAATTCGCCGCTCTGAACGGACATGTCGAGCGGCTTGACGGCGAACGTTTCGCCAAATTTCTTTTCGACCTGCTTCAACTCGATATTTGCCATCGTGATTAGCCTTTGCGGATGGCGCCGAACGTGACACCGCGCAGCAGATGCTTACGCAGTAAGAAGGTAACGATCACCACTGGGATGAGGAATGCCAGCGATCCAGCAGCGATCGCTGCCCACTCGATGCCGCCCGTGCCCAGCACCAGCGGAATGCTGGGCGGTGCTGTGCGCGCCACATCGGAGGTGAGCATAAGCGCGAAAGCGTACTCGTTCCACGAGAAGATCAGTGAAAAGACAGTGGTGGCGGCGATGCCGGTGGTCGCCTGGGGCAGCACGATTTTGCGGAAGGCTTGCAGACGGGTGTAGCCGTCTACCAGCGCCGCTTCCTCGTACTCACGCGGAATCTCGTCGATGAAGCCCTTGAGTAGCCATACGCTGAACGACAGGTTGAAGGCAGTGTAGAGCAGGATCATGCCAAAATGGGTATCGTACAGACCCAACTGGCGGTACATCAGGAAGATCGGAATCGTGACGACGACCGGGGGCAGCATCCGCTGACTGAGGATGAAAAAAAGCAGGTCATCCTTGCCCGGCACCGGAAAGCGGCTGAAGGCATAAGCTGCCAGCACGCCGAATGCCACCGAAAAGATTGTCGAGACCCCGGCGATGATCAGCGAGTTGAGGAGTTGACCGGGAAACGCGCTGACGCCAAGCACAGTCTGCCCGCGCACCAACGCCACCTGATTGAAGAAGTCGAGATCTGTCCGTTCTTTGGCGGCGGCGATCTCTTCGGGGTTGAGCTGGCGGCGGTCGGTCAGCAGACTGACGAAGCCCTCCAGCGATGGCTGGAAGAACAGCAGCGGCGGCACTGCTACCGCGTCGGGACGGGTCTTGAAGGCGGTCATCGCCATCCAGAACACCGGAATCAGCATGATCAGCGCGATGACGATAGCGATCGCCGCGCGCACGTTCGAGGTCAGTCGGGCACCCGTGCTGACTTTATCGACACGGGTGGAGATCACTACTTTTTGGCGCGGACCGCCTGAGCGCGGCGCGCCTGACACGACTGCCATGCGATTAGCCTTCCCGCGCGCGGTTGAGCGCGCGAATGTACAGATTGCTGATGGCGATGATCACGATCAGGACGATGTACGCCAGCGCGCTCGACAAGCCGGTGTTGAACTGTCCCTGAAAGGCGAGCTGATAGAGCTGTACCGAGACCGTCTCGGTGGCGTCACCGGGTCCGCCAGCGGTCAGTCCCTGCACCAGGTCGAATTGTTTGAATGCCTCGATGGTGCGGAACAGCACTGCGATCAGCAGCAGCGGCAGCACCTGGGGCAGCGTGATGCGGAAAAAGACGAACAACCCGCCCGCACGGTCGATCGCGGCTGCTTCATACAGGTATTCCGGGATCGCGCTCAAGCCCGCCAGACACAGCAGCATAACGAAGGGACTCCACATCCACACATCCACGATCACGATGGCGAGCAGTGCCAGTCCGGGTTCGCCCAACCATTCCGGGGAGGTATTGATATTGGTGAAGCCGAGCAGCGGGTTGAGGATGCCATAGCTCGGATTGAAGATCAGCCGCCAGAACACGGCTACCACGATTGGGGAAAGCATCATCGGCACCAGGATCATGGTGGTGATGATGCCGCTGCCGCGAAATTTAGTACGCAGCAGCAGCGCCAGCACAAAACCGATCACGGTTTGCAGAGTCACCGAAGCCAGCGCGTAGGTGCCCGTGATACCGAAATTGCGCCAGAAATCGGTGTCGCTGAGAATATCGACATAATTTTGAATGCCCACCCATTGCGGCGGGTCGGTGGAGATGACGGAATAATTGGTGAAGCTGAGATACAGACTGTAGATGAGCGGGAAAATATTCATCAGGATCAGCAGAATGATCGTCGGCAGGATGAACAACTGCACGATGCGTCGATCGCTCATCTGACGGCGCCCGCCCGCGCCGCGCGGCGTCACCTGGGCGATCGGTTCGGCGTTGGTTTGTGCCACAGGGAATCCCCTCTACTGATAGTCCATCAGGCATGCAGTGGAAGCATTGAAAGCGCTCATTTTTTGTCTAAATATCTGAATCTCTGGTTATTTTTTGGGGTTCACTTTGTCGATACGCTGCTGGTTTGCCGGGTTGGAAACAGGCAGGGGCATGACATGTCATGCCCCTGCGAATACAACGACGGTCTGTGACCGTCGCTTAGTTCACGTAGCCCGCATCGACCAGTACTTCGTCGAATCCGTTGGCGATGTTCTCCATCGCTTCTGCTGCGGTGCCTTCACCGCCGACGACGAAGGCGTTGATGTTGATCTGCGCTACTTCCAGCAGACGGCTGTATTCCGGAATGTTCGAGAAGTCCTTGACGAAGGTCATGGTCTCGGCAAAGGCGGCGTTGTAGGGCGCCACTGCCAGGAATTCCGCCGATTCCAGCACGGCGATATTGCAGGTGTAGCCGCCGAGCTGTGCCCAGCGCAGCTGGACTTCCTCGGTGGCGAACCAGGTGATGAAGTCGTAAGACGCCTGCTTGCGCGCGTCGTCGATGTAATTATTGATGCTGATGCCCTGCCCGCCGAGCGCGGCATAGCGCCCCGCCGGGCCTTCCGGCATGGCAAAATAGCCGGTCACGTCGGCATACGGATTGATCTCTGCGTTTGCCAGCGCGGGGAAGAAGGCGAAGTAGTTCATGATCATCGCGGTCTGACCGCCGATGTAGGCGTCGTTCAATTCCTGGAAGAATGCATCGTTGGTGCCAGGGGGCGCGAACGAATACAGCTCCTTGTACAGCTCCAGCGCGCGTACCGTATCGGCGTTATCGACCACACCGAGCGCATTGAAGTCGCCGTCGTACCAGTCACCGCCGTAGGCGAAGAATGGATTCTGGAAGCCCATCGTGATGGCGTCGCCGCCGACCTGGGTATACACACCGATGCCATACAGCCCGTCGTCAGGACGGTTGAAGAACTCGGCAATGTCACGCAGCTCTTCCCAGGTAGTCGGGATTGCGAGCGCACGACCATAGGCGGCTTCAAAGGCAGCCATCTCGTCGGGATTCTCGAACAGGTCTTTGCGGTATGCCCAGCCGTTGGCGTCGCCCTCGGTCGGGTAGGCGTAATAGGTGCCGCTGCTCGCCGGGTATTCGCCGTAATATGCCAGCGTCGCGGGCGTCACGGTGTCCTTGATGCCGGTCTCGGTCAGGAACGCGGTCATATCGACGTAGTGCCCCTGTGTCGCCGCCTGTCCGAGCCACTGGCTGTCGCCGACCACCATATCGAAGGTGCTGCCTGTGGCAGCCCACTCGGTCGCCACACGGTCGTAATAGTTGGGCCAGGGGGTCTGGACGACGTTGACTTTGATCCCGGTTTCGGCTTCGTAATCGTTGCCGATTTGTTGCAGGTAATTCGCCGGGTCCCACTCCGCCCACCAGATATTGAGTTCCGTGATGTCCTGAGCGCCCACCGGCACGCCGACCGCCAGGGTCAGCAGCGCGATGAGGATCAGAACCAGCAGACTTTTCTTCGCCATCGTCTCTACTCCTATTTGAAAAAGGCTATTCATCTGCGTAACAAAACAAACCGTAGCCCCGTGATTGGGGACGATTTACGCATTCAAGGGTTGGGTGCTGCCAAAGAGTTTGTACAACGTTTCACAAAGCATCATTTACGCGGTGCGGTCGAGACTAATCATCAGGCACCGAAAGAGACTGTAACACAAAGTATTTTTATCTGTCAAATCGGCTGGGATAGAAAGTACAAACAATTGGAGATAGGCAGTCAAGGATTGCTCGTGATGTTGACCCTAGGCATTTTTCTTTTTTGCGAGTTTTTCATTACCACGCTTGAAATTCCCTGTGACGCGCGCCATGAGCTGTTGTATGGCGTCGTCGTCCGCGCCCTCGGCGGCTTTGAGGAACTTGGCAGCCTGCTCACCCGCCAGGATGGTCACCTGCTTGCCGTACCAGGAAATGAGGACTTTGCCATTTTTGGTGGCGGTGTAGGCGAATGGGTGATCGGATAGCTTTTCGTCGCTCATCGGGGGACTCCTGGATGAGAAAATGAGATACCTGATTATACTGCTATCGTGCTGCGCGCAATCGCGGCATTTTGCCTTTTGTGCACTGACCCCGTTATACTTGCGCCAGCGTTATATACCGTTTCACAGCGTTTCACAGCGTTTGATGTTGAATTGCATTTTGCCTCTATATTTTGCAGGAGTCGATTTCATGTATATCTGTATGCACAACTGGATGCGCCCAGAGCCGATCGAGCGCACGATTCAGCGGTTGTCCAGCCTGGGTTACGACGGCATCCAGATCATGGGTGAGCCGCGTAAATACGACTGGAAGCACGTCAAGAATTTACTCGATCAGCACAACCTGAAGTGCTTTGGATCGGTCAGCATCATGCTGTCCGGGCGCGACCTGATCCACGCCGATCCTTACTATCGCATCATGACTGTGACCTACCTGAAAGAGTGCCTGGACATGGTGGGTGCGCTTGGCGGGACGATGTTCACGCTGGTGCCAAGCGAGGTCGGCAAAGTCGTGGCGATGGCGGACGCCGAGAGCGAGTGGGCGTGGGCGGTCCAGGGCGTGCGCGAGGTGGCGCAGCACGCGGCGGGACACGGCATCCGTATCGGACTGGAGCCGCTCAACCGCTTCGAGACCAATTTCCTCAACCGTCACGATCAGGCGATCAAGCTGGCGGAAGATGTAGGGGAGCCGAATGTCGGCGTATGCCTGGACGCCTTCCACATCAATATCGAGGAAGCTGACATGTATCAGGCGATCCTGAACACGGGTAAGCACCTGGTCGATTTTCATGTCGCGGACAACAACCGCCGTCCGCCGGGCGAGGGATCGCTCGACTGGCACAAACTGATCACCACGCTCAGGCAGGCGGGCTACACAGAGGGTCCGCTGACGGCTGAATTCGTCGTGCCGTTCGATCGTTCGCCGTTGGCTGCCAAAATGGAAGCGGCGGGCACCGAGGCGACCGATGCCGAACTCAAGTTCATCCGCGATCATGGCAGCGACCTGATGAGTGACGCTGCCTACACCGCCCACTGTGAGGCGGCGATCAAGCACCTGCGCGCCAGCGGCGCGTAACCCGTGCCAACCGTGCTGTTGATCGGCACACTGGACACCAAAGGCGCGGAAACGGCGTATCTGCGCGAGCGAGTACGGGCGCACGGCTGCGACACGCTGATCCTGGACTCCGGCATCCTGCGCGAGGCGGACGGCATTACGGCGGACTACGACCGTGCCACCGTCGCCCACGCTGCCGGGACAACCATCGAGACACTGCGCGCGATCGGCACGCGCGGGGCAGCCGTCGAGCAGATGCTCAAGGGCGTGCGGGTGATCGCGCTCGATCTGCACGCCCAGGGGCGCATACAAGGTGCGGCGGCATTGGGCGGCGCGGAAGGCTCCGTGCTGGCGGCGGCGGCGATGACCGCGCTGCCGATCGGCTTTCCCAAGCTGATCGTCTCCCCGATCGCCAGCGGACACCGCCGTTTTGGTCCGTTCGTCGGCACGCGCGATGTGCTGGTGATGCACAGTGTGGTCGATATTCTAGGGTTGAACCCGATCAGCATGGCGGTCTTCGACGGTGCAGCCGCCGCGATCGCGGGCATGGCGCGCGCCTATGCCGACCGTCCGCCGCTGCTACGCGATACGCTGACGGTGGCGGCGACCATGTTGGGCAATACCACCCGTCCGCTGATGTTCATACGCCAGTTCGCGGAAGAGATGACCGGGTGCGACATGGTGATCTTCCACGCCAACGGCGTCGGTGGGCGGGCGATGGAAGAACAGATCGCGGCGGGGGCAGTCGAGATCGTCCTCGATTACACCCTCAGCGAGATTCCGGGACACCTGTTCGGTGGCTTTCACGACGGCGGCGCCGATCGGCTGCTGGCGGCAGGGCGGGCGGGCATTCCCCAGGTGATCGTGCCCGGCTGCCTGGACTTCATCGTCTTTGGAGCGCGCCACGAGGTACCCGACAAGTATGCCGACCGCCTCACCTACTACCACAACCCGGAATTCACGCTGGTGCGGCTGACGCTGGAAGAACAACTGCAAGCGGTCGATGTCGTCGTGGACAAGCTCAACCAGTCGGCATCGCCCGTCACGGTGATCATGCCGACGCGCGGCATCTCGATCATGGACAACGCCGACGGCGGCGTCTTTTGGGACGAGTCGATCAGCCTGGCGCGGCGTGAGCGCTTCAGGCAGGGATTACGCGCTGAGATCGATTATCAGGAGATCGACGCGCACATCAACGAAACGCCATTCGCCAATGTCGTTTTGAAAGCCGTGATCGCGGCGATCAACACCATTCAGAGGTAATGTTACACATTAGGCATGGCGGACGCATCGTTATGCGTTCCGAGGCTGAATCTGCATTGAAAGGACATCCTGTGACCGACCGCGCTACTAAATCCCTCGGCTTTCCCTCGTTCTGCCTGGGCGACCTGAGCTATGTCGATGTGCAGAACTATCTCAAGCATTCCGACACCATTCTGATCCCAAAAGCGAGTCTGGAGCAGCACGGACCGCATCTGCCGCTCTTCTGCGACTCGATTACCGCCCAGGAAGTCGCCTCGCGCGCCGGGGAACAAGCCGGAATCCTGTACACGCCGACGCTCTGGCTCGGCTATTCGCCGCAGCACATGCGCGCGCCAGGATGGGGCGCGGGCACGATCACGCTGCGTTCCGATACTTACCTCAATGTGATTTACGACATCGGGCGTTCGCTGATCCATCACGGTTTCAATCGTCTGATCTTCGTCAACGGGCACGGATCGAACGTGAAAGTGATCGATCCGGTGCTGCGCCGTCTGCGTTACGAGACGGGCGCCCTGATCGCCTACTACAAACCGTATGCCGAGCGCTATATCGGTATGTTGAAAGATGTGCTGGAGGGACCCGTCGAGGAGACTCCGGGCTGGCACGCGGGCGAGCTGGAAACGTCGCAGTGTCTCGCGCACGATCCCAACCTGGTGCGGCTCGATCGCGCGACGGTGGATAAAGCCCACGCTCCAGCGTGGCTCGGTGATGCCTGGGCGAAAAAAGACGGGATGCCCGATGCCGAATTTCAGGGCTATCAGTATTTCAGCTTTCCTTTCGACCATGAGGAATTTACCGACTCTGGTACGATGGGCAACCCGCACAAGGGAACGGCAGAAAAGGGCGAAATCGCTTTCAGCCGTTTTTCGCAGCATCTGATCGACGCGGTGGCGGAGCTGGAAAAAGTCGAGGTCACCATCAAAAACCGCGACTTCACCGAGATGAAGGCATGGATGCCGTGAACGAGACCGAACGCGGTATCGGCTTGGCGCGCGACCTGACGGCGATCGTCGGACGGGAAAACGTCATCGAGGGCGAGTCGGCGCGGACGCGCTATGCCCACGATCAATGGTGGTACGCGGTGGCGGCGGCGGCGGCGGGACGGGCGATCAGCCGCCCTGAAATTGCAGTCCGTCCGACAACCACCGAGCAGGTGAGCGGCGTGATGCGCTATGCCAGCGCCAATGGCATCCCGGTCACGGCGTGGGGTGGGGGCAGCGGCGTACAGGGCGCGGCGAACGCCGATCAGGGCGGGATCGTGCTGGACTTGCGCGGTATGAGCGCGATCCGCCACCTGGACGACAAGTCGCTGACGTGCGTGGTCGAAGCCGGACTGTCGTGCAAAAATTTTGAAGCCAACCTGAATACGCGCGGACTGTCGTTCACGCATTATCCGGCGTCGGCGGAATGGGCGACCATCGGCGGCAGCATCGCTGCGCGTGGGTCGGGTGTGCTGTCGAGCAAGTACGGCAAGATCGAGGAACACATCCTCAATGTCGAGTGGGTGCTGCCTACGGGCGAGATCGTCACTACGCCAGCCGTGCCGCGCCATGCGGCGGGTCCCGAACTGACGCAGCTTCTCGTCGGCGCAGAGGGAACGCTCGGCATTGTCACGGCGGCGACGGTGCGGCTGCGGCTGCTGCCCAGACATCGCGCCTTCATCGTGGTTGCGTTCGAGGATCTGAGCGACGCGATCGAGGCAGGGCGGGTGATCATGACCAGCGGACTCAAGCCCGCTGTCATGCGCCTGTACGATCGACAGGCAGCGAGTCACAGCCTGGCGCGGGCAGTCGAGACGCCGCTCGATCAGGCGACCTTCGTCATGATGTTCGACGGCGAATATGCCGAGCTGGTCGAGCTGGAGGCGGCTTTGGCGGCGCGCGTGTGCGCGGGGCACGGCGGGACGGCGCTGGACGAGTCGATCGGCGCGATCTGGTGGGAGCGGCGCTACGTCTTTTATTATCCCCCGTATGCCCCGGAACTGCCGTCGATCTGGGGGACGATCGACACCGTAGCCGATTTCGCGCATATCGAGGCGGTCTACCACGAGACGACCGCCGCTATCAAAGCCGCCTGTCCGCCGGAATACAACCTGTCGCTCAATACGCACTTTTCGCACTGGTACGAGTGGGGCAGCATGATCTACGCCCGCATGAAAATCCCGGTCGCCCCGCCCGATCTGGATGCGGCAAAGGCGCTGCACGATGCCATCTTCAAAGCCGGCATCGAGGCGTCGCTGCGCGCGGGCGCGGTGCTGAACGATCATCATGGCGTCGGGATGCGGCTGGCGCCCTTTATGACACAGCAGTACGGTGACGCGGGCATGGAGGCGCTGCGTCGTGTGAAGCGAGCGCTCGATCCCGCCAACATCAGCGCGCCGGGCAAGCTGGGTTTATAATCAGGCAAAGTCGAGACGAGGGACACGTCATGACGATTGCGGGTGCGATCAGGACGACGATCGGCGAATTCGAGCGGCTGATCGAGTCGCCCGCCGCCGAACGTCGCCTGGAACTGATCGACGGGGAGCTCATCGAAAAGCCAATGCCGACACAGGAATATACGTGGATTGCCGACAATTTATCGATGGCGATCAGCCCGTATCTGCGTCAGACCAAATCAGGACGCGGCGGACCGGAAATACGCTTCCACAAGCCGGAAGATCATCAGAACAACCTGCTGGCGGACTGGTCATTCACCCTCTTCAAAGATAGCGCTGCGCTCCCCGTCACGCGCGGCGCAGTGCCCGCTATGCCGGATTTTGCCGTTGAGGTGCAGAGTCCTGACGACAGCATCCCGGAGATGCGCAAAAAAGCCGCGATCTATCTCGCTCTGGGCACGCGGCTGGTGTGGATAGTGCTGACCCGTCAGAGGGTCGTGATCGCGCTATGGGCGAATGGCGACGAAGATCTGTACACCGTTGCGGACACATTCGATTTTGGTGATCTGCTGCCCGGCTTCAGCATGACGATCGCGGACGTGTTCGCGCTGTGAGCGATGGGCGACCGCAAAATTCACCTTTGCCCTCGTCGCGCGGTCAGGCTTATGCGTCCGTCAGAAGCCCCCGCCTTTAGGCGTGGGGAGTGTCCCAAAGGCTGTCAAGCTGGGTTTTGCTATAACCACGATTATCGTCATCCTCACCCCGCCACCACGAAGCGATGACGGCGGATGAAGGTGGTTGTGGCAGTCACGGTGACCACGCTGTAGCCGGGCCCGGATATGCGGTCGGTCTCGGTCTGGATTTGCCCCGGCATGGCAGTGAGTTGATACCAGCTGCTCAAGGTGCTGGCGTACAGAATGCCGTCGCGGTACAGGTCGGTATTCTGATGGACGTGACCAAAAAAGACACCGCGAATGCGATCCCTGAAGGGCAGCAGCGCCGCGTGAAAGGCGTCGCCATTTTCCAGACTCATGTAGTCGTCCCACCAGGGAATACCGATTTGCAGCGGGTTGTGATGGGTGGCGATGATCAGATCGGCGTCGGTCGAATCGCACTGATCGCGCAGCCAGTCGAGCTGTGCCGCGCTCATGCGTCCGCGCGGCTGCCGTGCCGGACGGTTGCTGTCGATGCAGATCAGGCGAAAGCCGTTGATATCGACGGCATAGTCGAACGGGTCGCGCGGTTCGGCATCGACGAGCACCCGCTGCAGCGTCGCCGGGTCGTCGTGGTTGCCCGCCAGGTAATACACCGGATAGGGAATCTCGCTCAGAATCTCGCGGGCGACCTGATACGCCTCTGGCACCGGGTCGAAAGCCACATCGCCGGTGTGCAGCACAAAATCCGGGGCAAAAGTCAGGTGGCTCAACTGCTGCACCAGCGCACGCGCGCCGACCATCGGCGTGTGCGGCGCGCCCGTCTGGTTGTAGTGTGGATCGTGGGAGATATGCGTGTCGGTGATATGCACGAAGCGCAACAGCTGCGGGTGGGTGGACATAATCATGAGTCCTGTTTTGTGCGAAACACGACCCGGATTATAATCCGAGTCATGAGAAACGTGCTGAACACCTTCCGCAACACCGTTCTGATCGTCGTTCTGATTGTGCTGGCGTCGTGTCAGGCAGACCCATCTCCCGACACGCTGCCGACGATCGCCGTCCTGCCGTCCGCGACGTTGGTAGCGCGCGTGCTGCCGACTCTGATCGCCCAGGTGGCGACGACTTCCGACAATGCCGTCACGGACGATGCTGTAACGGACGATGCAGGCATCGTCCGTGCAATTGCGACCGAGACGGTCTCGCCATCCCCCCTGCCGCCCACGCTGACGCTGACCCACACTCCGACCGATACCCAGACTCCGATCGCCAGCATGACGCCATCGCGCACGCCGACCGTGACCGCGAGCGCCACCCGCACGCTGGTGCCGAGCCTAACCATCACCAATACGCTCACGCCCATCCCTTCCCCGACGCTCACGCCGTCCCCGGAGCTGGGTTTGTTCGGTGACCTGGCGGCTTTGAGCGCGCGCGCGACCATCCTGCCGCCCGATCGACTGTACAACGCGCCGACGCTGACCGCGCTCTACTTCGCGGGGCAGGCGTATGTCGTCACTCAGGGCGCGGCGACGGCTGCGGCTGCAAATCAGTCGAATCCGGCATTGGCGACACCCCCTGGCGGCGCGTTGGCGTGCGCGATAGCGGCGCCAGCGCTGCTGGCTGCGGAAACAGCGTTGGGCTGTCCGCTGATCGCAGCGCCGTTCCCGACGGTGACCGGGGCGCAGTCGTTCGAGCGCGGCACGATGATCTTCGTGCAGGGCCCGCCAAACACGATTTATGTGTTGACACCCGATGGACGCTTCCGCCGTTTCGATGACACCTGGCGCGCCGGGATCGATCCTGAGACCTTGAATGAGACGGCGCCGCCGGGCTTGGTGACGCCGAAGCGCGGTTTTGGCAAGGTATGGAGCAGCTTTCCCGATGTGCGCGCTTTGCTCGGATGGGCGATCGCTGACGAGAGCGGATCGACTGGGGCACAGGTGTTGTACGAGCGCGGTCGGGCGGTCGGGGTGCCGGTGCGCGGCGAGGTTTACCTGCTGGTCGATGATCCGGGCGGCGCGTCGGGGACGTGGCGCGTGGTCGCGGGTGGGCTGTAGGGAAGCAGAAAATAACAAAGAGATACGAGTGAACACGAAGGCGCGAAGGCGTGAAGGAAAGCGATGACAGGGTTGATTGGGCGGATCGCGCTGGCGCTGCTGATCGCGGGAATTGGTGCGATCGGGTTGGCGCTGACGCTCGGCGGCGCGAATCCGAATAGCACCATTCTGTACGCGCGGCGCACCCCCGACGCGACCGCTTCGTTTGACCTGTTCGTCCACGACATCGCGCACGGTCTGATCCTGAACGTGACGCGCACGCGCTATGGCGATGAACCGGACTGGGATATGGTGCCTGGCAGCACGAAGATCGTGGTCGCGCGCACCTATCCGGGGACGGTCGAGGTCTGCATCGTGGGGATGTCCTGCTATGCACCGCCATTCAGCCGCTATGACCGCGATCCGCGTTTCTCTCCAGACGGCACACGGCTGGCGGTGCGGATCGTGGGCGGCGCGGTGGTGCTGCGCGACCTGACGACTGATGCGATCGCCATCTACGGCAGACCATTCGGATCGTGGCTGTGGACGCTCTACGATCTGCGGCGCGGACGGACGCAAGGCGCTGTTCGGATCGCGCTCGACGAGTCGGGTGGACAGTATCGGATCGTCATTATTGGCGCCGATGGAATCGTAACGCCGATCGTCCAGGGGAATGCGGAGATCAAAGGCGTGACCTGGATGCGCTGATAAGCCGCTGTTGACAATACTGTGCGCTGTACAGTATATTGATACTGTGCGACGCACAGCACTGTAGGATGCACAGCGTATGAGTGATACAGACGAACAGATCGGCAAGCTGCGCTTAGAACTGCGGCGGGGAATCGTGGTGCTGGCGGTATTGAGCCAGATGGACACTGCCCGCTACGGCTACAGCCTGATTCAACAGCTCGCCGCACAGGGATTGGACATCGAAGAAGGCACGCTTTATCCGCTGTTACGCCGTCTGGAAGGGCAGGGTCTTCTGGAAAGCGAGTGGGAGGTCGGTGAAACGCGCCCGCGCAAGTACTACCGGATCAGCCCCTTTGGGCGGGACGTTCTCGTCGCTTTGCGCGCGGAATGGCTGGAGACGGTCGAGGTCATGCGCGCAATTTTACAGGGAGGGGATCATGGCTGACCTGATCGAGCGCTATATCTATCACGTCGGGCGTTATCTGCCAAAAAAGGATCGGGCGGATATTGAGCAGGAACTGCGCTCGCTGATCCAGGATCAACTGGAGGATCGATTTGACAGCGCACCCACACAAGAGCAAATCGCCTCAATCCTGGTCGCACTGGGCGCGCCGCACCACATGGCGGCGTCCTATCGTCATCAGCAGATTTTCGTCGGACCTGACCTTTACCCTCAGATGATGATGGCGCTCCAGCATGTCTGGCTGATCGCACCGACGGTCGTGCTGTTTCTGAGCATTTTTGGGGCGCTGATCTCATCCGCACAGGGCGAACCACGACCGGGCGCGAGCATCGTCATCGAGACGCTGGCCGCGCTGTGGCAGACGACTATCAGCTTTTCCGCCGTCGTGGTGCTGATCTTCGCCGTCATGCAGCGGGTCGGGACAGCAGGCGGCGACAAAGCAGCGTTCGATCCGCTGACGCTGGCAGAAGTCGATGATCCGCATACCGTTGACCGTTTCGAGGCGAGGGTCGGTATCGTCATCGCTGCCTGCGTGACGCTGGTTTTACTGATCTTTCTGGGGGAAGGCGGCTTGACACTGCATTTTAACGGCAGCGATCCGGGGGGTGTCATCCCCGTTCCGACGCCCTGGCTGATGCTGCTGATCGGCGCAGTGATCGCCATGCTCGTCCTGCATCTGGGGGTGCTGCGGCGCAATCGCTGGAACGCCGCGCTGTGGCTGACCGAGACCTGCCTGGAAGTATTCGGCATGATCTGCCTGTACTTCGTCGCCTACGAGCCGCTGCTGGCACGTCTTCTGGCGGACATTCCGGGGCTGGCGAATGTACCTGCGATCGACAGCGCCCCGGAGATCGTGGTCGTGATCGGCGCGCTCATCACGCTGATCGGTCGAGGAAGCAGGCTGGTCGGTCTGTGGCGCGAGCGCGGCAGCCCCCTCGATCCTGTATCGCTCACTCAAAACTAAATCGAAGCTCACGAGGAGGAAAATCATGAAAGCGATCGTCTATAACAGCTACGGTTCACCCGATGTGCTGCACCTCCAGGAGGTGGCAGAGCCTACTCTGGCGCACGACCACGTCCTGGTCAAAATCCATGCCACCTCGGTCAACGCTGCCGATTGGCTGTTCCTGCGCGGCGATGCCCTGCTGGTGCGGCTGATGGCGGGCGGTGTGCGTTCACCTAAAAATAAGACGCTTGGCGTCGATACTGCCGGAGTGGTCGAGGCGGTCGGCGCCAGTGTCACCCGGTTCAAGCCCGGTGATGCGGTCTACGGCGACCTCTCGACGAGTGGGGCGGGCGGGTTTGCCGAATATGTCGCCGTGCCGGAAAAGTTTCTGGCGTTGAAGCCGACGACTCTCAGCTTCGAGGCGGCGGCTGCCGTGCCGCTGGCGGGCAGCACCGCGCTCCAGGCAGTGCGCGACGCGGGCGCAGTGCAGCCAGGGCAGACCGTGCTGATCAACGGCGCGTCGGGCGGCGTGGGGTCATTCGCCGTGCAGATCGCCAAAGTGTTCGGCGCGCATGTGTCCGCCACATGCAGCACGGGCAAGATGGACATGGTGGCGGCGCTTGGCGCAGAGCGGGTGATCGATTACACCCGCACCGATATCACCGCACAGGGAGGGCGCTACGATCTCGTCGTCGATGCGGCGGCGCATCGTCCCTTCTCGGATTATGCGTCGGTCTTGAATCCGGGTGGCAGGTACGTCGTCGTCGGTGGCGCGCTCGGACGTATCTTCCGCGCGCTGCTGCTGGGCCCGGTCGCGTCGCTGCGCGGTGGCAAGACCTTTGGCGCGATGTCGCAGAAACCCAATCAGACCGATCTGATCGCTCTGAAGGCGCTGATCGAGGAAGGCAAAATCATCCCCGCCCTCGATCGCTGCTTTCCACTCGATCAGACCGCCGAAGCGATGCGCTATTTTGGCGCCGGACAGGTGCGGGGCAAGGTCGTGGTGCGTGTGATCGGCGGCGCATGACGCCCTGACTCCACGCCCTCCCTGCTCAACCTGCGCATTTTTACCTCAAAGGACTCATTGCTATGACAGTCGATGTACGGATTCATCTGGCGGCACTGTGGATCGTGCTGATGCTGACCTATCTGTTGGGGGATGTGCTGCGCATCTTCAGCGGCGGCTTCAAGCCTGGCGAAATAGAGGGCACACAGATGACGCAGACCGCCTGGCTGGGGATCGCCATCTTCATGGTGATCCCGATCGTAATGGTCTACCTGTCGCTGACGACGCCTTATCCGTTCATTCGTTGGGCGAATATCGTCGCGGCGGTCGTCTTATTCGGGTTCAACCTGATCGGACTGCCGACCTATCCAGCGACGTTCGACAAATTCCTGATCGTCGTCGGGCTGGTCTGGAACGTGCTGACGGTCTGGGTCGCCTGGACGTGGGACTGATCGGCGCGCCCGGTGGAATAGGGACGATCGGCGGCATGTGCGCACGCCGATTGTCTGAGGGCTGGCTGAGAATCAAGTCAGGACATGGATGTGCTACGCGGTGGGTGGTGGCGGCACGTCGGTAATGCCAAAGGTATCGCGTATCTGCTGCAAACGGCGCTCGGTGGCGGCTGCTGCCGCCCGTAATTCATCCAGTTCTTTTTTGACAGCATCCTGCACTTGCTGAGGCAGATTACCGACGTTGGTCTGCACTCTTTCCTGTTCACGCCGGATAAAGTTGTCGATCGACTCCGGCGTGCGGATGATTTGTCCCCATTGTGCCGTCTCGTCGCGCATGACCGCCAATGTGCCCTCGGCATAGGCTTTTAAAGTGATGCGATAATCCTCGAACGTCATCGAATCGATTGGCGACTTTGCATCGGCTACTTCTAGATTATCGGCTGCGAGTTCGTAAATCTTGACCAGCCTGTCCCACTGATACAAATCTGCCAGCGTGCCGAACGCGCCGCCGAGCGCGGGCGCTACGACCGCCAGCACCAGCAGGAAGATCACCAAATCGAGGTTGCATCCGTCTGAGACGACTGTGTCCGAGGCAGACTCGGTAGCGGTGTCCACATCAGGGGGAACGGCTGTGACAACCAGCGATGGGTCATCGGTCGCGGCAGCACCGAGCAGCGCCAGCTCCGCACCCGTCGTACTGGGTACACAGTAAGCAGGCGAAAGCAGCACGATCAATCCTGCCAATGCCGCCGCCAGCCCGGTCAGAAAAGCGAAGATCGCGCGAATGACGTTGACCTGTGCGGCGGCGGTGCGGTTGCGGTTGACCTGATCGATATAATAAGCACGTTGATCGTCGAGCGCGAATTTGTCGAACAGTTTGTAAAGCAGTTCTGCGTGTTTGCGATCGACCAGCGTCGGTGTCTTCATAGATGGCTCCCCTGGTGTCAAACCGACAATAAGCACTGCACTAATGTTATATCAAGCCGCTCTCATCAGGATACACGCCGCGATTGATATTGGCGGCACGTTCAGACAGGCTCATGCGCCGTTTGACATCGTTGTTGTCTTCATAGGGCGCCATATTGAGCAAAAATCGAAAATACTCACGACGTAGTTGTTCCGCTTTACGCCGTGAGTCGAGCCAGCGTGGGAGCGGGGGTTCGCGTCCGCTGATGGTCGCCAGGAAGACAGCCGCCAGCGCGACCAGCGTTTCAAGGAATGCAAAGATAGCGAGCTGTTGACGGTCACCGCTGGACAAGGATAACGCTTGCAGCGATCCAAGCGCGGCAGCAACGGCAGCCAATCCCAAAAACAGAATTTGATACAGCCGATAATTGTTTTGATTTTTCTTGGCGTCATGATCGCGGACGCGCTGTAAACGCAGCAGATTATGCTTCATGAATTCGATGTCATCCTGGACACGCTGAAAGGCAGCAGCATAGGCAGCTTTTTCTTCAGCCGTCTTTGCATCCTTGATGAGTTCGTCATACACTGCTGTCATCTTGTTCAGGTCGATCAGGGGATCGTCGATCTGAGGCTTGAGCGGTCTGAACAACGGCATAGGAAGAAACTGCACCCACACAGGAAACGGTTTTGTCAGCCGTTTCCAATAATTACCAGCTGCCTGGGTGTTGACCGATGCCGGCGGCGTGGTGCCGGCGGGTGGCGTAGACTCTGTAGACGCAGTGGATTGTGGTGGCACATCTTTTTGCGGACTGGACGACATCGGCGTTTCCCCTTTTCGAGAGCGATGCAGATCACTTCACGTAATATAACTCCAATAATGAATCTGGCAAGAGGGGTGTTCTAACGAGTTTTTGCGCGCATGTCACACCACCGGGCGCGGACGATGCACGATCAGCGACGGCAGCGCGATCCCGGCGGCGAGCGTCGCCAGCACCAGCCCGGTGACGGCGAAATTGTGTACCGTCTCCATCAGCACCAGGGTATCGGCGGTCGGTGGGGTGTTGGTCAGCGCGATCACGCCGATCATGGCGCGAAAGGCGAATACGCCTGGGATCATCGGGATCGCCGCTGGGACGGAAAACACGCCAGCAGGGGTTTTGAGCCGTCGGGCTAACACCTCGCTCGCCACGCCGATCAGGATCGCGCCGAACAGCGTCGCCGCCGTGAGCGGTATGCCCGTCAGCAGCAGCCCCGCGCGCAGTGCATGACCCGCCGCGGCCGTCATAGCACAGTACGCCAGCAGACGCCGGGGCACATTGAACAGCACGGCAAATGCCAGCGCCGCCACACCCGACCAGAGCCCATCGATCGCCAGCATCGTCACCAGGTCACGCGCGGGCTGCACGATCGGTCCTAAGCCATCGACTCCGGTCACGCGCAGCGCCAGCAGCAGACCGAGCGCGATGCACAGCGACAGCACGATCCCGCTGATCCCACGCGCCGTCCCCGTGACGATGTGGCCGCGCAGGATGTCGCGCGCGGCATTGATCAGCGGGACACCGGGCACCAGCAGCAGGGCGGACGCCGCCAGCGCGGTTTCCGGGTGCGGCAGCAGTCCCACCCAGGCGGCGGCACCGGGGATCACGCCCGCGACAAAAGCGGTGACGATCACCCCCAGCAGCGGATTGAAATGCGCCCGCGCTAACGTCTGACGTACCCACATCGCCAGCGCCGCCGCCATGAACGTCACGGCGAAGGTCGTCCAGTCGCCGCCAAACAGACGGCTGAAGGCAGCGCATCCGAGTCCGATCATGACCACGACCAGCGCGCGCGGATAGCTGTGCCTGAGCGCATCCAGGCGTTCCAGCTCGGCGCGAACGGCGGCGCGATCCACTTCGCCCGCGATCACCCGCTTTGCCAGCGTGCTGAGGGCGGCGACGCGCGCCAGATCGACTCCGGTATGCACCACGCGGCGCACGCGGGTGCGAAATTCGCCACCGCTGGTGGTGGTGACGATCAGGCTTTCGGGCTGCACCACCACATCGAGCCAATCGGCGCCGAGCGAGGTGCCGATCTGGTGGACGGTGCGCTCGACGCGGGCGCTCTGCGCGCCGGACACCAGCAGCATTTGTCCCGCCCATAGCGCCAGATCGATCACGTCGCGCAGAGTATCGCGGTCTAGCGGCGGCTTGGTCGGCGCGATCGGATCGCGGGCACGGTCGAGCGGGGAACGAATCAGCATGGCACACTACTTTCCAATGCAATACAGGACACAGCCCGATTTTAACGCGATCGAATCAAGCAGGCGGGTGATATTCGTCCTCTCTTTTGCCCCCGATCGACCACACGATCCTACCCACTATGAACCTGTCACCTTTGACCAAAGTAATGATAGACAGGCTTATCGATTTGAGTCTTTGCGCGTTTCACGCGATGCGGCATAATCAAACCATCTTTAATAATGGCGATTATTTTCGTCATGGCACCCGAAAATTAGGGAGGAACCCCCTTTGCGCGTCTTAATGGAGGTGAAAAACCTCGTCACACGTTTTCATACGCAGGAAGGTATTGTCCATGCCGTCAACGATGTCTCGTATACACTGAACGAGCGCGAGACACTGGGCGTGGTGGGCGAGAGCGGCAGCGGCAAGAGCGTTCACGCCTTGTCGATCATGCGCCTGATCCCGATGCCGCCGGGCAGGATTGAAAATGGCGAGGTCTTGTTTCAAGGGCGCGACCTGTTGAAATTGAGCGCAGAAGAAATACGCTCGGTGCGCGGTGCCGAAATTGCGATGGTCTTCCAGGACCCGATGACCTCCCTCAATCCGGTTCTGACGGTCGGCACGCAGATCACCGAAGCGCTTAAGCTGCACATGGGCATGAACGATCAACAGGCGGATACGCGCGCCGCCGAGCTGTTGGAGCTGGTCGGTATCCCCGACGCACGCCGCCGCCTCAAGAGCTTTCCGCACCAGTTTTCAGGTGGGATGCGCCAGCGCGTGATGATCGCTATGGCGCTCTCCTGCAATCCCAAGCTGTTGATCGCCGACGAGCCGACCACCGCGCTCGATGTGACCATCCAGGCGCAGATCATCGAGCTGGTCAAGCGGCTGCGTGACCAGCTCGGTATGGCGATGATCTGGATATCGCATGACCTGGGCGTCGTCGCCGGCTTGTCCGACACCGTGCAGGTGATGTACGGCGGGCGCATCGTCGAGCGCGGTCCGGTCGTCAGTGTCTTCAAAGACACCCGCCACCCCTACACGCTCGGTCTGCTCAAGTCGCTGCCCCGGCACGATATGCGTCAGGGCGGGGAAAAGCTGACTCAGATCGAGGGTTCGCCGCCGGATATGCGCATCACGCCGAAGGGCTGTCCGTTTTTCGCGCGCTGCACCTACCGCATCCCCGGTAAGTGCGATGTCGAGATGCCGCCGCTGGTGTCCGGTGAAGGTGCCGATCCAGAACACGTCAAAGCCTGTTGGGTCGATGTGCGCACGGGCGCGCCCGATCTCGCGCAAGAAGGAGCTATGGCACGATGACCATGACCATGACATCCGCCGCCAGAGAAAAAAGTATCAAGATGGGCGAGCCGCTGTTGCAGGTGCGCAACCTCAAAAAATATTTTCCGATCACCTCCGGGCTGATCATTCAGCGTCAGGTCGGCGCCGTCAAAGCCGTCGATGATGTCAGCTTCGATGTATTCAAAGGCGAGACGTTGGGCGTCGTCGGGGAGTCCGGGTGCGGTAAAAGCACGACCGGACGCACTGTCCTGCAGTTGTACCGCCCGACATCAGGATCGGTCGTCTTTGAGGGCGAAGAACTGACCACCATGTCCGACTCCGATCTGCGTTCACGCCGCCAGCGGATGCAGATGATCTTTCAGGACCCGTATGCCTCGCTCAACCCGCGTATGTCGGTCGGCAACATCGTCAGCGAGCCGATCCGCATCCACAAGACCATTGAGAATAAAGCCGAGCAGCAGGAATTCGTCGAGGCACTGCTGCAAAAAGTCGGCTTGAATCCCTATTTCGTCAACCGCTATCCGCACGAGTTTTCCGGTGGGCAGCGTCAGCGTATCGGCATCGCCCGCGCGCTGGCGCTCAATCCGACCTTCATCGTCGCAGACGAGCCGATTTCGGCGCTGGACGTATCGATTCAGGCGCAGGTGGTCAATCTGCTGGAAGAATTGCAGGACGAGCTCGGCTTGACCTACCTGTTCATCGCCCACGATCTGAGCATGGTGCGCCACATCTGCGACCGCGTGGCGGTGATGTACCTGGGCAAGATCGTCGAGATCGGGCCTGTCGATGAGGTCTACGACAACCCGCTGCATCCCTACACGCAGGCGCTGTTGAGCGCGGTGCCGCTGCCCGACCCGCTCAAAGAGCGCGACCGTCAGCGCGTCATCCTCACAGGCGACGTACCGAGTCCGGCGCGCCCGCCCGTCGGCTGCAATTTCAACACTCGCTGCCCGGTGGCGATCCAGGGCGTCTGCTATCAGGAACCCGACCCGCCGCTGATCGAGCTGTCGCCCGGTCACTGGGCGGCGTGCCATCGGGTGGTGTAGAGACTGCCGCTAACGTGCTGCACCGCGCGCCGCGCCGATGCTATGATGGGAGGGCGGCGCGCTTTGTTGGACACCGGATAGGATGATGGAGCGGTGACGAGCATGAAATCGCGTGGGCTGGGGGTAGCCGATCTGCTGATACCCAAACGACAAGCCATTCTGGAACTGGGACACAGGCATGGTGCCACGCACATTCGCGTATTCGGTTCAGTGGCGCGTGGAGAAGCACGCGCCGACAGCGATGTCGATTTGATCGTCGAGTGGGACTATGATCGCATTTCGCCCTGGGGCGGGGCAGGTTTATTTTTGGAGCTGGAATCGCTGATCGGTCACTCGATAGATATTACTACCGTAGAACAACTGCCTGCGCGCATTCGAGATCGTGTGCTACGCGAAAGCGTCGATCTGTGAAAGACGAAAAAGTCTATCTGGATCACATACTGCAATCTATCGCGTCCATACAACTTTATGTCGCTGAGGGACGCGCATCGCTTGACGTGCCTCAAACACAAGATGCCGTGATCCGACGGTTGCAAATCATGATCGAGTCCGCGCTGCGTCTGCCGCCCGAACGACTGAGCGCATTTCCTGATATTGAGTAGCAGCACATGCGAAATCTGCGTAATCGTCTCATCCATGAATATCTTGAGGTCAATCTCGATATCGTGTGGCGGATCATCGAGCAGGATTTACCGAGCCTGCGCCAGGCTGCGGAGAAGATGCTGAAAGACGCGGACGGTTAGCCCTTACTCGACCGTGATCACCCAGGTGGTGCGATCGCGCGCGTCGGTGAAGGTGAGGCGCGTCCCATCGGCGCTCACGCCCCAATCGCCGTTCGCCACTGTGAACGGCGTCACGGTCGGATCGGTGAGGGCACGATCCTCGCCTGTCGTCAGGTCGGTCACACGCAGCGTGTGACTGCCAGCGGCGTCGTCGAACGGCAGATAGTAGACGGTTTCGGCATCGCGCCATCGCCACGCCCCAAACCAGGGCAGGCGGACAGCTATCGTGCCCGGCGTCGTCTCGATCGTGTACATCCCCGACGCCGCCGGATCGGGCTGGTTCATCAGATAAAACAGCAGCCGCCCCCCTCCCGGCGCGATACTGATCCCTCGAATGCGAAAATAGCCGTTCGGATCGCCTAAGACGAAGGTCTCACCGCTGATCACGTCTACCACACTCAGGCGCGTGACCAGACCGTCGCGCCCTGTCACCAGCAGCCGGCGATCGTCGATCCAGCTCGCGCCGCCGTCGGTCGTCAGCGCGACGGCGCGCGCGTTCACCCAGCGTCCGTTGGCGGCGTCACTTTCTGCCACCCACACCGTCACATCCGACTCGGCGTCGAGCGAGGTATTGGGCGCGCTGCTCGTCCACATCGCCAGCGCGTTATCGCGGCTCAACGATGGAAAAGCGCCGCCGGTCTGGATCAGCGTCTCGGTGCCGTTCGTGTCGATCAGTCCAAACTGTCCTTCCCAACGACGCACGACGCGCATTGTCCCATCGGCAGATAAATAGGGCGGCGGCGCCTCATCCAACAGCGTGAAGTCGCCGGTGCCGACCTGCCATGCGAAGATCGCCGCGCGCTGTCCCGGTGATCCGTCGATGGTGTAGACCAGCCCTGGATCGCGCGCATCCCACCATGCCCCGGCACAACAGCCGCCGAATGCCAGGCGCGCCAGGGTGGCGGTCGTCGGCATAGGCAGTGGTGCGCGGGCGAGCGGCGGGTTGGCGGGGGGCGAACCGCCCCGATAGTCGGGATAGGGCGCGGCGTACAGATTGAGCGGCTGCCCCCAGAACCGTACATCGGGCTGATCGTCGATGCTCATCCACTGGCGGGCGTTGTCGAGGTCTTGTTGGAACTGCGGATAGCCGAAGGAGCCGATCGCGGTCAGCGCGTGCCAGTTCACCGGAATCAGGGCGGCGGGGTTGTAGGTGGTCTGATAGTCGAGTGAGCGCATCTCGAAATGCAGATGGGGGCGCGAGTCGCAGGTTTCGTCGGGGTCGCCGGACAAGCCGACTGGATCGCCCGCCGCCACGCGATCACCGGGCGCCAGCGTCGGCGGTTGCAGCAGATGACCGTAGAGCGCGACGTAACCCGCGTCCAGACGCAGGATCAGGTTGTGTGGCGCGCTGCCAAAGCCCATGTCATCGGTGAACATGACTGTGCCGTCCCCGACCGCCACCAGCGGCGAACCGCAGGGCATCGAGAAGTCCATGCCGAAATGCAGGCGCTGTCCGGCGCGATACCATTCATCTCCGCGTAAAAAGGCGCCGATAGTGTTGCCATAGGGCTGACCGAGCAGCCAGGTCGCCGCGCCGGGCGCGTCCGCCATTGGCAGACGCAGCCCGGAGTCCTGTGCGACAGCGGGTGTTGCTATGCCCAGGCTGATCGCCAGCAGACATGATGCAAGCAGTGACGTGACGACGCGCATGTGTACCCTCAGAATAATGTGGTTTCTTTGGAGACTGTGAAGATGGGCGAGAAAATTGTTGACTACGAATACATCGTTATGCGTCCCTGCTCCTACCACGCATAGGCTTCGGGCGCGGTATGCTTCTTGCCGGCGCCACCGGGGCCCGGAAAGATGACCTCCAGACGCGCCATGTGGTCATCGGTCAGCTTGACCGCTAAGGCGCGCAGGTTGCTCTCCAACTGTTCCATCGTGCGCGGTCCGACGATCGGTGCCACCACGCCAGGGCGATGCAGCAGCCATGCCAGCGCGACATCGGCTGGGGGCTGGTCGATCTCTGCGCAGAATGCCTCCCATTGCTCGATCTGGGGTCGGAATTTCTCCAGCTTCGTCTGCATATCGGGGTTGGCGCGGCGTCCGGCAGTGGCTTTCTCGTTCAGCACGCCGCCCAGCAAGCCGCCGTCGAGCGGACTCCAGGGGAGGATGCCGAGACCGTAATGCAGACAGGCGGGAACGACTTCCAGCTCGATGGTGCGGCGCGCCAGGTTGTACAGGCTTTGCTCGCTGACCAAGCCCATGAAATGGCGCGATTTGGCGATCTCGTTCGCCTGGGCGATGTGCCAGCCCGCAAAATTGCTGCTGCCGACGTACAACACTTTACCCTGTGCCACCAGCGTTTCCATCGCCTGCCAGATTTCTTCCCAGGGGGAGAGGCGGTCGATGTGGTGCATCTGATAGAGATCAATATGATCGGTTTGCAGCCGTCGCAGGCTTTCGTCGCAGGCGCGGCGGATGTGCAGCGCCGACAACTTGCTGTTGTTCGCCCAGTCGCCCATCTCACCATAGACTTTGGTCGCCAGCACGACTTTTTCACGTCGTCCGCCACCCTGCGCCAGCCAGCGTCCGATGATATGCTCGGTCACGCCTTCGCCGCGCTTCTTACCATAGACGTTGGCGGTGTCGAAAAAGTTGATGCCCGCGTCGAGCGCGTGATCCATGATTGCGTAAGAGTCGGTTTCGGTCGTTTCGGGACCAAAATTCATCGTGCCCAGGCACAGGCGGCTCACCTTCAAGCCGGTGCGACCCAGCTGTGTGTAATCCATGTGGTTTTGGCTTCCTCTCTACGATTTTCTGAGGGTGATTATATCATTGGGTGCGTGCATCTAGATCACCTCGAATCGCAGCCCGTACAGCAGCATCGCCTCGCCCACCAGCGGCAGCGTCACCGCCAGCAGCACCACGCCGTCACGCCCGACCGATTCACGGGCACGATCGAGCGCGGTCGCCAGATTGGGCGCGTACTCGACCTGTTCGTGAACCGCCCGCGCGGCTGTGAGCGCCGCATCGGGCGCCGGAAAGCGCACATTCGGGTTGATGTCGGTACTGGTGAGGATGATGCGATCGACCTTGGGCGCCAGCGTCGCATACACACCTGCGTAATCCCGATCGATCGGCGTCCCGATCACCGCTGCCACCGGACGACTCCCGTCCAGCAGGTGCGCCAGGCTCGCCAGCATCATACGGGCGGCGCGTGGCGTGGTGGCGGCGTCGATCCATACCTCCGGCGACTCGCCCAGGCGCTGCATCCGTCCGGGCCAGGTGACATCGCCCAATCCGGCGCGGATCGCCGCGCTATACGCTGGCGCCTGATGCGCTATCCCCGGCAGCCGCCCGTGCATACTGCCGACGCCCTGCACCGCCAGCGTCGCGTTTTCCAGCTCGACCATCCCGTGCATCGACATGGGAATCTCGCCGTAGCGTCCCAGAGACATCACGATCCCATTAGCGTGGCGCCCGACGTACTGCCCCAGATCGTTGGGGGCGATCCAGGCGAATTCGGCGTCGTGCGCGTCTGCTTCTGCCTGGAATACGTCCAGCACGCTCGACGCCTGGGGCACGCTGTAGGCATAGCTGCGCGGCTTGATGATCCCGGCTTTGTGCCAGGCGATTCGCTCCAGCGTGTCACCCAACTGTGCGACGTGTTCCAGCAGGATCGGCGTGAACAGCGACAGTTTGTTGGGCACGACCGCCATGTCGTCGAAGCGCCCGCCGCGTCCGACCTCCAGCACGGCGGCGCTGACGCCCTGTTCGTCGAACCACATCAGCGCGATCGCCAGGAAAATCCCCTGTGGGCTGAAATACTGTGCCCCGGTGAATTCGGCTTCGATGCGATCGATCTCTGGCGCCAGCCGATCGAGGATACGCAAAAAGTCGGACTCGGAGATCATGCGTCCGTTGACGCGGATGCGTTCGCGGTATTCGACCAGATGCGGACTGGTGACCATGCCAACGGTGTGTCCGAGATGCTGGAGCAGCTTGGCAGCGATGGCGACGGTGGAGCCTTTGCCCTTGCTGCCTGTGACAACCGCATACTCGCAGATGCGGGTGTGCGTCGTCAGTCCGCATCCTGCCAGCAGGCGTCGCGTCGGGGTCACATCGCGCGCGAATTCATCGGCACCGCGCGGCAGATCGCGCACGCGGCGGATGGAGCGAAAAATATAGGTGATCGCGTCACCTTCATCGTGAAAGCGCATCATTGAAAGGTCTCATTTTTAGCGTGCGTCACTCAAGATCGTCAAGAGGTCGCAGGGACGGCGCCCGCGCCATCCACTGCGAATCCGACTATGATCCATTCTAATTCAGCAAGCAGGACAGGGATAGGATCATGCGCGCTGCGTCGGGATTAGGTTGGGCAATCAGGACAGGGATAGCGCTGGTGATCATCGGCGTGGCATGGATAGGGGACACGGTGCGTGCGGACGAGGGGTGCCCCGGAGCGCCGCGTTCGCTGGTGGCTGTGGGCGCGGCGGCGGTGGTGGCGCCGGGGATCGACCGCCTCAATCTGCGCATCCTGCCAGCGCGCGATACCGGAATCATCGCGCCATTGTATGCGGGCAATACCCTGACCATCCTCAGCCAGGGAAGCTGCAATGGTGGGCTGACCTGGTGGCAGGTGGAGACAGCCAGTGGGCGGCGTGGATGGGTTGCCGAAGGGACGTGGACGGCGTATTATCTGCTGCCTGAGACACTTCCCGCCGATGCCGCCGCTATCGACCCGCTCACGCCGCTGGCGTGGACGCTGCGCGGATGGCTGACTGGGGCATAGCCGACGGACGTAAAATTATGCGTCCCTACAAAGGACTAACCGATGTTTTCTACACTCACCCCCCTACCCCCGCTCGACGGCTTTCGCCATGCCGCCCCGATCCAGATTCGATGGGGTGATCTCGACGCACTGGGTCACGTCAACAATGCCAACTACCTGACCTATCTCGAACAGGCACGCATCAGCTATTTCACCAGTCTGGCGCTGTGGGACGGGTCGGCGGGGACGGTCGGACCGATCATGGCGCGCTGCGAGATCGATTATCGGATGCCGCTGCGCGCCGACGATACTGTGATCGTGTATACACGCTGCGTGCGCCTGGGCACGCGCAGTTTCGACACCGAGCAGGTGATCGCGCGGGCGACCGTGCGTCCAGCGGGCAAGACCGAGATCGAGGTCGCGGCACAGTCGAAGATTGTGCTGGTGGTCTACGACTACACTGCGCTGCGTTCGACGCCGATGCCGGAAATGTGGCGAGAGCAGCTGCGCGCGTTCGAGGTGGTTCCGCCGACGGAATGATTCGTTCGGCGGAATGACATAAAAAGCGCAGGGGTTTGGCACGCTAAACACTGCGCCCGCTCCACGAGATTACGTCCCTGAGTAAATTGCGCATCCCGCAAAGGTGGTCGAAAATCCGTACCAGCGCTGCACAAGCTGAAGCGGTCGGCGCGGCTGCTGCACCTCTGCACCCCGCAACAGGATACCATCTTTGATGGTCAAGCCGTCGTTGAGCGTCAGCGTGTCGCCACGCCAGGCGCCAGCGGTCGCCTCGGTGAACAGCGCCGACGGTGTTGCGGTATCCGAGTCGATGTAGACCAGCACGCGCGCGCCGTCGAAGGTGTCGAAGACCAGGTTGTCGCGTGCGTGCAGGCTTGTCACCGGATAGAAACGTGCCCCTGCGTCCGACCACACGCCCAACCCCATCTCGAAACGGGGCAGACGCACATCTGCCTGGGTGATCGTCGCCACGATCGGGGGGAGCCACACAGGTTCCGCCGCCACGCGCTGCGCCTCGGCAAAGTTGTCAAGCGGCGCGCGTACAGCGTCAATCGGCACCGGGACAAAACGCGCCTTGGGGTACGTCCGCGCGACTGTCCCCGCCTGGCTGTGGATCAACGATCCGACGCGCACCAGCGTCTTGCCTAGCATATCGCCGTACATACAGTCCCCGGTCAGGTGATTCCAGTACGAGCCCGTTTGGATATCGCGCAGCACGGTCATGCCGTCATGATAGCCCGCGCCGTAAAAATCGAGTGTCTGCCCATCCACGACTGGGGAAAATGCCATGCCCGCGTTGCAGACCGCGCAAAACGACCCCATCCAGGGGGCATCGTCGAGCGTCCCCTGCATGACGTTGTACAGCGAAAAGCCGCGCGTCGGAAAGGCGACGACTGCGAATCCTTGTTTGGTCATCAGCACGGGAGTGTTGCGCTCGATCTGGTCGGAGTCGATCGCGGTGGTCAGCGGGATCATCTCTGTAATGAGCGCACGCTGCGCTATGCCGTGCAGGTCGAGCGTGACGAGCCGATCGGGGTGGAATGGCGTGTGCATAAGTACAAGACCTCTTCTTTTCAATTCCATCACGATCGAGTAGGCAGAGTTTACCCGATCATGATGGAATTGAACGCCGCTGTTCGTGCATACCGTTATTGACACGCCGTCGTTCCTGATGGATACTAGCGATGATTGCTCATATGTTGAGGGTATCAATGTGCTCACCGTGCAACTACAGACCGTCTGTCAGGATGATGAACCCGATGCGGCGGCACTGCATACGCTGGGCGCGGTTCTGATCGATACCGCCACCGCCAATCGCCTGTCGGAAGTCTTCAAGGCATTGAGCGACCCGACCCGGCTGCGCATCATTTCGCTGCTGCTGGAGCATGAAGTGTGTGTCCATACGCTGGAATTAACGCTGGGCATGACACAATCCGCCATTTCGCATCAACTGCGCCTGCTGCGCCAATTGCATCTGGTGCGCTATCGCAAAGCCGGGCGCCATGTGTTCTACACGCTGGACGACGACCATGTGCGCGACCTGTTCGCACAGGGGCTGCTGCATGTCGCGCACGGGTGATCAACGACTGAATGCGCACGGATGCCAGTATCGTGATCGACCGCAGTGATCGACCCAGTTCGAGACGAAAGCATACTGAGATGACCTCTAAAATCTACATCGTTAAAGGCATGGACTGCGTCGGATGTGCCCGCGAGGTCGAGACCGGCGTCGCGCGGCTCGACGGTGTGCAGACTGTACAGGTCGATTTTGCCACCAGCAAAATGCGTCTCGACGGCACGGTCGCTTTTGAGACCCTGCAAGCGCGCGTCGCGGCGCTCGGCAAGTCGCTGCACGAAATGAACGAATCGATGGTTGCGCCCGCCGCGACGCGGCGCGGCGCGATCGGCTTTTGGGATTACCTGGTGGCGCGCAGCGAAACCCGCCTGGCGTTGATCGGCGGGGCGATCGTGCTGTTGACGCTGATCGTGTCGGCGCTGGTGGCGCTGCCGGACAATTTTGTCAATATCGCTTACAGCGTCGGCATGGCGATCACGCTGGTGCCGATCGCGCACCGCGGCATCAACACGCTGCGTATCAACCGCGAGTTCAATATCAATCTGCTGATGAGTATCGCCGCCATCGGCGCGATCGCCATTGGCGAGTATCTTGAAGGCGCGACCGTCATCTTTCTGTTCGCCGTCGGGGAGGCGCTTGAAGGCTACACCGCCGACCGCGCCCGTGACAGCATACGCGGACTGATGGCACTCAAGCCGCTGCAGGCGGTGCGGCTGCGCGATGGCGTCGAACAGACTGTACAGGTCGATGTACTGGAAATTGGCGATACGCTGATCGTGAAGCCAGGCGAACAGTTTCCGATGGATGGGGCGATCATCGAGGGCATGAGCAGCGTCGATCAGGCGCCGATCACCGGGGAGAGTGTGCCTGTCGCTAAACAGCCGACCGACACCGTGTTTGCCGGGTCGATCAACGGCGAAGGCGCGCTGATCGTGCGTGTGACTCACATCGCCGCCGACAACACGCTCAACCGCATTATCGCGCTGGTGGAAGAGGCGCAGAGCGTGCGCGCGCCGAGCCAGCGCCTGATCGACCGTTTGGCGGCGGTCTACACCCCCGCCATCGTGGTGATCGCGGCGGCGGTGGCGCTGCTGCCGCCGCTGCTATGGAATCAGCCGTTTTACGATACCGCCGACGCGCACGGCTGGCTCTACCGCGCACTGTCGATGCTGGTGATCGCCTGTCCCTGCGCGCTGGTGATCAGCGCGCCCGTGACCGTGATCAGCGCCATCACTGCGGCGGCGCGACGCGGTATCCTGATCAAGGGAGGCGCCTTTCTGGAGGCGCTCGCGGGGGTACGCGCCCTCGCCTTCGACAAGACCGGGACGCTGACCGAAGGCAAGCCCGCCGTGACCGGGTGGCGCTCGCTGGACTGCGAGTCAGGAGAGACATGCGCGGACTGCGACGACGTACTGACGCTCGCTGCCGCCGTCGAACGGCGCACCGCCCACCCGCTGGCGCGCGCGGTCATCGATGCCGCCGCCCACCTGTCGTCGGCTGTCGTGTACGCGCCCGCCGAGTCGGTCGAGTTGCTGGCGGGACGCGGGGTGCGCGGTCAGGTCAATGGCAGCACGATCACGGTCGGCAGCCATCGTCTGTTCGACGAGTCGTTCCCGCATTCTTCGGACGTGTGCGCGCTGATCGATGCTGTCCAGGCGGCTGGACACACGACGATGCTGGTCGCGGAAGGCGTGCGCGTGCGGGGCTATGTCGCGCTGGCGGACACCGTGCGCGCGGACAGCCGCGCAGTCGTCGCTGATTTGCACGCGCTCGGACTGACGACAGTGATGCTGACGGGCGACAACCGCGTGGTCGCGCAGAGCGTCGGCGCCCAGGTCGGCGTCAGTGATGTGCGCGCGGAACTGCTGCCTCAGGGCAAGGTCGAGGCGGTGCGGGACTTGTTGGCGCGTTACGGCAGCGTGGCGATGATCGGGGATGGGGTGAACGATACGCCGTCACTGGCAGCCGCGACGGTCGGTATTGCGATGGGCGGCGCGGGCAGCCCACAGGCGCTGGAAACCGCCGACATCGCGCTGATGCGCGACGATCTGACTCAGCTTCCGTTCGCGGTGCGGCTGGCGCGTTTTGCCCGCCGGATCATGCTGACCAATGTCGTCCTCAGCTTTGGGATGAAGGCGATCTTTCTGGTGCTGGCGCTGTCAGGTGTGACTTCGCTATGGATGGCGATCCTGGCGGACGTGGGCATGTCGCTGGTGGTCACGCTGAATGGGATGCGCCCGCTGGCGTTCGAGCGTCGGACAACGCCGGCGTAGGGAAGTAGGTCGGTTGTGGAGCGACGCCGACTCAGGCGTCCCTCCACAACCGACACGCGCTTATTCTCCGGTTGGACTCGGCAGCGCCATCGCCTCGCCATCGCGGATCAGCGTCGGATCAGGCGTGTGCAGACCGTACTGATCGAAGAATGTGCGAATCTCGTCGGCGTACAATTCTTCTTTATCGACCAACAGCGCCACCAGCGCGCGCACCATAGGGCTATTGTCACGCAGCGCCTGCCGCGTCTCGCGCAAGACCTGATTGAAGGTCTCCTCCATCGCGCGGCGCATTTCCTGTGGCATGGTCTCGATCATGCCGAAAGCGGTCGAACGCACCCCCATCGCCCCGCCCAGCGGACCGAGCATCCCGGCGAGCGCCATCATGTGCAGCCAGCGGCGGATGTTGGCAAAGTCGCCGCCGACGCCGAGCGTCTGATTCTCGTAGCCGCAAAATTTGATCTCCGCCGCCCGCCCCGCCACCGAGACTCGCAGTTCATTCATATAGTGCATCTTGGTGTTGAGACCCTGGTAGCTCTCACGCGCGGGATAGTCGAGGACGTGTCCAAAGGTCATCCCCTGGCGAATAATGGTGATGCGCGAGATGCGGTTGCCGGGCATGAACAGGCGCACCGCGACCGCGTGTCCGGCTTCGTGAAAGGCGAGCCGCTCTTTGGTTTCACGCGACAGATTCTTGATCGGTGTGCGCACACCCAATTCGTGTTCCGGCTTGGCGAGTTGAAAATCACGGTAGGTCGTCGCGCGGCGCCCGGCAAACAGGGCGTAACGCAGCGCTTCGTTGAGCAGATACTTGATGTCCGCCGGGGTGTAACCGGGTGTTTCCGACGCCAGGATCATCGGATCCATGCTGTCGTCATGGGACACGCGGCTGAGATAGTAGGCAAAGATGTCGCGGCGTCCTTGCAGGTCGGGCGCGTCGATGCGCAGTTTCTTGTCGAAGCGCCCTGGACGCAGCAGCGCCGGGTCGAGCGCCTCCAGGCGGTTGGTGGCGCCGATGGTCAGTACGCGCTTTTGCGGCGGCGGCGGCTGACGGCGCAGCACCTTCTTGTACCACCAGCCGCGCACACGGGCGCGCCAGCCGTGTTCCAGGCTGAAGCCGCTCATCTCGATCAGCATGGTACTCAGCAGTCCCATGTCCCCGCCGCCGCCGCCCATCATACCACCCATGCCACCGCCCATCGTGCCGCCTCCGACACGGCTCACCCCGGCGCGCGACCCGATGGCGTCGATCTCGTCCAGGAAGATGACCGCCGCGCCGTATTCTTTCGCCTTCTTGCGCGCTTTGCGGTACATGCCCGCCACCTTGAGCGTGCTGGTGCCGACGAATGTCCCTTGCAGAGACGAAGCGTCGATGTAGTAGAAGGGTACGCCCGCCTCGGTGCTGATCGCCTGTGCCAGCCAGGTCTTGCCCGTGCCCGGCGGACCTTCCAGCAGCAGCATCACCCTGTGGCGGCGCGAACAGCAGATCGACCCGGAACAGCTTCAGATCGTCGTTTTTGCGAATCTCGATGATGTCGATACTGGTATTCGCCGCTTCGATCCGGTCGGCGGCGGCGGCAAAGGCGGGATCGGTGCTGCCGGATTTGTCCGCCATCACCAGGTCGAGCGCCTGGACGGTCAGATCGGCTCCCGTGCTGTCAGTTTCTGGTTGTCCGGTCAGCACGCGCAGACCGGGCAGGCTGCCACATCCGGCGATAGCACAGGCGCACACGATCATAGCGATCGCGCGTGGAAACGAGGTGAAACGGAGGACGTGATGCAGCGAATCGACCATGAGTGAAGCCCTCTAAACAAATCATCTCTCTATTTACAATACCTTCGCCAAAATTCTTTAAGTCTAGGGATAAGATTGAGCGAAGCCCTGATTGATAGGTTTTGACCGTTTAGAAACTAAATCATGAGTGTGCGCTCCGCCTGTTGATTTAGTTTCTGTCTCGTTTTGCTAGACAGATGTGTTTGAGTGAATGATGTTGCATTCGCTCACTGTAAAACTGGCGAAGGTATTG
>DAOTUN010000067.1:0-2840 GCA_034437395.1 Anaerolineae bacterium | reverse complement strand
GCCCTGTCCGACCAGCGGCACGAATATCAGCCGGATTTCGCCGTTCTGCACGCGCGGCAGCAGCCCGCGATAGGCGTTCAGCCAGAATTCGGCGCTGGCGGGATCGTCGAATGCGGCATAGATCACCACGTTGACCAGCGCGCTCGGATAGCCCAGATTGGCGAATCCTTCCAGGCTTTGCGACTGCGGCACGTTGGCATACGGATCGGTTTGAGCGGATGCACCCCATACCGACAGCACGATCAGTGCGGCGACCAGATAAAAAGGTAGACGAAACAAGCGCATTGAAACCCTTTCAGGACTACTTTCGCCTCGATTGCTCACATGGTATGCCGAATGTCCGCTAAAGACGAGTCTCGAAATAATCGGCGCATCACGTCATGCAACTATTCATTCCGCCAATCGCAAACTGGCTCGCCATGATCTCTGAAGCGCTGCGCACCGCCTAAGTTAGCGGTCGCTCGGACACCCCATGCTATATCAGTAGCCGCGCGTGCCCTGCTTGTAGACACATAGAATTCCTGTTAGACTCCAACCTTATTCCGCTTTTGGGAGTGCCCACTTGTGTCAGCACTAAAGCTCTATACTGACACCCGTTTTTTGCCTGAAGGCGTGCGTCCTGCCGAAATACTTTTCCCTTTTCTGGGTTTATTCCGCGAGCCGCTGGAATGGGCAGATCAGAATCGATTCGCCAGCTACATGACGGCTGCGGCATCATTTTTTGAACGGGTCGAGGACATTGCAGCAGCCGATGTGGCAGTGCTGCCCTCGGACTGGAAACGTTATGCGCGGGCGGGCAATGAAGCTCAGGCGCGGGCATTCGTCGAGTCGGTCAAGCGCGTCAGGTAAGCCTATCGTCGTCATGTATGCAGTCGATGAGACCGATCCGGTGCCACTGCCGAATACCGTCGTGCTGCGCACCTCGTTCGATCGATCGACACGACGACGCGGCGAATACTGTCTCCCCGGTTTTGTCGGTGACATGATCGCCAATTATCGTGGCGGTGTGCCAGACATCCGCCAAAAGTCCGATCGCGCTCTGGTCGGATTTTGCGGGTTCGCCATGCCGGAGCTGCAAGGGTGGTTGCGGATGCGCAGCGCGATCGGGCGGATGCTGACCGGGAAACGATCGACCAAACCAAATTGGGTTGCTTTTCGTCACACCCTGTTGGAGCGCTTGCACTCGAACACTGCCCTCGACACGCGCTTCCTGCTGCGTGATGCGTTCATGGCGGGTGCGATGGACGACGCGGCACGCCGTGCGAGCGCCCGCCATGAATACGCCGACAACATGCTGAACAGCGATTACACCCTGTGTATGCGCGGCGGTGGCAATTACTCGTTTCGTTTTTACGAGACCCTGAGCGCGGGGCGAATTCCCATTTTTATCGACACCGACTCACCGCTGACGTACCCCGATCAGATCGATTGGTCACAGCATCTGGTGCGCGTTAATCAGGGTGAGGTCGATCACATCGGGGAGATCGTGGCGGATTTTCATGCCTCTCTCACGCCAGCACGGTTCATCGAGATGCAGCATGCCAATCGCGCGCTCTGGGAATCGTGGCTGTCGCCGCACGGTTATTTCAGCAAGCTGCATCACACCATCGACCACGCCATGCGCACGAAGGACCTAACTGCACTATGACCATTTCCTGGCTCTCTGACGACGAGCGCTTCCGCATCATCGACATCGGCGCACGCGGTGATTTTCACGATGTGTTCACGCCTGTGATGGCGCGCACCGAGGTAATTGGCTTTGAGCCGGACGCCGATGAAGCCGCGCGTCTGTCCGCTGGGCTGCTGTCTTCAAAATGGGGACGTGCTGCGATGATGCCCTATGCGATCGGGCGCACCGAGCAATCGCGCTCGTTCTACCTCTTCACCATGCGCGAATTTTCCAGTCTGCTTCCCCCTAACCCCCGGCTGCTGCGCGGCAAGACCAGCGATGTCGAGCGCATCATACAGTTGGACACGATCAGCCTGGATGATCTCAGCGCCGCTGGCACGCTGCCCACGCCCGTCGATTTTATCAAGGTGGATACTCAGGGGAGCGAGCTGGAAATTTTGCAAAATGGCGAGCGCAGCTTGTTCTCGACGTTGATGGGCATTGAAACCGAGGTCGAGTTTATAGAGGCGTATCAGGGGCAGCCGCTCTTTCGTGACATCGACGCCTATCTCGATGCGCGAGACTTCGATCTGGTCATTCTGAACACCAAACATTACCTGTCGGGTGGACTCCGGCACACACGACGGCTGTTGTTCGCGGGGGATGCGGTGTATCTTCGCGGGGCGCGCTACGTGCAGCGCCTCGATACGGCACAGCGTCAGGCAGCGCTGCCAAAGTTGCTGGCGATTTACGCGCTCTATGGATTGTGGTCGGCGGCGATCGATCTGGCACAGCAGTTCGATCCGACGCTGGCGGCACGGATTCGGCTGGAGTACGACGCTTTGCAGTTCAATCCGCTGCGCTGGCGTCTGAAGCTGCTGCGCGATTTTGCGCTGGCATGGGTGCGCGGCGATCGACTGCATCGGGTGCGGCTGGCGCGTCAGGCGCTGCAGATCGCGCCGACACAGAGTGGGTCGTGGATGCTGTCGGTGCCCAACGAATGATCATTGGCGCACCTGAAAAGTATGTTCAAGCCAATCGATCAGCCGCATTTTGTCCCTCACGCCAAAGGCGCGAGGGGCGATCATCTCTCTAGCGCACACATTACGATGAAGCCGCGCGTCTGTCCGCTGCGCTGCTGTCTTCAAAATGGGGACGTGCTGCGATAATGCCCTGTCCGACCAGCGGCACGAATATCAGCCGGATTTCGCCGTTCTGCACGCGCGGCAGC
>DAOTUN010000066.1:0-3321 GCA_034437395.1 Anaerolineae bacterium | reverse complement strand
CCGGCGATCGATGCCGGGTTGAAGCTGACTTTGCCGCCCGTGCCGATCACGCTGTCGATCACGCCGTGTGCCGCCAATGCGCTGCCGATCAAGCCGATCACCTCCTGGGTAGTTTTCGTTTTCGAGTCGTACTGCGCGATCACGTCGCGCACCTCGGCGAGCGCGTCATCATAGCGCGTGGGCACCTCTACGACCGGGGTCTCGACGACCGTTTCAACGCGGGGTGTGACGGGCGCCGTCACCACAGCGACGATGGGAGGCTCAACCGGGGTGACCAGGCGCGGCGTCTCCGGCTGCTGGACGATCGGCGTCTCCACCCGCCCCTGCTCATCGTCGTCGGCGCGCTCGACGCGGAACGCTGCCATGCGCGGGAACAGGTTGCCGGGCACGCCAGGCGGCGTGTGCGGCGCGTTCCACCCGATCGGCGGCGCCACGTTACCCGCCATGCGCACGTTCACAGGCGCGCCGTCGTACACGAACGGACGGGCGGCGCCATCGTAGTCCTGCAGGCTGCGCAGTACATAATTCCCTTTCTGCAAAGTCAGCCCGCTCAGATCGACGGCGACCGTATCCGCGTCGAGCGGGTTGTAGACGGCGATATTGCCGATGTGCGCTCCGCCGCCCTCGATCGCCACCACGCGCACGATCGGCGCGTCCGGTTTGCCCAATACAAAGCGGCTGTTGGCGTCGAAGCCCGTCCGCGCCTGCCACTCTGCAAAACTCAGACGTTCCGGCGATGTGAGCGCGGTGCCTGTCTGCCATGAGTTCGGATCGCCGTTGTCTTCCTGCAATACGAACGGGCGCTCGTCCTCGCTGTAGTAGATATTGTTGTCCCACGCCCAATCGGGCGAAGGCAGCGCCACCTCGACAGTATCGCCCACCTTCAGCACGAATGTGTTATCGCGCACCGTCAGCGTCTCCCATGAGACCAGCTTCCGGGTGCGGGGATGTCGGATGCCCGCGACCGCGCGCTGGCTGATGCGCAAGCCGTGCGTGAGCAGGCTGCCCGTCAGCGATGCCGACTCGTTGCCCGCCGAATAACCGAGCCGCAGTCCACTCTGCAAAAAGACACAAGCGTCGATCGTGATCGCGGACGCGGCATAATACGTGCCGCCGATCAGCAGGTGTCCGCCGATGAACATCGTCGCGCGGAAGGTGACGTTCTTCATGGTGTCGGTTTTTTCGGCATAGACCTTGCCGGCGGTGCCTGCAAAGCCCGCCATGAACACGCACGAGTCGATCAGGCGCGCCTCTGCCCCGTCGTTCTGGCAGTAGAGCGGATGACCGTGCCCGCCTCCATTGCCAGCGCGCGGGTCTCTGGGATCGCTGGACTGCCAGCCGACGTTGTAAATCAGCACATTGTAGATCATGCCGCCCTTGATGCGTCCGCGCCAGAACACGTCGTGTACGTCGTGGATGATCAGGTGGCGCGAGTCGCGCCCCAGGTCTACATCGATGCGCTTCTGTCCGACCGGATTGCTGCCGCCCACCACGTGAATACGTTCCAATGTGGGCGCCGTCACACGGACGTTCGCCACGCCGTCGAATTGATTGGTCTCGTTGATCTCTATGCGATTCATCGTCGTTGTCTCCGAAAGCCGTCCTGTAATGGTTTGCCACGCTCGATCAAATTATCATTTGGGTAGGGTGTACAGGGCAGCGGCGCCACACCACACCGGTCATCCCCTACTGGATACCAGATCACCGTTCCGCCGGGCAGCCTCCCTTGATCCAGCGTAAAAGTCGGCATCGTCCCATGGCGTTCGGCGCGCCATTCCCACGCCTGAAGCGATTCGGAACCGACGGATACCGCCAGTGTCAACGTCAGCGCCACCAGACCTATCCACAACGTCAGCCGCACTCGCCGCGCCCACGCCAGCAGCACGATCGGCAGTCCCCACAGCGCGGCGGCGCCAAAATCCGGGTCGGGCGCCGCCCACCACCAAAATGCGATCGCCACCCCAAAAGCGGCGATTATCGTCCAATCTACCCGCCTCCGCTGACGCCGATCGATCGACAAGAGCAGCGAAAACATCAACAGAGTCCCAGGAAGGGCGATCTGCCAGTTGGTACGCATCCGCTCCCACCATCCGTTGACCCACGTCAGTCCCTGCGCCTCGGTATAGGTGACACCCGGCTGCCGCGCCCAATACTGTACCGACTGGGTTTCATTGATGACCTGCGTGAGTGACACGCTCCAATCGACCCAATCCGCCGTCACAGTCGAGAGCGGATACAGCGGCTGTCCGGTCAGGATGAAGCCATGCGCCACCCATACCCCAATCAGCAGCGCGGGCACGATCAGCATCTGTCCCAGGCTGCGCACACTGTAGGGGCTTGACGTGCCAAGCCCAAATATTACCCGCCGCTGTCGCCACACTACTGCCAGCACCAGTGCGCACACCAGCACGATCAGACTGAGCTTGATCACCACGCCCAGCGCGCCGATCGTCAGCATCGCCATCAGATCGCGTCGATCCCCGGTCTCGTAGGTGCGTATGGCGAAAACGATCAATGCCAAACCGACGATCAGCGCCGCCGCGTTGGTCTCCAGCGTGCCCAGTGTGTACAGCCACCATGCCAGCGGAATCAGCGTCAGCGCCGCCACCCGATCGCTGAGGTTTTCCTGCCGACGCAGCCAGCGCCAGCCGCCAAGCGCAGCCATACCGACGACCACGAGCGCTGGTCCGCCCATCGCATAATGGGACGCCCCGCCTGGTAATCCGTCCAGCACAGTCGCCCAGACCACAAAAATCGAATTGAATCCAAACCGTCCATGTACGTTCGCCAATCCAGGGACGACAGCGTATTGGCTGTACCACTGCATCAACTGGTTCACATACAGCCCATCGTCATAATTCTGGCTTGCCCCGGTCGCAAAGCCCGCCAGCACCAGCGCGCTGACCCCTAACAGGACGATCCCGACCCCAGTGATCGCGCCGCGCCGCCGCAGCCAGCCCGCGCCGGCGATCGGGATCAGTGGCAGCAGCAGCCAGGGCGTAATCGGGATGAACAGGTGCGCGGCGCACAGCCAGGTGCACACCAGCGCAAAACCCCACCAGAACGCCGCATCCCACCGTCGGTCGATCCACCAGCCGACGCTCATACATAACGCAACTATCCCGCACCACACCAACGCGATCTCGACCATGCACCCCTCTTTGTCTTCAGCGCACGGATTATAGCTAGTCTGCACAGTTATCCGTACCAAAAGGATTGGTGCCTGTGCCGTAGATCGTGACCGATTTGAAGACCACCAGCCCCTCGCTGCCACTCCCCTCGACATACTTGCTGTCGTTGCGCAGCTGAATCCTGTCCAGC
>DAOTUN010000065.1:0-44689 GCA_034437395.1 Anaerolineae bacterium | reverse complement strand
GCCCTGCCCCCAATCTCCCGCCCGCGCGCCAGCCACCACAAGGAGCGCTGTTCGACCGCCGTAATGCGGATCGGCGGGCTGTTGGACGGCGGCGCGAACAAAATGCCGCACGCGGTGAGCGCATCATGCACATCCTGGCGGGCATCGTGCTGACCACGATCGTGCTGCTCAGCCGCGCAGCCCAGGACTCGCCTTCGCGCGCCGAGGCATATGAGCCGCGCGGCGCGGCATCGGTCCCGGTCGAGGCAGCCGCGCCAGCCGAGACGAGCGCATCGGTGGAGACCCTCTCCGTCCTAACGGGCGTCGTGACGACGCGCGAACTGGTGCGCAGTTGTGCCAGTGTCACCTGTACCGCGCTCGACGCGCCGACGGTACTGGAAACGGGGATGACGGTCACCCTGATTGCCCGTGACGAGTCCCGTGCGTGGGTGCAGGTCAGCGGGACGGACGGCAGCGCGTGGCGCGGCTGGCTGCCGCTGGCGTCGCTGCGCAGCGATGGTGACATCGGCGCCCTGCCAGCAGTGTAGGCGCGCATAACAATGCGTCCGCCCTGGGTTCATTGATTGCATTTTTCGCAAATTGCGTACAATAAGTACTATCGATAGTTGGAGGGTGTGTCATGGCTGTTAAAGAACCTCAAGGCTATTGGGTCGGTGAAGAATTTGTCGAGTCGGGGCGCGAAAAAGCGCTCACCGTCACCGATTTGCAGCGTAAAGCGGGCGTCGATACGGCGCGCCAGTTGATCGCTATCGCCAGCGACGGCACCTGGTCGCTGGTCGGCAAAGAGGAACAGCTCACGCCGCAAAAGTATGTCCGCTACGAAAACGTGCCGTCGTTCATCTACGGATAGCGTCAGCACTGCTGCTCGGACTGAGTCATTGCACGGACAATGCGAGTCTCCCTACGCCGAATTGTGGGCATGGGGTGCTGTATTGTCCGTGTCGTTGATCGTCGATCGACTACAGGAACGACCCGGACATGACCACACGACTCGCGCGGGTGCGCGCGGAAACCTTCGATTTACTCGCGCCCGAATTTGGCAGTGAACGCGGGCGTGTCGCCTACGATACCGAGGAAGGATCGTGGGTGTGCGTGCGCCAGTTGACGATTCCGGCGAAGCTCACCCCCGACGGCGATGGCAAGGTCGATATTCTGCTGCTGGTGCCGACGACCTACCCGCAGATTCCGCCCGACGGCTTTTACTGCGATCAGGCGCTGCGCCTGAGTGGGCACTACTTCATCCCGATGGGCTTCAACAGTCCGTCGAGCGTGAGCAATCAACTGCGCGAGGCGGGCTGGAACTGGTATTGTGCGCATCCCGAAAAACGTCAGGAAATGGCGGCGCGCTGGACTCCCTACATCGATCACCGCGCGGGCGACAACCTGCACAAGTATCTGCTGCTGTGCCTGAGCATCCTCGGCAGCGACGCTAAACAGCGTCCGTTCGCATGAAGCCAACCCTGAAGCCGGTCGATCTGGTCTTCACATCCGACCAGTACGCGCGTCTGCACGCGCATCTGTTTCAACCCGACGACGACGAACAAGCCGCGTATGCCTTCGTCACCCCGGCGGACGGCACCGATGCGCTGCGTCTGCTGGTGCATCACATCATCACGCTCCAGCCAGACGACTTCATCCAGCAGAGTGGGGTCTATCTCGAGGTACAGCCGGGAATCGCGGCTCAGATCGCCGCACACGCGATCGAGGGCGCCTATGGACTGGTCGAGATTCACTCACACCCGTTCGCGGATGCCGAGGTCGCCTTTTCCGAGACCGATACCGAGTATGCGCTGCCCCGTTTCCGCTGGTTTGCAGAACAGGTGGCGCGCGACGGTGACCCTCGTCCGTTTCACCATATCATGCTCGTGTTCGGCGTCAACAGCGCCGACTCGCTGGTCTACGACCGAGCGTCCGACGCAATGATCCCGGCGCGCCGGGTGATCGTGCTGGAGGCGCCGCTGCGCGTCCTGCCTGTGCGCGCCTATACAGCGGATACAGCCCCCGACGCTGAATACACGACTCGCACCAGCCGCCAGGTCGCCGCATTTGGCGCCGAGGGTCAGCGCCGACTCGCCGCGCTCAAGGTCGGCATCGTCGGACTGGGCGGCATCGGCTCGCTGGTCGCCAACGAGCTGGCACTGCTGGGCGTCCGTCATTTTGTGCTGGTCGATGCGGATCGGGTGGACGCCACCAACCTCAACCGCTTCGTCGGCGGCACCTATGCCGATATCGAGGCGCAGGCGCGCAAGATCGACGTGATCGCCCGCGCGATCGTGGGCATCGACCCTGGCGCCCGCGTCGAGCTGATCGCCGAGGCGCTGCCGTCCGAGCGCGCGACGGCGGCGCTGCGCGATGTCGATCTGCTGTTCGGCTGCACCGACACGCATGGCAGCCGTCTGCTGCTGAATACGATCAGTGCACAGTACCTGCTGCCGTACATCGACATCGGTGTAGGCATCTTCAGCGACACCGACGGACGCATTACCGAGGCGGGTGGACAGTACCGTGTGCTGCTGCCAGGTCGGTTTTGCATGACCTGTATCGACGCGATCGATCCCGATCAGGCGATGCGCGATCTGCTGCCGCCGGATATACGCGCCGAACATCAACGGCGCGGCTATATCCCCAATGAAGAAGTACCCGCGCCCTCGGTGATCTTCCTGAACGCGGTGATGGCATCGCTGGCGGTCGGGGAGATGCTCAACCTGATCGCGCCCTATCGTGAACAGGTTGGTATCCTGTACTACTTCATGCCGACCCAGGAACTGCGCCGCGTCGAGGCAGGGCGCCGGGCGGACTGTGTGGTGTGCGGGGCGGGCGGGGTGATCGCGCGCGGTGACCTGGACGCCCCGCCAGGCGTGGCACGGACGGGCAGCGCAGTGCCGCAAGCATGAATGGAAGATGAGAAAATTTAATAGAATCGCACCAAAATTTCATGTGATTCATACCTGAATTACTTTGTTCTTAAACTTGTTTCGTCAAGATTACATTATAATAGCCCGATCGACTGCCCAATGAAATCGACATATTGAACGCCACCACACCCCACATCGACGGATCGCAGCTCCTCACCGCCCTGTTCGAGCAATCGCACGACGCGGTCTTCATCATCGACCTCGATGCGCGGTATGTGTCGGTCAATCAGCGCGCCGCCGACCTGCTGGGCTACACGCGCGCAGAAATGATGGGGATGCACAACCGGCAGGTGGTAGCGCCGGAATATCTCAAGCAAAGCGACGACATCTATCAGCGTCTCTTGCGCCATGAGGCGGTTCCGGTCTACGAGCGCGTCGCGCTGCGCAAGGACGGCACGCGCGTGCCGGTCGAGGTGAGCGTGGAGCTGATCCGTGACAGCGCCGGGACGCCGCGCTACATTCAGAGCATCGTCCGCGACATCACCGTGCGCAAGGATGCCGAGCGTCAGGCGCTGGCATTGGCGCTGGAGACTGAGCGCAGCCACATTCTGGCGGATTTCATCATCGCGGCATCGCACGAATTCAGGACGCCGCTGGCGAATATCAATACTTCTCTGCACATCCTGCGTCAGACCCGTGATGAAAGCGCGCGCGAACAGCGTATCGACGGCATTCAGGCGCATGTCGATCGTCTGGCGGACCTGGTCAGCCGGATGCTGCTGCTCACCCGACTGGAGAGCGATACCAGCTTTCATTTTGCCGCCCTCGATCTGACTGATGTGCTGTACGACGCCGAGATCAGCCATATGCGCGCGATCGAAAGTAAGGGCTTGTCCGTCCGCCACCATTTCGAACAAGACCTGCCGCGCTGCTGGGGAGATGTGGCTACACTGCATATTGTCTTTCGTGAGCTGATCGACAACGCCATCAAGATGGCGCCCGCTGGCAGCGAGATCACAATCGGCACCGAGTCGCGCAGCGGCTATGTCATGGCGGCGATCCGCGATCAGGGAGACGGCATCGACATCGGCGATCAGCCCTTCATCTTCGATCGCTTTTTCCGCGCCGACAAGACGCATCACCAGCGTGGTTTTGGCTTAGGCTTGTCGATCGCCAAAATGATCGTCGATCAGCACAGCGGGGTGATCGAGGTCGAGACCGCGCCAGGGGAGGGCAGCACCTTTCGTGTCGTGCTGCCTGTGGCGTAAGCGCGCGTTTTTTGCGGTACAATGCGGCACATGATGATCGGACACCTTTTGGAGGTCGCCCCATGTTTGCACGCCGTATCGTGATCGCGCTCGTTGTGTTCATGCTGACTGTGCCCGTTTTCGCCCAGGAAGCCACGCTCGAAGCCGTGCCCGGCGCCCCTGCCGCTGGATCGGTCGAGACGGTCGCGGAGCCAGTCGCCGGGGTCGCGGAGTCGGAGTCGGAAGACCAGTTCGTCGCGGGTGCCGGGACGCCGATCCTGCTGCTGGGTCTGGCGGCGGTGCTGGCGGTCGGCGGGATCACCATGCTGCGTGAACAGGCACGGACACGCGCCGTCGGTGCGATCCCCAGCGACATCACCGTCGCCTGACGCGCGCCGCCTGACGCTGCGTCTGCGGGTGGGTTTGGCACTCCAAATCCCAACGGGTACGCGGCGGGTGGGATGCAGGGACTGCATAACGATGCGTCCGCCGCCAATGTGTGCCCACGCTGATCGTGAAATCGCGCACAATATGCTATAATGAGCGTAACTCGACAACCATTGTGAGGCATATTCATGTCCACGTCCTGGGAGAAACCTGCTGGCGCGCGCCCATCGCCGCCACACACTCGTCTGCCCTTCCTGATCGGCGGACTCGCCATCGTCGCCGCCGTGATCGCGCTGATCGTCAGCGGCACCGCCGCCGGCGGACGCTTCTTCATCACGGTGAATGAAGTGGTCAACGACGACGCCTACGCCGGACAGAGTGTGCGTGTCGCGGGCGCGGTGATCGGAGAGACGATCGTCTATGACGCTGAAAACCTGCTGATCGAGTTCATGATTGCCCACATCCCGGAACAGTACGACGATCTGGCGACCGCGCTGCACGATGCCGTCGCAGACCCGGACGCCACCCGGATGCGCGTGCGCGTCGAAAATGCCGTCAAGCCGGAGCTGCTGCGCGACGAGGCACAGGCGATCCTGACCGGGCGTATCGGTGCAGATGGCGTCTTTCTGGCAAGTGAACTCAATCTGAAGTGCCCGACACGTTTCACCGAGGCGGGACCGATGCACGAGGGCGTCACGCCCGATGCCGATCTACCCGTCGATCATCCGTCGAATGGCAGCGCGGAGGCGATCGAGTCGGCGCCTGTGCTGCCGCGCTTGAGCGAGAGCGGGGCGTAAACCATCTCTATGATCGCTGAAATCGGTACTGCGGCGCTGGCGCTATCGCTCGCCGCCGCGATTTACAGTATTATCGCCAGCGTCATCGGCGCGCGTGAGCGGGACTCACGCCTGATCGACAGCGGACGCATGGCGGGCTTGCTCACCTTTCCGCTGATCTCAGTCGCGTCGGTGGCGCTGCTGGCTGCCCTGCTGACACAGCAATATCAGATCGCCTACGTCTGGACGGTGAGCGCACCCGATACGCCGGACTTTTTCCGCATCACCGCACTATGGGGATCACAGCAAGGGTCACTGCTGTTCTGGTCGCTGCTGATGAGCCTGTTCGCCTTTGTCGCGCTGTGGACGCACTGGCGGGCGTATCGTCCGCTCATGCCTTATGTGACCGCCTTCACGATGGCGACGCTGGCGTTTTTCCTGGCGATCTCGCTCTTCATGGAGAATCCATTCGCACGCTTCTGGATCACGCCGGGCTTGGCGCCGGATGCGGGCGTGCCGTCGTACACGCTGATCCCCCCGGACGCGACCGCGCCCGACGCGCTGCTGCTGGCACAGACGGCGCGTGGGCTGAATCCGCTCTTACGTCATTTTGGGATGATCATCCATCCGCCGATGCTGTACCTGGGCTTCGTCGGCTTTACCATCCCGTTCGCCTTTGCCATGAGCGCGCTGGCGTCGGGCGATGTCTCGGTCAACTGGATCAAGGCGACGCGCCGCTGGACGCTGATCGCCTGGCTGTTCCTGAGTCTGGGCTTGATCCTGGGCGGACGCTGGGCATACGACGTACTGGGATGGGGCGGCTACTGGGGCTGGGACCCGGTGGAAAATGCCGCCCTGCTGCCCTGGCTGATCGGGACAGGCTTCCTGCACAGCGTCATGATCCAGGAAAAACGCGGGATGCTGAAGGTGTGGAACATGTTCCTGGTGGTGTTCACCTTCAGCGCGGTGATCTTCGGCACCTTTGCCACCCGCAGCGGACTGGTCGAGAGCGTCCACAGCTTCGCTCAGAGCGAGATCGGCATCCCGATGTTTCTGTTCTGGGCGGCGATGACGCTGATCGCGGTCTATCTGATCCTGCTGCGCTGGCGTCAGGGCGTGTTGAAAGACGAACATGCCTTCGCCGGCATTCTGAGCCGCGAGTCGCTGTTCGTGCTGAACAACGTGATTTTCGTCGCGCTGACGCTGGCGATCTTCTGGGGCAGCTTTGGCGCGCCCATCCTGTCGGAGTTGTTCGCGGGGACGGAGATCACGCTCGGCGCAGAATACTTCAATCTGGTGACGGCGCCGCTGTTCCTGGTGCTGTATCTGCTGATGGGGATCGCGCCGCTGGCTGCCTGGGGCGCGATGTCGTTCGGGCGGCTCGGTCGATCGCTGCTGCGTCCGCTGATCGGGACGGGCGTGGCGCTGGTGGTCGTGTATCTGTTGGGCGCGCGGTCGTTGGGCGCGCTGGTCGGCTACGGCGCGGTGTTATTCGCGGCGATCGTCGCGCTCTGGGAGATCGGACGCGGGGCGGTCGCACGCCGCACAGCGACTGGCGACTCGCTCGTCATGGCGGTCATTCACATCTTTGGGCGCAACCGCCGACGCTATGGCGGATTTATCGTGCATCTGGGGATCTCGGTGATCGGGATCGGCGTGATCGGCAGCACCCTGTATCAGCAGGAGACTCAGCGCACCCTGCGTCCCGGCGAGTCGCTGGAATTCGGCGGCTACACCCTGACCTACGAGCGGATGCTGAGCGGGCAGATCGCCGATGACGGGCGCATCATGGACATCGCGGAAATGCGCGTCGCGCGCGGCGGCGCCGATCTGGCGCTGCTGCGTCCACGCTACGACTTTTATCCTGAAGCGCAGGGCATGAACACCCAGATCATCGCGGGCGCCTACAGCACGCTCGAAAACGACGTGTACGTCCTGCTGTCGGGGTTCGAGAATGGTGACGGCACGACCGCGCCGACGGCGACCTTCAAATTTTACATCAATCCGCTGATCAACCTGGTGTGGTACGGCGGGATCGTGCTGATCGTCGGCACGTTGATCTCGATGGCGCCGGGCGCACAGCCCGCGACTCGGCGGGTGCGTGCCGACGCTGACACCCGCGTCGGGGCAGCGGCATGATTCGGCTGGCGATCGCGCTGATCCTGCTGGCGTGCGTGGGCGTGTCGGCGCAGGACTCCGAGGTGCCGATTACGTTCGATCAGGTCAACGTGATCGCGGAGAAGCTGTACTGTCCGGTGTGCCCCAACGAGACGCTGGAAGACTGCCAGACTCAGGCGTGCCGTCAGTGGCGCGCCGAGATCGCCGAGCAGCTGGCGGCGGGTCAGAATGAACAACAGGTGATCGACTCGTTCGTGCGCCGCTATGGAGAGCGGGTAGTCGCTATCCCGCAGGACGCCGGATTGCGCGCGCTGTCGGTGGTGGTGCCGTACCTGCTGGCGGGGGCGATCGCGCTGATCGGCGTGGTCACGCTGGCACGCTGGACACGGCGCCGGACAAAAGGCGCCCTTGCAGCAGCGCCGCCGCTCAAAGCCAGCGACGACAGTTACCGCGCACAGATGGAACGCGATCTGTGATGACCATTGCGCAACAGATACATTGTTATGCGTCCCCACGACAATATTGCATGAAATGGCTGTCATGACCGAATCGGATGTGCAAAAAACAGCCGCGCCCGCGCGTGGACTCGGCGGCGCCTGGGCGATCCTGCTGCTGGTGGGGGTGGTGATCGCCGTAATCGGTCTCGCCCTGCTGCGCAATCAGCAAGGACAGCCGACCGACGGCACCGCCCCTGATTTCACCCTGACCGGGCTGGATGGCACGCCATTTAGACTGTCCGAGCAGCGCGGCAGGATCGTGGTGCTGAATTTTTGGGCGAGCTGGTGCGCTCCGTGCGCCGATGAAGCGCCCGCGCTGCAGGCGCTGTCGGCGCGCTACGCCGTCAGCCACCCTGGACGAGTCCAGTTCGTCGGCGTCACGCACAGCGATGAACCTGACGACTCGGCGGCGTTTGTCGCGCGCTACGGCATCACCTACCCCAATCTGCCCGATACCCGTGCGGATGTGTCGAAGCGGCTGTATCGCATCACCGGCGTACCAGAGACTTTCCTGATCGACGCCGAGGGTCAGGTCGTGGGGTTCTTCTATTCGGCTGTCGATCCGGTCGCGCTGGCTGCGGCGATCGATCCGCTGCTGGCGGCTGCCTCATGAGCGTGGGCGGACTGCTGATCACATTCGTCCTGACGATCGCTGTGATCGCGCTGATCGGCGCGCCGCTGCTGCGTCGTCCGGGTGTCAGCGCCGACTCCGAGACTGTCCGCCGCCGTGAGAAATATGGCGCGCTCTACGACCGGGCGCTGCGCAATGTACGCGATCTGGACGAGGATCACGCGCTCGGCAAGATCGACCCAGACCTCTACACTGCCGACCGCGCCGTCTGGCTCGAACGCGGGGTGTGGGCGCTAAAAATGCTGGACAAGGTGGAACGGCAGGCGTCCGATGTGCCACCTGCACCGCCGATGACCGACGCCGATATGGACGCTGCTATCGACGCTGCCATCGCGCGGGCGCGGGCGAGCGCGGCGGTCTCTCCCGATGACGATACGAGGACTCCGTGAGACGACTCACCCATTTGATTTTCATGTGTGCCGTGATTCTCGCTGGTGCACTGCTGGTCGGCTGCACCGGACTCGCCGGGGAACCTGTGATCGTCTCGTCGCTGGTGCCGCCGACCGCGCTCGTGCCCACGCCGACCGAACCCGCTTTTCCGTCGTTCGCTGCCGACACAGCGCGCGGCGCCCAGGTGTACGCGCAGCACTGTACCCAGTGTCACGGCAGCGGCGGTGCGGGCGATGGTGCGCTGGTGCAGAGCGGACAGGTCGTCGATGTCGCCAGCTTTCTCGATCCGGCGACCGCCTCCGAGCAAACGCCTGAAGCCTGGTTCAGGACGATCACACAAGGACGGATCGAAAAACTGATGCCGCCCTGGAGAGACGCGCTCTCGTTCGAGGATCGGTGGGCGGTGGCGCTCTACACCTATACACTGCACAACACGCCCACCGCGATCGCGCGCGGACGTGAGCTGTACGCACTGGAATGTGCCGAATGTCATGGCGAGAGCGGACGTGGCGACGGCGAACGCGCCCTGCGGCTGCGTGAGTCGCCGGGCGATCTGAGCGATCCGGCAAACATGGCATTCCTGGACGACGGCGGTGTGTACGTCAGTATCGACGAGGGAATCGGGGACATCATGCCCGCCCAGGGCGCGCGTCACGGTGGGACATGGAGCGATGCCGACGTGCGTGCAGTCACGGGCTATGTGCGCACGCTGTCGCTGGCGAACGCTGAAGCGGTCGGATTGGCGCCGCTGGCAGCGAGCCAGGTGGGACAGCTCGCCTCACCCGCAGCGACGGCGGCGGTCGGTGCGGTGAACGAGGGTAGTAATGCGCTCACAGGCGCGATCCGTGTCACCGGGACGCTGACCAATGGCACGGCGGGCGCGGCTGTCCCGGCGGGCGTCCCACTGACGCTGTTCGTGATCGATCCGTCGTCAGACCCGGCGCAGACTCAGATCGAGTCAGCGACTGGCGCTGATGGATCGTTTGCGTTCGATGCCGTCCCGATCTCGTCCGAAACGGCGATCATCGTCACCGCCAATTACCGTGAGCGCGTGTTCGTGTCGGAGATCGCGCGCGGCGACACGCTGACCACTACCGTCGAGGCAGGGACGGTCGATCTGCCGATCACCATCTACGAGCTGACCGACGACCCCGGCGTAATCGCCATTCGCGGCATGGTCACTCAGGTGACGGTCGTCGGAGACGGCATGGAGGTCGCCCAGGTATTCGACCTCCGCAACACCTCGGATCGCGCCTTCACCTCGACTGAGACCACCGAGGACGGGCGTCCGATCTCGCTGGTGCTGCCGCTGCCGCCGGGGGCACTGGTCGCCAGCCTGATGGGACAGGACAATCGCTATGTCGTGCCCGCAGACAACAGCGTACTGATCGATACGCAGATGGTGCTGCCCGGCGAGACGCACATCGTCAACGTCATTTATCTGGTGCAGTACGGCGGCGGCGCGATTATCGAGCAGCCGCTCACCTACGCGCTCGACGGTGCCGCGCGGCTGCTGGTGCGTCCGCTGGACATCGCCGTCACGGGCGAGCAATTCCCGGCGCGCGGCGTCGAGCAGATCGGGGATGCGTCCTTCAATGCCTACGGCGACACGCTCACGCTGCCCGCCGGGTCGGTGCTGCGCTATGAGGTGAGCGGCATGGCTGCGTCCGCTGGCACAGTCGATCGCGGCAGCGGCGCGGTCGTGACCGGCAGCGCGCTGCCGCTGGTGATCGGCGCTGTGCTGATCATGGCGGGCGTGGTCGGCGGCGGGGTCTATTTCATCGCGGCGCGCAACCGGGCAGCGGAGTCGGTCGGCGGTGCCGATGGACAGATCGAGGCGCTGGCGGACGCGATCGCCGATCTCGATGGTGATTTCGCGGCGGGGACGATCGACGAGACCGCCTATCAGACTCAGCGTGCCGCCTTGAAAGCGCGCATGGCACGTCTGATCGCGTCGAAGCGGCGCGCATGACCATCTCCCCTCCCCACCCCCCGAACGGGGAATCGCCCTCCGCGCTGATCTCGATCGAGAAGCTGGTCAAAAGTTACGGCGTCCTGCCCGCGCTGCGCGGGATCGACCTGGCGATCGGGCGCGGGGAGTGCGTCGCGCTGCTGGCGGCGAATGGCGGCGGCAAATCGACGCTGATCCGGCTGATCGCCGGGTTGAGCAAGCCGACTTCCGGTGTGATTCGCGTCGGCGGGTGGGAGCTGCCGCGCGAGGCGGCGGCGGTGCGCGCGCAGATCGGCTTGGTCGCCCACCGCACCCTGATCTACGAGACGCTGACCGCGCGCGAAAATCTGCGTTTCTTCGCCAAACTGTATCGTCTGACCGACGCCGACGATCGGATCGATATGCTGCTGGATCAGGTCGGATTGCGCAAGCGCGCCGACGTGCCGACGCGCACATTCTCGCGTGGGATGCAACAGCGGCTCGCCATCGCCCGCGCGCTGCTGCACGATCCGACTGTGCTGCTGCTGGACGAACCCTACACGGGCTTGGATGTCGGTGCCGCCGAAATCCTGGACGCGATCGTCGCGCGCGCGCGTGACGACGGGCGCACGATCGTGCTGACGACGCACGAGCTAGACCGTGCGACCCGGCTGGCGAGTCGCGCGGTCATCCTGGTCAGGGGACGGGTGGGCTATGACGGCGCCATGCCCATCGACCTGCACGCGACCTATCGCGCGCTGATCAGTGGATAAAAACAGGCGTTGACCAGAGATTCAGGGAAATAAAAAAGCGGATGAGACGATCAAGTCTGCATCTCGATCGTTCCCTCTCCATCTCCGCATCTCCGGTTAATTTTTTGTCGTGACTACAATCAATCGAGGATAGCAATCGATGCGTTTCTGGCGTGCCGCCCTCGCCGTCGCGGAAAAAGATGTCGTCACCGAGCTGCGCAGCCGCGAGCTGGTCGGCGCGATGGGCTTATTCGCGCTGTTGAGCGTGCTGATATTCAGCTTTGCGCTCGAACTCAACCGCCAGGCACGCGCCGAAGCCGTCGGTGGGGTATTGTGGGTGACGATCGTGTTTGCCGCGATCCTGGGACTCAATCGCAGTATGGCGATCGAGCGCGAAGGCGGCAGCTTTGACGCGCTGCTGCTGGCTCCAGTGAGCCGGGCGGCGCTGTACGTCGGCAAGCTGTGCGGGACCTATGCCTTTACGCTGGCGGTGGCGCTGCCCCTGCTGATCGTGATGACCGTGCTGTACAACGTCGCGGTGATCACGGCGGCGACGGTCGGGGTGCTGCTGCTGGGGGCATTTGCGATCGCCTCGATCGGGACGCTGCTGGCAGCGCTGACCATTCAGACACGCGCTCGCGAGACGCTGCTGCCGATCGTCATGCTGCCGATCGTGCTGCCTGCGCTGCTGGCGGCGGTGCGCGCCACCAACGGCATATTGGGCGGCGCTCCGGTCGAGAGCTGGTCGGGATGGGTGACGATTCTGGTCATTTTAGATGTCGTGTATCTGCTGTTATGCCTGCTGACGTTCCCGTTTGTGGTCGAGGAATAGTCCAAAAGGCGTTTCCGTGTTCAAATAGACACTCTGAAGCCAACCGAGACGAGGACATGCCCATGTTGCCAGCCCATGCCAGCACTGACAGCCAGACCCGCTTTGCCATCGCGCAGCGCTGTGCATCCGCCTGTCCGCCCGCGCTGGCTGACGCGATCGCGGTGTGCGGATCGACCGCGCGTGGCTGGTCGGACACCGAGTCGGACATCGAGATGAATTTCTGGGTCGAGACGGTGCCAGCGCTGGCGGATCGGCTGGCATGGCTGGAGTCGATCGGGGTACGCGATCAGGCGATGGACCCGGACGCGCATTGGGACGGCTCGCAGTGGATCACTGGAACAATTCAGGCAGATTCGGACGCGATCGCGGTCGAGATCGGCTGGCAAAGCTACGCCGATCTCGACCGCGCGGTCGAGCGACTCTTATCCGGCGGGCTGACCGAGCGCGCCTTCACCTTCCTGGGCGACCTGCTGATCCACGCCGTGCCGCTGCGCCCATCCGATCGGCTGTCTGGGATCGTGGCGCGGCTGCGTGATTATCCCGACGCGGTGCAGGACGCGCAGATCACAGCGGGCTTGCGTCCATTCATGCCCGGTCATGGCGGGATGCTGCGCCGACTGGCGGCGCGCGGGGAGACGCTCACGCTCAATATGCGGCTCAACGACGACTTAGAGGCGGCGTTGAGCCTGATCTACGCCGCCCATCGCCGCTGGATGCCGACTCGCAAATGGACGCTGACCGTCGCGCGGGCGTTCGCCCCCGGTGACTGGCTGCTGCGCTGTGACGCGGCGCTGTGCGTGGTCGATCCGCTGGCGCGCATCGACGCCGTGCTGAGTCTGGTTGGGGAGGCGCTGGCGCTCCTGCCTGCACACAGCGTCAGCGACGCCGTGCGCGCGGCGGTCGGACGATAGAGGCGGACGCATTGTTATGCGTCCCTATTTAACCGCCGTCATCCGACCCGCCACCGTCATCCGACCCACAGCCAGCCGTCATCATCTGATCCGCTGCCGTCGTCTACTTCTGGCGGGACATCGGTCGGGTCGAGCGGAGCATCGAACTCATCTGTCTGCACGATCGCATCATCATCGATCGCATCGTCGGGGTCGGCGATATACTCGTTATAGTCGCCGTCCTCGAACCAGGTCTCCAGATCCTCGATCGCCGTTTCGTCCTCGATGGCGGCGATCAGATCGTCCAGCGCGGTTTCGTCCAGCGGCGCTGCAATCTCGATCTCCCGTTCCAGCGGATCGATCGGCAGAAATTCCACCCATTGGGCATCATACTCGATCGGCAGCGACGGCACGCCAGCGGCTGCGAGCGACTCGTCGAGCGGCACCGTCACCTGGCTGCCTGCAACGGCGATGCTCTGCACGCCGTCCGACTCGATCAGCGCCGCACCCTCGATCACGCGCACGATCAAGCCGTCGGCGGCGCTGGCGCTAAAAGCGACCGTAGAACCCATGCGGACTTCGACTCCGTTGAGCGTGAAGGCGATTTTTTGCGCGCTGGACGAGTCGGGGGTCTGCACCAGTAAGCCGTTCATCGCGGTCTGCCCGCAGGTCATCCCCGTGATGCCGGTTTTGAGACGAAAGGCATTGACGGGCACCGCGCCGGGCGCGTCGGCTGATACCAGCGGCTCGAAAATCGCATCTCCATACAGTAAAAAGGTGACATTTTCACCCGGCAGCGTATCTGGCAGGTTGACCTGCAGGCGTGCCATCGCCACGCCCCAGCGATGGGTGCTGTCGTCCAATGCGCCTAAGCTCAGGCGTGTGATCTGGTCGATCGCGGTGATGTCTCCCGGCGCATCCAGCAGCGCCGACGGCTCGGTCTGCATCGAGTCGTTGCCGTAGCACACCTCATTGCGCCCGGTCGCGCCGCACAGCGACGTAGTGCGCGTGAGCGCCTCGTTCACCAGTGCCGGGCAGGACGAGTCGCCCTGTCCTTGTGTGAAGCGCGCGCCGATCAGCAGACAGAAACAGCCGATCAGCAGCGCGATCGCGCGCGAGAAGCGTCGTGGCGTCATGCGTTCCTCGTTTCGTATGGATATGCGTGTTGGCAATAGGGGTGCCGATCGACAAAATGATGTTCTCAGTGAATCGCGAATTCAGCGCCGCTGTAGGGACGCATAACAATGCGTCCGCAGAGAAAACCGTGATTTACTGATTCTGGATGAGATGATCAGCGTAAAGACGACCACTGTACTCGATTCATAAATATAGCACGGTTTACCATAACCCAGCGACGTGCTGTGACCCCTGCGCCTGTCGAGTCGCGCAATGGGCGATGGTGAGCGCGAGTCATGCGACAGCTGCTGTGTTGCCAAAGGCACCTGTTCAGGATTATAGTCTGTGAATCAGAGTCCTAGTGAGTAGTGACGCACCCTGACCCCCTTACGCATCGACGGCACCGACCGCATATTCATCCCGCTGCGCACCTTTCAGGAGGCGCACGGGCTGCCATCGTCGTTCGCGGTTGCGCTGTTCGAGCCGAAAGACAGCACCGATCTGGGCAGCATCACCGGCACAGGGGCAGGCGAAGCGCTGCGCGCGGTGCGCGAGACCGTTCTCGCCGCCATCCTCCCCCGCGACTGGATGAACACGCCACCCCTGGCTGCCGCAGCCCTGCGCGCTGCCCTCCATGCCCACAACGCCGCCGTCGGGCTGCGCGAGGTCGAGATTGACTTTGCCGCCGACGGCTTTGGTGACGCCTTGAGCGCCTACGCTTTTGCACGCACACGCGCCGCGCTGCAAAATACAGCGCCACCGCCCTTTGCGACGATTTACCGTGTCTGGATCGACGATCATGTCCAGGTGTCGCCTGTCGAACACATTTACCCACACGGCGGCACTGCCTGGCGCGTGAGGGTGGTGCGCACTATTTTCGGGCGCGTCGGACTGGCGGTCGCGCGCTCCGACGGCGTGACCCTCTGGGTATCCGATCCGGCATCGGGCTGCCCGGCGGAACATTTCACCTACATGCTCTTAGAAGCCGCCGCCGCCCGCATGGAATAAACGGCGCCTGACCATTCGATTAGTCCCCTATCCGTTTCGGCAGGTTGGCGCAACGTCCTGCACGCCGCCGCGTAAATTTATATATCGAACACAACACACGGGATATGTGAACTATCATGAACGTCATGCATCACGGACATCATCACCATCACGGTGGACATCATCACAACTGGCACCATCACGGCGGACGCCGCTTCGCGCCGTTCTTCCTGTTTCCATTCGGGTTGTTCATGGCGATCGGCGCCTTCTTCATCTTTTTCTGGGTGATGAAGTGGGCATTTGTGCCGCTGCTGCTGATCGGCAGCGCCTTTCTGATCTATCGCGCCTTCAGCGGACACCGCGACGGGGACGCCTTCAGACAGCGCTGGCACAGCGAGTGGAAGCCGCGCTGGGAAGCGATGAAACGTGACTGGGAAGCCGGGACGCACAACGACTCATCGAGCGTCGCAGGGACACATCACGATTACGATGCGTCCGCTGTACAGCCGAAACCAAAACGCGACGACAACCAGTACGTCTAAGCGCCATTTGCCCCCTGTGCATGGGTTGCACCAGGGGGCGAGCGTTTTTTTAATACGGTCACATCACCCGCACGACCGCGCTCGGCACCAGGCGGATCACGACCACATCGTCGTCTTTCCACATCTCTTTGGTGGCGGCGGCGGCAGACGGCTCCATGTAGCGATCGACCATGCGATCAGTCACCTGCTTGCCCTCATCAGTCGTGATGGTGAAGTCTCCGCGAATCAGATAGCCCGCGCCATCTTTGGCATCCCCGCCGATCGCAGCCGCGCCTTTGGCGTTCGCCAGCGCGTTTTGCGCCTTGCGCGTGTCCCGGTCGGTGATGAACAGCAGATCGTCGCCGTCGAGCATGAACCAGATCGGCACGGTGTGCGGGTAGCCGTGCGGGTCGATGGTGGACAGCCGGGCGATCAGGGGTTTTTCGAGAAAGGTGCGTATCGCATCGTCGAACATAAAACTATCCTCACACGCATCGGCTGGCAGATGCGGTGAGGATAGCGGATTGTAACCAGGCTGGCTATGGCAGGAGTCCGGCACTGCACAGCGGTGCATCAGCGGGCGTTATGCCGTCCCGCGTAAGCGCTCCGGTTCACGCGGCACGTCAGGCGTATCGATGACAGCGCTTTCGTGGCGTCCCCAGGGTGTACCGAGCCAGCGCAGCAGAAAGCGATCGGACACCGTACCAGCCCGCGATTTTCCATGCCAGGATGAGCAGCAGTGCCGCCACGCCCAACAGTCCGTTGGTGCTGGCTGTGCCCGCCATGATAAAATTCCAGTTCATGAACGCGCCGAAAAATGCCGCCACGCCGACGAACGCACCGACGATCAGCGCGATCCCGATCAGCAGCTCACCGATGGCGATCAGCGGACCAAACCAGGTGTAGGACTGTGAGTCGAGCATTCCCAAAATGGCGCGAGAACCCCCCACCTTTAGGCGTGGGGTTGCTTACGCTCCATGCAGCCTTGCAGAGGACACCAGCCAGGTCGGTAGCGTCAGCGTCACCCGCGTACCCCCTCCTGGCGCACTGGTCACAGTCACTTCGCCGTTATGCACCCGCGCCCGACCGACGATGTTGCGCAAGCCCAAGCCAACCGTATCCTCCAGCGCATCGGAGCTAAACTCGTCCAGAGAGTCGGGGACAAAGCCGCGTCCGTCGTCCTGCACCACCATACGAAAGCTGGAAGCGCCCTCGGTGACGGTGATCGAGGCATGAGTCGCATCGGCGTGACGGACAATATTGCTGACGACCTCGTAGGCAATCTGGCATACGGCTTCCACGACCGACGGCGAAAAGGGGGGCGGACCATGGGGAGCATCGACGGTGAGCATCAGGGTCGCGGGGATGTGCAGCCGCGCCACCACATCCAACAGCCCCTCGCGGATCGACGTGCGTTCGTAGGTCGCGGCGTTGAGATTGTGAATATAACGGCGGATGTCCTCAATCACTGCGTCCAGGCTGCGCGTCGCCTGGCTCACCGAGTCCGCCACCGCTGGCTGTGACAAGCGCACGAGCTGAAGCTGCATCCCGATCGCGTACAATGACTGGATTACCCCATCATGCAGGTCCATGCCGACACGTTCGCGTTCTTCCAACAGCGTGACACGGCGGTGTTGATCCTGTAATTGTGCCCCGGCGATCGCCAGCGCCGCGTACCCTGCCAGCGATTCGACCAACCATTGGTCTTCCTGGGTGAAGGGCTGATCGTCGCGGCGGTCGGTCAGGTAGAGCATTCCGAATAACTGCCCACCGACCTGGATCGGCACGCCGAGCAGCCGTTCCATCGGCGGATGACCGGGCGGAAATCCTATATGGCGTGGGTCGTCGGATATATGCTCAAGGCGCAAAATCTCGCGTTCGTGCATGATCACGCCGAGCAGTCCGCGACCGATCGGCGGATGGGCGATGCGCGCGATCGCGTCCGGCGCGATCCCCACCACCTCGAAGTAAGCCATTGTCCCGCCTGCGCCGGGGATGCCCAATGCAGCGTAGCGCGCCCCGACGAGCTGCTGCGCCACATACGCGATCTGCTGAAACACCTGTTGCAGCGTGTCCGCACCCGCCACGCCGATCACCGCTTCCGCGATCATTTTCAGGGTGGACAGGATGTCTGTCACCTCTTTTGGCTGAGAGTCGTTACTCGTCATCGCGCTCACTTTCTACTAGACTGATCACAATCGATCCAGAATATCAGGAGTGCTGCGGGACAAGGTGCTGCTTTGTCGCGTATTGCAGCTACCTTGCGCATGCCCGGAACCATTTTATCGATCAATCGAACGGACGATTCACATGGCAGGTCAAATTCGCATCCTGGTCGCCGACGATCATACTGTAGTCCGCGCGGGTGTGCGGGCTTTGCTGGAACATCACGCGCATTTTCGTGTGGTGGCGGAGGCATCTACCGGGGAAGAAGCGGTCGCCAAAGCGCGGGAATTCACCCCCGATGTGGCGGTGGTCGATGTGCGAATGCCAGGTATATCGGGCATCGAGGCGTGCCGTCAGATCATCGCGGCGGTGCCCGACTGTAAGGTGATTGTACTGACCAGCTATGCCGAAGATGATCTTTTATTCGCCGCCATCCGTGCCGGCGCATCGGGGTACGTCCTGAAGCGTATCGAGGATGGCGATCTGGTCAATGCGGTCGAGCGCGTCAGTCGGGGCGAGAACATCCTCGATCCGGCGCTGACGGCGGCAGTGTTCGCGGAAATGCGCAAAACCGATCAATCACAGCGAGCGGCTGCCTTTCAGGCATTGACGCAGCAGGAACTCTCCGTTCTTTCGCGCGTCGCGCATGGCATGACCAACCGTCAGATCGCTGTGCAGCTCTATCTCGGTGAGGGCACAGTGCGCAACTACGTCAGCAGTGTGCTGGCAAAGCTCGGCGTCGCCAACCGCGCCGAAGCCGCTGCCTATGCCGTCAAACACGACATCGACGAGGTGCTGCCCCCGCCTCCCCATGAAGCTGTAGAGTAACCCATTCGGAAGGGAAATAAAGGGAAACAGGCAAAGCTCCGGCGTGCCAGATTCGATCGATCAAGACTCCTGTGCCAGCGTATCCAGCAGCCACGACAAGGCGGCGTCGGCGCTGGACGCTTTGTTCGCTTCCCGATCGCCAGACCATACGAACTGCTGCACCTCGATCGTGCCCTCATCATCTCGGCGCGCCAGACCGATATATGTCAGACCGACGGGTTTGTCGTCTGAACCGCCGCCCGGTCCAGCGATGCCGGTAATGCTGATCGCGTAATCGGCGCCAAACCGCTCCAGTGCGCCCGCCGCCATCGCCCGCGCGACGGGTGCGCTGACGGCACCATGCGCGATCAGCAGATCGCGCGGCACGCCCAGCAGCCGCTCTTTGATGTTGTTGGCATAGGCGACGATCCCGCCCAGGACATAGGCGGAACTGCCGGGAATGTCGGTCAGGCGGTGCGCGACCAGCCCGCCCGTGCAGGACTCGGCGGTGCAGACGGTGCGCGCTCGCTCGATGAGCAGGATGCCGATTTGTGCTGCGATTGAAACAGCGGTCATCGTGTCAAAATTCCTATAGCATCAAGATTGGATTAAGTCTACATTGTCTGTGCCAAACAGGTGATCCATTTGGTTCTTTGCGCGTATAATGTGGGATAATTCATTGTGCGTATGGGATAACCGAGGAATCCCACCTATGGGATACTGGGGCTGGCGTCCGCTCGTCTGCGGCATGTTCATAAGTACCTGGGTGACGGGCTGCACCATCGTCACCAGCAGCGATGCCCCGACCGGGACGCCGACCGATTATCCGTCGATCACGCTCATGAGTGGGCGATTGTCCGATCCCACCGCGCCGCCGCTCGCCTCCGCCTTTTTTCGTCCCCTCGCTGTCTCGCCCGCGCCGCGCCCCAGCGACGATGCAGCGCTCGAAGTCAGCGCGCCCACCTGCTATCCCGCCGATTTCGGTCAGATCGCCTGTTTTGGACGCATCATCAACGGCGGGAACAGCGCGGTCGGGGAGGTCGTGGTCGAGGTGGTGATGCACCTGGTGACAGGCGAAAAGCGAGTCGGCACGATCGCCACAGTCCAGCCGATGATCGCGCCTGGTGCCGAGGCTCCCTACAGCATCATCTTCCCGGCGCCGGGGACAGAACATGCCACCATTTCAGCACGCCTGATCAGCTTTCGTCCGGTACAGGCGGACGCCGTCGCCGCGCTGGTCGTGAGCCATATCACCCAGCGCCGCGACGACTTTGCTGCGGTGTGGATCGTCACCGCTCAGGTCAACAACCCGTCCGACCTGCCGATCCACCTCGACCGCGCGGTCGTCATGCTGACCGATGATGACGATCGTGTGCTGGGCTATCGAGTCGATACGCTCGACGACGTGATCGCGCCGCGCGGCACCGAGCACATCGCGCTCTCGATCTGGGTGTTCGCGGATGACCTGTCCACGATACCGCGCGTCACGCTGTCCGTCGAAGGGACACCGCTCACCCCTGTCCAGCATCGATGAGCGTACCGACAGCCGTCAACCCGCACACCGCATCAAGCAGGTCGGTCGGCGACCAAAAGTTGACGACCAGGATCGGCATGTTGTGTTCGCGGCACATGGCAAACGCGGTCATGTCCATCACGCCCAGGTTGTCCGTGATCACCTGCTGATAGCTCAGGCGCTCGTAGCGCACCGCGTCGCTGTACTTGTTCGGGTCTTTGTCGTATACGCCATCGACTTTGGTCGCCTTGATCACGATCTCGGCGTTGACCTCCAGCGCGCGTAATGCCGCTGCCGTATCGGTCGTGAAATAGGGGTTGCCTGTGCCGCCCGCGATGATGACCACGCGCCCTTTTTCCATATGACGGATGGCGCGCCCGCGAATGTACGGCTCCGCGACCGCATTCATGGCGACGGCGGTCTGCACGCGCGTGGTCACGTCGAGATGCTGGAGCGCGTCCTGCAGCGCCAGCCCGTTCATGACGGTGGCGATCATACCGATCTGGTCGGCGGTGCCTTGATCCATGCCTCGGCTGGCGCCCTGGGCACCACGCCACAGATTGCCGCCGCCGATCACCAGGGTGATCTCGACGCCCAATTCGTGAATGGCTTTGATCCGACTGGCGATCATGGCGGCGGCGGCTGGGTCGATCCCCGCGCCAACGGCGCCGCCCAGCGCCTCACCGCTCATCTTCAGGACGATCCGTTTGTACATGGGAATGCGATCGCTCATGGGTGGGTCTCCTCGTTGTCGTAGAGATGATGCACAAAAAACAGGCAAAAAAAGAGGATTAGCCAGACGGCTAATCCTCTTCAGGTCATACAAAATGCGACGAATGCAGGTGCGGCGGATGCGAGCGCATCAGATTAGGCGTCGGCGCTCTGGTCGGCGTCGGTCACGTCCCCGATGGCGAAGCGGGCGAAGCGGCGAATTTCGCAGCTCTCACCAACCTCTGCCACCAGCTCGCCAAACAACTGTGCGATCGTCTTGCTCTCGTCCTTGAGGAAGGTCTGTTCCATCAGGACGATCTCCTCGTAAAACTTGTCCATCCGCCCGTTGACGATCTTCTCGACCACATCGGCGGGCTTTTCCTTCTTGCCGCTGTTTTCCTCATCGTAACGGCGCTTCTGGATCGCTGCCTCTGCCTCGACGACGGCGGCGGGCACATCCTCACGGCGGACATATTCCGGGGCGAGATTGGCGATGTGCAGCGCCAGGTCGCGGGCGAACCCACGAAAACGGTCGGTGTTCGCCACAAAGTCGGTCTCACAATCGACCTCGACGATCACGGCGACGCGCTGGTTGTAATGCTGATACATACCAACGGTGCCTTCATTCATGGTGCGACCCGCGCTCAGTTTCTTGGCGGCTTTCGACAAGCCTTTTTCGCGCAGAAAATCGATCGACTTCTTAAAGTCGCCGTCGTTGGCTTCCAGCGCCTTTTTGCAGTCGAGGGGACCAGCGCCCGTCGCTTCACGTAAATCTTTGACCTGCTGTGCGGTGATTGCCATTTACTGACTATGCCTCGCTGTCGGTGTCATCGAGTAAGCGGGTGGTCTTGAGCTTGGCGAGATTGGCGAGCGCGCCCGGTCCGAGCAGTGCCTCGTCGCTCTCTTCATCGTCGGCATACTTCTCGAAGAACGCCGCCGAATTGTCCGACCCGGCGCTGTCGGCGTTGGCAGAATTGCGCATTTGCTGTCCCTCGATGGCGGCGTCCGCCAGGGCAGCCAGCAGCAGCTTGACGGCGCGCACGGCGTCGTCGTTCGCCGGGATGATGTAATCGATGGTATCGGGGTCGCTGTTGGTGTCCGCCAGCGCCAGCACCGGGATATTCAGGGTGTTGGCTTCTTTGACGGCGGTCGCCTCACGGCGGGTATCGACCACGATCAGCATCTCAGGCAGCTTCTTCATGTTACGAATGCCGCCGAGCCGCTCTTGCAGCTTCAGAATCTTGCGCGAGAGGATCAAGCCCTCTTTCTTGCTCAGCAGGTCGAACTCGCCATTTTCGCGGCGCTTTTCCAGCTTTTTGAGGGCGTCGATGCGGTCGCGGATGGTGCGCCAGTTGGTGAGGGTGCCACCGAGCCAGCGCGAATTGACGTAGGGCATGTTGCAGCGGTCGGCTTCACCCGCGACTGCTTCCTGTGCCTGCCGCTTGGTGCCGACGAACAGCGCCGTGCCGCCAGTCTGCGCCATATCGCGGATCATGTCGTAGTACTGATTCAGATTGACGATCGTCTGCTGCAAATCGATGATGTGGATGCCGTTGCGTTCGGTGAAGATGTACGGCTTCATCTTGGGGTTCCATTTGGTCGTGCGATGACCGAAATGGACGCCGGTCTCTAAGAGACCCTTGATAGTCACTTGCGAGGGCATAATGCGACTGGCTCCTTGAACATGGGTGTGTTTGATCGTGCACGCCCTTCATCCCCGACGGCTCACGCACCTTGGTTACCAGCGCGCAACACACCACCGAGTCCAGACGTGGGGAAGATAAGGCGATCAGGTTGAATTGACCGCGCGCTATCATAGCAGGTTGCGGATACGGGTTCAATTGCCGAGTTGAGGGCGCGGGTCATCGTTACACGTTGCTACTGTATGCCGACGCGCATCTCACCGGGCGGAAAATAGCCGATCCCGATCGTGGGCATCCGCATCCGCAGTCGCTGCATATCGTACCCTTCCGCCACATGCAGGCGCGCGTCAGGACGAGTCGAGTCCAGCAGCGGGGTATAGAACGCGCGATAATGGCGGGCTTCGCCGCGCAGCAGCACCTCGATCCCCTGATCGATCCAGATGTTGGTGGTGGCGTCGAACAGCTCCCAGACGCCGTCGATCTGGACCTCGAGCCAGGCATGTTCGCCGACGAATTCGACCGTGCGCATCGTCAAGCCTAAGCCGCGCGCGATCGCCAGTTGTGCCCAGGTGTAGGTGCCACAGTGGGCATACGGCTCCGCGAGATAGGCACTCAACGAGGACGGGAAGGTCGGCACCACCCCGTAGGGTGTGCTGAGATGCACCAGAACCATCGCGTAGATCGCCTTTAAACGATCGGGGTGGTCTTCGCGCCACAGGATACGCAGACGATCGGCGTTGGCATCGAAATAGGCGACGGCAGCCGCCACGATCGCGGCGTCATCGGTCAGTCCGGCGCTCATGGCGTGCAGGGTCGGCACGTCGGGACCGGGCTGCGCGTCGAAGATCAGCGTGGATGGATGGGGCGTCGGCGTGAGGATGGCGCTGTTCACAGCCGATCGGCTGGTGAATGCACTCAGGATCAGCACAAGCAGGGGCGCGAGCAGGACAGCGACGAGCGTGCGGGCAAACGGTGGCATAAGTATGATCCCAGTCGGCGATGGCGAATGGGCTGAGATTATCCCCACTCGCGCTTTGATGCGCCACCTGCTCTGCCCACCCTTAGCGCACGCCATCGTTGTGCAGCGGCGTTGGACACATGACAGTGTGTCGCATAATCCATAGCGCGCCACCGCATTCGTCAGGCTCGACGCCAGATCGATGATTTTGGATGACCGCCATAAAAATAGATGCGTGAGGGACTTGACAACCCCTCTTTCGTTTGTTACCCTATCAAACAAGTCCTATAACTCATCAAAGTGATGTGCCGATGATCGTTCTGCTGCTCTTCAGCTGTTCCATGCCCTGCACGATGTGTTGTCGCGCCGACAACGCCTGCTGCCTGGAGCCGACCCGCTGAAGTCGTAGCATACGATTGCGTGCGTCGAAAACCCCGGTGGCAGCATCGGGGTTTTTTATTGTCTGTCTGTGCCCGCACCCGATGCCGACGCTCAATCTGTGCCTGTGAAAGTGATTGACCCGATCTGTATCTACCAGGAGCCACAGTTGAAATGAAACAGTTCAAAGACATCGGTCAGGTTTTCGTCGTCATCGCCACCATCGTCCTGCTCAGTTTGCGCGCCGTTTCCGCGCAGGACGCGCCCGCGCCAGTCACTATGACGCTGGTCGCCTATGCCGTCCCACGCGAAGCCTATGGCGAGATCATCCCGCTGTTTCAAGCCTATTGGCTGGAAGAGACCGGGCAAACGGTGCGTTTCCTGGAATCCTATCAGGCGTCCGGCACGCAGTCGCGCGCGGTCGCTGGCGGCTTTGAGGCGGATGTAGTGGCATTGGCGCTCGAACCCGATGTCACCCGGCTGGTGAGCGCGGGTCTGGTCAGCGAAGACTGGAATGCCAACGAGTACGACGGCATGGTTAGCGACTCGGTCGCGCTGCTGGCTGTGCGTGCGGGCAATCCGCTCGGTATCACCGACTGGGGTGACCTCGCCGCAGCAGGCGTCGAAGTGATCACGCCCAACCCCGCCACCAGCGGCGGCGCGCGCTGGAACATCCTGGCGGCATACGGCGCCGCGCGGCGCGGCTTTGTCGAGGGCTTCGACGGCACCGACGAGGGCGGCATCGGCTTCCTGGGCGCCTTGATCAGCAACGTCGAGGTGCTGGATCGGGACGCCCGCGAGAGCTTCCTCACCTTCGAGCGTGGTATCGGTGACGTGGCGATCGCCTACGAAAACGAGTATTTCGCCGGGATCAAGGCGGGCGGCGAGTACGACGCCATTTATCCGCGCTCGACCATCCTGATCGAAAACCCGGTCGCGGTCGTCGATACCTACGTCGATCTGCACGGCACCCGTGAGGTGGCTGAGGCATTCGTCGCATTCCTGTACACGCAAGACGCGCAGCGCGTCTTTGCCAGCAACGGCTTTCGTCCGGTCAATCCGGTCGTGGCTGCCGATTATGGTCTCGATGTGGAAGTCCCCGCCGACCTGCCCGATGAGACGGTCACGGTCGAGATCAACCCAGACATCATCTTCCCGGCGATCGAAGACCTGTTCACGATCGAGGAATTTGGGGGCTGGGGTGAAGCACAGCCCGCCTACTTTGGTGAAGATGGTACTATCATAGCGCTGATCACCGCGATCAAAGGCGCTTCCTAGACCCGATGACTCATTTCTCGCTCCCCGCTGCACGCTCGATCGCGGTCGCGCCGCCGCAGACGCCTTATGGTGTCTGGGGGCTGCGCGGCGCCGCGTTCACTTATCTGATCGCCTTCATCGCGGTGCCGATCGTGGTGGTATTCGTGCAGGGGCTGTATTCTGGACTGGACGAATTCGTCGCCAGCCTGGTGCGACCGGATGTGGTCAGCGCGATCGGACTGAGCGTGTGGACTGCGGTGCTGATGACCGTGATCAACACCGTCATGGGCACACTGACGGCGTATGTGCTGGTGGTGTACCGCTTCCCCGGCAAGAAAATGTTCAACACGCTGATCGACATTCCGTTCGCGGTGCCGACGCTGGTGATCGGCGTGATGCTGGTGGTCGCCTACGGACCGCAGACCGTGATCGGTGCCTTTTTCAAGGATACTTTCGACCTGCGGATCATCTTTGACACGCCGGGGATCGTGCTGGCGCTGCTGTTCGTCGGCTATCCATTCGTGATTCGCACGGTGCAGCCGGTGCTGATCCAGCTCGACGCCAACCAGCAGGAGTCGGCGCACACCATCGGCGCGTCACCCTGGACGACCTTCTTTCGCATCATCTTCCCGGTGATCCGTCCGGCGATCATCACCGGAGCGCTGCTCAGTTTCGCGCGTTCGCTGGGTGAGTTCGGCTCGGTGGTGATCATTTCCGGCAATATCCCGATGCGCACGCAGACTGCCACCGTCTACATTTACACCCAGATCGAGGAAGGCAATTTCCAGGCAGCCAGCGGCGCCTCGGTGGTGCTGCTGCTGGTGTCGTTCATGGTCACGATCGGCGTCGATCTGTTTCTGAGGAGGCAGCGTCATGCGTGAGCTGTCGCCGCGTTCGCTGCCCGCCTTCATCCTGATTGGATTCGTCGTCCTCTATGCGGGCATGCTGATGGTCATTCCTTTCCTGACCATCCTGTACGGCACCTTTGCCAAAGGGCTGGAGCCGATCATCGCCACCTTTCAGGATGCCAGCGTGCAGCACGCGCTGTTGGTGTCGCTGCTGCTCTCGGTAATCGCCGTCGCGGTCAATGCGCTGTTCGGGCTGATCACCGCCTGGGTGCTGGTACGCCACCGCTTCACCGGGCGCAAATTTCTGGATGCGCTGGTCGATATTCCATTCGTGTTCGCCACGCCGATCGCCGGATACGCGGTGCTGGTGATGTTCGGGCGCGGCGGCTGGTTCAGCCCGACGCTGTTCCCGATCGTGTTCGCCTATCCCGCGATTCTACTGGTCAAGATTTTTGTCGCGCTGCCCTTCGTCACCCGCGAAATTCAGCCCGTGCTGGAGGCGCTGCCGCCCGACTACGAGGAAGCGGCGTACACGCTGGGCGCGAGCCGCTGGACGACCTTCCGCCGCATCGTGCTGCCGGAGATCCGGACGGCGCTGTTGTACGGCATCGTGCTGACATTCGCGCGCGTCATCGGCGAATTCGGCGCGGTGTCGGTGGTGGCGGGCGCAATCGAGGGGTACACCGAGACGGCGACCACCTTCATCTTTCGCGCGCTCAAAGACCGCGACAACACCGGCGGCTACAGCGTCTCGGTGCTGCTGTGCATCCTCTCGGTCGTCATTCTGATAGTCATGAATCACCTGCGTCATCGCGCTCTCGATCAAAGGTAAACTACCGATGTCGATCACCTTGCAGCACGTCAGCAAGTCGTATGGGACGGAACAGGTCGTGCGCGATGTCTCGCTGCACGTCGAGACGGGCGAGCTGTTCGTGCTGCTGGGCGCCAGCGGCAGCGGCAAAAGCTCGCTGCTGCGCCTGATCGCCGGGCTGCTGCCCGTTGACAGCGGACGTATCCTGCTGCACGACCGCGACGTGACGGCGTTGTCGCCCCAGGCGCGCGGGACGGGCTTCGTCTTTCAGAATTACTCGCTGTTCCGGCATATGACCGTCGCGGACAACATCGCCTTTGGTTTGAGCATCCGCAAGGTGCGCCGCGCCGAACAGAGGGCGAAGGTCGAAGAGCTGCTCGACCTGATCGACCTGCATGACTGTGGCGATCGGCTGCCGACTCAGCTTTCCGGAGGACAGCAGCAGCGGGTCGCGCTGGCGCGGGCGCTGGCGTATCAGCCCAACGTGCTGCTGCTCGATGAGCCATTCGGCGCGCTCGATGTGAAGATTCGCGCCCAACTGCGCACCAGCCTGCGCGCCATTCAACAGCGGCTCGGCGTCACGGCGATCCTGGTCACGCACGATCAGGAAGAGGCATTCGACATCGCTGACCGCATCGGCGTGATCGACAAGGGCGAGCTGCTGGAGGTTGGCGCGCCGACGGCACTGTATCAGCGTCCACAAACGTCCTTCACCGCCACCTTTCTGGGCACGGCGAACCTGCTGCAGGCGCGGCGCAACGGCACGCGCGTCTACATCGGCGACGCCAATCTGCCCGCCCCGCCCGATACCGAGCATCTGAGCGGGCAGCCCGTGCAGGTGTTGTGCCGCCCCGAAGAGATCGCTGTGTCTGCGACGCGCGCCGAGGCGGACGCGATCGGCGCGGTCATCGGCGCCGGGACAGTCGAGTCGATCAGCTTTGCCGGGCACCTGCAGCGCGTGACGGTCCGGCTGACCGACGGATCGCACGCGCCGCTGCAGATCGTGCTGACTCCTGGCGACTCGCGCGCGCTGGCGCTGACGATCGGTCAGACGGTGTGGCTGGGGGTGCTGGCGTATCATCTGCTGCCGCTGTCGTGACGCTCGGCGGTCAGGCTTGCTCGTCCACGCCCTCGATTATGTCGAAGTAAAGTTCTTATTTGTTGCATCCGAATGTCAAATTCGAAGCAGCGTTTTTGACGAGAGTTTGCGTTGCAAGAGCGCTGAAATGACTTCGAGGTCTACATTTGCACTCGCCTGCAAACCAAGTGCTGAAGCAATCCCATTTGCATCGGTGCTTGCACGTGAAGCTAAGGCGATTTGGTAGTCATTCCCAGTTTGCTGCAAGGCATACGCATGAAAGTGCATCGAATGCCCAAGTTTTGCATCCTGGACATGCCCGAAATTAAACTCTCGGCGCATGTAAGCGAGCAATTCATCCTGCAAAACGAGTACAAGGTGCTTACCTAAACCCTCGAAAGTTTCCACCTTGTGATGAAGTTGAACCATTGTCGTCTTAGCAGTCATTTTCCAGTTCACACCATAAGTTCCTGTTGATCCACTTTCCTTTTCGACTGCAAGTCCCATTGAACTCAAAAACTGCTGTCGAGAGGGCCACAATTTGCCTGTTGTATCAAGCGCTTGAAATTCTGTTCCCACAAAATCCACAACTTTATTCCCGTGAACTGAAACAAGGAAGTAATCGACACTTCCCCCTGGCACTTCAATTTCTGCGACTTTATGAATTTCATTCCCTGGCTCATGTAAGGTTAGAAGATGAAGACAATCGAGGAATACTTGCCCACGCTCCAAAAAGCGATGGGGACAGGCAATGATATTGCGGGGTGCTTTTGCCCCATGCATTATCGAGTATGTCCCAATCGATATCTCAGGCTGGCTTTTTCGTACCTTGACGCACTTTTTATTCAGATAGGCGCGTTGTTGTTCAACGACTAATTCTCGCCAATCAGTGTCATCTCGAAGCGTTGAAATTGTAAATAACTCTAAAATTGGACTGTTCATAACAAAATGCTGGTTCTCCGTTTAGCGTATTCGATATACTGTTGCGATAAGTCAATTCCGATTGATTTTCGTCCAAGATTCATAGCAACAAGGTTCGTTGTACCTGTTCCACAGAAAGGGTCAAGTACTATGCCGCCTAAAGGGCACGTCGCCAATAAAGGGATTCGGCACAGGTCTTCAGGATAAGCTGCATAATGTCCCTCCCGTTTCGTTGTATCTTCAGGAATAATTTCCCAAACGTCGCTGGGCTTGCTGCCGTCGGGATGATACTGCAAGAAATAAAAGCCTTTTTGCGCTAACTCTTTCGCTCTACCCGACACTTTTTCTGAGTCTGAGTGAGTTGTTCTTTGCTGGTTGCGGATTACCATACGAAAATCGGAGATTTCGCCCCTCGCAATCCGCTGTAGCATTTCATCGAGCGCTTGAAACGCGCGCTGTTTTTCCTCATCGGACAGCGCGGTAGACATTTCAATTTGCCGTTTGTAACGCACCCCAGTAACGCCTGTAGCTGACACAATTGCACCGTTCCTGACAACAGCTTTTCCTGGTTTCGAGCGGATGGCTGCTATATCGTAGTAAAAGCCCTTACTTTGCTTTACAAAGTGAAAAACATATTCATGGATATTTCGCAACTTATCTTTGGCATTGTCTGGTCCCTTGAGTTTGTTCCAAATAATATCATTCCGTATGATCCACCCTTGATGATCGACCAATGCGAGGGCGACTCGCCAGGGTATACCTGCTAAACCCTTTTGTTGGTAGGTATCGCCAATGTTCAACCAGAACGAGCCTGTGCTTTTCAATACGCGCTTCACCTGCGCAAAGATTGCCAATAGGTTTTTTATATACTGAGCAAAATCGGCTTCGAGGCCAATTCCCCCGTTTTGATATTCCCGCTTTTTCCAATACGGTGGACTGGTCATGCAGAAGTCTACTGAATCATCAGGAAGTTCGCGCAACACGGATAGAGAATCGCCTATGTAGAATAAAGGGTGACAATCGGCTGACAGGGTGTAAAGCTTAAAGCGTTCCAATACAGTCGTTGGTTGAATTTCCATCGGTGATTAGTCTCACATATCCCACGACTCCCCGATTATACGGGAGAACGACTATGCTGCACAGTCAAATAATTTCAAACGAAGCAGTGGACAATTGGCTGGTTTAACACCCCAGCCAGGACGATTGACCTGGCTGGAGTTTAATGGACACAAAAGTTGTCCGGCAGACTCAAGGAAACAGGAGCCAGGAAATCAGCAAGCGCAAGCAGGTCGGCGCGTCAGGAGTGCGTCGGGTGAGCCGTCATCAAGGGCGACATTATGGCGGACGGCAGACTACGGCATGTCCATCGACGTGTCGTAGATGTAGAAAACGTAATCCTGGGGACCCGTTTTGACGCCCAGATCGTGCAGCAGCCGCAGCAGTTGGGCACGATGATCGGTGCCATGATTGACGACGTGCAGCAGCATCTGCCACAGGAAGAGGTGTTTGTCTTCTCCGTCCGCGAACGGTCTTTCAGGCAGCATATCGTCGCGCAGCGCTGCGAGATACGCGCGCATAGTCTGCTCTACATGGTCCCAGTGTGCCCGAATGCTGTCGCGGTCATCGACGCTGGCGGAATCTAGGAATTCCTGACCTTCCGCCCCGCGCAGTCCGCTGAACCATGCATCATCGACGTTCATCAGGTGCACGATATGGCTGCGCACCGACCCGATCGAATAGCTGACCTGCTGTGTGAACTGTTCCTGAGACAGGGACGTGATACCGCTGTCCCATATTTTGCGATTTTCACTGAAGTGATAGTCGTAGAAATGGCGAAAAGCATCGGCATTCATGTCGTAATCCACTCCATGCGCTGCGAACAACCGCCATGATAGCACGGATGTGCCGATATTCAGGCGCCCTGAATGTCGGACTGCCATGCCCGTTCACCCCTCCAGCAGTCCCTCCGCGAACGGCGCGATCGCCGCCGCCGCGATGCGGTGACCTTCCGGCGTCCAGTGCGAGTCGCAAGGGTAGCGCACCTGATCCGCCGCCGAGTCGAACGGGTCGAGCAGGCTGAGGTGCGCGATCCCCATCGTCTCCAGCTCCGCCGCGAGCTGTGCGTGAACGGCGCGGCGTTCATCGGGCGCCAGGATCGACTGGTCGATCACCACGCCAAAGCGCGCCCCGCTCGCCTCGACCGAATCGCGCAGCGCGTCGAGCAGCGCATAGGTGACGCGCCAGCCCTCCGCCCGCGCCGCCACGTACTCCGGCTGCGTCAGATCGACCGGGGGCAGCAGCCCACGCAGCCGCACCGACAACAGCCGGTAGAGGGCAGACTGCTCCAGCATGAACCGATGCAGCGGCGGCATCGGCGGCGCGGTCGCCGCGATGGGAGTCAGCCCGCCTGACTCGTCCAGCGCGAAATACGGACGCGGATGCACCCAGTCGATCGACATGGCAGCGAACGCCGGATGATTGTCCATGATGTCGTTGTGTGGGGTGAAGACGAGCAGCACTGCGTCGGGACGATCGGCGAAAGAGTCGCCGTAGCGCTGAAAGTAAAGCCAGTTTTGCGCGGTGCTGTAGCCCGCGTGCCCGGCGGCGTAGACCTCGGTCGGCGCGGACGCATCGAGCAGCGGATCGAGCTGTCTGAAAAAAGTATCCTCGACGGGCACCTCCAGCGCTGCCACCAGCGAGTCGCCCAGAATCAGCAGATTACGCGCGCCGGGGTCGGGGGTGCTGTGTTCGATGTCGTGGGCGCCGCGTCGATTGAGTCGTACCTGGCTGTTGAATTCACGCGGACAGCCGACGCTGAACCAGGCGCCGCTCGCCTCTGGACGATAGCGCCAGCCCAGCACCGAGTCCGGTATGGCGAACGACGCCGGATACAGCGGCACGACGCGGACGGCGATCTCCAGCAGCACCAGCGTGACAGCAAAGGCGCCCAGAATCAGCGCGATCCGCCGGGCGACGGCGCCGCGTCCGCTGGAGCGTGACGGTGACGGCGGCAGAGCGGTGGCAGCGGTTGGCGCGGTTGGCGCGGTTGGCGCGGTTGGCGCGGTTGGAGCAGTTGGTAATGATGGCGGGCTGTCAGTCAAGCGGCAGTTCCTCGATCTCGAAGGCGCGGGCGGGCTGCGTGCGCCCGCGTATCTTCAGCTCACCGAGCGGCTTGGGCGTGACCAGGTGCGTCAGCCCGCCTGCGACGGCTTCGTCGATCAGGATTTGCCCTGGGCGCGCCGCCTCGGTCAGTCGCCGGGCGACGTTGACCACATCGCCAATGGCGGTGTAATTGACGGTGTTTTCCCCGCCGACATAGCCGACGATCGCCTCGCCCGTGCCGATGCCGACTCCGAATGCCACATCCTCGGAGCGCTGTTCGCTCATCTCGTGGATCGCCCGCTGGAGCATCACCCCGGCGCGTGCCGCCTCGACGATGTGGTTCGGCTGGGCGTGCGGCGCGCCGAAGATCGCCATCAGCCCATCGCCCATATATTTGTCGATCGCCCCACCATGCGCCAGGATCACATCGCCTGCCAGACTCAGATAGGCATTCAGCATGTCCAGCAGTGCCGATGCAGGCATATTTTCAGCGTAACGGGTGTAGCCACGCATGTCGGCAAACAGGATGGTCACGACGCGGTTTTCGCCGCCAGGACGCAGCGATTCCGGCTGCGCGACCACTTTTTCGACCACGCCCGGCGGGACAAAGCGCCCGAAGCTGTTGACAATCTGCGTCTTTTCGCGGTCTTTGGTCTGACGCAGGCGCTCGTAGTTGCGCGAATTTTCGATGGCGATCGCGCCGTAGTCACTGAGCGCGCTCAACAACGCGCAGTGGTGCTCGGTGAATGGGGCAGCGCTGCCGGTCTGGTTGGTCACCTCCAGCACGCCGATGACCGTCTCATGGATGATCAGCGGCGCGGCTGCCGACACCCCCGCGCGTTCGCCTGCCGCGTGAACCAGCGGCTTGCGTTCGGCGGCGACGCGCATGGCAAAGCTGTCCTGTGCGGGCACGCTGGCGGACACTGCCCGCCCCGCCCCGCGTTTGCGCATCGCCCGGCAGGTCAGCTTGTCGCCGTCGAGCAGATAGAGCGCGCCCTCTTCCGCCTCCGCCACCTTGACGGCGGCTTCGACGATGCGCGGCAGCAGCAGATCGAGATCGGTGATGCTGGTGACGCTCTTGCCAATGCTGTAGAGGATGTTGAGCTCGCTCAGGCTGCGTTGCAGTTGGCGATTTGAGCCGATCAAGCGCTCGGTCAGCGCTTCTTTTTCGCGGCGCAGCCGGGTATCGCCCAGGCTGCGCTGGATCGCCATCAGCATTTCTTCGACGCTGAAGGGCTTCTTGACGTAATCTTTGACGCCCAGACGATAAACCTCGACGGCGATCTCTTCCGAGCCGTAAAAGGTCATCAGCACGACCGGAATATCGATGCTTTGCTCGGTCATCGCCTGCAGCATCTCGATCCCGTTCATGCGTGGCATCTGCAGATCGAGCAGGATCAGGTCTGGCTTGTGCTTGATTGCCAGATCGAGACCCTCGCGCCCATCACGCGCCATCAACGTATCGTAGCCGTTGGGCTTGAGGATGTAATCAGCGATGAATTCACGGCTTTCACGCCCATCGTCCACGATCAGGATTCGTTCCACGATCGATAACCTCTGCTTGTCTCAACAGTCTGTGCGTCGTTCAGGTCGTGCGCTATCAAATTGCTGCAACAGACGATACACGCAACTGACAAGGGGTTGGCATATCAGACCCTTGCAAAGCTTGTCCGCCGCGCTATTCCTTACAATTTCCACACCATCTAGTATAGAGTATGTGTGCGATCGCCGCTGGCATAAACCGCATCTGTTGCTAAAGCATTAGAAATTTTTCACGAATTTAATTTTTCGATTGCCCCCGACTGGGTTCAGGACTATAATGAGTCGATTGAATGGTGATCATCGGGGGTGATCCCGTGAACGATTTGCAACCACCTCTCCCCGCCCGCCCTCGTCTGCAACAACACGCCTTCCGCGAAATGGTCGATCTGGTGCTGTGGATTGGGCTGCTGTTCACGCTGGTGAACCTGGCGACGGCGCGTTATGTCGTCGAGGGCATCAGCATGGCGCCGAATTTCGCCACCGGGGAGTACATTCTCGTCAGCCGCCTGCACTATCTGCTCGCCGATCCGCAGCGCGGTGACATCGTGGTCTTTCACTACCCCGGCAATCCGACCCAGGATTACATCAAACGGGTGATCGGCGTCCCCGGTGATGCGGTCGAGATACGTGACCGCCTGGTCTACGTCAACGGCGAGGCGCTCGATGAGCCGTACATCAACGAACTGTGCGAATTTTCCTGTCCCGACAACCGTTGGGATGTCAGCGACGATCAGGTCTTCGTCATGGGCGACAACCGCAATCACAGCAGCGATTCGCGCGCGTTTGGCGTGGTCGAGCGGCGCTTCATCGTCGGCGAGGCACTGCTTCGTTACTTACCACTGAATAAGACTGGCACGGTAGACTCGATCGCTTATCCCAAATAAGTGGTTGGGATATTGGGATATATTCGCCGTAATCTTGGGATAAAAGATGATCGACTCGTCACCACGCAGCGCAGTGATTGCCCGCCCACGTCTCCAGCGTTCGCGCCTGATCGTCGAGGTATTCGACACGGTGCTGCTGATCGCGCTGGTCTACACGCTGGTCAATCTGGCGACGGTGCGCTTTTTCATTGAAGGCGCCAGTATGCAGCCGTCGTTCTACGAAGGGCAAAATCTGATCGTCAGCCGGGTGCATTATCTGCTCGGTGATCCACAGCGCGGCGATGTGGTCGTCCTCGACCCACCGGGCGACGACGACGGCGAAAATCCGCTGCTGCTCAAGCGCCTGATCGGGCTGCCCGGCGAAACCGTCAGCCTGCGCGACGGGCAGTTGTACATCGATGATGCGCTGCGCGTGGAGCCGTACATCAAAGAAGCCTGCACCCGCTCGACCTGTCAGGACAGTACCTGGGAGATTCCGCCCGGATCGTATTTTTTCATGGGCGATAACCGCAACAACAGCCGCGACTCACGCGCCTTTGGCGTTGTGACCCGCGACCGGATCATTGGCGAGGTGGTGGTGCGCTACTGGCCTCTGTCGGAGGTCGGCATCGTCATCCGCCATCGCTTTTCGGAGGCACCTTAGGCAAAGGAGCTTGACGTTCTCATGTTGACCCAGACGAAACCGACTCAAAAACAAACCTGCCCGCGCTGTCATCTGGGCACCATGCACGCCCGGAATGTCCCGTATACCACCGTCTATCGGGGGGCGCTGTTCAGCGTGCCCGCTGTCCCGGCATGGCAGTGCGATATCTGCGCCTATCTGGAATACGATGAAGACGTGATGGCACGCATGGAAGCGCTCGTCGGTGAGACACTGCTGCCCCACGAGGCAGCGGAAACCGAATCGAAGCTGCCGCCGTTCGAGGCGGACGGCGAACGCGAACCGGGCGACAAAAAATCGCGCACGCGCGTGAAGCCGTGATCGCAGCATCATTTCCGGGGGGTGCGACAGACATACTGGCGCGCCCCCGTCAATCAAATCGACCTCAGCCCTGCCCAATAAAACAGGATAAACGATGGCGCATGTGCTAGTCGTCGAGGACAATACCGATAACCTGACCCTGATGTGCGACATTCTCGACGCGCTCGGCTACTCGACCTCGGTCGCGGGCAATGGCGCCGAGGGGATCGTGCTGGCACAGCAGCAGCAGCCCGATCTGATCCTGATGGACTTGTCGATGCCACAAATGGACGGCTGGACAGCGACACGGCTGCTCAAGGACGACCCGACGACCGCGCATATCCCGGTGATCGCCCTGACCGCGCACGCGATGGCGGGCGATCGGGAACGGGCACTGGCAGCCGGGGCGGACGATTACGTCACCAAGCCGATCGCGCTGAAAGAATTTTCGCTTAAAATACGCGAATATTTACCCTGACTCTGTTCACGGAACGCTCACGTCAGAATCGCCGCCGCCAGTGCGTCCATATTGGTATGAGACAAATCCTGTTTACGAGGAGTGACCCGCATGGCAATTGAAACTGCGACTCTGGGTGGCGGCTGTTTTTGGTGCACCGAAGCGGTCTACGACCAGCTCAAAGGCGTGACCGATGTGGTATCCGGCTATATGGGCGGCAAAACGCCGAACCCGACTTATGAGCTAATCTGCACCGGCGCCACCGGACATGCCGAGGTGGTGCAGGTGCAGTTCGACAATGAGATCGTCCGCTTCGAGGATGTCCTGAACGTGTTTTTCACCATCCACGACCCGACCACGCTCAATCGTCAGGGCGCCGACGTGGGCACACAGTATCGCTCGGTGATTTTCACACACAGCGATGCGCAAAAGACCAGCGCCAGCAACGTGATCGCCGATCTGACAGGTCAGCGCCTGTTCGATGCGCCGATCGTGACCGAGGTCAGCCCGGTACAGCCCTTCTACCCGGCGGAGGATTATCATCAGGAATACTTCGCGCGCAACCCGCAGCAGGGTTACTGCCGCGTGGTCGTGGCGCCCAAGGTGGCGAAATTCCGCAAGCAGTACATGGAGCGGCTGAAAGCCTAAAGTCATCTTCAGACGGGGCATGGCGCGCTGCCATGCCCCGTCAAGAAAAAAGCAGGAAAAAAGCAAAGATAAAAGGGTACTCTCAGCCCTCATCCTGAATCCCTCAGCCTGATGTCAGCCTGATGGTACAGGGGCTATAAGAACCGCTTTGAGTTAATTTTCTTCCTTTCTCTTCTCTTCTGTGTCTGGTTCAATCTTTTATCTGTTTTCTTGGCTGATGGACTACTGCTGTCCACAACCTCACCTGAACGATCCGCCCGTGTCGGAGTATCATAGGCTCCGGTTCATACAGGAGACCGACACATGAAACCCCGTACCCGCAGACGCCCCTCCAAACAGCGCCCCGGCGATCCGCTGTGGTTCAAGGACGCCGTGTTTTACCAGATGCGCATCGCCTCGTTCGCGGACAGCGACGGCGACGGCATCGGTGACTTTCGCGGCGCGCTGGCAAAGATCGATTATCTGCACGACCTGGGCGTCAACACGCTGTGGATGCTGCCCTTCTATCCCTCGCCCGCCCGCGACGACGGCTACGACATCGCCGACTACATGAATATCGCGCCGCAGTATGGCACGCTCGACGACTTTCGCGCCTTCATGGACGCAGCCCGCGCCCGCGATATGCACGTCATCACCGAGCTGGTCGTCAACCACACCAGCGACCAGCACGCCTGGTTTCAGCGTGCCCGTCGCGCGCCCAAGGGCAGCCCGGAACGCGACTTTTACGTCTGGAGCGATGACAACACCAAATACAGCGATGTCCGCATCATCTTTGGCGATTTTGAGCCGAGTAACTGGACATGGGATCCCGTCGCGGAGCAATTCTACTGGCACCGCTTCTATCACCACCAGCCCGACTTAAACTTCGATAATCCGCTGGTGCATGACGCCGTTCTCGGCGCGCTCGATTTTTGGATGGACATGGGCGTCGATGGGGTGCGCCTGGACGCCATTCCCTATCTGTACGAGCGCGAGGGGGGGAACGGGGAGAGCCTGCCCGAAACGCACGCCTTCATCAAGAAGATGCGCGCCCATGCCGAGGCGCGTCACCCCGGCAAGGTGCTGCTGGCGGAGGCGAACCAGTGGCCCGAGGCGATGGTCGATTATTTTGGTAACGGCGACGAGTGCAACATGGCATTCCACTTTCCGCTGATGCCGCGCCTGTATCTGGCGCTGCGCAACGAGGAACGCTATCCGATCGTCGATATCATGACGCAGACTCCGGCGATCCCCGACACCTGTCAATGGGCGCTGTTTTTGCGCAATCACGACGAGCTGACGCTGGAGATGGTCACCGAGGAAGAGCGCGAGACGATGCGCCGCGCCTATGCGCCCGAAAAGCCGATGCGCGTCAACCTGGGGATCCGCCGCCGCCTGGCAACGATGTTCAACGGCGACCGCCGCGCGTTGGAAGTGATGAACGCGCTGCTGTTTTCGCTGCCTGGCACGCCGATCGTGTACTACGGCGACGAGATCGGCATGGGCGACAATGTCTATCTGCACGATCGCAACGGGGTGCGTACCCCGATGCAGTGGAGTCCGGATCGCAATGCCGGTTTCAGCAGCGCCAACCCGCAAAGACTGCTGCTGCCGCCGATCACCGATCCGGCGTATCACTATGAGGCGATCAATGTCGAGCTGCAGCAGGCGAATCCGGCATCGCTGCTGTGGTGGATGAAGCGCATGATCGCCGTGCGCCGCCGCTATCGCGCATTCGGGCGCGGGTCGATCGAGTTTCTCGCCCCGGCGAACGGAAAAATCCTGGCGTTCATCCGCCGTTATCAGGACGCCGACCGCGACGAGACGATCCTGTGCGTCGTCAACCTGTCGCGCCACCCGCAGAGCGTCGCACTCGATCTGCGCGCCTTCGACGGAGTGATCCCGATCGAGCTGTTCGGCGGGTCGGCATTTCCGGCGATCGGCGCCGATGGTGCCTATACGCTGACGATGGGCGGTCACAATTTCTACTGGTTCGAGCTGCCGCCGCGCGTCGAGTCCGAGCTGGCGGCGGACGAGCGCGCGACGCTGACGGTGCGCGGCAGCTGGCACACGCTGTTCGACGCGGCATTCCGCCCGGAGCTGACCGAGGCGCTGGCAGGCTATTTGCTCAAGCGTCCAGAACTGGCGCGCCGCGCCGCTGCACTGCAATCGGCAGCCTACGAGGACGCGCACGGATTGGGGCGTGCCGGGGCGCTGACGCTCATTCGGCTGCGCTTCAGCGATGAAGGCGAGGACGCGCTCTATCTGCTGAACCTGACCTATGCGCCAGCGGAGGGCGCCGAAGCTGGCTTGGGCGAGCCGATCGCGGATGTGCAGAGCGCCGAGGGACGCGGCATCCTGATCGACGCGGGCAAGAGCGCGCTGCTGCACGGGGCGCTGCTGGATGCGATCCACACGCGGCACACGCTGGCAGGCATGAGCGGATCGTTCATCGCCAGCACCACCGAGCGCGCGGCTCCCGATCAGGCTGAACGACTCGATCTGCTGTCCGCGCTGGACGCGGGCAGCGCGCCAGCACTGGAATTCGGACGCCGCTTTGCCGGTCAGGGGAATGTCCCGGTCGTGCCGCTGCTCGGCACACTGGAATATCTGAAGCGCGGCGGGGACGAGGCGATCACGGTCGCACTGCTGTTCGCTGACCTGACGACGCACCAGTCTATCGACGGGGTGATTCACGATCGTTTGATCCGCTTTTATGAAGAACGGCTGGCGGCGAAAGTTCCCGCGCCCGTCCTGACCGGGGACGCGCTGGCGCTCTCGTTCGATGCGATTCCGGAGTCGATCAACGAGGCGGTCGGCGGCGATACGCTGGTGCTGGCGCGTCAGATCGGGACGCGGCTGGCGCACCTGCACAGCACGCTCGCGGACTCGAAAGGCGATCCGGCATTCGCGCCAGAGCCATACGGGCTGAATTATCAGCGCGCTCTGTACCAATCGTTGTTCAACATGACGACCCGCACAGTGCGCGCAGCGGCGGCATATCATCGTAGGGGAGAGGCGGATCCGATCGTGCGCTTTTCGACGGCTGAGACGCGCATCCTGACGCGGCTGAAACGGATCGTCGGACGCAAGATCGACGGTATGCGTGTGCGCACGCATGGCGCGCTCGACCTGGCGCACATCGTCCGGTCGGGCGATGATCTGCGTTTCGTTGGTTTTGGCGATGATCAGACCATCCCGCTCACCGAGCGCCGTCTGAAACGCTCGCCGCTGCGCGATGTCGCCGCCCTCATGCGCGCCTTCGATCTGGCGGCGCTGCTGACCATCGACGCCGCCGATACGCGCGTCGCGCCCGATGTGCGTCCGTTCCTGCGCTCCTGGGCGCATGTGTGGCGTGCTTATGTGAACGCGGCTGTGTTGCAGGGTTATTTCGCGGCGATCGCGCCGGGTGTCATTCCCAAGGCTGATTCGGATCGCAGATTAGTATTGGAAACCGCCCTGATCGAGCGCCTGCTGATGTGGATCGACCGTGCGATCGAGATGGACGATGCCAGCACGGGCAATACCAGGCTTGTCTCTAAGGTTGAATTGCTGCTAGGAGAATTGGACGCCGATGCTTCCCTCTGATCGCTATGCGCTGCCGCTCGACCCGCCCGCGCCGACGCCGGAACAAGGCGCGTTTTATCGGGGCGACGGCACGACCGATTTTTGTGTGTGGGCGCCGCTGGTGGCGCACATCGAGCTGCACCTGACCGCGCCGACCGACCAGCTCATCCCGATGGCAAAAGGCGCCGACGGCTATCACCGCGTCACCGTCCCCGCCGGACTGGCTGCGCCGGGCGCGCGCTATCTGTATCGGCTGGACGAGCGTGCCGAGCGACCTGATCCGGCGTCGCGCGCGCAGCCAGACGGCGTTCATGCCGCGTCGATGGTCGTCGATCTGCCGCCGCTGGACAGCACGGGCTGGCACGGACTGCCGATGCGTGACCTGATCTGCTACGAGCTGCATGTCGGCACCTTCACCGAGGCAGGCACCTTCGAGGCGATCATCCCGCATCTCGATACGCTGCACGGGATCGGCATCACCGCCATCGAGATCATGCCGGTCGCAGCCTTTCCCGGCGCGCGCAACTGGGGGTATGACGGCGCCTATTTTTACGCCGCTCAAGAGTCCTACGGCGGCGCCTACGGCTTTCGCAAGCTGATCGAGGCGGCACATGCGCGCGGGATCGCGGTCATCCTCGATGTGGTCTACAACCACCTCGGACCGGAAGGCAACTATCTGCGCGAATTCGCGCCTTACTTCACCGGGCATTACCGCACCCCCTGGGGACTGGCACTCAATTTCGACGGTCGCGACTCCGATCATGTGCGTGCCTACATCACCAACAACATCCGCTGGTGGACGCATGTCGGCGTCGATGGCTTTCGGCTCGACGCCGTGCAGGAGCTGTACGACATGACCTCGTACCACATCCTGCGCGAGATCGCCGACACCGCCGCCGAATGCTCGATCGCCCTCGACCGCAAAATCCTGATCATCGCGGAGAGCAGCCTCAACGATCCGCGCCTGACCGACTCGCCGGAACGCAACGGCTACGGATTGGACGGTGAATGGGCGGACGACTTTCATCACGCCGTTCACGCCGTCATCACCGGAGAGCTGATGGGCTACTACGCCGACTTTGGGCTGCTGGACACGCTGGCGCGCACGCTGCGCCAGGGCTACGCGCGCACGGGCGTGTATTCACGCACGCGCGGGCGGCGTCATGGGACGATGCCGCCGCCGCACATGACGGCGGACAAGTTCGTCGTGTGCGTGCAGAATCACGATCAGATCGGCAATCGCACCATCGGCGATCGCCTGACCGCGACGCTCGATTTCGAGGCGCTCAAGCTGCTGGCTGGCTTGCTGCTGCTATCACCCTATGTGCCGCTGCTGTTCATGGGCGAGGAGTACGGCGAGGTAGCGCCGTTTCCGTTTTTCGTCGATCACGGTGACCCGGCGGTGCTGGAGGCGACCCGACGCGGACGTGCGGAAGAAATGCGCCTGTACGAGTTGAGCATCGCCATGCCCGACCCTGGCGACGCCGCGACCTTCCAGAGCGCCAAGCTCAACCACGCGCTGCGCGGAGAAGGGCGCCACAAGACGCTGCAAGACCTGTATACCCGGCTGATCACCCTGCGGCGCACACATCCGGCGCTGTCGCAGCCGAGCAAGGACGATCTGACGGTCAGCGCCGACGAGACGACAAAAGTTCTGACGCTGCGCCGCTGGCATACGGGCGCTGAAGCGATCGCCGTCTATAATTTCGGGACGACCGTGAGCGAGGTCGTGCTGCCCGCCGCGCGTGAGGGCGGCGCGTGGACGCTGCTTTTGTGTTCGTGGACGAGCGAATGGGGTGGGCTGGAGTCGCTGGCGGCGGCGCCGGATGGCGTGTCTGGCGCGGTGGCGATCGCTGTGCCCGCGCACGGGTTTGCGCTCTACGCGGCGGGGTGAACGGGTGGGCGACTCAATGGATCGGTCGCCCACTCTTCTTTTTTTGTAACTATTCAGCCCTCACCCTAAATCCTTCTCCCTGATGGAGAAGGAGCAGGGGTTGAGGGCGTAGTAGTTACCGTTTTTTATCGAACTTTCACAGACTTTCCCCCTCGAATATCTTTGCAACGGACACGCTAAATCCGGGAAAGAGTGCATCATTCGTGAGCGTGTCATCAGCCGTCAACGTGCGAATGCTGTCGTCTGCGGCGTCGTAGATCTCGATCGTTTTTTTTGCCGGAAAGACCAGCCATACCAACCTGGCGCCGTGATCGATGTAATAATTGGCTTTGAGCCGCATTTTGGCGCAGGTATCGCGCGGTGACTTCACCTCGACCACCAGATCAGGCATGATCGGAAGCGGTGCGCCGCCGTCGAATGCGCCGTGCGTGGCAGCGACAAATACAATATCAGGTTGTCGGGAGTTGAATTGATCGTTTGGCAGATTGATACGGAGTTCGGGGACCAATCGACCTAGACGCTGTTGCAAAATAAAGTACCCAAGGATGATGGTGAGGTAGCCAGAAATACTCGCGTGATCCCAATCAGGCATCGCTTTCTCCCCCATAATGCCGTCGATCAATTCAAAGTTGCGATCCTCGATATCGAGTTCGAGCAGCCGTGCCTCGAATGCCTGGACGGTCATCTGTGTTTCCTGGAGCGGAGTCGACTCCGGGACAATCACGTTCTCTTCGATGGTCGTGGTCATGTCCGTCACCCTCTCACCTAAGCGATCGCTTCTATTGTACAATCATCTGGTATAGACAAAGTCAATTGCCCCCGACTCACAGGAGAGTGCCAGCATGGCGAAAGCCTACGATGTCGTCGTGTTAGGCGCGGGACCTGGTGGCTACGTCGCCGCCATCCGCGCCAGCCAGCTCGGTCTCAAGACCGCCATCATCGAAAAGAAATACTGGGGCGGCGTGTGCCTCAATGTCGGCTGCATCCCGTCGAAGGCGCTGCTGCGCAATGCCGAACTCGCCAGCATCATCAGGAACGATTCGGAGAAATTCGGGATCAAAATCGAGGGTACGGTCACCTTCGACTACGGACAGGCATACCGTCGCAGCCGCAATGTCGCGGACGGGCGCGTCAAGGGCGTGCATTTCCTGATGCGCAAGAATAAGATCGACGAATTCGACGGCTGGGGCAATTTTACCGATGCCAACACGGTCGAGGTCGCGCTCAACGACGGCAAGAGCGAGACGCTGACGTTCAAGCACGCGATTCTCTCCCCCGGCGCCAATACCCGCCTGATCCCGAACACCCAGCTCTCCAAAAATGTCGTCACCTACGAAGAACAGATCATGGAAGAGACACTACCCAGGTCGATCATCATCGCGGGCGGCGGCGCGATCGGCTGTGAATTTGCCTACATCATGCACAACTACGGCGTGCAGGTGACGATCGTCGAATTCCTGGATCATCTGCTGCCGCTGGAAGACGAAGATGTGTCCGCCGAGCTGGAAAAGCATTATCGGCGCATGGGCGTCAATGTGCTGACCAAGACCAGGGTGGACAAGATCGAGGACAAGGGCGATCGCGTCGAGGTCACGATCACCGCGCCTGAAGGCGGGCAGCAGGTGCTGACCGCCGACCGCGTGATGCAGGCGATCGGTTTCAAGCCGCGCACCGAGGGGTTCGGATTGGAAAAGACCGGCGTGGCGCTGACCGATCGCGGCGCCATCGCCATCGACGGACACATGCGCACCAACGTTCCCCACATCTACGCCATCGGCGATGTGACCGCCAAGCTGATGCTGGCGCACGTCGCGGAGGCGATGGGGGTGATCGCGGCGGAGAACATCGCTGGCGCGCACACCATCGAGCTTGATTTTGACATGATGCCGCGCGCGACCTACTGCCAGCCGCAGGTCGCCAGCTTTGGCTACACCGAGAAACAGGCGCGCGAACGCGGCTACGAGATCAACGTCGCCAAGTTTCCGTTCCAGGCGAATGGCAAGGCGCACGGTCTGGGCGATGCCAACGGCTTCGTCAAGCTGATCAGCGACAAGAAATACGGCGAAATTCTGGGGGCGCATCTGATCGGACCGGATGTGACCGAGCTGCTGCCGGAATTGACGCTGGCGCGCTACGCTGAATTGACAGCGGAAGAGATCGCCCGCAATGTCCACGCCCACCCGACTCTGAGCGAGGCGGTCAAAGAAGCAGCGCATGGGCTGGAAGGTCAGATGATCAACTTCTAGGTCGCTGTTGTTGTAGTCTCTGATCGGGACGAAACGATCTCTCGTCCCGATCAGGCATCCACGAAAATCTCCGCCACAGCCAGTGTGAAGCCAGGGAGCAGCGTCCCGCCGTCGAGCGTATCGTCTTCCAGCAGCACGACCGGCGGTCGTTTGGCAGAAAAGACCGTGACCTGCTTATATTTTGGATCGACCAGCCACACCAATTGCGACCCATTGGTGAGATAACAGGATGCCTGTAACTGCTCAGGGGATATAGCCAAAGGGGAAGAAATGGGCTATAAAGTTGGGCATGAGCAGCGAACGCGAAGCAGAACTCCTAGCCCTAATCCGAGAACAGCAGCAGATAATCGAGCGGTTGAGCGCCGAGATCGCTGAACTGAAGACACAGC
>DAOTUN010000064.1:0-3457 GCA_034437395.1 Anaerolineae bacterium | reverse complement strand
TGGCGACGCTCAGCGGGCATGCCCGTAGTGTGGAAGGCGCGCTGGCGCTGGCAGACGGACGGCTGCTGTCGTGGTCGGTGGACGGCAAGCTGCGGCTGTGGGCGGCGGACGGGACGGCGTTGGCGACGCTCAGCGGGCATACGGAACAGGTGAACGGCGTGCTGGCGCTGGCGGACGGACGGCTGCTCTCGTGGAGTGGGGACAAGACGCTACGGCTATGGGCGGTGGACGGCAAGGCGCTGGCGACGCTCCGCGGGCATACGGACAGGGTGAGGGGCGCACTGGCGCTGACGGACGGGCGACTGCTCTCGTGGAGTGGGGACAAGATACTGCGGCTGTGGGCGGCGGACGGGAAGACGCTGGCGGAGCTGGACGAATCCTACGAAGGGGATAAGGCACGCATCTTTGTCTGGGCACGCCAGCACAACTTCAACGCGAATCAGATGTTCAGCGAAGCGGCATCGCCGTGGGTTACGGGCGAGCGCGCCGCATGTCGCGGCAGCACGGTGTACGTCTATGACCCAGCGACCGGCGCGGATCTGGCGCACTTCGTCGGTGATGCCGTTATTCGGTGCCTTGCCGTCCTGCCCAGCGACATCATCGTCGCTGGGGACTCATCAGGGCGGGTGATCTTTCTGCGTTGGCGGCAGTCAAATCCGTAAAGAATCGAAAAATCAAGGATAATCATGCTTACAATGCACTTTCTACCCGATCAACCGGTGCTCACGCTCGAAGACGACGCGCTCGGCTTCACCGCCTTCGCCGATCAACTGCACGGGGCGATCCTCGGCGCGCGGTCGCCATTCGTGTTCGGCGTGCTCGGCGACTGGGGGACGGGCAAAACGTCGATTTTGCGGCTGCTCGAAGCGCGGCTCAACGGTGAAGGCACGACCACCGTGCCGATCTGGTTCGATGCGTGGCGTTACGAGAACGAGACCAACATCCTGTATCCCCTGCTGCACGCGATCCGTAAGTGCCATACACAGAAGATCGCCAAGCCAAAAGACGATCGGTTTGGTCGCGCGTTCCTTGATGCGGTGGTGACGAGCGCGTTTGTCCTCAGCGATCTCGGACTGCGCGGCGCAACCAAGGCGCTCACCGGCGATGCGGTCAAGCTCGAAGACTTGACAGGTTGGCTCAAGCACATTCGTGAGCAAAAACAGCCCATCGCCGATGCGCTCGGCGGCTGGACGGATGAGGTGGAGCGGCTGCACCAAGCCTTCGCCGATCTGCTGGCGGCGTTTGCGGCGGATGTTCGCCCGGATGACCCCGGCTCGGTGCGCTTCGTCATCCTGATCGACGACCTCGACCGCTGCCTGCCGGACACGACCATCAAGCTGCTGGAGAGCATCAAGAATCACCTCGACGCACCGAATGTCGTGTTCGTGCTGGCGCTCAATGCGGCGGTCGTTTATCAGGGCATCCGCCACAAATACAGCGGCATCGATGTGAATGGGCGCGAATATCTGGAGAAAATCCTCAACTACACGTTCTATGTGCCGGAACCGTCCATGGACAATCTCAAAGCATTTGCGGGCGCGCGCATGTCCGCCATCCTGCCTGATCCAGCCGAACGCGCCCGGTTGAAAACACAGTTGGACGAGTTCGGCAGAGTGCTGAGTGACTGCCGCTTCAGCAATCCGCGCAAGATCAAACGCATCCTCAACCGCTATCTGCTGTTCCTCAACAAAGTGCAGGCGGAGATTGGCAAGTTTCGCCTCGACAGCATCATTCGGCTGCTCGTGCTGGCGGAATACTTCCCCGATGTGTTCCAGATCGTGCGCGATTTTATTGAGCGCAAAGAAGCGCGTGCAGCCTTTGAAGCAGCGAAGTTTTTCGACTTTTATCACGAGCGCACCGGCGATTACCTGTTCAACCGCTACCCACAGCTTGCCATCATGAGTGAGATGTTCAATCTGCGCGAAACGGCGAACATTCAAGACAACACCCTGCGCCAGCACGCGGCAGAGGTCTACCAGATCACGCGGCTGATTTAACCCGGAAAAGGCTCATCGATCACTATGCACACACGCCCACAAATATTTATCTCATATGCCCGCCGCGACGGACGCGACCTCGCGCTGCGCCTGCAAGCCGACCTGATCGCCGCCGACTACGACGTGTGGCTCGACACCAGCGAAATCGACGGTGGTGCCAGTTGGTCGGTCGAGATCGAGCGCGCGATCGACGAGTGCCACGTCACGCTCGCCTTGCTATCGCACGCCTCGTATATCTCGGAGATCTGCCGCGCCGAACACTTGCGCGCCTTGCGCAAGCGCAAGCGGGTGATCCCGGTGCTGGTGCAGACCAACGCCGAACGCCCGTTGTACCTCGAAGCGGTCAACTACCGCGATTTCAGCGACATGGTGCGCTATGCCGACATGCTCGCGCAGCTCCTTGCCGATCTAGCGGGGCATAGTGAGGCATTCCCCTTGCCGCCGCCCACCCCGACTAATGCCGATCCGCTGCCCCCCGAATACATCGAGCGCCCGGCGATCATGGCCGACTTGCGCGCCGCCCTGCTCAACGACGCCAGCGACCGGCGCGTGGCGCTGACGGCGCTGCACGGCGTGGGCGGAATCGGCAAAAGCGTGTTGGCTTCGGCATTGTGCCACGACGAGGTGGTGCGCGATGCCTACCCGGATGGCGTGATCTGGCTGAAGATCGGCCAGACTCCGAACCTGAGCGATTTAATGCGCATCGTCGGTCACACCCTGAACGACAACATGGCGCAATACACCAGCGAAACCGAGGCGGCCAGCCGCTTGCGCACGCTGCTGCCCGGCAAATCGGTGCTGATCGTGCTCGATGACGTGTGGGACGTGCGCCATGTGCTGCCGTTCGTGATCGAGGCCCCCAAGACGCGCGTGCTGTTCACCACGCGAGACAAGCGGATTGCAGAGCATCATGGCGTGCAAGCCGCGGTGCTGACCGTCAAGCAGATGGAGCCGAACGAGGCGATCGCGCTGCTGACACGGATCAGCGGGCGGGCGGATGCGCTGCTGGCCGAGATCGCGCGTGAGATCGGCTATCATCCGCTCGCCCTGAGCTTGGCCGGTGGGCGCATGAGAAAGGGGATGGCAGCGCGCGCCTGGTTGGACGCTTTCAGGCAGTTGCGCACCGCTGCCGTCAATGCGGGGCGCATCGCCAACGAGCGCGATACCAACATCGAGGTGTGCTTCGGCTTGAGCGTGGATGCGCTGGCCGACACCGATCGCCCGCTGTACCACACGCTCGGCATCTTCCCCGAAGATGTGTGGATTCCGCGGTCGGCGGTGGTGACACTGTGGGGGCAATTCGGCTTGAGCGCGTATGACGCTGACGAGTTGGTCACGTTGGTGGTCGATCTGGCGCTGGCCGATCAGCGGGCCGACGATGGCGCGCTGGCCCTACACGACCTGCTGCACGACTACAATCTCAGGCGTGTGGCGGATGTCCCCGCCGCGCACGCCAGACT
>DAOTUN010000063.1:0-2914 GCA_034437395.1 Anaerolineae bacterium | reverse complement strand
GGTCGGTGTGACGGTGGACGAGTCGGTCGGCATCCGATCATCATAGGCATCGACACGCGCTTCGGCGTTGGTTTTCTTGAGAGTCATCGGCGGGATATACTCATTTTGACGCCTGGGGATAGCCGCAAGTGTATCATAGCAGGGACGCATCCTGATGTGGTCGCAGCGCGATCCGCGAATTGTCTCGGACGGCGGGCTGCGCTAAAATGAACAGGTGTATCAATTTCACCGTCAGCCCATGGGGACTCCACACATCATGACCACGCGCCAGCGCATCACCACGACCAGCCCCGACGACACCGCCGCACGTCTGCGCGCGCTGCGCGATCTGGTGCCAGAGGCATTCCGCGACGGGACGATCGACGCCGACGCGCTCGCCGCCGTCGTCGGGCTGCCTGTGACCGGCGGACGTGCCGAACGCTTTGGCTTCACCTGGTCGGGCAAACGCGACTCGATCCAGATCGCCGGATTGCCCACCCGCGCCGCGCTGGTGCCCGCGCTGGACGACTCGATCGACTGGGTGAATACCGACCACGCCATCATCGAGGGCGACAATCTGGAGGTGCTCAAGCTGCTCGGCGCGGCGTATTTCGGACGGGTGAAGATGATCTACATCGACCCGCCCTACAACACCGGCAGCGATTTTGTCTATCCCGACGACTACGCCGATCCGCTGGAGGCGTATCTGCGCATGACCGGGCAGAGCGACGCCGACGGCAACCGTCTGACCAGCCGGGCAGAGCGCGGCGGGCGCGTCCATTCGGCGTGGCTGTCGATGCTCTACCCCCGGCTGGTGCTGGCGCGCCAACTGCTGCGCGACGACGGGGTGATCTTCGTCAGCATCGACGATCACGAGGTGCATCATCTGCGCGTGATCATGGACGAGGTGTTTGGGGAGGAAAATTTTGTCGCCACAGTGATTTGGCAAAAAGTATATGCACCTAAAAGCAGCGCCAAGCATTTTTCTGAAGATCACGAATATGTGTTGGTTTATGCCCGAAACGGCGCCTTATGGGCTTCTGGATTGTTAGCCAGAACCAGCGAACAAGATGAGATATACAAGAATCCTGATAATGACCCACGCGGTGAGTGGCGCGCAAATAACTTAGCAGCACGAAATTACTACAGCAAGGGAACATATTCGATTACCTGTCCCAGTGGACGTATCATTTCGGGACCCCCAAAAGGCTCATACTGGCGCGTTTCGGAAGAAAAATTCTGGGAACTGGATCGTGACGGTCGTATTTGGTGGGGTAAAGACGGCAACAATGTTCCAGCGCCAAAAATCTTTCTGACTGAAGTAAAGAAGGGTCGCGTACCGCAAACATTATGGACTTACAAAGACGTTGGACACACTCAAGATGCTAAAAAAGATTTACTTTCACTCATTGACTTTGAAACCTCAGAAGATGTGTTTGAGACTCCAAAACCCGTTCAGTTGATAAAACGAATGCTTGAAATTACAACGGATGCCGATGAAGGCGATATTGTGCTGGACTTCTTCGCCGGATCGGGCACGACCGCGCAAGCCGTACTCGAACTGAATCAGGAGGACGGCGGCAGCCGCCGCTTCATCCTGGTTCAACTGCCGGAACCGACCAGCAGCCCGGCGTTTCCGTCGATCGCCCACATCACCCGCGAGCGCGTGCGCCGCGTCATCCAGCGCATCCACGACGGACAGCAGGGCGCGATGTTCAGCACGCCCGCCGATCTCGGTTTCCGCGCCTACACGCTGGCGCCGTCGCATTTTCGTCAGTGGCAGCCCGTCGAGGCGGACGCGGCGATCGATCAGATGGCGTTTCTCGCCGCGTCACCGATGATGCCCGGCTGGACTGCCAACGGCGTGATCGCGGAGGTAGCGCTCAAAGAAGGGTTTGGCTTGAATATGGCGGTCGAGCCGATCGACCGCGTGCCCGGCACGCGCGCGTATCGCGTCAGCGACCCCGACATGGGACAGGTCTTTCATATCTGCCTGGACGACGCGCTGCCCGCCAATCTGCCGCTGCTGCTCGGTCTGACCCCCGAAGACTCGTTCATCTGCCTGGATTCAGCGCTCGACGACACCAAAGCGGCGAATTTCGCACTGCAATCACGCCTGAGGACAATTTAAGGTCATGGCAAAAGAAAAAATGACCGTCGCGCCCGCGATGCAGGTGCGTTTCGAGGCGAACCAGAGTTATCAGGTCGAGGCAGTCGCCGCCGTGACCGACCTCTTTGACGGGCAGCCGAAAAACGATAATCGGATGCGCTTTCTCGACACGGGCGGGTTTGCGCTGATCGCCAACCGACTCGATCTGGGCGATGAGGCGCTGCTGCACAATACGCGCGCGGTGCAGGCACGTCATGGGATCGCGCCCGGCGCGGCATTGGACGCGATCGCCGGGGCGATCACCGACGAAACGGGCGAACGCGCGGTGCGCTTCCCCAATTTTTCGCTGGAGATGGAGACGGGCACGGGCAAGACCTACGTCTACATCCGCACCGCTTTAGAGCTTGCCCGCCATTACGGGCTGCTCAAATTCATCATCGTGGTGCCGTCGGTGGCGATCCGCGAGGGCGTGCTGAAAACATTCCAGATGACGGCGGCGCACTTCCGCGATCTGTTCAGCGGCTTGTCGTACCGCTTCAGCATCTACGATTCGGGCAATCTGTCGCGGCTGCGCCAGTTCGCCGAGGCGGACAGCATCGAATTTCTGATCATGACGATCGCCTCGTTTGACCGCGATGCCAATGTCATCCGCAAGACCGACAATGACCCGATGCACGGGATTGCGGCGCTGCGGCTGCTGCAAGAGGTGCGCCCGATCCTGATCCTGGATGAGCCGCAAAATCTCAAGTCGGAGGGGCGAGAGAGCGCGCTCGTCAGCCTCGATCCGCTGCTGGCGCTGCGCTACAGCGCCACGCATCCCAAAGA
>DAOTUN010000062.1:0-4295 GCA_034437395.1 Anaerolineae bacterium | reverse complement strand
GTAATAATACCCCCCCGCCCCGCCTTTCAGGGGGGAGAACGATCCCGCGCGCCAACTCCCCCCTGGTCAGGGGGGTCGGGGGGTTGACTTTCAGGGGGGTGCTATTCAACGCAGTGTAGGAACGCACATAGATGCGGGCGCAAAACCCGTTTTCGTGGGATATGTGGGATAACCGCACGCAAAGTTAGAACATTCTAGCGCTTTTCTATCCTGTTTTGTGTTCGTAACCGCTGGACATGAACCCATGTTCTACGATATGCTGTTCCCATTCAAGGTTGGTTATTTGTTACATCTGGCACTATCGCCGGGAAGGGAAGCAGGTCACCATGACACGTTCACCGCGAAAATCTGTCTCGATCGAGACGGTGATGGCGTATTTTGTCGCCTATCAGGAGCAGCACGGGCACCCGCCGAGCATCCGCGAGGTGTGCGGCGCGCTGGCGTTCAACTCGACCAGCACCACCAAATATGCACTCGACGCGCTGGTGCGGCGCGGCGATCTGCATCACGATCCGAGCGCCAAACGCGCCTACAGCAGCGTCACCCTGAGCAATCCGGCGGTCGTGCCGCTGCGCAAGCCGATCCCCAAGCCGATCAGCAAGCTCGATCGGCTGCTGCATGATTACCGTCAGGCGTGCATCGCGGCGGGCGTCGATCCTGAGACGGGACCCGAAACGCGCTACCAGGCGGTGCTGGCGATCGCGGCGGCGCGCAAGCGGCGGCGGATCGTGGCGGGGACGGTGCGCTGGTGGCAGGTCGATTGGAGCGATCCGGGGACATGCCGCAGCGATGTCGAATATGAAGCGTTCTTCAACCTGTTCTGCGCGGCGTGGCGGCGGATGACCCGCTGTGGGTAGGCAGGCTGATCGCCGCTGAGACGGGGTGATTCGCCGTGTCGCCGCTGTTACGGCACATCCTGCCTGAAGCCGAAAATGGTATTGCCACTGAGTGCGTAGATGACGCCGACGTTGCTGTCCACCGCGACACTGTTCAGCCCGGCGAACAGACTCTCTTCCTGCGCACGGTAGGCGTCGATGAACGTGCCCGCCATCGTCGTCTCGAAGAGGGTGCGCTGTCCCTGCTCGACGAAGTACAAGCCCTGCGAGACCGGGTTGGTATTCAGGAACATGGCGCGCGGGTTGGTCATGCTCTGGGTGTCGGGAAAGGTGAACGCGAACGGGAGCTGCTCGCCGCCGCGAAAGCGCGCCACCACCCCGGTATTCAGCAGCAGATAGATGTCGCCCACGTCGGTGATGGCAAAATCGACGGCGCTGGTGATGTCCGGTCGGGTGCCGCCCGCAAAATACTCCAGCGGCACACTGGAAAAATTGCCCCCTGCCGGGTCGTAGCGCCAGATCTGATCGCCGCCGGGGTCGAGGACGTACAGGCGCCCTTCCCAGTACTGCATGGCTTTGGGCGCCTGCCAGGTGTCGGCGCCGGGGAGCTGCTGGGCGGTGCAGTCCTGCAAAAAGCGCGGCGGACAGGCGATCAGCAGTCCGGTGCGATCGAGCGCGGTGATGACGTTGCTGGCGGACACCCCGGCGCCATTTTCCGCCCAGGCGATGTCCACCAGATCGCCAATGTCGAAATTGATCACCCGTCCGCCGCGCCGCATCGCCGGGATCGGCTCGTATGATCCGGCGACCGCGCCGAGTCCGTCCTCGGTCAGGGCGATGTGATACACCTGTTGATTGTTGGAGTCGAGGGTGTAGAGGTCGTCGCCTTGCAGCACGATCTCGGTCAGCTGGGCATTGGGAAAGGCGTAGATCGGCGTCAGATCGCGCCGGGCGATATTTTGCAGCCGGTCGAGGATGGCGCGCGCCTCGCGGTGGATCGCTTCCAGCATCGGGTCGGGTTCGTCGCGCAGGCTCTGGCACTGGTCAACCACCAGCAGGACGGCGTTCCAGGCTGCGACGATCCCGGTCAGGTCATTGGGCGCGATCGCCCGCGCAGTCGTGGCGGTGGTCTGCGCGCGGTCGAGGCACTGGTCGAATTCGCTCTCGCCGGTCCCGCTCACCCACAACAGCACCACCGCGATCACCAGCACGACCGGCAGCAGCACGGCGACGCCGATGGCGGCGGGCGACGCCAGCCATGCCCGCTGACCCTCCGACGGCGCCGGGACGATCCGGTCAAAGACATGCGCGGCGAATTCGACCGCGCGTGCTCCGCGTGCTGCCGCGCTGCTGGCGACCCGTTTGACCGTCTCGTCACGGCGGGCGCGTGGGATGATCACCACTGTCTCGGACGGACTCGATCCATCGGCGGAGGCACTGTCGAGCGCGGGGACGGCTGCGGGCGTTGTGTTCGCCCCGGCTGGCGCGTCATGTCCGCCGATCACCGCCGACGACTCGCCCACCTTTGCGGGCAGCGGCGGTGCGGTCATCGGCGGCACCAGCTCGATCATCATCAGCGCCGCCGACCGTTTGATGCCTTCACGCAGGGACGCCAGCGCCGCGCCGATGTCCTGGGACGCGATGGCGGCACGAGTCGCCTCCAGCGGATGGTCGATCAGCGTAGAATCCGCGAAGATCAGCCGGGCGCCGGGCACGACCGCGTAACGCGCCATGCGCACGTCGGGGATCGGCTGCACGCCGAGCGGCGGCGAAAACACCTGATCGTCGTCGTCGAGATCGCCGGGCAGCGTCTGTGTTTCGCCTCTCTGGTACAACAGCGCGATCCCGCCGCCGGCTTTGCCGACGTAGAGATCGCTGCCACGCAGCACCCCGCACAGCATCGCCGCTTCTGACGGCGGCACGGCGATCCCGGCGCGGCGCGCATTTTCCACGCCCGCGATCAGGCGGTCGTTGAGCAGCCCGAACACCGAGCGCACCCCGGCGGTGACGCTGCCCGACCCCTCGAAATAATGGGCGGCGGCGTCGCGCGCCATCGTCTGGTAGAACGCTGCCGCCGCATTGCCCTCGCCCGATGGAGTCACCAGCAGATAGACGGTATCGGCTTCACGTCCGCGCGCGGCACGACGCGGCGCCAGCTCGACCAGCGCGCCTGGCGGGGGCTGGCTGATGGCGCGTCCGCCGACCATATGCAGATACCCAACCAGGGATTCATGTTCAAAGGGCATGATTACGCCTCATCGTTCGATCGAATGAATGGCGGGTCTGGCGCGCCAGCCCGCTATGAGATCAGATCGGCGGGCAGATGATCGACCCGATTCAAATAACGCAGGATCACCCGATCGCGTTCGGTCAGATCGATCCGGGTGATGGCGGTATTGTAATGCTGGAAATACAGCATCCGCGAGGGCAGCAGCCCCATCAGCGCTTTGACCAGCAGGTCCATATAGGTGCCGTGCGTGACAATGCCGATGCGCGATTCGCGGTCGCTGGTCATGGCGCGCTCGCGCAGCTCGATCGCCAGCTTGATCGCGCGGGCACAGCACTGTTCGTAGGCTTCCTTGCCGACGCGCACATCGTACCAGCCGTAGTCGGCGTGCTGCTCTCCCAGGACAAAGCGCGGAAATTCTTTCAGGACCTGTTTGCGCGTCTTGCCAGGAAAGGGCGTGATCACGCCGCTGTTTTCCAGATACATGCCGCCATGCTCGAAAATGTCGTAGCGCACGACGGGGGCGGTGTTGGTCGCCTGGGCGATGGGGAGAGTCGTCTGCAGGGCGCGGTACATCGGGCTGACGTACAGATGCGTCAGTTTCAAGCCCGCTGCGTCGTCCTGCTGCGAGTGACCGGTCGCCACATTCATCCAGGGATCGCGTCGGGGCGCCTTGCCGATGAACTCGCCCAGGAGCGACGCCTGGCGGTGTCCGAGCTTGGTCAGCTCAGGGTCGTGGACGCGCTCGGTCTCGGAATCCAGGGCGTTGTTGCTGGATTGGGCATGGCGGATCAGATACAGCTCCACGTCCGGGTCTCTCCCTGGTGTCGTCGATGGTGTGGATGATTATAGCGGATTTTGCGTTATAATTATCCGCACATACCGTCATGTGGGGATCGATGATGACCGACCGGGATAGCGCCCGCCAACAGATCGCCGCGCTGATCGCAAAATATGCCGCGCTGACGCTGCCCGCTCGCCGTCAGATGAACGAGGAAGAGGTCAAGCTGCGCTTCATCCTGCCGCTCTTTCAGGCGCTCGGATGGGACACGACCGACCGCGATCAGATGACCGCCGAGGAGACGATCTGGGATGGCAGAGCCGACTTTGGCTTCTACGTCGGGCGCATCCCCGCTTTTTAAGTCGAGGCGAAAAGCGTGGTGGCGGGGATCGACGATCCCAAATCGTCCAAACGTTTCAATATCCTCTACGGATCGTCTGACGCTGAAGCT
>DAOTUN010000061.1:0-4225 GCA_034437395.1 Anaerolineae bacterium | reverse complement strand
CTGATTGTTGTTCCACGAACCGCCACGCACCACCCGGTCATCTACAGGTTGCCCCAATCAACGGCAGATGCCGCATCATAGCGATAATCATACTCCCAATTCTGAAAATTTTTCGATCCGCTTCGCGATTCCGCGTTTCACGCGGACAAAAGCTTCGGCGCTACGCGCCTAACAGCGATCAGCAACCCCTCATATGGGTGACGACAAAACCACCCGAAAACCGATAATGTTGTATCGATTGTTGGGATTGAGGTTGTTGCGGTAGGCGGCGCGCGCGCTGCTCTGACTGTTGTTCCACGAACCGCCACGCACCACCCGGTCATTCGTGCCGCCAGCCTGTATATTTTCCGGTTTGGAAAACTCGTTCAGACACCACTCCAAGACGTTGCCGCTCAGGTCGTATGCGCCGTGCGTTTTGTGTGCGCCTGACGGGTACATCCCGACCGGACTCGTGCGCTCCAGGAAATGTTCGCCAACCTTGTCACTCCCATAACGCGCGGTTTCGTCGATATTGGCGTACCCGCTGATGTACTCGTCGCCCCACGGGTAGTGCGCCCCGCCGGGTCCGTGCGCCGCTTTCTCCCATTCGGCTTCGGTCGGCAGCCGGATCACAGCGCCGGGGTCGGGTTTGTCGGTCGTCACGGCATTCAGCCAAGCGGCGAAGGCGAACGCTTCATACCAGGTCACGCTGACCACTGGATGATTGGCGATGTGCCACTTCGGGTCGTTCCAGTAGTCTTGCTGTGGGTGCGTGTTCTCCCCGCGCTCTGCCAGCCCGTCCGCCGTCCAGTAGGTGTCGTTCCGGTAGCCATGTTCTACGAACGCCGCAAACTGCGCGTAGGTGACCGGATACGTGGCGATGCGGTAGGCATAAGGCAGATCGATTGTCTGCGCTTTGTCGTCCTCCCCGAACGTGAACGACCCCGCCGAGATCGGGTCGGTCCAAGCGATGACCGGGATGCCGTTCACGATCTGCGCCACGCCGGGGCGCGGATCGCCCAGTTTGGCAAGCGCCCGCCCGGCGGCAGCCCGTTCGGTGGGCGGCAGTGCGCCGGTTTCCAGCAGCCGCGCCAGCGCACGCGCGATCAGCGGGCGGTACAGCTTCTGCTGCATGTCGCCTTGCGGCAGCCGCTCGGTCAGCAGGTTCCCGGCATAGGCGACCATGCGCCAGCGCGGGTCGTCAGGATCGTCGGGCAGCGGCGCATCATCGGCAGGCGTCAGCGCCTTGACCAGCGTCCAGCGCTGGCTTTCGTTCAGTTCATCGGGCAGCAGGTCAGCCACATTGCGCCACAGCACCGCGTCTTCGCCCAAGTGTCTGACAAAGCGCGTCGGGAAGTCGGTCACAGCGAGATGACACGCCGCCAAATGCTCGCGGAAGCTTTGATGTGCGAACTGAAACCGTTTGGGGTCACGCTCGAAGATGATGCCGGCACGCTGCGCCAGCGTGTCCAGCAGCACATCGTAGCGCACGGTAGGCAGACGCAAATCTTCGATCGTATCGACAATTTTGCCACTGCGGAATACCGCGTCTGAGTCACCGCGCGCCTCGATATGCACTGCGTATGCCAGCGCCTCCAGCAGCCGCCGCAGATCGGTTTCATGCAGCCCGATCGCGTCCGTCACCGAGCGTCCAGTTTCCAGATCACGGCGCGTCCAGCGGCGGATGAGCATGGCGACGCATTCCCGGTAGATCGCGCCTTCGCTCAGCATCGGCAGACGCTTGTCGGGCGGGAGTTTCTGGTTGTTCAGCCAGATGGCGGCAAGCAGCGTGAAAAAGAGTGGGCTGGAGCGCAGCCGGCCCGGGACGCGCTCCATCTGTCCCTGAAACTGGGGCACCTGTTCTTCTGCCGCTTCCTGACCGAGGACGACGCGGAACAGCCGCAGTGCCAGTTGTTTCAGACGGTCATCGTCCAGATCGATCAGGTCCACGCGCCCGAAGTCGTCGCCAAGCGACCAGTCCTTGTAGGCATAAGGACGCGATGTAATCACAATGCGGCAGTCAGGAAAGGTATCACGCAGCAGCGCGACGAACGCGCGAATCTGATCGCGGCGATCCTCCTCGGCGGCGTCCGGCACTTCGTCCAGCCCATCGAGGAAGAACAGCACTTCACCGTCGCGCATCTGGTCTTTGAGTGGTTCCAGATAGCCGCGCACACCGTCCAGGATTTTCGTCTCTAGGTAGGTGTAAAACCCTTCCAGCGTCACCGTATCGTGCAGTCCGGGAAATGCCGCCCCGACCAACGGACGCAGTTCGAGGAACACCGGGGTATATGCCGGGAGGGGCCAGAAGTCCAGCCGATCGAGGTCAGCCTGACCTTTGTCTTTATCGTCCTCCGCCAGCATATCGCCCGCCATGCACAGGGCGAGGTGCTGCATCAGCGTGCTTTTGCCTGACCCCGGACCGCCTGTGATCACCACATGCGGCATGAGCGCCGGCGCGGTTTCCGATTCGATGCGGTTCCAGTAGTAGGTCTCATCTTTGAGTTGCTCCCTGTCTTTTTCCTCTTTTTCCGCCTGTTTCGCCGCGTGGTCAGCTTTGAAACGCTCCCACTCTGCTGCCATGCGTTCGCGCCAGATCGCCAGCGCCGGGTCGGTCGGCATGAAGCCGTTGAGCGACTTGGGGTGGGTCGCGCCTTCCGGCATTTCTTTCGCGTCGCGTCGCTCGGCGGTCTGGTCGCGCATCCACCAGTCGATCATCTCACCGCCCTGCACTTCGAGGTTGAAGCTGACGCCCAGTTTGAGCGGGACGTACACGTCAAGCAGGCTGACCTGTTCTTTTGGGGCGGCGTCAAGCAGATAGGTCAGCTTGATTTTGCCATAGCGGTTGAGGATCGCCCGACGCAGATAATCACGATGCAGTTTACGAAAGGCAGGATCGATCATGCGGCGGTCACGTTCCAGCACACGCGGCAGCGCGTCCAGCAGCCGGCTCCACGCCGTATCGCCCGCCATGCTGAAATCGATCCAGTTGCGGTCATCCAGCTCGATCGCCCTGAGATCGTCGGGGGTCAGCGCGCTGGACAGCTTCACCGGGATGATCGTTTTGCCCAGTCTGCGGGCGTAGTCGATCTCTTCCCTGCACCATGCGCTTGCGCACGCGGTCGGCGTCGCCATGAATAGCACAACCTCAGCATCTTTGATGCCGCGCGCGATCTCGTCTCGCCAAAGCGCACCGCCCCGGATGCTGTCGTAGTCGATCCACACCGTGTAGTAGTAGCGGTCGCTCAGGTCGTAGGCGATCTTGTTGACAGCGAAGGTGTCCGTCCGGCTGTAAGAGATGAACAGTCTGGGCGTTGCGCCGCGCCGCCGCACCCGACGTTTTTGTTCGACGGTGGGCGTGTCGTCGGGCAGATCGGGCAGCTTCGCACCTTCCGGCGGCGTGACCTCCAGCGGCGGCGTCTCGTGAACGGGGATGAATGTGTCGCGATCGGTGTAGCCGAAGACCACCCAAGCAGAAAACGCCTGCTTTTCCCAGTCCGGCGTAGTGACCTGCCATTCCAGCGCCGGATAAGTGATCGCGCCGCCCGCCGGGATGTCGTCGGCGCTGAGCGTGAACATGACCGGGTAGAATTTGCCGATCGCGTCAGCAGTGGTCACGCCGGGGCGAAAGCCGCTCTTGCTCGACTCACCGTAAAGGCTCAGCCCATCCAGAAACGGCACAGCAAAGCTGGCACCGCGCGTTGTGGTGCGGGCGTCGGCGCTCATGTTGAGCAGTTCCGGTTTGGCGAAGTCGAGGAACGGTCGGCAATACAGCCGGACTTCCAGTTCACGCCGATCGTACACCCAGCGTTTCTGGCGGTTCTCGACAGGCATTCCCCATTCTAGGCGAAGTCCAGTTGCGGTCGGTCTGAGTGTCACTTCGAGGATCGGCTGTGTCATCAATATTATCCATACAAAGTCTGAGTGTAAACTATTATAGCGGTATGCGGACAAAAACAACAAAAAGCAATTCCTCTCATCAGGTACAGCTCAGCGGACAACGAAGGTCATGCGTAAGGTGAGAACTTAAGCAATATGATCAAGCAGTTGCGCGCCCAGCGCGAGTATCGCGAAAATAAACATCGTGTACAAATCAGCAAACTTAAGCAAGAAAGGGATCGGTTAATCGACGATCTGGTGCGCTTGCAAATGCGCTCTGCCTCTTGAGTGCAGCACACCGAGATTGGTTGCAGCACCGCTTCGCGGCTGACGCTGCACCCTTCGCCGTGACGTTCCCGCATATGCA
>DAOTUN010000060.1:0-17467 GCA_034437395.1 Anaerolineae bacterium | reverse complement strand
CGACGTAAAGTCCGGTGAGGGAGCGCATTTTGCAGTTGAAGGTGTGGAACACGCCGGGGCGTCGGCGAACAAACCCGTAGACGCGGTAAGACCCCTGCTCGCAGGGGCAGCGTTGTCTGATGGGAGAAGCCCAAGCCTTTAGGCTTGGGAGTACGTCACTACAATAACTCGACATAAAAATTCCCTACAGCTTTCTCTGCGGACGAATCAATATGCGTCCCTACAAACCGCCCGGCTTCGCGATTCACTGATGCGGGTCTCACAGCGACAGCGGCACATCCAGCCGCAGCCATGTCCGCCCGATTCGCATCAGCGTCCCCGGACGCAGACTGATGCGCTTGCGAATCGGCTGCGGGTCGTGTTCGATGAAGGTGCCATTGCGACTTTGCGCGTCTTCGAGCCAGAAGCTCAGGATGTACGGTTCCTGGGTGGTGTCGCTGGCGGTGACCATCGATACCGTACAGCCCAGGCGCGCGTGCAGCCGCGATGCCTGATGATCATAAGGCAGGAACAGGTCGCAGCCGTCACGCCGTCCGACGCTTAGGATCAGTTCGTCGCCCAGGTCGGGCTGCTCGAAGAACAGAGTCTTGCCGTCGTCGGGACCGCTCATGAAGGTGATCGAAATACTGCGTTCCATGCCATGTCCTTTTGTGTTTTTGCTGTGGCGCGGGCTTCGCACTGCGTGTTTCGCCCCCCTTTAAAGGGGGGTTGGGGGGGTATCTCTCCTACCGCCGCAGCGCGATCAGCCCGCGCGTCGGTTCGTTGCTGCCAATCCAAAGCATATCCCCCACAATCAGCGCCGACGACGCCCGCCAGTCGCCCTGATAACCCGTGTTGATTTCCCACAGCGTCTCCCCGGTCTCCGCATCGACGGCGATCAGCAGCGCGTCGCGCTCGGTCACGAAATAGGCGACCGTGCCGACTACGACCGGTGACGCATACGCAGGCGCGCCGATCTCGATTGTCCAGCGCGCTTCCCCTGTGAGGCGATCGAGCGCGACCGCGCGACCCGACAGCGCGTTGACGTATACCGCATCGGCGGTCACCGCCGCCGATGCGTAGATCGGCGCGTCCAGATCGTGGCGCCACACTTCAGACCCGGTGCGCGCGTCGAGGGCGTACAGGTTGCCGTCATAGCCCCCGATGTAAATCATCTCCCCGACGACGGCGGGTGTGGCGTCGAAGCCGCTTTCCACCGTGAAGCGCCAGACTTCCGCGCCGTCAGCCGCGTTCACCGCCACCACCGACCCCGACCGTACCGCGACGGTGATCAGCACGTCGCGCGTCTCCGCCGGAGACACCAGCGCCAGAGACGCCAGCGCCGGAGACGACCACGCCGCCCCTTTCAGGTCGATCTGCCACATGCGCGCGCCATCGTCGGGTGAGTAAGCCGCCAGTTGTCCGTTGGTGCTGCCGATGATCACGCGGTCGTCCAGCAGCAGCGGCGAAGCGTAGACCTCGCCGCCCAGGTCCGCCGACCAGATCGACGCCCCCGTCACCGCATCGAGCGCGTACACTGTCCCGTCGAGCGCGCCTACGAACAGCCGCCCGTCGGCGTCGATCGCCGGGGTCGAGACCAGCGACGCGCCCGCATCGAAGCGCCATAGCTCCGCGCCGGACTCCGCATCGATCGCGTACAATACGCCCGCCTCGCTGCCGATGTAGACGCGCCCGTCGGCATACGCGGGGGTCATGCGGATCGGACGCGCGACCGGGAATTCCCAGGCGATCGACGGCTGTGCAGTCAGCGGCGCCGCGTCGATCGCGCCCGTGCGCGCGGTGCCGCCGCGATACATCGTGACGACAGGGGGCACGCTCGGATCGGGGGTCGATTCCTGTGCAGAGCCGCCGATCGCGGCACACAGGATCGTCAGGATAATCGAGAACCGTTTTATCATCGGACTCATCGCGCATGCGTCCTCACTCTAAGCGACCGCGCGCCTGTGCCAGCAGCCGCCGCGTCGGGTCGTGGGTCGGATCGACGGCGAGTCCTGCTTCCAGGACGGCGATCGCCTTTTCCGGGCTGTCCAGCATCAGCCAGGCTTCTCCACAGTTATGATAATACCAGATCGCGCCTGCGTCGCGTGCCAGCGCATATTGAAAGCTCTCCAACCCCTCATCCCAACGGTTGAGCGCGCGCAGCGCCAGCCCGCGCCCATTCCATGTCCAGGCATCGGAGTCGTCGATCGCCAGCGCGCGATCGTAGATCTCGACGGCGGCACTGTACCGTTTAAGGTGACGGAACACCTGTCCGCGCCGCGACCATGCCACCGCCTGATCGGGCAGCCGGGCGATCAGCACATCGCTGGCGATCAGGGCGTCGGCGTCGTGCTTCATCTTGAGCAGCACATCGATCCGGCTGGCATGAACCCAGACCACGCCATCATCGATCGCCAGTGACTTGATGTAGCACGCTTCCGCTTCTTCACAGCGATCGAGCGCTTCCAGCGCCAGCCCGCGCTGGTGCCACGCCCAGGCATACTCGCCGTTCAGCGCCAGGGCGCGGTCGGTGGCAGCCAGCGCCATGTCGGGTTTGTCGAGCCGACGCAGTGCCTGACCGAGCTTTGCCCAGGTATCGGCGCGATCCGGCGCCAGACGCAGTGCCCGCTCGAATACGTCGGCGGCGGCGCGCGGCAGATTGAGCGCCATCAGCGCTTCGCCCTGCTGTACCATGAACAAGGCTTCTTCGGGGGCGATCTCCAGCGCGTGGCGGGTGCTGTCCAGCGCTTCTTCATGCCGACCGAGCATCGCCAGGGTGCCCGCCTGTCCGCTCCACGCCCAGGCAGCGCGCGAGTCCGACCCGATCGCCCGCCCGAATGCGACCAGCGACTCGCTGAAACGCTTGAGCGCGCGCAGTGTCACACCCATCTTTGTCCACAAGCGGGCGCTGCGTCCATCCAGCGTGATCGCGCGCTCCAACAGCGCCAGCGCCCCGGCGTGATCGCTCCCATCCGCGAGCAGATCGGCTTGCGGGGTGAGATAGCCGGGATCGTCGGGCGCCGATGCCGCCGCGCGTCGATAGGCTTCGAGCGCCTCGCCCGGACGATCGAGCGCTTCGTAAGTGATGCCCAGCTCGTGCCATGCCCAGGCATAGCCCGGATCGATCTGGATGGCGCGCGTGTACGCCTCCAGCGCGGACTCGTGGGCGCCGCGCGCCCGTTCGATGCTGCCGATGCGCGCCCATGCGCGCGGATAATCCGGCTGCAGCGCCACCGCTTCGTGCAGCACCGTCAGCGCCTCGTCATAGCGCGCGAGCAGACCGAGCGCGTTGCCGACGTTGTACAGGCTGCTGGCACTGGCACCCGTCAGCATCGACGCGCGGCGATAGGCGTCGAGCGCGGCGTCGTACTGCTTCAATTGTTCCAGCACGATGCCCATGCCGTTGATCGCCCAGGCAAAGTCCGGCTGCAGCGCGATCGCGCGTTCGTAGGCGTCGAGCGCCTCGTCGTACTGTTCCAGATAGCGCAGCACCTGACCGAGCTTTGCCCAGGCGCTGGAGTCGGCGGCGGCGATGCGCACCGCCTGCTGTGCCGCGCTCAGAGCTTCAGCATGTTCGTCAAGCTCGATCAGCGTCTCGGTCAGGTTGTTCCAGTAGATCACCTCACCTGGCTGATGACGTGCCGCCCGCTTAAACGCCATCAGCGCCTCGCGCGGGGCGCCCAGTGCTTTCAGGACGTGTCCGTAGCCGTTATGCGCCCACGCCAGGCGCGGATTGAGCCGGATCGCCTCTTCAAAGGCGCGCCGGGCGTTGCTCAGGTCGCGGGTCTGTCGATGCAGTTGCCCGATCTTCGCCCAAGAACTGGCGTGCGAGGGATCGAGGTTGAGCGCGGTCTCCAGGACGGCGACCGCCTGATCGACCTGTCCCAGATCGTTGAACATATCCGCCTGGTTGTACCAGTTCCAGATATCGAACGGGTCGAGGCGCGCAGCTTCCTGATAGCACGCCAGCGCCTCCGCCTTATGATCCTGTTTTTCCAGCACCATCCCCTTGCCCCGCCACGCCCAGGCATAGCGCGGCAGCAGGATCAGCGCACGGTCGTAACAGGCGATCGCCTCGTCAAAGCGCTCCATCTGTCGCAGCGTCCGCCCTTTGCGCGCCCACGCCCACGCCAGGTCGGGTTGATCGGCGATCACCTCGTCGTAGAGTGCGTTTGCCTCGTCGAGCCGACCCAGCTCGGTCAGCGAATAGCCTTTGTCCATGCGATCGCGGATACGCATTTCCGGCGCGCTGATCTCGATCTCCGGCGCCGAGCCGGTCATGGTCTGATACACCTGACTGAGAGTCTGAATGATGCCATCCCACGACGACGGACGCCCCTCGCGTTTTTTTGCCGTGCAGACGAGGATCAGCGCGCGCAGCGATCGATCGACCGACGCCATTTCCGACGCGCTAAAGGTGATCTCGCGCGTCAGATGCGCCTGCTGCCATTCGCCGCGTTCACGGGCGTTGGCGTCGGCGTAGGGGTGACGCCCGGTCAGCATCTCGTAGAGAATCAGTCCGTAGGCGTAGACATCGGCACGCAGATCGACCTCGCGCGCCTCCCACTGTTCGGGCGACATGTACATGCTGGTGCCGACCTGGAATCCATGTCGCGTCAGTCGCGCTTCGTCGGCACCGAGGGCGTCGAGCGTGTCGGCACCGCTGAAGGGCAGAGCGTCATAGCGGCGGTCGTCGCGGTCGAGCGAGCGCACCAGCCCAAAGTCGGTCACTTTGGCGATCCCATCCTGCGTGACCAGAATATTGGCGGGCTTGAGATCACGGTGCACCAGTGCGCGTCCGCCTGCCTGATGCACATGCTGCATCCCCAGGGCGATATGGAGCGCGAACAGGATCGCGCGCGCCGGGTCGATGCGGTGATGGTCGATCCAGCCGCGCAGATCCGCGCCGAGTCCTTCGGGTCCGCTGATGTGTTCCAACAGGATGAAGGGGCGTCCAGTGATCGTCTGCACCAGCTTGGCGGTGACGACGTGGCGGTGCCGATCCAGTTGAATCCAGGTGAGCGCCTCCTGCTCGAATCGGGCGACTGCGCGTGGGTTATCCAGGTAGCGGCTCTGAAAGCTTTTGAGCGCGACCGGTTCGCGGGCTTCATGGTCGTAGCACAGGTAGACCACGCCCATCCCGCCGAATTTGACATCCGCCACCTCGTAGCGATCGAGGATGCGTTCGCCTGGCTTAAATTCGCCATCCTCCCCGATCGGATCGGCATAGACACCGCGTCGGGACAGGTTGTCCGGCGACGCACCGGGGGATGCCAGGATCGCCGCATCCAGCAGCCGTGTCGGGGCATCCGCCTGGGTGCCAGCGCTGTCGATGGGACGCGCGCCTTCAAATTCTGCTTCAAACTCGGATTGAGGCACCTCCCGCGCGACACCCGCAAACTCGGTCAGATCGCCGCGCGTGGTATGGGTGGTGTCGGCATCGCTGACGCTGGCGGTCGAGGCAGCCCCCGACACCGATATGCCGTTGAGTGCCAGCAGGCTGTGCAGCAGATCGGGGGGCGCGCGGCGCGGGCTGATGCCGCTGCTCGACCCCGACACGCTGGCAGCCGCAGCGGTCGATCCCTCGTCGTCGGCGATCGCCCACAGTGCCACCGCCAGATTGCGATGGGTCGGGGCGAGCCGTGCCGCCTCGATCACCCACTCGACAAAGCGATCGCGCGCACGGGCAGCCAGTGCCCGATCAACATCGTTGGCGGCGCGCTCGGAGGCGCTGCGGTAGGCGATCAGCGTCTTGCCGACGTAGACCACGCGCAGACGGTCGCCGTCATCGAGCGCCAGGCGCGCGCACAGATCGCCCAGGGCGAACGAGTCGTTCACGTCGGTACGGCGCAGCGCCAGTAAGCCGAGCGCGCGCACGGCGTCGTCGGGATCGGTGGCGAACGGGTCGCGGGTGTCCAGCGCGTGCGCATGACGCAGCAGCGCGCGCCGTCCTTCCGGGGGCAGGGCGGGCGCGGCGCGTCCGCTGTGGGGGGGAGGTGGGATCATTGGCTTGGTTGGGTGGCACCCTTTTTCGGGAGACTTTGGCTGCTGACTCAGCACGCGACCCGGAGGCAGTGGTTTCTGTCGGCGCGCCTAGTATAACAAACCATGAGGCGGGAGGTGCTATGATTTTTTTGGAGACAAGCACTGACATACGAGGACACTGAGGGAAAAGGAAAAAACGATATAAAGATTGAACCGGAAGGCGCGGAGGAAAAATAAGAAACGATAAAACCATGCACTTGCTTGACAAACCAAAATTCCCATGCTATTTTTATCTTGCAAGCGTTTGCAAAATTGGCAGAACCAATAGTCCTTTTGGTTTAGCGTCGGCACTGATGACGCTCAGAGTCAGGTTTTTGATGACGATTCAAAATAATAACCGGAAAAAATCTCATAACAGCGTGACCATCGTCGATGTGGCGCGGGCGGCGGGTGTCTCGTACTCGACGGTCTCGCGGGTGCTGTCCGGTTTTGAATTCGTCAACGACGACACCCGCAAAAAAGTGCTGCAAGCCGCCGAAGCGATGGGCTACGTCGTCAACCTGCAGGCACGCAGCCTGGCGGGGGGACGCTCGAACATCATCGGGCTGCTGGCGCCTGCGATCAACAATGGCTACATCAGCGAAATCGTGCGCGGTATCGACGAAGAACTCGCCCGATCCGACTACGATCTGATGCTGTACACCACCCACCGCTACGCGGGCAAGGAAGCCTTTTACGTCAAGACGATCGTCAATGGGCTGGTCGATGGCTTGATCCTGCTCGCCCCATTGATCCCTGCCAACTATATGCAGGCGCTGCCGTCTCACGACTTTCCACTCGTGCTGATCGACCAGGCGAACAGTGGTCCCAACACGACCACCGTCGATGCCACCAACTGGCAGGGTGCCTACGAAGCGACCCAGTATCTGTTAGGACTGGGGCACCGTCGCGTCGGGTTTATCACGGGCTATATGGAAATAAGCAGCTCGACCGAACGCCTGGACGGATACCGCGCCGCGCTGCATCACAACCGCATCCCGATCGACGAGACGCTGATTGTGACTGGCGATTATCAGTCTCTCGGCGGCTTTCAGGGTACGGAAAGATTGCTGGCGCTGCCCCAGCCGCCGACCGCCATCTTCGCCTCCAACGATCGCTCCGCCATTGGCGCAATGGAAGCCATCCGGGCGCACGGTCTGCACATTCCACAGGACGTTTCCGTGATTGGCTTCGACGATATTCCCGAAGCGTCCCTGGTCTATCCCAAATTGACGACAGTTCGCCAGCCGCTGGTCCAGTTTGGACAGGTGGCGGTGCGACTCCTCCTTGAAAAGATCGATGCCCCCGAAAAAGAGGCGCGGCGGGTGACGCTGGCAACACAGCTCGTCATCCGCGATTCTTGCGCGCCCCTGACGGGTTGAGCCAGGTGAAAGGAGCAGGATGCCATAACGCTGTAATTTTGGTTTCGCCTTCTTGCAAGCGCTTGCAAGAGCCAGTGGGTTTTTTTACAGTTTTTTCGCTTTTTTTCCAGAGGAGCAGTTCATGAACATCCGTAGATTCCTTTTCATCCCCGTGTTGGTCAGCGCGCTGGCGCTGATGTCGCTCGGCACCGTCACCGCACAGGAACCGGTCACCGTCAGTTGGTGGCATATCTTCACCGTCCCACCCGAATTTCCCGCCCTGATGCAGACGTTAGCCGATGAATACATGGCGGCGAACCCCAATGTCATCGTCGAGATCACCAATCTGGAAAACGAAGCCTTCAAAGAGCGGCTGGCGACGGTGATGCAGTCGGGCGAGTCGCCTGATCTGTTTCAGAGCTGGGGCGGCGGCGTGCTGTGGAACTTTGCAGAGGCGGGTCTGCTGCGCGACATTACCCCTGATCTGACCGCCGACGGCGGCGTGTGGCGCGACTCGTTCAGCGCCCCGGCGGCGCTCGACCTCTTCAGCTACAACGATGCCTATTACGGCGCTCCCTGGAATTTCGGCGGGGTCGGCTTCTGGTACAACACCCGCCTGTTTGCAGAGGCAGGGATCGACGCCCCACCGACGACCTGGGATGAATTCCTGGCGGATGTCCAGCTTTTGAAGGACGCCGGGATCACCCCGATCTCGCTCGGCGGCAAGGACAAGTGGCCCGGTCATTTCTGGTGGGTGTATCTGGCGATCCGCAGCGGCGGTCAGGACGCCTTTGAAGCCGCCTACACACGCACCGGGTCATTTGCCGATGCGCCTTTTGTGCGGGCGGGTGTGCTGCTGGAGCAGTTGATCGCGCTGGAGCCGTTCCAGGATGGCTTTATGGGCATGGGCTACAATCAGGAAGCTGCGCTGATGGGCAACGGTGAAGCCGCGATGGAATTGATGGGTCACTGGGCACCTGGTGCGCAGGCGGGCAACAGCCTGAGCGGTGAGGGACTCCCCGAAGGCGAGTTGAGCTGGTTCCCATTCCCGATGGTCGAGGGCGGCGCGGGTGGACCGACCGACCTGCTCGGCGGCGGCGATGGTATCGCTGTCGGTGCCGATGCCCCCGACGAAGCGATCGACTTTCTGCGCTTCCTCACCAGCGAAGAGTCTCAGCGCCGCCTGGCTGAACTGCCGGCGGGTGTGCTGCCGACGATCGCGGGCGCCGAAACTGCCGTGACCGATCCGCTGCTGCAGACCGTGCTGGCGGCGCGCAACAACGCCGAGTACTACCAGTCGTACTACGACCAATTCCTGCCCCCGGCGGTCGCGCAGGCGGTGCTGGATGCCGTCGAAGGACTGTTCGCCGGGACGATGACCGCCGAGGAAGCCGCGCAAGCGATCGAAGACGTGGCGTCGTTCGAGCTGGAATAACGAGCTGGTGTTGGCGTGCCTGATAGATTTGGCACGCCAACACTGCGACCGCGCACATGGACGCATCGTAGGGACGCATCACAATGCGTCCGTTACTGGTGCGTCTGTGCGTTGATGCGTCCGATATTGACGCATCCGTTGTTGGATGCGTCCGCATGTTGGTGGGTCTGGCACGACAGACCCCTGCCTGGTTGAAAGGAATTACGCTATGAGCAGCACCTCCAGAGCGCGACCCCGTTTTCGCTTCATTCCCCGCGAACGACCGGAACCCCTCAACCAGCCCCAGAAAAAACGGAGTCAACTGGTGCTGATCGGGATGTTCCTGCTGCCCGCAGCGATCATCTATACGCTGTTCCTGATCCTGCCGATCATGCAAGCCGCCTATTACAGCCTGTATGACTGGAACGGGCTGGGTCCCCTGACCGATTTTACCGGACTGGAAAATTACACGCGCGCCTTCGATCATGGCGTCTTTCAGAGCGCGATCGTCAACAGCCTGATCATCATCATCCTGTCGCTGGGCATTCAACTGCCGCTGGCGCTGTCGCTGGCGATCATGGTCGGACGCAAGCTGCCTGGACGCGCCTTGTATCGCAGTATTTTTTTCATGCCTTACGTTTTTTCAGAAGTGATCACCGCGATTATCTGGTCGTTCGTCTACAACCCCGACGGCGGGCTGATCAACAGCGTGCTGTTGACCCTCATACCGGGCTATGAGCAGCAAGCATGGCTGGCGAACCGGGATACGGCGCTGCTGGCAGTCTTTTTTGTGATTACCTGGAAATATTTCGGCGTGCATATGATTCTCTATATGGCGGCGCTGCAATCGGTGAACACCGAGATCGAGGAAGCGGCGCGCATCGACGGGGCGAACGAGCTGCAACTGCTGTGGTATGTCACGCTGCCCATGATCGCCTCCACCATTCGGCTGACGATCTATCTGTCGGTGCTGGGATCGCTGAACCAATTCGTGCTGATCTGGGTGCTGACGGCGGGCGGTCCCGCCAATGCGACTCAGGTGATGGCGACCTACATGTACCGATTCGGCATCAAAAGCTTCAACCTCGGCTTTGGCAGCGCCGTCGCCGTGATCATCTTCATCGCGTCGCTGATTTTCTCGATCGTATACCAACGCACCGTCATGCGCCGCGATTATGCGTCTGCGCAGCAGTGATGAGAGGAGTCGAGGTCATGACTGAACCGATCGCGCCGCGCTCTGGCTCCCGGCGCGCACCGCTGTCCTATAACCGGCTAGGCTCGTACCTGGCACAGTACCTGGTGCTGACGGCACTGGCACTGCTGATCCTCAGCCCAGTGCTGACCGCCGTATTGGGCGGACTGAAGACGACCGGCGAATTGTTCGCGCAGCCCTTCGGCATTCCAGCGGTGCCGCGCTGGGAGAATTACACGGGCATCCTGGTCAGCGAAAGCTTTTGGATGCAGCTGCGCAACAGCGTGATCATCGTCGGCGGTGCGGTCAGTCTGACGGTCAGTGCGTCGGCGCTGCTGGCATTCGTGTTCAGTCGGCTGGTCTTTCGCGGGCGCGAGCTGCTGTTCAACTTCTTCACGCTCGGCTTGCTGTTCCCGGTCACGATCGCCTTTCTGCCTGTGTTCATCCAGGTGCGGCAGTTGGGCTTGATCGACAGCTATTTTGGCGTAATCCTGCCGCTGGCGGCGTTCGGCATCCCCGGCAGCACGCTGATCCTGCGCGGATTCTTCCGGACGATCCCGTCGGAACTTGAGGACGCAGCCTATATCGACGGGTGCGGCACGCTGGAATTCTTCTTTTATGTGCTGCTGCCGCTGGCGCGTCCCGCGCTGGGCGCGATCGTGGTGCTGCAGACGATCGTGGCGTGGAACGAGTATTTTCTGCCGCTGCTGGTGCTGACCGACGACGAAAAATGGCCCCTCACCCTGGGGATCATGCAGTTTCAGGGGCAGTATGGCACCGATTGGGGACGGGTGATGGCGTTCGTCTCACTGCTGATCGTGCCCGCCGTCCTGTTCTACATTTTTACGCAGCGCTACATCGTCACCGGCTTGACAGGCGGCGAACTAAAAGGATAAAGCACACCATGACGCTGGAGTCTCGCGTGTACCAGGATACTGCTCAGTCGAACGCCGATCGTGCCGCCGATCTGATGGCACAGATGACGCTGGTCGAAAAAGTCGCCCAGCTATCGAGCTGCTGGGTGTACGAGCTGCTGCATGGCATCACCTTTGCCGCTGAAAAGGCGGCGCCTCGTCTCATGAACGGCATCGGGCATATCACCCGGTTAGGCGGGGCGAGCAATGTCACGCCGCGACAGAGTGCGGCGCTGGCGAATACGATTCAGCAATGGCTGATGACACATACCCGGCTGGCGATCCCGTCGATCATCCACGAGGAATGCTGTTCGGGCTACATGGCGCGCGGCGCGACCGTGTTTCCGCAGGCGATCGGCGTGGCGAGTACCTGGCAGCCGGAGCTGGTGCAGGCGATGGCGGATGTGATCCGCCAGCAGATGCGCGCGGTGGGCGGACACAGCGCGCTGGCGCCGGTGCTGGATGTCGCGCGCGACGCACGCTGGGGGCGCGTCGAGGAGACCTTTGGTGAAGACCCGTATCTGGTGGCACAGATGGGTATGGCGTATGTGCGCGGCATCCAGGGCGACGATCTGCGCGCTGGCGTCGCGGCGACGGGCAAACATTTCGTCGGCTACGGCATGTCGGAGGGCGGCATGAATTGGGCGCCACCGCACATCGCCCCGCGCGAACTGCGCGAGACCTATCTGCTGCCCTTTGAAGCCGCCGTGCGCGTGTCAGGGCTGGCGTCGATCATGCACGGCTACCATGAGCTGGACGGTATCCCGTGTGCCGCCAATGCCTGGCTGCTCACCGATCTGCTGCGCGGTGAATGGGGTTTCAAAGGCACAGTGGTGGCGGATTACTTCGCCGTCGCGCAATTGCAGGATTATCACCACATCGCGGCGGATCGCGTCGAGGCGGCGCATCTGGCGCTGGAGGCAGGGGTCGATATCGAGCTGCCCTCACTGGACGCCTACAACGAAGGACTGATGCGCGCTGTCGAGAGCGGACAGGTGCCGCTGGCGCTGATCGATCGCGCGCTGGAGCGGGTGCTGGAACAGAAATTCGCGCTCGGCTTGTTTGAACACCCCTACGTCGATGACCAGAGTGTGATGTTCGACACCGCCGACCAACGCGCCCTGGCGCGCACGATCGCGCGTCAATCGATCGTGCTGCTGCGCAACGACGGCGACCTGCTGCCGCTGCCTAAGACGCTGCAATCGCTCGCCGTGATCGGACCCAATGCCGACAGTGTGCGCAATCTCTTTGGCGACTATTCCTATCCCGCTCACATGGAAACGCTGGCGGAGATGACGCACAAGGACAACGTGTTCAACACCCCCGTACCCGACGGATTCAGCACCAGCAGCGATTTTATCGAGGCACACAGCCTTCTAAGCGTGCTGCGCGGCGCGTCCGATCTGGCGTGCGCCATTCACTATGCGCGCGGCTGCGATGTGCTGGATCCCTCCACAGCCGGATTCGAGGAAGCGATCGCCGCCGCGCGTCAGGCGGATGTGGTGCTGATGGTGGTCGGGGATAAAGCCGGGCTGACCGACGACTCCAGCTCTGGTGAGGCACGCGATCGCGCCGTCCTCGATCTGCCGGGCGTGCAGGAACAGCTCGTGCGCGCCGTCTATGAGACGGGCACCCCAATGGTGCTGATCCTGATCAATGGCAGACCGATCACCCTGAATTGGATGGCGGACAGCATCCCGGCGATCCTCGAATGCTGGTTCCCGGCAGAAGAAGGCGCGGCGGCGATCAAGGAAGTGTTGTTTGGCGACGCGGCACCGGGGGGCAAGCTGCCGATCAGCTTTCCGCGCGCGGTCGGTCAGATTCCTGTATTTTACAGCCACCGACCTTCCGGCGGACGCTCCAACTGGAAAGTGGATTACGTCGAGACCCCGGTCACGCCGCTGTACCCGTTCGGCTACGGACTGAGCTATACCACCTTCGCATTTTCAAATCTGCGCGTCAGCGACAGTGTGCGGGCACACGACAGCTTCACGGTGCAGATCGATGTGAGCAACACGGGCGGACGCGCCGGCGATGAAGTGGTGCAGGTGTACACCCATCAGCGCGCCTATGGCATCACCCGTCCGCTCAAAGAGCTGAAAGCGTTCCAGCGACTCACCCTGGAGCCGGGGCAGACACGCACGGTCACATTCACGCTGCCCGCCAATCTGCTGGCGTTCATCGATGCTGCGGACAGGCTGGTGGTCGCGCCGGGAGAGGTCGATATCATGGTCGGCAGCTCGTCAGCTGATATTCATGCGCGCGCTATTGTGAGGATCGCAGGGGAGACGACCCCGGTGCAGCGCGCGTTCAGCGCGGAGGGCGCGGTGAGCCTGTAGGGGTTTGGCGCGTGCCAAACTCACAACCCGCATTACCACACCGCAGGGGTTTGGCGTGCCAGACCCCTGCCGCGATCTGCATTTGCATCAGGGCGCCGCGTCTATCTTCAGCGCCCGTCGAATCTGCTTCTGGAATATCAGCGGCAGCACACAGGCGATACCGACCAGCACATAGACCACGATCAGTCCACTGCTCTCCTCGGTCAGCGTCGTGCCCAGCAGCGACGCCGCGAAGGTCGGGATCGCGCCGACGAAGATGCTCACCAGCAGATACGTCCGGTAGGGTAGTTTGGAAAAGCCGACCGCATAGCTGATGAAGTCGTACAGCGAAAACAGGAACAGGCGCGCATAAGCCAGCGTCTTCCAATCGACGATCTGCGCTACGAACGCATCGGCGCGGTCGGCGCCTGCTGCGCCGATCACGCGCAGCACCACCGGACGCCCGAATCGTCGGCTGAGGGCAAAGGCGATGCTGCCGCCGATCACCTCCCCCACCAGCGTGTAAAGCGTGCCGGGGATCAAGCCGAACAGCACCCCGGCAGACAGCTGGATCGGTCCACTGGTCAGCGGCGCGAACACGTAGGTCAGCATCTTGATGACGATGAATGCCAGCGGTGCCCATACGCCCGCGCTTTCGATGAACGCGCGGATTCGATCCAGCCCGATCGCCTGGAGCGCGATCAGCATCCCGCCTGTGATCAGCACAAACCCGACTACCGCTGCGATCAGAGGTCGGACAGTCTTCCAGTCGATACGACGGGCATTGCCGCCCATAATAATCCTTTCAAACCACGTAGGGAGGGACGTATTACGATGCGTCCGTTCAGCGCCGCCGCACCGCGTGATACACGATCCGCCAGGGGCGATTGGACACGTTCGGCTCGATGCGCCAGTGATAGGCGCCGTCCAGCATCACCGCGAATTCCTTCACCCCGGCGCCAAACGAGATCAGGATCGTCTCTTCTTCGCCATCGCTCTCGGCGATCAGCACCACCCGCGTCGGCACGTCGAGCTCATAACTTAAGACGTATTTTCCGGCGTCGAGTTGCGCAGACGGGCTGGTATGCACATTGTCGCCCCTCAGCTCGGTGGCGTCGCCCATACGCTGCCCGCCGATCGAGACGACGTTGCCGCCGGCGTCGCGGACGTAACGGCGATCGCGTTTGCGCGGACGGCTGGTCACGATGGCGAACGACAACCCGCTCAATAGCAGCAGCGCGGCGATTGCAATGACGATCAGGGTCTCTAAAGACATAGGCGGCTTTACTCCACTTGTGTCGCGGTCATGGGGGACAATTCGATATTGCGCGACCAGTTGCCGGCGAGATCGCGCGCCCACAGCGCGAATTCGTAGCGGTGACCGGGTTCGCCGGGATAAATCGCCGTCGTGTCCAGCGTACTCGACCAGGGCAGCCAGTCGCCGCCGTCGATGCGCACCCAGACGATGTATTCCGCGATCCCGCTGGCTTCATCGGCAGCCCATGCCAGCGCGATCGCCGCCGGGCTGGTGGGAGGCAGCGCGTTCATGCGCGGGATCGGCGGGTCGCGGTCGAGCGCGGGATCGAGCGTCGGCGGAGGCGGCGTCGAGATCGCGGCGTTCGGCGTCGAGACGAAATACGCCGGGGTCGCGGATGGCAGATCACTGGGCGGACTCACCGTCACGATCGCAGTCGGCGTCGGGTCGAGCGGCGCATTACTCGGATTCAGATCGCCCACCCCTTCGAGTCGCAGCGATGGGACGCCGCTCGTCCAGCCCGGCGCGACCGACTCGACCAGGATGTACGGCTCGCCATCGACACGCGCCAGCTCCGCCGCGCTCACAGGCGGGTACGCCGCCGGATCGACCGGGGGCACTGTGAAGGCGTAGACGCCATCGACCGGGGAGAGCGCGTAATCATCGGTCAGCGTGTAGAGCCGCGCCGACGTGCCGACCGCCGGGATCGCCACATCGAGATCGCCGCCGCCGCTGTTCCACAGCACCCAGATGCGCGTTTCGATCGTGCCGAACAGCGCCAGCGCCGCATGACGGGCGATCTGTGCCGGATCGTAGGGTGTTCCGGTCAGCGGGGACGCGGCGTGAAAGGCGATCGCCCTGCCGCGCCCGTCGAGGTTGATCGTCCCGACGGGCGCGAATGCCCTGCCGCCGAAGATCGACGCCAGACGATAATAGGCGGCGGCGGCGGGTCGCGCCGTGCCAGGCTGCGGATGCTGTGTGAAACAATCGGCGGCGCGCGTGTTGCGAAACATGCCAAAGGCTTCGCCGCTGCACAGGTTGAGTGCTCCTGTGCACAGCTCACCCCGGTGCGGTGGGAAGGTGGTGCCGGGCGGAGACGCAGCACAGTCGTCGTACAGTTGATGCACCATCACCACATCGGCGCCCGCCGCCCATGCCATGACCGTGCTTTGGATCACATAGTGCGCCTGCTGGCGCATGGTGCGGCGGTAGATGCGCGCGCCCGGACTGCCGAGCGTCCAGGTCTCGCCGGGGTAATCATCCCAGGTCGGGACTCCGGTCTCGTTGAGCCAGATCGGGCGCTCCAGCCCGTAACGTGCCAGCGTCGCGCGCGCGTCCTCGACCAGCATCGGGCTGCGATAGGGATCGACGTAGGTGTGCAGCGCCACTATGTCCATGAACCAGTTGCTCGCGGGTGCGGACAGATCAGCGGCGTAGATCGCCAGCGTCGCTGCCAGCCAATCGCCGCGCGCCGGGTCGGCATAGGCGAACCCGGCGGTCATGACGCGCGCGTTGGGATCGACGCTGTGAACCGTCAGATAGGTCACCTTGAGCAATCGGGCGTATTCGTCGATCGAGCCGCCCCAGAACATCGCCAGGTCAGGCTCATTCCACGCCTCCCAGACGAGCACCCCCTGATCGGGCGCCCATCCGAGCTGACGCGCCAGCGTGCCGCCGGGCATATAACGACGCACAGCGTCGGCTGTCCAGTCACTCCACAGATTGTTGGGATTGAGCGGCTTGCCGGGTGCGGGCGAGTCGGTGCCGTCGGCAAACACGGGCGCGAACACGTTGGCGATGTTGCCGGAGGCGCGCGCCCACTCCGGGACGTTGAGCAGGATCAGATCGGTCTTGAGTCCCGCCTGGATATCGTTGACGACGATGCGGTCGAACGAGTCCCAGACACGCCGACCGCGTTCACGCTCGATGTCGCTCCAGTAGACTGGAAAACGGTGCCACCCGGCGCCGATCAGCAGCGCGTTGCCATAGCGCTCCGCCAGCACTGCTGGATCGCTCATGCTGGGATGGGCGATGTGGGTCAGACCCAGGCGCGACGCCCGCAGATAGCCGTCCGCCGCGCTCACTCCGATGGGGGGCATCGGGGCGAGCGCGACGGTGACCAGCACGACCAGGCAGATAAAAAGGACGCGCATCGACGCTTATTCGCGGAAAGCGTTGAATGGGGTCGCCAGTAAATCGCACAACTGCTGATTGGTGGCGGCGTAGACATAGGCGATCGTCTGTCCATCGACCTGGATGCTGCCGGAGCTGCTGCATACCTGATTGGCGCTGCTCTGTGCGTCCAAGCCGCGCGCGCTGCCCAGCGCACACTGCACCAGATTATTGACCACGCGATCCTGATTGACGACCGCCAGCGCGCCCACTGACGGGACGCCGCTGCCCTGGATCAGGTTGGCGATGTCCGCCTGATAGTAGACGCGGGCGTCGAGCGCACCGACGCTGCGATAGCAGGTGATCATGCCGTCGATCTGGGCGACCAGCGCCGCCGCGACGGGATTGCCCGTCACCAGCGAGGCGCCGCCGCTGACAGTGGACAGCGCAGACTGGATTGTCTGCGCCTCGACACTGGTGTAGCCCGCATTGGACAGATTGGGGATGAATCGCTGCACGGCGGCGGGGTCGCCAGCGGTGTCCCCGGTGGTGGGGACGAGGTTGGCTGCCCCTCCGAGCTGGCTGCATCCAGCGACGAACAAGGTCACTAACGCCAGAGCGAACGTGATTGCACGAGCGAATCGCATCGCGTGTCCTTTCAGAGTAATGATGCAAGGTGCCGATTTAGCGTGATTATAGCATCGTTCGGGGCGAGTCCGTTGGCGAGCCAGTGATCGCGCGCGCTCGACAGTCGCTATAATCACCCACATCACGGCGGCATCTTTTATAGCAATAGGGCGTAAAACCCACCCGCTTTAGCGGTGGGATATAAGCCCTTCACTTGCTGCTTTAGCCATTTTTGATCATTGCTGTTCACTTTCATATGCGATATTCTCTG
>DAOTUN010000059.1:0-3931 GCA_034437395.1 Anaerolineae bacterium | reverse complement strand
GGGATGGATGCCGGGGTCGGCGCGGGCGGGGGCGGCGTCACTGGGACAGGCGCGGGCTGAGGGATCGGGATGGCGCTGTTCAGCGTCGGCAGCAGCAGCCGGATCGTGCTGAAGGCGTAGACCTCGACGGTGAGATCGGGATAGCCATACGGACGACCGTCCCCCTCCAGGCTGGCGAGGTCATCGCGCACCCAGCCCTCGATCCCGCTCGGAAAGCGTACTTTGAACCACTGGTAGACTTTGCCATTGAGACCATTGCTGGTCTCGTCGGGGCGGACATCCAGCACCACCAGTCCGCGTGTGCCGACCAGTGCCTGAAACAGCACGGCGGCGGCATCGGCACGCGGCATCGGACGCACATTGACCAGCTTCAGAGTCGGAATATTCGGATTCCCGGTGAGGTTGACGACGAGCGGACGATTCACGAGCTAACGCCTTTCGGGACTGATGTCGCTTCGGTGTCATGGATGGTTTCGAGATCGACCGCGCCGGGCACCAGCGCGATCAGGCGGGCATAGTTGATGTGCGTGCGATTGGTGAGCCCGATCACGCCCGTCCAGCCTTCGTTGACGATCACACCCTGGATTCGATACAGCGCTGGCAGCGACGGGATGATCAGCATGATCCCCTCCATCGGGCTGTACTTGCGCCGACCGATCAGCAGCCGCCGTGTATTTTCCGAGCCTGCCGACGGCATCAGCGGGTACGGCTTGATCGCGCGCACATCCGACCAGGGTACAACCTCTGGACGCCAGAAATGCGGCTGGATCGTGATCCCGTCGGTCGTGAGGGTGACGGCGGGCGCTGCGACCGTCGGCAGCAGCGTGAACGGGATCAATGCCAGACAGGTCATGATCACCAGCAGCGCCAGGATGATCGGCATTCCGGCGAACAGCAGCGGCACCTGGGCGAGGATCAGCACGACCAGGATGATCGCGAGTCCCAGCTGCCATAACAGAACCCCTCGCTCGAAGCGCGGCGATGGGTGCGTGAACGTCTCGCCTGCCTCAGCCGACGAAACGGACGACGGATCAAACGACGGAACAGGCGGTGCAGCGCTCATCGCACCACCGTTTCGACGTTGTAGCGTCCGGGGGTGCCTTCCGCGATCCAGCCTGTGATCCCGGTGGTCAGGATGCGCACACTCCACCAGTTATAGCCGCCCGCGCATGTCGGCGGCGCCGCCAGCACCTCGAACGCCACGCCATCGATCAGCTCCAGCAGCAGCGCGGCATTGGCGTCCGGCGCCGCGCGCAGCCGACGCGGGACGCCATCGCGGGCGACCGCCGCCCCGCGCGTCCCGACCGACCAGCCGAGCGGACGCGCGCAGGGCAGCGGCGTCGCGCCCGCCGCCGTGACCGGCTCGATCCAGTATTCGCCGGGATAGCCTTCCCCGATCCAGCCCTCGACGACGGCGCTGGTGACGGCAAAATTGGTGCGCACGCGCCACCAGATCAACCCGTCGAAGCAGCGCGGACCTTCGAGGATGGTCAGCAGCGATCCCGGCTGTGCCACCGTGATCACGAACGCGCCCAGGTCGGCGGCGTCGCGGACGCGGCTGCCCGTCACAGCGCGCACCTGTCCGCCGACGGCGATCCCGGCGCGCGGCGGGAAGCAGTTCACCGTGTCGGGGTCGATATAAGTCTGGATGAAATAGCGTCCGGGGGTGCCTTCGATGATCCAGCCGGGTTCACCGATGCCCGCCACCCGCCACCAGTTGTAGCCATTGGCGCACACAGGTCCGTCGATCAGGCGGACGAGCTTTTCGTCGGCAAAATAGTTGAGCAGCACGCCCGACACCGACGGGGTGTAGCGCACGTTCAGCCCGCCATCGACGATGATCTGCGATCCGACCGTGAGCGCCAGCGGCGCCGCGCACCCGGTCGCCGGGGTGACCAGCAGCAGCGGCAGAGTCGCCGTCGGCGTCAGGAAGGGCGTCAGCGTGGCGACGGGGGTGCCGACGATCGGCGTGCCTAAGGTCGCGGTCTGGAAAATCTGGGCGCGGGTCGCGTCGGGAGAGGTGAGCGCCAGCGCGGTCAGCAGCGCCAATGCAGCCACGCCTGAGATGAACGAGCGGAAAACGTTCTGGCGCATACGCACCCCTTTCATAACAGCCAGGCACGGGCAGGCACACCCACACGCCAGCACCTAAAAGCGAGATATGTCCATTGTAGCCGTATCTGGCAGGTTTGCCGACATGACGATCCGCGTAGGCTGGCGTAATTGACATTGGCGCGCATGATCATTACTCTGTAGGACGATTGCAACTACTCAGGTATCCCTCATCCCCCGACCCCTTCTCCCACAAGGGGCGAAGGGGAGAAACGCAGTAGCAAGTCCCTCTCCTCTTGTGGGAGAGGGATTTAGGGTGAGGGCTGTGTAGTTACGGGCGATTTACCCTGATCTTTTTGTTTTTTACCCCTGGTAGGAGAATTTTCCATGTTGCGTCGCAGCTTAATGATCATCCTGGCGGCATCGTTCCTGATCGGCGGTGCCGTCAGTGCGCAGACCACGTCCGGCACGACGACCGACGAGGTCGAGGGCGCGTTCAACCTGTCGATCCTGGTCGATGGCGAAACGCTGACCGACTCGTTTGTCGGTGAGGTCGGCACCCGTCTCTATGGCTTTCAGGGCACCGAAGGCGATATCGTCACCATCACCATGACCCAGATTACCCAAGAACTCGATCCGTTCCTGGTGCTGCTCGGACCAAACGGTGAAGTGGTCGCCAGCGACGATGACAGCGGCGTCGAGCGATACTTGTCGGCGGCGATCACGGAGGTCACCCTGCCCGCGACCGGCAGCTATTTCATCTTCGCCTCCAGCTTCACCAATATCGACACCATTCTCGATGAAGTGCTGACGGTCGAGCAGGAATTCACCCTGACGCTGGACGGCATCACGGCGCCCGCAGACGAGAGCATCGATCCAGAACTGTTGACCATCACCGCCTTTACCGCCGAGCTGGGCATGGTCTACGAGGGCGAGACCACCGTCACAGCCCCGGTGACTTATTACATTTTCACCGCCGAGGAAGGCGACTCACTCGATCTGGTGATCGACGAAGCCGACTTCGACACCATCCTGCACCTGTTCGACGCCGAGGGCAACCGGATCGCCGTCAACGACGATGACGAGGACCTGGGCGTGCTGACCTCCGCCATTCGCGGATTCGAGGCGCCCTACAGCGGCAGCTATCTGCTGATGGCGACCGATGTGTTCTTCTACAACGCGCTGGCGGGTGAGGACGAGCTGTTGATCTTCAGCGGCGGCACCTATTCGCTCTCGATCAGCGGGGAATAAGCACAGGCAGACCGGGGTCGTGCGGCAGCAGCATGCAGATCATCTGCGCGCCGCTGCCGCGCTGACAGCGGCTTAAAATGTGAAAATGTCGCGGATCGCCAGCGTGAAGCCGGGCAGCAGGTCGAGAAAGTCGAACGTGTCCTCGACCGTGTACACGCCCTCGTCCCTGTCCTTGTCCGCCCAAAAGCTGAGGATCACTTTTTGCCGGGGCAGCGCCAGCCACACCAGCCGCGTCCCCAGTCTGAGATAGATCGCCGCTTTTTCACGCATCCTGGCGATGCTGTCGTCCGGACTCATGACTTCTACTGCAAAATCCGGCATTCTGGGCACGGCGCCGCGCGTGACAGGCATCGCATCCTCTGTAAGCACCAGTGACCAATCTGGAATCAGACTGTTTCGAGGTTCGTCGGGTATCCTGTAGCGCGTTTCAGGTCCAGCCAGCGCAATGGGATGCGTCAGCAGATAGATGCCGACATACAAGCCGATCTTGTGTACGATCGCCGCATGTTCCTGTGTCGCCATCGCTTTTTCTACGACCTCCCCGTCGATCAGCTCCAAACGGCTTTCGGCTTCCGGCGACTCGATCAGCCGCTCGAATGCCTCCATCGTCGTTTTGGTGCGCTCGACC
>DAOTUN010000058.1:0-84060 GCA_034437395.1 Anaerolineae bacterium | reverse complement strand
GCCGACCGCGCTGGCGTATCAGGGCGCGACGGCGAGTCCGGCGGTCGGCGCGGCGTCAGTGACGGTGCGCTAGGGACGCATCCCGTTCGCAGGGACGCATAACGATGCGTCCGCCGATATTCACGGCGGGTGTGGCACCCTAAGCCCTGGACAACAAAAGACACCCCCGCATCGCGTGATGCGGGGGTGTCTTTTTATGCGGACGCAACGATATGTGTCCCTGCGATTTGGCGGCGGTGTTATTCGCCGTTGGGGGTGATCGCCACGTCCGGCGCGACGTATTCCGCGCCCATCATATCGAGCTCCATGTCGTCCATCTCCATCAGCATATCCAGCGCCGCCTGTGCCAGATCGGTGCGGTAGGTGACGCCATCGCCCTCGGCGGCTTCGGTAATGATGCCGTAGTCGAGCGCGATCTGCGCCGTCACGTCGAACGCCGCCGCGTCCATGATGCCGATGCCCTCCGGCGAGGGCCAGACCAGCTTGTTGACTTCGTTCATCTGCCACAGCTGATGCCCGACGCCCAGAGTCGGACCCTCGGCAAGTACGAATTCGACGCATTCGTCGGCGTTGTCACGACAGTATGCCCAACCCTGGAAGGTAGCTGCCAGGAAGCTGGTGGCGATCGCCTCATTGCCTTCTTCCGCCAGCCATTCAGCACGGGCGAAGATGCCGTCTTCCAGCATCGCCGTGCCGTACTCGTTGAAATCGAGGATGTTCAGGTTGTCGAGGGTGTAGACCGGGAACGTGCCATCTTCCGCGACGAATTCCAGCACCTGCGCCATCTCGTTGTAGGTCATGGCGCTGGCGGCGTCGATCTCGCGCGCCAGGAACGCATTCATGTCGAAGTTCTGCTGCGCGATCGTCACATCGTCGGGATTTTCCGGATCGAATCCGGCTTTGGACAGTGCCGCATAGGTCGGGAACTGGTTGCCGCAGCACCACACGCCGACCACTCTGCCGCCCAGCTGATCGAACGTCGTCAGATCGCTGTCGCCCCAGGTGATCTGGCGCATTCCCGACCGCTGATAAATCTGCGCAATATTGACCACATCGACGCCGCTGGCGCGGGTCGCCAACAGATTGCCCATCCAGTCGGTGCCAAATTCGACATCGCCTGAGCTGACCAACTGCTGCGGGTTGATATCGACACCCGCTGCCAGGATGGTCACGTCCAAGCCCATTGCTTCATAGTAACCGAGCGCCTTTGCCGCGTAATATCCGGCGAACTGCGCTTGCGGCACCCACTTCAGCACGACGCTGACGGGTGTGAGGTCCTGCGCGCTGACGGGCACGATAGCGACCGCCAGGAGCAACGCGACGACGACGAGGAATTTACGCATGGTCTGATCTTCTCCTTGTAGAAACATGTTGTACACACGCGGCGGCTGCCGCGATTGTGACCGTATTTGGGTGGTTCGGGGCGGGCTTGGCATGCCAAACCCCTACGACTGGATCATGGCTCTCTGAACGAGACATGCCACGCCATCAGCGTTCGTTCTACCGCCGACACCACCAGATAAAAAAGAATGCCATACAGCGCCGCGATGAAAATCGCCGACCACGCTTCAGGATAGCGGAACAGCCCGGCGTCATCGCGGATGCGAAAGCCGAGTCCGGCGGTCGATCCGCCAAAATACTCACTCACGATCGCGCCGATCATTGACAGCGTGGTACACACCTTCAGCGCCGAAAAGATGAAGGGCAGCGCGCTCGGCAGCCGCAGCTTGCGGAAGATCGCCAGCGGACGCGCGGCGTAGGTGTGCATCAATTCCAGCGACAGCGCATCGACCGAGGTCAAGCCGCGCACCGTGCTGATCATTGCCGGAAAGAAGGTCAGCAGCGCGACAATCCCGATCTTCGATGCCGGGTTGAGCGCGCCGAACCAGTTGTTCATCAGCGGCGCGATGGCGATGATCGGGATCGCGTTGATGCCGATGGCGATCGGCAGCAGCGCCCGGCTGAAGCCGACGAAGCGCGCCGCCACCATCCCCGTCACGATGCCCGCGCCACAGCCGACGACGAAGCCCCAGAAGGCATTCTGAAAGGTATTCCACCCGGCGGATACCAGGCGCGGATACACCTCCCCAAAAGCCGCCGCGATCACACTCGGACGGGGGAGCAGGAATTCCTGTATCTGAAAGAGCGCGATCGCCCCTTCCCACAACAGCAGCACCAGCACGCCGATCAGCAGCGCCGCCCACTGCCTGCGCGCCGCCCGCGTGTAGACCGACAGGCGTGTCCAGGGCTGCCACAAAATGATGATCGCCGCGACCGCGATCCAAACCAGCGGCGCTGAGAGCGTGAGCGCCGCACCGAGTCCATCGCGCGGCGTCGCATCCGTCAGGCGTTCCCGAAAGAGCGCTGGCTCGACTCCGAGGGCGAGTCCGCTCAAGTTGACACCCAGTACGATCGCCAGCACCATGTAGACGCACACCAACCCCAGGGCGATCGCCGCCGCGCCGATGACTGGATGACGGATCGGGCGCCGCGCCGCGATCAGCGCGCCCGCGCACACGAGCAGACCGATCGCCATGACGGGCTGAAGCGTGACATTGCGAAAGGCGCTGCCAAACTGCGTCTCGAAGGTCAAAAGCGGATTGGTCAGGTGCCAGCAGACAACGGCGAAGAACAGCGCCGCCAGCGCGATCAGGTCGAACGCCAGCGTGCGCCCGTCGTATTGCACGACGGCATCGACGGCGCGCGCGAGGGTCACGGTCGGCGCCGCCGGTGGGGTCGGTGCGGTCGGTGCAGTGAAAGAGATCGGTTGCCCCGTCATTCGTTCATCCCCCCCCCGCTGACTCCACCACGCAGCGCGTGGCGGACGCGGCTGGTGAGGTGAAAGAAGCGCTCCAGATCGCGCGTCTCCGTCCCACGCGGACGCGGCAGATCGATGTCGATGATCTCCGCGATCCGCCCCGGTCGCGGCGACATCACCACTACCCGCGACGACAGGTAGACCGCCTCCGCGATCGAGTGCGTGACAAAAATGACGGTCATGCCCTGCATCGCGCCCCAGATGCGCAAGAGTTCGTTGTTCATGCGCTCGCGGGTCATCTCGTCGAGCGCGCCGAACGGCTCATCCATCAACAGGATACGCGGCTCGAACGCCAGCGCCCGCGCGATGCTGACGCGCTGCTGCATCCCACCTGACAACTGCCAGGGGTATTTGTCCTCAAATTCGCTCAGCTCGACCAGGCTCAACATGGCGCGGGCACGGGCGCGGCGCTCGTCTTTGCTGTAGCCCATGATCTCCAGCGGCAGCTCGACGTTCTTGATCACTGTGCGCCATTCGTACAACGTGGCGCTCTGAAAGACAAAGCCGTAATCACGGTCTTTGCGCGCCTTTTCCGCCGTCTTGCCGCTGACGGTGATCGTCCCGGTCGAGGGCGGGATCAAGTCGGCGACCATGCGCAGGAGCGTACTCTTGCCGCACCCTGACGGACCGATCAGCGCGATGAATTCGCCGTCGGCGATGTCCAGGTTGATGCTGTCGAGCGCGTGTACGTCGGCGCCATCGGCGGTGCGAAAGGTTTTCGACAGATTTTTGATCGCAATGATCGGTGCGGCGGTCACGATGCTGCTCGGCGTCATAACGACTCCTGTACGCGCCAGCGGACGATCGCCCGCTCCGCCAGCGCGACGATCACGAAAAAGAAAATCCCCAGCGCGCCCGCCGCCAGGATCGTGGCGAACAGGCGCGGCGGCGATTGGTTGTAGTAGCGTGAAAAATTAAGGATGGCGATGCCGAGTCCGTTCTGTATCCCGGATGGCAGCTCCCCGATGATCGCCCCAACCACGCTGGCGGTCGCGCTGATCTTGAGCGCGGTGAAAATCTGCGGCATGGCGTTGGGGATGCGCAGCCTGATCAGGATCGCCCACCAGCCCGCCGCATAGCTGTGCATCAGTTCCAGTGCGGTCGCCGGGACGCTGGTCAGTCCGCGCAAGGTGTAGATCGTCACCGGGAAGAAGGTCAGGTACGCGGCAATGATCGGCACCGACCATTCCAGCGCCCCCGCCCGCCCCATCCAGATCACCACCATGGGCGCGATCGCCAGGATCGGCACCGTCTGCGACGCCACCACGTAGGGCAGCAGTCCGCGCTGGAGCAGCCGCGAATGGGCGAACAGCACCGCCAGCGCAAAGCCGACCACTCCACCGATGGCAAAGCCGCGCAGCGCCGCCCAGAACGTGTAGAGTGCGTTCTCGAACAGCATCGCGTACAGCGGCGCGCCGCCCCGCTGACTCGGCTCGCCAAACGCGCCGACGATCGCGCTTAGATGGGGAAGCTGTGCATCGTTGAACAGTGTCAGATCGACCGTCGTGCCGCCAACGTCGAGCGCGTAGCCGACCGACTCGCTAAACGCCTTCAGCCCTTCCCACAGCATACACAGGCACACCACGATCAACACAGCCGTGAGGACGGTGCGCGTCCCGGTCGAGAGGCGCGCGGGACGCACGGTGGGCAGTCCAGAATCGAGAGCGGGGCGGGTGGCAGCGGTCATGGAGATTTGCGACGCTCACAAAAATAAACGGACGTTAAATTCAGTGAAGGGCATTGTAACGTTTTGCACACGAACACGCCAATGGGTGAAGCGTGACAAAAACAGGCGGGGGCGTTTGTGCATGTTTGAGGAGGACGGACATGCGCGCCGCGCGCCGCGTGCACTATAATCTCATGATGTCGATCGAGGAGAAGTATGTCATGTCTACGCCTGAGTCTGTGGCAGCAGCGGCATCGAGCGAAGTACAGTCCGAAAGCGCGGCGCGCAAGGTGGGCGATCTGACGATCGAGGAATTTGAACTCTTGATTAGCGAGATCGTGCGCCGCGAAGTCAGCAATCCGCGTCCGATACTTTCGTCGAAAGGTCTGCAAGATATTGCACCGGGCAGCCTGGGCGGATTGAAACCCGGCGCTCCTGAATTTATCAAGCGATCGGATTTTTATCTCGACGATGAATGACAATCGATATTTTCTCGATACCAATATCCTTGTACGCTACGATATTAACGATTTACCCGAAAGTCCGCTGATATATCAGGCGATTACCTCGCTTATCGATCAGCAAGCCGTATTTTGGATTAGTCCACAGGTGATGCGTGAGTATTGCCGCACGTTGACCTATCCTACCTTTCCAACTCCTTATACAATGCCGCAAGCTGTAGCTCGTTTACGAAAACTGATCATGTGGATAAACATCGCAGACGAAACACGAGCGGTATCTTTAGGTCTGCTTACGCTGCTTGAAAACGTTCCAATTGCAGGAAAGCAAGTCCACGATGCCAACATTGTCGCTACCATGCAATCGCTCGATATCACTCAGCTTATTACACTGAATATCGACGATTTCAAGCGATTTGTGCCGCGCATTCTGCTTCTGGCACCCAAAGATATTATCCCGTCGTGACCTCCCCCCTTCCGCTTGACGGCGTGCGCGTGATCGACTTCACGCGCGTGCTGGCGGGTCCCTTCTGCACCATGCTGTTAGCCGACCTCGGCGCCGACGTGATCAAGATCGAGTCCTTCGACGGCGACGAGACGCGCGCCTGGGGACCGCCCTTCGACGCGCGCGGACGCAGCGCCTACTATCTGAGCGTCAACCGCAACAAACGCGGCATCGTCCTCGATCTCAAGCACCCCGACGGACGCGCGCTCGCACGCGACCTCGCCGCCCAGTCGCACATCCTGGTCGAGAATTTCCGCGTCGGCGGCATGGCGGCATTCGGTCTCGACGCGCCGACGCTGCACGCCGTCAATCCAGCGCTGGTGTACGCCAGCATCACCGGATTTGGTCAGACCGGGCCCTACGCCGATCGCCCTGGCTACGATTTTGTCGTCCAGGCGATGAGCGGACTCATGTCGATCACGGGCACCCCGGACGGCGAGCCGACCAAAGTGGGCGTTGCCGTCAGCGACGTGTTCGCGGGCATGTTCGCCTGCACCTCGATCCTGGCAGCCTTACGCCACGCCGAACGCACCGGAACCGGTCAGCATCTCGACATCAGCCTGCTCGACTCGCAGATCGCCGCGCTGGTCAACGTCGCGTCGAATGCGCTGGTGAGCGGCGGCACCCCTCGACGTTATGGCAGCGCGCACCCCAACATTGTGCCCTATCAGCCCTTTCATGCGTCGGACGGCATGTTCGCGCTGGCGGTGGGCAACGATCGTCAGTTCGCGGCGCTGTGCGGCGCGGTCGGTCATGCGGAATGGGCGACCGATGCGCGTTTCAGCACCAATCCGGCGCGCGTACAGCAGCGCGCGACGCTGATCCCGCTGCTGGAATCTGCATTTGCGACCGACAGTGCCGACGGCTGGATCGCGCGCTGCCTCGACGCGGGCATCCCCGCCGGACGGATCAACAGCGTGCTGGAGGCGCTCGACGATCCGCATGTGTCCGCACGCGGGCTGATCCAGAGCATCGACGACGTAGCGCTGATCGGTCACCCGGTCGGCTTCAGCACCACCCCGCCGACGATCCGTCTGGCGCCGCCGGGGTTGGGCGAGCACACCGACGCGGTGCTGCGCGATCGCCTGGGGTTGTCCGCTGACGCGATTGCCAGGCTGCGTCGATCCAGGGCAGTCGGGTAATCATGAAAAATTCATGGATTTATGCTTAACCAGCTATCTATTACGTTGGGGCGGGTCGGTTTGTGCGCTACAATCATCAAATGAATTTCACATCACGGCGGAATAAGCAATCGTGGTCGTCCAGGCAAAGATCACCATCAATGGACGCTATCGCCTCCTCGACGAACTCGGTCGCGGCGGCATGGGCGTCGTTCATCGCGCTTACGATCGCCTATTCGATCGAGTCGTTGCCTTAAAGCAGGTCAATTTTCACGCGGTCGCCGCGCACCGCCAGGTAGAAGAACTGCGCGTGCTGCTGGCACAGGAATTTCACCTGCTGGCGTCGCTGTGGCATCCCAATGTGATCGGCGTCCTCGATTACGGCTTCGACGCCGACCGTCAGCCTTTTTACACCATGCAGTGGGTCGAGCATCATCGCACGCTGATTCAGGCGGCGCAGCCCGTCGATCTGCTGTCCAGGCTCGATCTGTTTCGTCAGACGTTCGAGGCGCTGGAATATCTGCATCGGCGCGGCATCGTGCATTATGATCTCAAGCCCAGCAACGTCCTGGTCGATCTCAACGATCAGGTGCGGCTGATGGATTTTGGCTTGGCGGCGAAATTGGCGCGCTACAACGTGTTTGCCGGGACTCCGACTTATATGGCGCCGGAGGTGCTGCGGGGGCAGCTGGGTACGCCCGCGACCGACCTCTATACCGTCGGCGTGATGCTGCACGAGGTATTCGCCCGCGCGATCCCGTTCGTCAGCGGCGATGGCAAGCTAGACCTCGAAAGCGTGCTGCATCAGCCGATCGACCTGCCGACGCTGATCGCCGCGACCGGATCGGCGCCGCTGGCGCTGGTGATCGCACGTCTGCTCGCCAAGCATCCCGAAGACCGCTATGCCAATGCCCGCACCGCACTGACCGCACTGTATCGCGCCTTCAATGAGACACCACCGCGTGAAGCGCCGGTCATCCGCGAGAGCCACCTGCGCCCGCCCTTCGTCGGACGCGAACAGCCGGTGGCACAGCTCACAGAGGCGCTGGACGCCGCGATCGCCGGGCACGGTTCCGCCTGGCTGATCGGCGGCGAAAGTGGGGTCGGCAAGTCGCGGCTGGCGGACGAACTCAAGGCGATCGCTCTGACGCGCGGGGTACAGGTGCTGAACGGACAAGGCATTGAGGACAGCGGCGCGCCCTATCAATTCTGGCGGCTGCCGCTGCGTCAGCTGGTGCTACAGGCGCCCCCCTACAGCATCGACGCCTCACCCCTGACAATGGTGATCCCCGACGTGGAAATGCTGACCGGAGAGCCTACCCGTGCGCTCCACCCCGACGACTCGCGCCGTCAGGAGGCGTTGATCGAGGCGATCCGCGCGCTCTTTGCCGCGCAGACGCAGCCCGCGCTGCTGGTGCTGGAAGACCTGCAGTGGGCGCGCGAAAGCCTGGTGCCGCTGGCAGCGCTGATCGAGTCGTGCGCGCGGCTGTCGCTGCTGATCGTCGGCATCTATCGCAGCGACGAATTTGGTTCGCTGCCCAAGCAGCTCCCAGGCAGTCAGGTGATTATGCTGGATCGCTTTGGACGCGACGAGATTCACCGTCTGACCGCCGCCATTTTGGGCAGTGAAGAACGCGCCGCCCATCTGGTCGATGCGCTGGTCGAGCAGACCGAGGGCAACGCCTTTTATCTGGTCGAATTCATGCGACTGCTCGCGGAGATGGCGGGTGGGCTGGATGCGATCGGCGATGAACCGCCCGAAAGCGGCTGGATGACTGAGGGCATCCGCGCGTTGCTGCTGCGCCGCCTCAACCGCATCCCGGCGGAAGACTTCCTGTACCTGCGCTACGCCGCCATCATCGGACGCGACATCGATTTCGAGGCGCTGCACAGCATCGACCCGACCTTCGATTACAACCGCTGGCTGGCGACCAATGTCAACGGCGGCATCCTGGAGGTATCGGTCGGCAGTCGGGTGCGCTTTACCCACGACAAGATGCGCGAGGCGCTGCTGGCGACCATCCCCGACGCCCGCCGCGTCGAGCTGTACTGGCTGGTCGCCAGCGCCTACGAGATCGGACACGCCGACGATCCCGAATATGCTTTCCGACTGTTCAGCATGTGGAAAGAGGCGGGTGACGCCGACAAAATGCGCATCTACGCCGAAGAAGCGATCAAGGTGGCGCTGGTGTCCAACGATCCGGATACCGCCGATATGCTGCTCGGCGCCCTGCTCGACCTGACGCCGCCGACCGACCCCGGCGCGCGCGCGCGCCTGCTGGCGCGCAAAGTCGATGTCACACATCTCAATGGATTGCCCTTCACCGAAGTCGAGGTGATCCTCAGCGACATCATGTACAACAGTGAAAATGTCACAGATTCGACGGCGTTGGTCGAGATTTACAGCATCGTTGCGACGATTTACAGTAATTATGGCAGCTATGCCGACGGCATCAGCGCCGTCGGGCGTGCGCTGCCTTATGCGGAAGCACTGGGCGACATCGATGCGCAGATCGATCTCTGGACACGGCTGACCGCCCTCCACTATCGACTCGGTGCCATCGATCACGCCAGCGATGCACAGGCGCGCGCCGAATCGCTGCTGACGCCGGACAGCCCGCCTAAGACGCGCTACCTGGTGCGCCGCTTCACACCAGAGCTGCTGCGCGCTCAGGGCAGGGCGCTGGAAGCGTATCAGACCTTGAAAGCCTTGATCGAGGATTTTCAGAATATCATTTCAGTGACCGCGATCAATTCCCTGTGGGCCAATCTGGGCGTCGCCGCCTGGCAGCTCGGCTATTTCGATGAAGCTCAACAAGCCGCCCAACTGGCGCTCGATATGCACAAGCCGAACGAAGCCAATTGGTATACCGCCAACATGACCAATCTGCTCGGCTACATCGCCTTCGATCAACAGGATTATGGCGCCGCCGCTGCTTATTTTCGTCGCGCGCTCATAATCGCCACGCAGTTGGGCGCGGTCTCGGTCATCCTCGATGTGCTGCTGGGAATCGCTCGCATTCGGCTGGCATCCGACGATCCCGACGGGGCTGGCGAGCTGATCGGGCTGGCGCTGGCACATCCTGAGTCGAACGAGGATGTGCGCATCACCGCCGCGCCGATCCTGGAGACACTGCGCACCAGCGCCAATCCAGTCACCGTCGAAAGTGCGCTGGCACGAGGCGCCGCGCTCGACCTGACCACGGTGGTGGACGGCATCCTGCTGTAGCGACCCATCACTATCATCCGCACAGCCCATGATTTTTATCGATTCACAATACGGTCAGGACATTCATCATGCGTATCCGTGATCTTGGTATCGACCCCGGCTGGTTGCTGACGCCTGGCGCCCGCAACGCCATTATCGATGTGCCTGGCGTGCGCGTCGGACATGTCACCCGCATCGACGGCGACTCGATCCGCACAGGCGTGACCGCGATCGTCGCGCATGGTGGCAGCCTGTTCGAGCGTAAAGTCCCCGCCGGAGTCGCCAGCATCAACGGCTTTGGCAAGGCGACCGGCTTCGAGCAGATCCGCGAGCGCGGCGTGATCGAGACGCCGATCGTGCTCACCAACACGCTCAATATCGGGCGCGCCAGCGATGCCCTGATCGCCTGGATGCTGCGCGATCACCCGCGCATCGGCATCGACGCCGGGACGGTCTGCCCGATCGTGGGCGAGTGCAACGATGGCTTTCTCAGCGATATACGCGGACGCCATATCGGTCAGGACGACGTGTGGGCGGCGATCGACGGGGCTCGTGAGGATGAGACGCGCGAGGGCAATGTCGGCGCTGGGACAGGCACCAACTGTTTCCAGTTCAAAGGCGGGATCGGCACAGCCTCACGGCGTATCCTGGACGGACGCTTCACGGTAGGCGCGCTCGTCCAGACCAACTACGGCGACCGCGCCGAGATGCGCTTTTTTGGCGCGCCGATCGGACGTCATCTGATCGAGGCACACATGCCGACACCGGGACCTGGCTCGATCATGATGGTGCTGGCGACCGATGCGCCGCTCGACGGTCGCCAGTTATCCCGACTGGCGATGCGCGCGGCGTTCGCGCTGGGACGCACGGGCACGGTCGGGCATGATGGCAGCGGCGATTTTGCGATCGCCTTTTCGACTGCCAATCCCTGGGATCACAGCCCATCGGACGCGGTAGCCAGCGTCGAACGCTTCACCGAGTCGGGATCGATCAACGCCTGTTTTACGGCGGCGGTCGAGACGGTCGAGGAGGCGATCTGGAATGCGTTGGTCGCCGCCGAGACCATGACCGGACGCGCGGGCAATACCCTGCACGCTATCCCACACGAGACATTGCTGCACTGGTGGCGGCACTACAACCCGGCGTGACGCGGGGCGCGCGCCGGGTCAGGAGTCCTTGCTGGTTTCAGCGCGCGGCGGCACGGCATACAGCCACCAGAATTCGCTCTGCGGGTACACCATTTGCAAGTCCGGCTCCCACAGGAAAGCGGCGGGTTCGGTGAAGCGGCGCAGCTTGCTATCGACGCCGCGCATCGCCTTGACGAGTTCGTCGTGCGGCTCTTCCAGCATTTTGAGGACGCGGACGATCTCCTGCACGATCGTGCGGCGTACCACCTCCGGCAGATAGATGTTGGCGCACTGACGTGGACTCTCTTCGCATTCGTCGAAAAATGTCCGCATTGCCTTCAGGCGTGACTCGCCCTCACGGTGTAATTTCTCGACGTAGTGCTGGCGCCACTCGCTCATGATGCCATCGTGTGCTTTGGCGATCTGTCCGAGTTGATCGCGCTGTGCGGGGGAGAGCCGCTCGTCCAATTCGCGCAGCCGTCGCAGCCGCAGCAGCAGGCTGCCAATCGTGAGCGCGGGCATGGCGCTGCCCCCAAACAAGCCGCCGCCCGTGCGTCCATAGAGCGCATCCTCGTACACATAGGGCACGAGCGCATCGACCATCGCCTTTGCCTCGCGCAGATCGCGATCAGCGTTGAAGGTTTTCTCTGTCATTCCATCTCTTCCGCGATCGTCTGATCGACCCATGTTTCGATCATCACCTGCGGGTCGGTAAAGGCGCGATGTACCGGGCATTTCCCCGCGATTTCGGTCAGGCGCTGCTTTTGTTCGGCGGTCAGATTGCCCGTGAAAGTGATGCGCTGCACGAATTCGCGCACAAACGCCGCATCACCCGTATAGGTCGGGTAATCTTCTTTTTTGAACCGCTCGGTGGTCAGGTCGATCTCGACGCCCTGTAGATCCCAGGCTTTGCGTTGAGCATACAGCCTGGCGGTGATCGCCGCACAGCTTCCCAGTGCAGCCAGCAGGAGTTCTGTCGGCTTTGGACCCAGGTTGGTGCCACCATCCTCGATTGGCTCGTCGGCGGTGAGGGTGAACCCGCGCATCTGCACGGTGGTGGTCAAGCCTGCGCCGAGGATGACTTTGGCATGTGTGGTCATGATCTGCACTTCCTGATTGATCGGTCGAATCACGCGCGACGCAGACGGCGCACCGATTGATACTGTGGTTTGCCCTGCACCTCGCGCCAGCGTGTATCGCCGCCGTCGGTGTGCCACTCGACCACGAACATGCCTTCAGCATCCTGGTACGCCAGCGCCGGGCGGATCATCAGGATTTGACGCATCACACCGATGAATTCCTTACTTTCCTGCCCAGTGCGCAGGATGAAGTATTTGCCCGGATCCCACTCGAAGATCACAGGCATTTCGCCCTGCCAGCGCCCTTCCATACGGATCGGCGGTTCGGGCTGCGTGCAGATCATATGAATGTTGGCGAGGCGGTTCTTCCAGAGCGTGTGGTTGACGCGCTCTTCGATGTAATACGGGCGCGCTTCAGGGGTGGTGTAAAACCAGGTGCGCGAGTCGGTCGCCATAATGCGAGTCTCCGGGCAATGGATCGATCAATATGCCTGCTAGTGTACCACGCCGCCGCAAACCGCACCCCCTCACTACCAGCGATCTCGGCACTGGGGCATCAGCCGAACAGCTCACGCATCGACAGCGTAAAGCCGGGCAGCACCTCGCCACCGTCGATGGTGCCATCGATCGTGATCAGGCGGCGATCGGTCGGAGTCAGCCATTCGACCAACTTGCGATCGGGGTACGCCAGCCAGACCATGCGCGCGCCGTGTGCCAGATAATATGCCGCCAGCGTGTGCATGTGGGCATCACTCTGCCCCGCCGATTGAATTTCGATAATCAGGTCGGGCATAAATGGCAGTGCGGCATCATCAGGCAGTCGGGCAACATCGTCACGGCGCAAGGTGACGGCACAGACATCAGCCACATGCGCATTATTTTTTTCGTGCGGCAGATCGATACGAAACTCGGAAAACACATCACCCAATGCGTGCATTTGCAGAAAATTGCCGATCCAGATGATCAATTGCGCCGCAAGTCTGGCATGGGCGTGTTTCGGCATTTTTTCAATCATCTCCCCATCGATGAGTCGCAGCTTGCGATCGACATTTTCAGGCAGCGCGGCGATGCGATCGAATTCTTCGACAGTCATGCCGCGCGCGGGGGCGGTCGTGATCATGATTCATGCCTCGAAAAGCTGAGTTCACATTGAGTCCAGTGTACACCGAAAAGGCGGCAAACCCGGACGAAGCAGCGGTGCGATCGAATCAAAACGAGCATAAAAACAGGCGCCCACACGAGGCGCCCATTTATAAAATGAGTACTCGCGGCGATCAGCCGACAGCCACGTAATTCAGCCAGCGCGTCACCATCACCCAGGTGCGCCCCGGCTTGAGCATGATCGGTGTGTTGTCGCCGTAGACCAATTGCAGCGCGTCGCCCGCGCGCGACCAACAGGGGTCTTCGCGCTCGACTGGAAATTCCGGGTCGGGTTCGGTGCCTTTACACTCACGACGCCAATACCCCTCGACCCAGCGTCCATCGCGGAAGACATAGGCGCTGCCCCCTCCAAACAGACTGATCTGGTGCGAGGCGCTGCTGCTCTCCGGCTCGAACAAGTCAGGACGCTCGACGTGTTCGACCTCGATGATCACCAGGTTGTCCGTCCAGAGCTGCTGGTCTTCGGCGGCGTCAAAATGCGCTTCGCCGTCGGTGAAACGCTGATAGCGTCCGCTGGCAGCATTATATTCCCAGCGCGCGGTCGTTTCGCCATAATAATCGACATCGATGGTCGCGGCGGCGGGCGCGTTCAGGTCGGGCAAATCGCTGAAGCTGAAGCCGCGTCCGCGCCGCCCTTCGTTGACGGTGCCGCCGCGCGCGGTCGCACGCTCCCATGCCAGGCGCATATCGACGAACAGCGTATGCTCAAAGGCGACGCCTTCGCGTTCGATCCGGCAGTAGCCCGCCTCGACGCAGTTGTCCCCGCGTGCTGGCGAGATCACCCGCCCAAACCAGGGCTGTGAACGCAGCAGCGCATTCACCGGATCGCTGGCGCCGCTGTAACCAAAGAGTGCGTCGTACATCTGCACCAGCTCGACATCGACCAGCCGACCGCTGCGCACGGGTCCGACTCGTTCGGGCGCGTTTTCACGGAACAGCGCGGCAAAGCGGGTCACGCCGCCCTCGACCTCGTACTCGTACACCACGTCCGCCTGATTGACGCCATACTGCGGGCGCACGACTGGCGGAAAATTACTGATCTTCATGATGAAGGTGCGGCGGGCGCGGGCTTCGTCACTGGTGTAAGGCAGCCCGGTCAGCGGGTTGTAGCCTTCGGGATAGTCGAATGGTCCCACCTGAGTCGCGGTCGGCGTCGGCGTGAGCGTGGGGGTCGGCGTGCGCGATGGTGTCAGCGTCGGCAGCGGCGATGGCGTGTAGGTGCGTGTCGAAGAAGGCGTCAGCGTCGGGGACGGGATCGGTGTGTTGGTCGGAAAGAATCCCTGTGGGACGGGGGTATTGGTCGAAAAATCGATCTGCTGTGCAGAGGTGGGCGCGGCGATCGTGACCGACACGATCACGGCGACTGCCACGATCGCAACGGCGCGGGCTGAACGTAAACGCATAGCGACTCCATGTTGTTTATGAGACAATGACGCGCGTCACGAGCTGCACGACACGCGAACGGTAAGAGTATAAGACGCTGCGGCGTCGCATTACAGGGCATAATCGTCCCGTCGCGTCTCACAATAGGGAATACAGAGAGAAACCAATGGCAAATCGTCGGCTGCTGATCGTCTATGCGCACCCGGACGACGAAAGTTTCGGCTTGGGCGCGCTGATCACGAAACTGGTGGGAGAAGGGGTGCAGGTTGATCTGATCTGCGCGACCAACGGCGAAGCGGGCACGATCGCCCCGGAATATATCGAAAAGCATGGCTCGGCGGTCGCGGTGCGGCTGGCAGAGCTGGATGCGGCGGCGCGGCTGCTGTGCCTGACCAACGTGATCAAACTAGGCTACCGTGACAGCGGTATGATGGGTTCGCCGGACAACGATGATCCCACGTCGCTGTGGAGCGCCGCTCCTGACGCGGTGACACGCCGCGTGGTCGAGGTGGTGCGCGACCTCAAGCCGCAGGTCATGATCACTTTCAACAAGTATGGCGGCTATGGTCACCCGGATCACATCGCCATCCAGCGTGCCGCGACCGAGGCGTTCGGGCGGGCAGGCGATCCCGGCTATGAGACGGGTCAGGCGCCCTACGCGCCGCAAAAACTGTATTACACCAACGTCATGAAGGCACAGATGCAGCTCGCTATCCTGCTGACCCGGCTGCGCCGACAAAATCCGCGCAAGCTCGGACGCAACCAGGATATCGACATCGTGGCGATCCTCGATCACGTCGAGCCGATCCATACGCGCGTGGACATCGGCGCCTATTTCGATGCGTGGGAGGCAGCCAGCGCCTGCCATCAGAGTCAGCTCGGCGGACGCTCGCAGCGGCTGCCCCTGTGGCTGCGTCGGCGCATGGCATCTCGACAGGGATTCACGCGCGTGCATCCGGCGCCGACCCATGCCGGCATCGACGAGTTCGACTTGTTCGCCGGGGTCGAGGCGCGCGCATGACCGATCAGGCGGCAGCGGACGGCGCCAACCCGCAGGCAGCGCGCATCGACAAGCTGCTCGACGCGATCGAGCTGGTCAAAGCCGATCAGCGCGACGCGGCGCGTCATCTGCTGCGCGACCTGATCCGTGACGACAGCGATTTTGAACACGCCTGGTTGTGGATGAGCGTCTCGGTCGATACGCTCGATCAAAGCGCCGTCTGCCTGGACAATGTGCTGCGTATCAACCCGAACAACGGCGACGCGGCGTCGGCATATTACAGGATCAGCATCCCCGAAATACAGATGCACGCGCGCCGGGCACGTCTGCGCCTCGTGCGCGATCTGGCGTCGATCGGATTGTGGGGCATGGTGGTCATGATGGTCGCGCTGGTATGGATTGGGATCGGCGAGGCGATGGAAGCGATCATGGTGACGCCGATGACACCGACACCGTGATGGCTTCGACCTCCGAATGCGGGGCGTAGAGACGCCTAACCATGCGTCCGACTTTGGGTCATTTTCGGTCGATGGTTTATCCGATCAACGCCTCGACGACGGGCGTGCCTTCCCATTCGCGCGGCGCGCTCAAGCCGAGCAGGTGCGCGATCGTCGGCGCGGTATCGAGCAAATTCACGTCACGGGCGATCGTGTGTCCGGCACGTACCCCGGCGCCGAGCATGATCCAGGGGATGGTCATATCTTCGGGTTCTTCGGTGCCATGAAAGCGATCGTGCCCGCCATGATCCGCCTGCAGGATCATCACCGCGTCGTCGGTCACAGCGTCGATCAGCGTCCCGACCAGGGCATCGATCTTCTGTACCTGTGCCAGATAGCCGTCGCTCATCCAGCCATGCCAGTGTCCGGCGATGTCGATCGTCCCCAGATAGATGAATGTAAAATCGTAGACGCCAGCCGCCACGATCGGCGCGGCATGTGCGACGATGCGATCGTCACCGTCGTCCATGTCATAGCTGGCGCGGATCATATGGCTGTATGCCAGCGCTCCGGGCGCGCTCAGATCACGCAGTTCTTCCCAGTTGTAAATCATGGCACAGGTCTTTTCGGCGTCGTGCGCCAGATCGAACAACCCCTGTACCGGGCGCGCGATCGGCACATACTGGTTGCTCAGAATACCGTGACGCGCCGGTGGCACGCTCATCATCAATGACAGGTGACAGGGCAGCGTGATCGATGGCACCACCGAGCGCGCAGTCAGCGTGTGCGCTCCGCGTGCAATGGCGCGCGTCAGATGGGGCGTGCGCTCCGGCGTGATCGCGTCGGGACGGAGACCGTCGAGCATGACGAAGATGACACGGGTCATGAATACTCCTGGGGATAGCATGGCGTTACGGTGAGCATAGCGCGCTTTGCGCCGCCCGACAACGCGCCGACGCAGCATGATCCAATTTCTACAACGATCGCTACAATGCGCGGATGCGATCGGCGTCTGCCACCGCGCCTAACCCGTCGAAGATCGCCCGCGCCCGACTCAGCGAGTCGGCACGGCGCGGGTCGTCGGCGGACAGAAGACGCGCGCATTCGACGTGGGCGACTCCCTCGTCGTAAGGCATCCTGAGACGGATCGCCACCGCGATCGCCTGTTGACCATAGCGCCGTGCATCGTCGTGCCTGCCTTCCAGGTGTCGCAGCCAGCCCAGATAGGCGAGCAGACGCGGACGCGCCAGTGCAAAATAGGCTGCGAAGCGCCCCAGCACAGCGATCGCTGCCGCCGCTTCGCGCAGGTCGCCGGTCCCGCGTTCGCAGGATAGCAGCGCATATTCGGCGCACGCGCTGATCGGCTCGGTCATCCCGAATGAGGTCTGCGGCGCGCTGCGCACCGCCGCGTTGACAGTCTCGATGTAGGGACGTGCGGAGTCGAGATCGCCCACATAGAGATAGCTTTTAGCGATCGCGCCCTGCGTCCAGATGCGGTTGATGTTGTCGGACACCTGAGTATAGATGGCGTGCCCCATCTCGAAAATCGTGCGCGCCTCGCCGAAGCGTCCAGCACGCAGCGCGAACCGTCCGTCGTTGTCCAGCACCCAGGCGCTCGCCTGCAGATCGCGGATGCGTTCGGCGGCGGCACGCAGCTCGTCGTTCAAGGCGCGCGTCTCATTCCAGCGTCCCTGGTAGTAATATGCTCCAGCGAGCGTGACCAAGCCTTCTTCAGCGCGGCGCCAGTTGGCGGTCGCTCTGGCGATCTCGATCGATCGGCGCAGTCGTCGATCGGCTTCGTCCCAATCTGTCATAACCACTGCCAGGATACCCGTGCCCAGGTTGTGCCAGACCAGGGTATTGGGATCGTCCACATGGCGCGCGGCGCGGTCGGCGCGGCGGACAAAGAAACGCGCCAGCCGCTGCCGTGATGACCCCAGTGCGATCGCGGCGGTGGTATAGCCGCGCGCCCGTTCCAGATAGCGCCCCGGATCGGTCGCCTCCGCGATCGTCATGGCATTGAGCGAAAAGTAAACGACCTCGGTACGCTGATTGCGGAAATAATGGATCATCGTCAGCCGTTCCAGCAGCTTGAGCGCGATTAGGTTGCGTTCGTTGGCTTCCATGCGCATCGACGGGGCGCGACGCGCGACGCGCGGCAGGTGTGTCAGGCGTCGGCGCCCGCGCCCCATCACAAAGCGGCTGATCAGGCGCGGCAGCGCGCGTTCCTGCTCCGCCACCTCGACCGTGAGTCGAAAGCCCAGCAGCGTCAGGGTGTCCATTGCCTCGTTTTGCGCCCGTTCCAGCGCGCCCAGATTATAATGGGCTTCAGTCGCCTGGGCGTTGAGCCGCGCGCTGGCATTGCGATCGCCCGCCACCAGCGGACGCGCCCGCACGATGAACTCCAGCGCCTGATCGTAGAGCGCGTTTTCCAGCGCCAGTTGTGCTGCCAGTTCCAGCGCGACGGCTTCGCGGTCGCTGTCACCGGCGTAATGCCAGTATTCCGCCAGCACCGCCGCGCGCAGCGCCCGCTGTGCCATGTCGGGATAGGCATGCTCAATCGCCAGCGCGATCGATCGACTGAGCGCGGGCAAATCGCCGCGCTCGATCACATCGATGCGCAGTACCTCGCGCATTTTGTCGTGCGCAAAGCGAGCGCCGCCGTCGAATACCTCCAGCACGGCGTTGTTGAGACAGCCCAGCAGCCACGAGTCGATCCCTTCGATCGGGGTCAGATGCGGCGCCAGTGTGAGGATCGCCTCCAGGATCGGACGGTCGATGACGCGACCGACCAGCGCCGCCACCTCCAGCAGCGGACGCGCGCTGTCAGGGAGCCGACTCAAACGCCGCCGCAGGATCGCCAGCACACCACCGGAAAAAGTGCGGAAGGGTACGGTGTGCAGGTCGATCCTGTCGAGGGATCCGGCGTCCTCCGCCAGCGAGCGCACGACCTCGACCAGGAACAGGATATTGCCCTCGGTCTCGGTGTCCAGCATCGGCAGCAGCGGCTGCGCCACATGCGCCCCCAGCATCGACTCGCTCAAGGCGGCGATCTCGTCGCGCGTCAGCCGCCGCAGCCGCATGTCGAACATATCGGGCAGGTCAGCCGCCAGCGTCGCGCTCTCGTCCAGGCGATAGGTGGCGACGATCAGCAGCGGCAGCGTCCCGGTCAGCGGCAAGACCGCTTTGAGGACTTCCAGGCTTTCGCGTGCCCAATGCAGGTCTTCCAGAATCAGCAGCGTCGGCGTGACCTGCGCGCGAAACACCTCGATGATCGTCGTCAGCAGACGACGGCGCGCCGCGCTGCCGTCCAGCTGCGGGGCGGGCACAATCCGACGGTCGAGCAATCGATCAAGGTCTGGCACGATGTCGCTCAGGATACCCGCTTGCAGGTCGGTGAGCGGGGTAGTCAGCGCCAGCCGACGCAGTGGCTCGCGCCACACCTGATAAAGCAGACCACCCCCCTCGACCGCTTGCCCGGTCACGACCTGCACCCCGTCGATCAACGCATAGGTACGCAGCTCGTCCACCAGCCGCGACTTGCCGATGCCGCTCTCTCCGCCGATCAGCCAGCCCGTCCCTGTGCCCTCACGGGTGCGTGCCAGCGCCGCGCGCAGTTGACTCAGCTCCGTCTCACGCCCGACGAACGACGCTGCCTGCAAAAAGCTCTCGCGCACCGCGGCACTCTGCGGCTGGACGGGCAGCCCAGCAGCGGCGAGATCGACGATCACAGCGGCGGCGCTGGTCGGGCGGTCGAACGGGAATTTTTCGAGCATCTGTCTGATCACACTGGGCAGGGTCGGCGTCTCGCTCAACAGCAGTGCGTCGGGGACAAGCGCGTACAAAGGCGCCATGTTGGGCGGCGCTTCGAGGATCGCACTGATCAGGTGATTGACCGATCCCATCGGAAACGGGTAGCGGTCGGTCAGCATCTCGTAGCCGATCAAGCCCGCCGCGTACAGATCACTGGCTTCGCTGGCACGTCCACCACGCAGCAGTTCCGGCGACATGTATGCCAGCGTCCCCTGCATCAGACCGCCCGGCTCCGCCTCGATGGTGACGCGCAGCGACGACAAGCCAAAATCGACGACCTTGACCTGTCCGCTCTCGCTGACCAGGATATTTTCCGGCTTGAGGTCACAGTGCAGCACACCGCGGCGATGCAGATAGACCAGCCCTTCCAGCAGCTCCACCCACAACCGCACCCGTTCCGGCATGGGTGCATTCTCTGCCGCCGCGATCAGCGTGCGCGGATTCGCCAGCAGTTCCATGGTGTAGTAGAGCGCTTGCTCATGCTGGTCGTGAGCGATACCAAAATCGAGGACGCTGATGATATTGGGGTGACGCAGCGATGCCAGTAGTTGAAATTCGTGCGCCAGGTGCAGCGTGAATTCTTCATCGTTGTAGGCGCCGTTGACCTGCTTCAGCGCGACGCGCGTTCCGGTCAGACGGTCATCGGCGGCATAGACAATGCCCATGCCACCCGCGCCGATGCGCTCGCTCAGGCGATAGCGCCCGTTGATGATCCGAGGAGGAGCGTTGTTTTGCGTGGTGGATTGGGCAGCAGGGTCGATCATGATGGGGCGCTTGGCTGACTGATCGTGAAAGTCATGGTCACACTGCGACTATAACATAATTTGCCGCGCCGCGCGCTGACCGAATGAACAGACAGACTAACGACGTGCCCGCCACCAGATTCCCGGCAGACGACGCGCCTTTGCCCACTTGCCCAGCCTCGCACGACGGTTGAAGACATCGTAGTCGTGTCGCTCGATGTCGCCCAGAATCGCCCGGTACAGCTCGGCGGCGGCGGCGATGGCAAACCGTCCTTCGGGATGCAGCACCGCGATTCCCGGCATCGCCTCGGCATACAGACGGTGGTTGCGGGCGATCTGGTCACGCATGAAGGCGCGCCAGCGCGCGCTCACCTGCCCCGCCGCGATATCGGCTTCGCTCAAGCCGTGCGCTTCGAGTTCATCGAGCGGCAGATAGAGGCGCCCGCCGCGCCAGTCTTCGCCCACGTCGCGCAGAATGTTGGTGAGTTGCAGCGCGACTCCCAGCTTGACCGCGTAGGGCAGTGCGCGCTGGGCATCTGCCTGATTGAAGCCGACGATGTGCATCGCCATCAAGCCGACGGTGGAGGCGACACCATACGAATACGCCGCCAATTCGTCGAAGGTCTGATAGCGCTTCTTGATCAGATCACCCGCCACCCCGTCGATTAACTGTTCGGCATAGCCGACCGGGATCGCGCAGCGCGCCCGTGCGTCCGCCCAGGCATATGCCACCATCTGCTCGGCGGGCGGGTGGCTGTGCAGTGCCTGCCCGCGCCAGGCATCCAGCGCCTCGCGGATCGATTCCGGTGTGGCGTCGGCGTCGGCGCGATCGACCAGATCGTCGGTGATGCGACAAAAAGCGTAGAGCGCGCGCACCGCCGACCGTTTTTCCGGCGGCAGCAGACCCGAAGCGATGTAAAACGTCTTGCTGTGACGCTGTGTGATCGCATCACAGGCGGCGTAGGCAGCAGCCAGCGCGGGCGACTCCGCCGCGTGCTGTCTGGCGCTGACGTGTCCTTGCAGCGGACGCTCCGCCCAATCGAGCAGCATCGCTTCCCAGGCAGAATGGGTGATCTTCAGGCTCATAGTCTGTCATCCAGTCAAATCTGCGAGCGCTTCCGGTGTCAACGAGGCGGTCGAGCGCGGGCGTGTGTAGCCGGGTGTGCCCCCGCCGATCAGGTCATCGACGATGATCGCCGACGACAACACGCCGGGCAGCCCCGCGCCGGGGTGTGTGCCCGCGCCGACGAAATACAGGTTCTCAAAATCTTCGCTGCGATTGTGCGGACGGAACCATGCCGACTGCATCAGAATCGGTTGTACCGAAAATGCCGACCCCAGATAGCTGTTAAGCGTGTTCTGGAAATGCAGCGGGTCGATATGATGTTCCGCGACGATATTGGCGCTCAGGTCTTCCAGATAATTTTCTTCCAGGAAGCTGATGATCGCGTCGCGGTACGGTTTTGCCTGGCGGGTCCAGTCGGTGCCCGACGCCAGATGCGGCACCGGCGACAGCACGTAAAAATTCTCGTGACCGGGCGGGGCGATGCTCTCGTCGGTGATCGTCGGCATGTGCAGGTACAGCGAAAAGTCGTCGCTCAGTACTTTATTGCGAAACATATCGTTGAGCAAGCCGCGATAGCGTTCGCTCAGGATGATGTTGTGATGCGCCAGACCGCTGTCCAGATAGCGCCGTTTCGTGCCGAAATAGATCACGAACAGCGACATGCTGTACTTCATCGACTCGACGCGCCTGTTGCTATTGCGAGGACGATATTGTTCTGGAATCAGGTTGCGATAGGTGAAGGCGACATCGGCATTGCTCACGATATGATCGGCGTGATGCACCGTCCCGTCCTTGAGACGTATCCCGGTCACGCGATCCTTGCGCCGTGCATCGACCAGGATTTCGTCGATCTCGGCGTTCACATGCACGCGCCCGCCCACCTCTGCGAACAGACGTGCCATGCCATCGACGATCGCCCCGGTGCCGCCGCGCGCATAGTGAATACCCCATCTGCGCTCCAGATAGTGGATCAGCGCGTACAGCGACGGCGAGTCGAATGGGTTGCCGCCGATCAGCAGCGGGTGAAACGAGAAACAGCGCCGCAGAAATTCGTCTTCGATGAACTCGGACGCATATTGGTAGACGCTCAGATACGACTTGAGCCGCACCAGATCGGGCGCCACCCGGAGCATGTCGGTGATGTGCAAGAATGGTTTATCGATCAGCGCGAAGCCAGTCTTGAAGATGTCCTTTGTAGTGGCGATGAAACGGCGGTAGCCATCGGCGTCAGCCGGGTTCCACTGGCGAATCTGTTCGAGGATGAAGGCTTCATCGCCGTTGTAGTCGAAGGATCGCCCTTCGTGGTTGAAGATGCGATAATAGGGATCGATTGGGATGAATTCAATGTATTTCTCGCGGTCACGTCCCGCCGCCGCGAACAGGTCGTCGAACAGGAATGGCGCTGTAATGACGGTCGGTCCGCCATCGAATTTGAAGCCATCGATTGCGTAGGTATAGGCGCGCCCGCCGAGCTTGTCGCGCTTTTCGAACAGATCGACCTCGTGCCCGCGCGCTGCTAACCGAATCGCAGCCGCGAGACCACCAAAGCCGCTGCCGATGACAATAATCCGCGCCATTGTGTTGATCCCCTGTTATTGAAATAAGGTCGATATCGTCGCACCATTTACGACGCACGATCGACCCTGCTGTGAATGTCACGACTCTATAGACAGATAATGAGCGCGGGCTTAATCCTATGAGATCGTTGTTTGAGGATATTGGCGATGAATAATGTTTGCGTTGTCCGCCCATGCGCCACTATACTCATGTGGAAAATTTCCTGAAGAATCGTTCGCCTCATAATTACGGAGTGACGTACATGCTCAGTTACAGTTCAAACTGGCACACCAGCTATCCGGCATTTCAGCGTCACTGGCACAGCGGCTCAGAGAAATTTGCGGGCGGCGATGCCCTGTTGACCGCCATCGATTCGCACTGGGAGGTCAGCCTGGTGTGCTACCTGGAAGAATACTGGCACGCGGGCACACGCCTGGTCACGCTCTATCATTTCGAGCTGAATCGTGAAGGCGAAACGATGGTGATGACGGTGATCACCACCCCTTATGTGCGTCGCATCATCCGCGAGCAGCAATTTCAGGTGCGACCGATCGCGGAGCGCAGCGACCGCGTGCGCAAAACATCGACGTAGGGACGCAGAGCGATCGTCGGTTTCGCTGGCAGCATCCGACCAAATCGACGTAAGAGATCGTCTCGCTGATGTCTCTAATCGATCATACTCAGGATAGTGTGAGCGGTCAAAAGGACGAAACCGATGATGATGAAAGCGATCTGGAACGGCGCGGTGCTGGCGCAGAGCGATAAGACGATCGTGGTCGAGGGCAACCATTATTTCCCGGCCGATTCGGTCGATCGGCAGTATGTGGCGGAAAGCCCCGCCCACACCGTCTGTCCCTGGAAAGGCACCGCCAATTACTACTCGGTAGCGGTAGACGGGCAGATTAACAAAGATGCCGCCTGGTACTATCCTCAACCAAAAGACGCCGCTAAACAGATCACCGATTACGTCGCCTTTTGGAAGGGTGTGCAGGTCGTCTCCGAGTAGGCGGTTGCTGCGCCACGCACGGATGCCACAGCCATAGTCGCAAACACGCATAATTTCCGATTGCGTGTTTGCGCGAATTGCGCTTGTCATTTGCCAAATCTGACGTTATGATTATCACGAATTCAGCGCAGATGAAGAAGTTTTTACGTTCTTCATTATGTTGTCGGGCACAAAAACTTGACTCATGCTCGAAACTGAATATAATTCGTGATTGTCAGGTTGTGTTCCTCATTGGGAGAAAATCATGCAGAAGAAGTCGTACAGCAAGCCGCAGATCGCGGAAATTGGTCGTCTGAATGAAGTTATCAACACTCAGCGTGACACCCTCACCCCGGACGGCGCCCCGCCGGTCATCGGTGATATGGTTCTGATCATTCTGACCAAATCGGTCTAATCGATCAGCACTCTGACAGACAGAGCGCCGACATACGTCGGCGCTCTGTTTTTATGTCGGCACTCCCTGGCTTTCCCCACTAAGTCGAGCTATTTTTTTTCATTTTGTTGATGATGGTGTCATGAGATCGACTGTTTTAATTCATCACCCCAGCACGTACAATGCCCCTGGTTTCACTGCTTCCTGGACACCATGAAGAACGAGCCGCGACTGTGATGCGCTATTTTTATTCCCTGTATCATCTGCGCGTCGTCAGCGACGAGCCGATCCCCGGCATCCCTATGGCACCAGAATCTGTCGCGCCAGCCGATGTGACGATCGCCTTTGCACAAGCGCTGCCAGACTCGCTGCACGACCTGTCGGAGTCGGGGTGGAGGGCGCACCCGCGCTACGTCAATCGACGTGCCCATGACGAGCCGACACAACCCGGTCTGCGCATCTTCGCCAGCCCTGATAATGCCTACATCCGACTGCATTATGCCGATGACGCCATTTTCACGGTGCGCGTCGATGGTGGGGCGATCTACGTGCAGCCCCCGGCAAACATGTCGCGCGAGTCGCTGTGCGCTTATCTGCTCAATCCTGTCCTCGCGCTGTGTGTGCGGCTGCGGGGCGGCACCTGTCTGCACGCCAGCGCGGTTGGCGTGGCAGGCGAGGCGCTGCTCTTTGTCGCGCCGTCAGGGTCGGGTAAATCGACTCTGGCATACGAGTTCGCACGGCAGGGTAGCACCATCCTGTCCGATGATGTCAGCGTGCTGACCGAATCCGCTGACGGTCGGTTGTGCGTCGCGCCAGCCTATCCGCATCTGCGATTGTGGTCATGGACGGTGGAAGAGCTGCACGGCAGCGCCGACGCCCTGCCGCTGATCGCCCCCGACTGGGACAAGCGCTACGTCGATCTCGATGATGTGCGTTATGATTTTGCGTCCGCGCCGCTGCCCGTGCGCGCGGTCTTTCTATTGGAAGGCTTCAGCAGCGCCATCAGCATCGTCACCGTCACGCCCACTGCCGCCCTGATGAGTCTGATGGGTAATACCTATCTCAACTATATGCTCGACTCGATCATGCGCGCCGACGATTTTCGCTGGCTGTCGCGCCTGACGACGACCGTCCCGGTCTACTCGCTGGTGCGCCCCGCCGACATGACCCGCGTCGATGCATGCGCCGATGCGATTCTCGATCACCTTGCTTTGCCCACCTACGCTACAGGAAGATAAGATGTACAGTCTGCAACAGTTCGGACACATGATCCGCGACACCGTGCGTATCAGCGCTTATGAAGCCGCCCTCAAACGCGCGGTGCAGCCTGGGAGCGTTGTGGTAGATATTGGCGCGGGCACCGGGATATTCGCGCTGATGGCGTGTCAGTACGGCGCGCGTCATGTCTACGCGATCGAGCCGAACCCGCTGATCACGCTCGGACCAGAGATGGCGGCGGCGAACGGCTATGCCGACCGAATCACCTTCATCCGCGCGATGTCGCACACCATCGAGCTTCCCGAAAAAGCCGATCTGGTGATTGGGGACATTCGCGGACGCCTGCCCCCATTCGAGGTGATGGTCAACGTGTTCAAAGATGCCCGCGCCCGTTTCCTCAATCCAGGTGGTCGGGTGATCCCGGAGCGCGACACCATCTACGCGACCTTCATCAGCGATGCTGGCAAGTATGATGCCGAGGTGACCCGTCCCTGGGTGAGCAATCCGATGGGGATCAAAATGGATACGGTGCTGCCGATCATCACCAACACCATGATGCCCGACCCGATCGAAAACCCCGACGCCGTGCTGACCGCCCAGAAATGGGCGACTCTCGATTACGCGGGTGGTGAGACCACCTGGCACGATCAGCCGTTCACCTGGGATGTCTCTGAGGCGATGCCGCTTCATTTCGTCGCCGTCTGGTTCGACGCACTGCTGTTCGACGAGATCGGCTTCAGCAATGCGCCCGGTGCCCACGCGCCCCAGGTCTATCAGCGCATCCTGCTGCCGCTCAAGCAGCCGATCGAGGTCGCAGCGGGCGAGCGCGTCACACTGGAGCTGAAGATCAGCCCGTTCAACGACGATTACAACTTCCGCTGGACGACGCGCGTCTATGCCGACGGCGCGACGGTGCCGCGTATCGAGTATCAACAGACGACATTTTACTCGCTGCCCTTGTTCGCGCTGCGCAAACGCGCTGCGGCTTTTGTGCCGCAGATCACCTCGTATGGACGCATGACCGCACGGGCGCTGACCTTGATGCAGCATGGCGATCCTTTGTCGGCGGTCGCGGCGACGCTGCTGGTGGAGTTCGCGCAGGCACTCCCTGATCATGCCGCTGCACTCGCCTTTGTCGCCGGCTTGTCGCAGCATTACAGCGAATGACACCGCAGGACAGGGCGATGCTCTGTCCGCATCCCTATACGAGAAGAGGAAAGCCCAATCCCATGCGTATCGTCCCGAATAGCAACGTCCTTTTTCACCGTTACGGCGAGGAAGCTGTCCTGCTCAATCTCGACACCGAGAGCTATTTCAGCCTCAACGACACCGCCATCCGTATGTGGGAGCTGCTGTCCGCGCACACCCTCGACGATGCCTGTGCCGCACTCGCAGAAGAATACGACGCCCCGCTCGATATGATCCGTGAGGATGTGCTGGCGCTGGTTGCCTCGCTGCAAGGCGCACAGTTGATCACCGTCAACGAGGGAGCAGCGTAAGCTGCGCGCATTACGCAGCCTGTTTTACCGGGCGAAGCGCCGCGCGGCCTATCTGGGCGCACTGCTGCTGCTCAAGATCGTTGATCTGATGCTGCGCCGCCTGCACTATCGGCGTACCAGCCGTTGGCTGATGCGCACCTCCCCGCCACCCGACCCCGCCCGCGACGATCACACCCGCGCGCGGCTGCTGGCGATCGCCGTCGATACTGCCAGTATGCACCGCGTGGTCGATGTTACGTGTCTGCGCCGCTCGCTGGTGTTGTGGTGGCTGATGCGCTGGCTGCGGCTGCCGAGCGATGTCCGGCTCGCCTTTCGGCTGACCCCGGACGGACGTGCCGACGGACATGCCTGGGTCGAGCATCATGGGCGGGTGATCAACGATCTGCCAGATGTCGCGGCACAATATCCGATCCTCTATCACGATCGGCTGTCTCCAGAGACTTTATCTCGTATGTGAAATCGAGGCGCGCAAGACGATGAGCGGAATCCTGGCAGTGCTGAACCTGGACGGGCGCCCGATTACCGAGGGCACGCTCGACGCATCGATCGCGCGCATCGCCTATCGTGGGCGTGAGCACCAGGACACATGGACAGCGCCCGACGGCACCGTCATGATGAGCGCGTCCCTGCAAGCGGTCACCCGCACCGATCGCCGCGAGGCGCAGCCGGTGACGCTGGAGGGGGTCACCCTGATCGCGGATGCCCTGCTGCTGGCGCGCCCTGACCTGATCGCCGCGCTGCGCCAGGCTGGACGCTCGGTCACGCCCGATGTGCCCAACAGCGTACTCATCCTGCACGCCTATCTCACCTGGGGCGTCGATTGTCTCAGCCGTCTCACAGGCGAATTCGCGTTGATCGCATGGGACGCGCGAGCGCGGACGTTGTTCGCCGCCCATGATCCGATGCGCGTGCGTGAGCTGTTTTACGCGGCGCTGCCCGACACGCTGATCGTGTCCAACGAGCTGATGGCGATCATGAAACACCCGTCGGTATCGGGTGCGCTCGATGAGGGCGCGGTGGGCGATTTTCTGATGTTCGGGCTGGTCGATCGCCATGATAAAAGCGTGACATTTTTTCGGGATGCGCGCCGTCTGCTGCCCGCGCACTGGCTGCGCGCCAACACCGACAGCCAAAAGATCACCTTCCAGCGCTATTGGGATTTCCCGATGGACGCGCCGATGCGCCGTTCCGCCAAACCTGAAGATGATGTCGCCGCCTTTCGCGCGCTCTTTCGTCAGGTGATCCGCGAACGAGTGGAGGACATCGATCGCGTCACCGTCCTGATGAGCGGCGGTCTGGACTCGACCAGCGTCGCGGCGATGATCACCTCGCTGATTCAAGCAGGCGAGGTCGCTGCCCAGGTGAGCGCGGTCAGCATGGTCTACGACCGGATCGTCCCCGACACCGAAGCGCCTTTCGCCAAAAGCGCCGCCCGCTTCCTCGACATGCCGATCGAGTTGTTCACGGCGGACGATTATGCCATGACCGCGCCGCCGCCCGCGCGCATCGACCCGCTGCAGGACTTCACCGGACCGCTGATCTTCGACCTGGAACGGGCACTCGTGGAGCGGGGCACGCTCGCCTTTTCAGGTAATGGCGGCGATGAGATACTGACGGTGACCCCGCTGTACAAGGTGCTGCTGCGTCATTCGCTGCCAGAGGCGGCAGCGCTGTTTCTCTGGCTGTGGCGCTTCACGGGCAAGCGACCGCGCTTCGATGGCTTTGGCACCTATGCGCGCGAACTGCTGCGTTTCGGGCGGCGGGCGGCAGCAGAAGTGCCGAGCTATGGCTATCCAACCTGGTTCAACCCCGAATTCGAGCGCCGGGCTGGACTGCCAGCGCGTTTTCAGGTGCCCTGGTCGTACACGCTCGATGGCATGCACCGGACACAGCCCGAGGTGCCGCTGTACGTGCGCCTCGGTAAATGGGCGAACCGCACCGAGTTCTCGTTTCCCAAGCCGTATACCGCCCTTTATCTCACCATGCCTTTCGTCGATGTGCGGCTGGTTCATTTTGCCATGACCATGCCGCCTGCCCCCTGGAATCGCCGCAAGCTGATGCTGCGTCAGGCGATGGAGGGAATGCTGCCACCCGACGTACTCAAACGTCCCAAGACCGCCGCGCCGCTGTCGCTGATCCCCCAGATGGCGCTGCCCGGTGTGGCATGGATAGACACCTGGCAGCCGATGCCGGAATTCGAGCAGTACGTCCGTCGTGAGGCGATCCCACCTGTGTTCGGCACCGAGTCGCTGGAGCGCGCCGGGATCGACACCCGCCCATTGTTCTTCAACGAGTGGCTGCGTGCCATGCGCGCGGAATTAGGCAAATGATCATGATGACGCGCCGCGCCCTGCTGATCGCCTGTCTCGTGCTGCCGTGTCTGGTCGCGGTGCGGGCACAGACCGATCGCTTTACATCGCCGCTGATCGTGTGGAGCCGGGGCGACCTGTACCGCGTCGATGCGCTCGACACCCCGCCGACCGCTCTCACGACCGATGGCACCATTTCTGGTGCGGCACGCTCGCCGGGGGACGCCTGGATCGCCTATAAAGTCGCCGCGCCCATCGGGATCGCCGCGCTCGACCGCGTACAGGCAGATGGGGAGATCGCTGACTTTGACCTGCCCGCCGATCTCGTGCTGACTCACCTTGAACGTGGTCTCACGCTGACGATCGCATCACAGCCCGCCGACGCCGCGCTGTTCGACCCCGCCCGCCCCGACAACGCGGTGCAGCGGTCGGCGCCGTCGTGGTCACCCGACGCGGCAGCGCTGGCATGGGCGGAACGCGATCACCCATCCGGCACTATGCGTCTGGTGCGCTACGATGTCGTCACGGCGGCGGCGCGCGTGCTGGCGCTGGTGCCGGGTGGTGAGACACGCACCTCGGCGCCCCCGGTCAGCTGGGGGGCGGGCGGGATCGCCATCGATCTGTCGGCGGATGCGTCCAGCGATCAGATACACATCGTCTACACGCCCGATGGACTCCCGTTTGGGGCGGTCGGCGTGGCGGCGATTCCGGGAACGTCGGTGCGCCTGACGACCTGGGTCGATCCGATGGGCGATCGGCTGCCCTATTTCGGGCTGCTCTACGAGAACGGTGCCTGGACGCTGATCGACCCGGCAGCGAACGCAGCGGTTCCCTACGGCGCATCGCCGGTGCTGGAGACCAGCAGCGGCGTCGGCTGGCGGCTGCGCTTTGGCGTCGATGACTCACTCGGCTTCTACTGGGAGATCGCGGACAGCAACAGCGCGGCGGTCGGCGAACCGAACGGGATCGCGCTGGCGCCCGATGGGTCGCATCTGGCAGTGATCGGCGCGCTGGCGCCGGGCGCGGCGGCAGTATTCGATGGCGCGATCATGACCCCGATTCCCGGTACTGGACGCGGCGACGGCGAGCTGCCGATCGCGGCGGTGTTGTGGGGAGCGATGCGCTGGGTGCTGCCAGTATCGTAGTCGTCTATGTAGTCGTCTATCAGGAAGATAATCACACATTTTCGGACGTATTGTTATGCGTCCCTGCGCTCTTGGACTTCCTTTGGGAACCCCATAAGATCGCGCCTCGTTTGATGTAGGTTGCATCCCATTAATGGGACACCCGGCTCACTGACGGTTCACCTACTATCCCCTGGCGCTGAACAAAAACCCGTTACCATAATAGGGTATGAATCAAAAGAGATGCTCATGTTGTATGAGCAGAGGAGCCAACGCCATGTGGCGTAAAATCGTAGTGTTCGCGTTACTATTGACGCTCGGAGCTGCCCTGATCGCCCCCACCGCCGCGCAAAGCGGCATAGTCTGGCGCGGCGAGTATTTCAACAACGGCAATTTCACCGGATCGCCGTCGTTCGTCCGCAACGACAATCAGATCGCCTTCAACTGGGGCAATGGCTCGCCCGATCCCACCATCCCGTCGGATAATTTCAGTGTGCGTTGGGCGACCGATGTGGCGCTCGGTGCTGGCACCTATCGTTTCTATGCGCAAGCTGACGACAATATCAAGATCACCTTCAATTTCGGCTTTCAACCTGTGATCGACACCTTTGCCCAGTCGGATCGAGTCAACCAGCTCGTCACGGGCGATGTGACCGTCCCAGCGAATGGCACCTATCACATTCAGATCGATTACCGCGAGCTGACCAGCGTCGGATTCGCCTACGTGACCTTTGCAAACCTGGCGACCAACCCGAATTTCCCCGGCTTTGCCATTACCGCGCCGCCTACCCAAAGCTCGACACTGCCGGTCGGTGGGGGTGCCTGGACAGCACAGTATTACGGCAACAACAGCCTGCAGGGCGACCCGGCTGCCATTTTCACCGAAGCACAGGTCAGCCACAACTGGGGTGCGACCGCCCCGCTGGTGAACATCGCCCCGGATAATTTCTCCGTTCGCTGGTCGAGCGTGCAAAACCTGAGCGGCGGCGCCTATTCGCTGAATGTGCGTGCCGATGATGGCGTGCGCGTCTACGTCAACGGCGTGCTGACGATCGACGAGTGGCACGCAGCCAGCGGTCTCACCTACTCGCGCGCGCTCAATCTGCCCAGCGGCGCCAACACCTTCGTGGTCGAGTATTACGAGGGTACGGGTGACGCCTTCATCGACTTCAACCTGACGGGCGCCGGGTCTCCCGTATTCCCGACACAGCAGCCGAACGTGCAGCCAGGCGGCGTCACCGCCACCGTGACTGCCTTCCGCCTCAATGTGCGCAACGCACCGAATTCCACCACAGGCGGGGTGATCACCCGCATCAGCCGCTTCGAGCAGTATCCGATCATCGCACGCACCGCCAACAACCTGTGGGTACAATTGAACATCAACGGCACGCTCGGCTGGGTCAACGTGCGCTTCGTGAATATCGCGCCGCTGGGTGCCAATATCCCGGTCGTGGGCGGAGGTGCCGTCTCTACCTCGGTCGCACCGGGTGGCAATGTCGTCACCGCTACACCCTTCAATGTCGTCATCCGCCAGGGCGCCTCGACCGCCAACAACCGCGTCGGGCTGCTGCCTGTCGGCGGGACGGCACAGGTGATCGGTCGCAGCGCTGCCAACACCTGGTGGCAGATCAATTACAACGGTCTGGTCGGATGGGTGAGCGCGCAGTTCGCGATCATCAGCCCGACAGCCAATATCGGGACGATCCCGATTACAGGATAACGTACAGCGCTGCACGATCAGATTACGCCAACCCCGCTCCATCTGGAGCGGGGTTTTTTGTCCCTCCACATAGCATTTACCCCCCCTTCCCCCCTATAATGATCGACGCTCTCTATCCACACCCGCACCATCGAAACGAGGGAAACAGCACAATGATAGAAGTGGAAAATCTGGTCAAGCGCTACGGCGAGGTGACTGCCGTCAATGGCATCAGCTTCACCGCCGAGCCAGGACAGGTGACCGGCTTCCTGGGCCCCAATGGCGCAGGGAAGACCACCACCATGCGTATTCTGACGGGCTACATGCCCCCATCCGACGGATCAGCGCGCGTCGCGGGCTTTGACGTATTCGAGAAGAGCCTGGAAGTACGCCGCCGTGTCGGGTATCTGCCGGAAAATGTCCCGCTCTACCGCGATCTGACCGCACATGGTTATCTGACCTACCTGGGTGAGATTCGCGGCGTGCGCAATGCCGGACGCCGCGCCGACGACGTGCTGATGCGCGTGGGACTCGGTTCGCGGTCGCGCAGCCGCATCCGCACGCTCTCCAAAGGCATGAGGCAGCGTGTCGGACTCGCCAGCGCGCTGCTGCACAATCCCCCGGTGCTGATCCTCGACGAGCCAACAATCGGACTCGACCCGCTGCAGGTGCTGGAGCTGCGCGAGCTGGTCGCTGACCTGGGACGCGATCACACCGTCCTGTTCAGCACCCACATCCTGAGCGAAGCCGAGCAGGTGTGCGATAAAGTCGTGATCATCAACGGCGGGACGATCATCGCCCAGGGGGCGCCATCGGCATTACGCGCCAGCCTGGAGCGCGGCGGTCGCATCCTGATCCGCGCTGGCGCGTCGGCAGCGGTGCTGCGCGATGTGATCGCGGCGGTGCCGGGAGTCGGATCAGTCACGGTCGGCATGGACGGCGTGATCGCCGTGCCTGCCAGCGCTGAGGACGATCCGCGTCCGCGCATCGCCCGCGCCGTGCTGGACAAGGGCTGGAACCTGACCGAAATTCGTCCGCTGGCGATCAACCTGGAAGACATCTTCCTCGAAGTGACCCGCCAGCAAGCCGCAGCGAACCCGACCGAAGCTGCACCATCCGAGGAGGAGTCATGACCGACTCGACCCGCTCGCTGTCCTCGAAAATAGACCAGACAGACATCGACCAGGTGGTGACGACCGGCATGGCGTTTCCATTCTGGACGGTCTTCAAGCGCGAATTCAGCGCCTATTTTCGTTCGCCCGTCGCCTATTTCATCGCCTTTGCCGTGCTGCTGCTGTTGGGCGTGCTGTTCAACGGCTACGTCACCTTTGCTGTGCAGAGTGGCAACCAGCCTGCCGACTCGACCACCATACCGGGTCTGCTGGTGTTCCTGATGTTCCTGATCGCACCGCTGCTGACGATGCGGCTGATCGCCGAAGAATCGCGCGAGGGCACGCTCGAAGTGCTGATGACTCTGCCGATGGGCGAGGGACAGTTCATCTTTGGCAAGTTTCTGGCTGCCTGGGGCTACTACACCGTGCTGCTGCTGCTGACGGTCGTCTTTCACCTGCTGCTGACGACGATCGGTGTGCCCGACCTGGGCGCCGCTTTTGGCTCCTATCTGGGCGCCTGGCTCTACGGCGGCGCAGTGCTGGCGGTCAGTATGATCTGGAGCGCCGTCACCGAAGACCAGGTCGTCGCGGCATTTTTGAGCGCTGCCACCATCCTGGTGCTGTATCTGGCTGAGATCGCCGCGTCGTGGGTCGCCGGACAGGGTTCCGTCGCTGGCGTGGCGGACTTTGTACGCGAGCTGGGTCTCCAGGCGCATTACAATGTCACGCTGGCGCGCGGCATCATCCGCGCCGAGGATGTGCTGTACTTTGTATTTTTAATCGTCGGCGCGCTTTTCATCACCACGCGCATCGTCGAAATTCGCCGCTGGAGGGCATGACATGGCACAAAATTCCCCCGATCCGATTAAAACACAAGTCGAGTCGAACGAGCCAGTCATCCCGCCCGGATCGCTGTTGGCGCTGGCAGGGCTGGCGTTCATCGTCGGTCTGTTCGTCACGCTGACGCAGCCTGAACCTGGTGCGGTCGGCATCGGCGGCTTTGCCTTTGGCGCGCTGGCGCTGGTGCTGTGGGTGATCCTGGCACCCGATCAGGCGCGCGGACTGCTGACCGGGCGCGCTGCGCGCTACGGCGGCACCAGCCTGCTGGTGACGATCGTGCTGCTGGCGGCGCTGGTGGCGGTCTACATCGTCGTGCGCAATCTGGACGCCCGCATCGATCTGACTGAACGCAGCGACTTTTCGCTGACGACCGAGTCGCGTCAGGCGATCGCCGCGCTGGGCGCCGACCCTTCCCTGCCCGCTGTCGAGATCACCGCCTTTTACGGCATCGCCCAGGCGGGACGCCGTGACCAGGATGAGCCGCTGCTGCAGGACTATGCCAGCACCAGCAATGGCAGGATCAGCTATACCTTCATCGACCCCGACCGCGAACCCGGCATCGTGCAGCGCTACGGCGCCACCGCCAACGCGCAGATCGTGGTCGCGTCGATCGATCCGACGACTGGCGAACCCGACCTCGACAATGCCGAACGTCTCGGATTTTTCGGTCAGGAAGAGCTGACCAACGCCATCCTGAAAGTGTCGGCACAGGGCACATTCAGAGCATTGTTCGTCACCACCACCGACGGTGCCTCGGCACAGATGACTCAGATCAAGTCGATCCTGATCGATCAACTCGCCTGGGATGTGCAGGAGGTGTCACTGGCACAGCTCTCCAGCCCGGAGAGTCCGATCGCGCTCAACGATCCCAATATCGACGGCGAGATCATGATCCTGCCCGGAGGCAGCGCGCCGTTGAGCGCCATCGAATTGGGCGTCATCGAATCGTTTCTGGCGGGCGGCGGCAATCTGCTGATCCTGGCTGGGACAAATCTCAACGACGATCAGGTCTCGCTGGCAACCGCTGAAAATCTCTCGACCTATCTGGAGACGAATTTCGGCATCCGCTTCAACAACGACGTGATCATCGACCAGACGCAGGCATTGCAAAATCCGCTCTCGCCTGTCGCCAACGACTTTGACACGACGGCGTATATCACCGCCGGGATCACGCCAGGACAGGCGATCGCGGTATTCGACCTCGCCAGCAGTATCGCCCTGGCGGACGCGCCCCCGGCGAATGTCACCGTCACGCCGCTGGTGCGCACCAGCGCCTCCAGCTACGCCAAGAGTGACCTGACGGCGGTGCTGGGCGGCGATGGAGTGCGCGCCGAGACCGACACGGCGGGTCCGTTCGTGGTCATGGCACAGGCGGAAAATGCCCAGACTGGCGCGCGGCTGATCCTGGCGAGCAGCACCTCGCTGGGCGTCGATGAACTGGCGGTCGGCAATATCGCCAATCTCGATCTGTTCGCCAATGCCCTGATCTGGTCTACCGACTTTGCCGACTATTTTCAGGGCATCACTATTCTGCAGCAGCAGCGTCCACAGGACACGCCGATCGTCGCCACCGAGGGACAGCTCGCCACCATCAATGCGCTGGTGATCGGGCTGCCCTTCCTGGTCTTGCTGCTTGGCGCGTTTGTCTGGTACAGCAATCGGGAACGCGCGCGCTGACAACCACGGTGACAACCGTCTCAAGGAGAGTCTATTCATGCGTTTAAATCGCGGCACCATTGGATTATTTGTCGCGCTCGTCGCCGTCCTGGTGACGGCGCTGTTCATCGGTAATCAGCAGGCGACGGCGCCGACCGAGCCAACCAGCACTCCAGACCCATCATCCGGCGCGCTGTTCCCCGATCTGGCGGTCGATACGGTCGCTCGTGTCGAGCTGCGCGAGCCAAGTGGCGGATCGTTCGTGGAATTGGCGCGGCTGGATGCCACCAACTGGAGCATTGAGGGCACCGGCGCGACGATGGGGCGCGTCCCGGACAACATCGTGATCGAGTCCAATGTGGGACAGTTGACCGGGCTGGAATACACCGCCCGCTTCGAGAGCGATCAACTGGCGGATTTTGGCTTGACGACGCCTGCCTATGTGCTGTTCGTCGAGACCGGGACAGGCGAGGCGTACACGCTCTATATTGGCAATCGCACACCGACCAACCCGCGTTATTACGCGGTGGTGGAGCCGGGTATCGCCGCGCCGACCGTCGTCACCGAGGCGACCGCCGACACGACCGGGATAGCAGCGGATGTGACTCCAGAAGCCACATCCGAGCCGACCTTGCCCGATCCCTTTTTCGCCATGCCGAATACCCGCACCGGAACCTTCACGCTGAGCGGGACGAAGACCATCGCCGTCATCCCACAGACTGTGATCACGGCGCTGTCCGGTTGGCTGTTCACCCCGCCCTACGCCGCGCCGACTCCGACGCCGCTGCCCTCCCCGACCCCGGAAGTCACGCCGGAAGTCACGCCGGAATTGACGCCGGAAGTTACGATCGAGGCGACCGTCGAAAGCACCGCCGATGCAGGATCGTAGAGACGCATAACAATGCGTCCGCATCAGGGGTTTGGCGTGCCGGGTCTGGCACGCCAAACCCTACGATCCTTCCCCGACCTGTCCAAAATTCGCCGCCAGCAGCGAAAAATCCGTGATATTGACCGCATTGTCCCCGTTGAAGTCGGCGCGCGCGTCGTAGCCGCTGACGCCACTGCTCTTGCCGAAGGTCGCCGCCAGGATAGAAAAGTCGGTGATGTTGATCACGTTGTCGTCGCTGGCATCGCCCTCTTTCAGGACAGGCGTGATATAAAAGCTGCCGCCGTTGGTCACGACAGCGACATCGCCGCTGCGACGTGCCAGCGTGTGCGTGCCTTTCACCCAGATGCGATACACGTCTGGCGGCAGCCCAAACAGGTTGAACACCCCGGCAGCCTCGGTGCGCCGATCGCCGCTCCAGATCAGCGCATTGTCCCCAGCGCGATTGACCCGTACATGCGCGTCGATCACGAAGCTCGGATTCGGAGTCGGCTGGATGCGTCCTTGCAGCGTGGTGAACACCACCAGCGAGCGATCGGCTTCATGGGCACCCATATCGACTCGGTCGCCCTGCACCCGTGCAAAGCCCGCTCCCCGTTGATCGGTCGTCAGCGCCAAGCCGTCGATGTTCAGCGCGAGCGCGTCGCTCCCGGCGCCGATCGCCACGCTGCCGATCGTCAGCGCGTGCGTCGGCAGCAGCCCGCCATTGTCCGTCAGCACGCCTAAGTTGAGGGGGGATGCTGCTGCGTCGAGCAGATTGCCCGTCGTCACCCCGGTGATGACAATCCCGTCGGCGTCACCGATGGCGTTGTGACCGAGCGATTCGATATCCCCGACCCCATCGGCGTACAACCCGGTCACGCTGTTGCCCGCGACGATACTGTTGCCCAGGCGCAGGAGTCCGCGCACATCGATTCCACCGCCGTTGGCGGCGCGGTTGAGCGTGATCGTACTCTGGCGAATGGTAGTAGTGCTGCCGTCGTTGGTAAGGATAGCGCCCCCTCCAGTGGCGTCGTTGGCGCTGAGCGTGCTGTTGACGATCGTCATGGTCGCCTGACTGTAAATCCCGCCCCCAAGCAGCGCCTCGTTGCCGTCGATCAGGCTGTCGCTCACGCTCAGGTCGCCGCTGAGATGGGCAATGGCACCGCCATAGTTGGCAGCGCTGTTGGCACTGAAACGAACCTGATAGACCGTGACCGATCCGGAATTACGGATCGCCCCTCCATTCGTCCCGACTCCATGTGTCAGAGTCAGCCTGGCTACCGACAGTGCCACGCTCGCCGCGACATTGAACCCGGCACGAAAGCTGTTCGCCCCGTCGATGATCACGGTGGCGGGGTTGCTGCCCGCGATGCCGACCGAGTCGGTGATCGTGGGCAGATCCGCCGTCAGCGTGATAGTCGTCGGGACGCTGAAAATCGCGTCACTGAACGCGATCGAGTCGGTGCCGGGCACGGCGTTCGCCGTCTGGATGGCAGCACGCAGCGTACAGGCACCACCCGCTGTCGCGCACACGCCGTCGGCGGGCAGCACGTCGGCTTCGTCGCCATTGGTCGTGATGAGAAATGCGGCGGCGCGCACGTTGTAAGGCTGCATGGTCAGCAGCCCCATGACGATCGCCAGAATGATGAAACGAACAATCGTGCTGCGCATCGTGCTGGTTCTTTCCGCTGTTCAGCGATTGTGAGGAGTCGCCAGGCGAGCGGGGACAGATCGATCGATCCCCGCTCGCATTTTAACCCGGTTTCGCCCTGCGGAACGTGCAGTTTCTCAGTCGTTTCTCGTGGTTTCTCGTGGTTTCTCGTGGTTTCTCAATGCACAGCCGCTATGATCCGACGATGGCGTCACCCGTTACACCGAAATTCGCCGCCAGCAGCGAAAAGTCGTTGATGTTCACCGCATTGTCGGCGTTGAAGTCGGCGCGCCCGTCGAATCCACCGGTCGTGCTGACCTTGCCGAAGGTCGCCGCCAGGATCGAAAAGTCGGTGATATTGATCACATTGTCGTTGTTGGCGTCGCCTTCACGCAGCACCACAGTCGTGAAGGTGGTCGCGCCCCCGACCACGGTCACTGTGCTGCTGATGCTCGCCAGCGTGTGCGACCCTTTGACCCAGAAGCGGTAAAACTCGAAAGGAGGCAGCCCGAACATCGACAGCACGCCGCTGTTGTCGCTGGTCAGCATCCCGTCAAAAAACACCGCCCCGTCGCCGCCGCGCGTGATGCGCACGCGCCCGCTGAACACCCGGCTCGGATGCGGCGCGGGCTGTGAACGTCCCTGGAGAGTGGTCTGAATGGTGAGCGTGGTCGGCGTCGATTCGTAGGCGCCAATATCGACTTCTTCACCGCGCGCGCGATTGTTCGGCGCGCCGCGCTGGTCGTTCGCCAGCAGGAACCCGGTCTCACTAACGGCGAGGCTCTGATTACCCGCGTCGATGGCAACGCTGTTGACGCCAATTACGTGGGTGCGCGTGCGTCCGCCGTTATTCGACAGCGCCACCAGGCTGACAGGCGCCGCCGCCGCATCGAGCAGATTGCCGTCGGTCGTGCCGATGATCACCGCGCCGGTGCTGTTCCCGATCAGATTATGACCGAGCGAGTCGATCGTCCCGCTCACGTCCGGCGCCGAAGTCGTGGCTGTGTTGCGCGCGATCAGGGTATTGGCGGGGATGAACGAACCGAGCGCTGCCACTCCACCGCCGACAGCGGCGCCGTTGAACGCGATCGTGCTGTTACGCAGCGTGGCTTCGCTGCCCGGCGCGAGGTACAAGCCGCCGCCCGATCCTGACGTGATGTCACCCGATGCGGTGGCAGTATTGCCGCTGATGGTGCTGTTGATGATGGTGACGGTGCCGCCGAGGACGGGTCCCGCCGCGATCGGACTGGGACTGCCACCCACCGGTGCGCCCGCGTTGTACACGCCTGCCCCATCGCCCGCGCTGTTGCCGCTGATGGTGCTGTCACGGATCACCAGCATCCCGCTGTTGTACACACCGCCGCCGGACATGCTGGCGACCGACGCGCTCACGCTCATCTCGCGCAGCGTCAGCGTCCCGGCATTGCGGATGGCGGCGCCGTCGGTCGCGCTGCCCTCACGCAGTCCGAGCTGTGTGATCGTCACAGTTATACCCGTCGGCACATCGAAAATGCGTCCAGTGGCATTGGCATCGACGAACATGGCATCGGCGCCAGCGCCATTGATAATGACTGATTCTGTCAGCGCAGGCAGCGCGCTGGTCAGCATGACGGTGCCCTGAAAACTGAACTGGATTGTGTCGGTGCCGACATTGGCGTTGGCGGTCTCGATCGCGGCGCGCAGCGTACACACGCTGCCGTTGGCGGGAGTCGTCTGACAGTTCAGGTCGCCCGGATTGGCGTCGGAAAAATCGGTCGTGGCGTTGATCGTCAGGGTGGCAGCGCGGCTCGGAGTCACCGACAGCGCGAACATGCAGACGGTGATCGCAGCGATCACACAGCGTGAAACAAGCGATAAACGCATCTTATTTTCCTTTGCACACAATAAGTCCTGTAATTTATTATAAGCGCTTTTCGCTTTGCCACCTGTTGCCGTATGCGCTCATGCCCGTTATAATCGAATGCAGATTCGATTAACGTGACAGGACGCCTCATTTTGGCACGCAAGCCTGCCAATCAGTCGGTCAACCGCGATGCGATCATCGCCGCTGCGGCTGATGTGCTGCACAAGCACGGTTACGAAACCACGACAATGAAAGACATCGCGGCAGCGGTCAACCTGACCGCCGCCAGCCTGTATCATCATTTCCGCAGCAAGGACGCGCTGGTGCTGTCAGTGCTGGAGGCAGGGCTGGACGCCGCGATCGCCCGGATCGAGGCGGTGGCGTGTGACGAGTCGTCCCCGGCGGATACACGGCTGCGCGCCATGATCCGCGCGCACATCGTCGGCGTGGCGGAGCATCCCGCTGTCGGCGCGGCGATGGTGTACGAGCTGCGCGCGCTGATGCAGGTACGCCCGCCCAACGCGAGTGCCGATGATGCCGACCGCGCCGCATATGCTGATTTCATCGTGCGCCGCGATGGTTTTTTTCGGCGCCGTGACACCTTCGAGGCGTTGTTTCGACAGGTGGTGGGAGACGGGGTGCAGGACGGCGTGTTTCGTCCAGTCGATGTGCCGATCTTCGTCCGCGCGCTCCTGGGGGCGAACAACTGGGTCGGCGTATGGTATCGCCCCGACGGGCGGCTGAACGGCGACGCCATCGCCGATCACAATATCGATATTTTTCTGTCCGCGTTAATGTCGTAGGGACGTGTAACAATGCGTCCGTCATGAATTGGCGTAGGGACGGTTAACAATGCGTCCGTCACAATTATTCAAACAAGGAGGCTTTTTGTGATCTCATTCACCCCGACCGACGAACAACAGCAGCTCATCGACGTGATCCGCCGCTTCGCCGTCGATGACCTGCAGCCCGCCGCCCACGCCGCCGATGAAGGCGAGCGCGTCCCGACCAACCTGGCACAGACCGGATGGGCGATCGGGCTGGTGCCGACCCTGATTCCCGAAGAACTGGGCGGACTCGGTGAACTCAGCGCCGTCACCAACGCGCTCGCCTATGAAGAACTGGCATACGGCGATCTCTCGACCGCGCTGCACATCCTGTCGCCATCGCTGTTCGCGGCGCCGATCACGCTCTACGGCACGGCGGCGCAGCGCGAACAATACCTGCCGCTGTTTCTCGACGAGATCGCGCCCCCCTTCAGCGCTGCCCTGCTCGAACCCGGCATCGCCTTCAACGCGGGCGCGCTCAGGACGACCGCCCGCGCCGACGGCGACTCGATCGTGCTGGACGGCGAAAAAGCCTACGTCCCGCTCGCAGCGAGCGCCAAAACGCTGTTGGTCTATGCGCGCGACAGCGCGACCGGTGACACTGGCGCCTATATCGTCGAGACCGACGCGCCCGGAGTCACCGTCGGCGCTCGTGAAGCACTGATGGGCATTCGCGCGCTGCACACCGCCCGCCTGACGCTGAACGGTGTCCGTGTCGGCGCTGATTGCAAGGTCGGCGGTGCGGTCGGGATCGATTACCCGGCGCTGCTGGCGCGCTCGCGGACTGCGCTGGCGGCATTAGCGGTCGGCGTGGCACGCCAGGCGTTCGAGTACGCGCGCGATTATGCCAAAGGACGGGTGCAGTTCGGCTCCCCGATCGCCCAGAAGCAGGCGATCGCCTTCATGCTGGCGGAGATGGCGATCGAGGTGGACGCTGCCCGTCTGCTGGTATGGGAAGCCGCCTGGACGCTCGACCAGGGGCGCGACGCCACCAGGCAGGCGTATCTGGCGCGCGAATACGCCGACAAAGCCAGCCTGTTCGTGACCGACTGTGCCGTGCAGGTGTTGGGCGGCTATGGCTTCATCCGCGAATATCCGGTCGAGCGGCTGCTGCGCAACGCGCGCGGCTTCACCACCTTCGACGGTCTGGCGATCGTTTAACTTTAAAAAAAAGGATTTCATCTCATGGCTATCGACTTCACCATTCCCGACAACCTGGGATCGCAGATGCAGATGATCGAAATGGTCGCGGAACACATGATGCGCCCGGTCAGCCGCGAGCTGGACGAACACGAACACACCCGCCCCACGACATTTTTCGAGAATACATGGGGTCTCATGCGCGATATGCAAAAACGCAATCTCGACAAGCTCGACGCCCCCGACACAGGCAGGAAACGTGATGGCGCCGGCATCACCAATCTGCGCCTGATGCTGATGATCGAGATGCTGTCGTGGGGCGACGCAGGCGTGTATCTGTGTCTGCCCGGTGGCGGACTGGGCGGCGCGGCGATCGAGGCGGTCGGCACTGTCGATCAGAAGAAGAAGTACCTGACCCGCTTTGCGGAAGGCGACACCCCCAGTTGGGGCGCGATGGCGATGACCGAGCCGGGCGCCGGGTCGGACACGTCCGCCATTCAGACGACCGCCCGCTTCGACGACGCGACTCAGGAATGGGTGATCAACGGCGAAAAGATTTTCTGCACCAACGGCAAGCTGGCACTCGATGAGAGCGATGGGCTGGTCGTGGTGTGGGCGAGCATCGACCGCGCCGCCGGACGCGCCGGGATGCGTCCGTTCATCGTTGAAGCCGGGACTCCTGGTGTGCGCGTGACCAAGACCGAGATCAAGCACGGCATCCGTGCCAGCGATACCGCCGCGATCGTCTTTGAAGATGCGCGCATCCCGGCAGACGCCATTCTCGGCAGCGCCGAGGTGCAGACCGGCGCGGGATCAGGCGGATTCAAGGGCGCGATGGCGACCTTCGACGCCACCCGTCCGCTGGTGGCAGCCAGTGCGCTCGGCATCGGACGCGCCTCGCTGGAATTTCTGATCGCCAAGTTGAAAGAGAACGGCATCGAGATTCCCTATGGTGCCCCCTATCACACCCTGACCGCCATTCAGCGGGACGTAATCGAGATGGAGGCGGAGCTGCGCGCCACCTATTTACTGACGCTGCGCGCCATTTCGATGCTCGATCACGGACAGTCGAACAGCCTGGAAGCGTCGATGGCAAAGGCAAAGGCGGGCAAAATCGTCACGCGCATCGGACAAAAGACGGTCGCGCTCCTCGGTGCGTCGGGCTACAGCCGCGAGTGGCTGGCGGAAAAATGGATGCGCGACGCCAAGATCAACGATCTGTACGAGGGCACCGGACAGATCAACACCCTGATCGTCGCCCGCCGCATCCTGAATTACAGCAGCCGCGAATTGAGCTGATTCTGTAACGGGCGCATCACAATGCGTCCGTCAACTTATCGAAAGGTTCGTCTTTTATGACTTTTGTGATCCGCAAAGCCGCCGTCATCGGCAGCGGTACGATGGGCGGCGGTATTGCCGCATTACTGGCGGGCGTCGGCATCGAGGTGACGCTGCTGGACATCGCCGCCCGCGATACTCAGCCCGGCGATCCGCCGTCGAAGCGCGCCGCGATCGCCGCTGAGGGACTCAAGCGCGCCGCCGCATCGCGTCCAGCTCAGTTCTACGCCGACTCCGACCTGGCGCTGATCCACACGGGCACGATCGACGACGACCTGCACACCCTGCACGACGCTGACTGGGTGATCGAGGTGATCGTCGAAAAGCTCGATGTGAAACGCGCCCTGATGGCAAAGCTGGCAGAGGTGATCAAAGCCGACGCCATCGTCAGCAGCAACACCTCCGGCATCCCGATCCGCGCCATTGCCGAGGGGTTGGATGAATCGTTCACGCGCCGCTTTTTGGGCACCCATTTTTTCAATCCGCCGCGCTATCTGAACCTCGTCGAGGTCATCCCGCATGCGGGCACCGATCCGGCTGTGGTCGAGACGATCAGCACCTTTGTGAGCGCGCGACTGGGTAAGGGCGTGGTGCTGGCACAGGACGAGCCGAATTTCATCGGCAACCGCTTCATGACCATGAGTGGGATGCAGATGATCAACGACGCGCTCGACAACGGCTTCACGGTGGACGAGATCGACTCGCTCACAGGTCCGCTGATCGGACGCCCCAAGACCGCCACCTTTCGCCTCAACGATCTGGTCGGCATCGATGTGGCGGCGGGCGTGGCGCGCAACCTCTATCCCGCCATTCCCGACGACCCGGCGCGTAGCGTCCTGGAGCATCCCGGCACGACCGCGCTGTTCGACAAACTACTGGAAAACAAGTGGCTCGGCAACAAGACCAGCCAGGGTTTCTATAAGCTGGTCAAGGGGGTGGGCGGCGAAAAAGAATTCTGGTCGCTCGACCTGAACAGCTTCGAGTACGCCGCGCCCGGCAAGCCGCGCTTTGAGAGCGTCGGCAAGCATCGCAAGGTCGAGGACACGGGCGAGCGCATCCGCCTGTTGATCGACGAGGACGACCGCGCCGGACAGCTCCTGTTCCGCCATCACGCCTTTCTGCTGGCGTATGCCAGCCAGCGGGTGCCAGAGATCACCGAGTCGCTGATCAATATCGACAACGCGCAAAAATGGGGCTTCAGCCACGAGCTGGGACCCTTTGAAATCTGGGACGCGATCGGCGTGCGTGCCAGCGTGGGGCGTTTCGAGGCGGCGGGCTATCCGGTGGCGGACTGGGTACACACCATGCTGGCATCCGGCATCGAGACCTTCTACCGCCGCGACAATGGCATCGTGACCGGGTACTACAGTCCGCAGGCAGGCGGCTACGTCGATCGAGTCGCGCACCCCAGGGCGATCACAGCGGCATCGCTGCACACCCATAAACGCGAAGTCGCGCGCAACGCGGGCGCCAGCGTGCTGGATATGGGTGATGGCGCCGCCATGCTGGAAATTCACAGCCCCGCCAGCACCCTCGACGCCGATGTGCTGGCGATGTTCCATCAGGCGGTCGATATTCTGGAGCGCGATTTTGACGCGCTGGTGATCGGCAGCGACGCCGAACGCTTCTGCATCGGCGCCAACCTGTTCATGATCGCGGTGACGGTGCAGAGCGGCGATCTCGACACGCTCGACGCCATGATCCGCAGCGCCCAGGATGGCACACAGCGGCTGCGCTATGCCAGCAAGCCGGTCGTGGTGGCGCCGTACAATCTGGCGCTCGGCGGCGGCAGTGAGCTGATCATGGCGGGATCGCGGGTGGTCGCACACAGCGAGCTGTACGCCGGGCTGCCCGAAGTCGGGGTCGGCGTGATCCCCGGCAGCGGCGGCTGCAAAGAGCTGGTACGTCGCATCGTCAACCCGGTCATGGCGTCGCACCCCAACGCCGATGTGATCCCGCACCTGCAAAAAGTGTTCGAGACGATCATGCTGGCGAAGATCAGCGAGAGCGCCAAAGGCGCCCGCGAGATGGGCATCCTGAGCGCGTCCGACCGGATCGTCATGAACAAAGCGCACCTGCTGGGCGAGGCGAAACGCGAAGCGCTGCACATGGCGGATGGCTACACGCCAAGCCGCGCGGGCAAAATCTACGCCGCCGGACGCGATGTCTATGCCGCCCTGCTGATTGGCATCGAGGGGTTCATCGAAGCCGGACAAGCCAGCGAACATGACGCGCTGATCGCCCGCGAGCTGGCGTTCATCCTGACAGGCGGCGCGATCAGTGAGCCGGGCTGGGTGGACGAGCAGGTCTTCCTCGACCTGGAACGGCGCGCCTTCATGAAGCTGGTGCAGACCGAAAAGACGCTGGCGCGCATGGCGCATATGCTCCAGACCAACAAACCCTTGCGCAATTGATATGAACCTGCGGGTTTGGCACGCCAAACCCCGACATTCGCATCGTAAAGGCAGGTCATGGCGTGCCATGACCTGCCTGGCAAACGAGGAGCAGCATTTTCATGACCCGTGAAGCAGTGATCGTCGCCGCCGCGCGTACCGCCGTCGGCAAGGCAAAAAAAGGCGTCACCCGCGCCATGCGCAGTGACGATATGGCGGCGGCGGTGATCGAGTCTGCCCTCCGGCAGACCGACGGCAGGCTCGACCCGCACACCATCGACGATGTGATCATCGGCTGTGCCATGCCCGAAGGATCGCAGGGACTCAATTTCGCGCGCGTGATCGCCTTGCGCGCCGGGCTGCCGGTCGAGATCGCCGGACAGACGATCAATCGGTTTTGCGCCAGCGGACTGCAAAGCATCGCCATCGCCGCCGAGCGTATCATCGCCGACGGCGCCGATGTGATCATCGCGGGCGGCGCCGAAACCATGTCGCTGGTGCCGATGAGCGGCTTCAAGATCAGCCCCAATCCCTACATGGCGGCGAACGAGCCGGAAGTCTACATGAGCATGGGACACACCGCCGAGCATGTCGCGGACGAGTGGAATATCTCACGCGAGGATATGGATCGCTTTGCCTACGAGAGCCACATGAAAGCCGCCCGCGCCACCGACGCCGGGATTTTCGCTGGAGAGATCACCCCTTTCGCGGTCGAGGAGACGCGCTATGGATCGGAAGGCGAGTCGATCACCGAGACGGTCATCCTCGATCAGGACGAGCATCTGCGCCGTGAGACCACCGTCGAGGGGCTGAACAAGCTCAAACCCGTGTTTCGGCAAAATGGCGGACGAGTGACGGCGGGCAACAGCAGCCCGCTCAGCGACGGCGCAGCCGCCGTGATCGTGATGGAGGCGGGGCGTGCCGCCCGGTTGGGTCTGAAGCCGCTGGCGCGTTTCGTCGGCTTCAACGTCGCGGGCGTGCGCCCGGAGATCATGGGCGTCGGTCCGATCAACGCCGTGCCGCGTGCCCTGGCGCGCGCCGGGATGCGCCTGGACGACATCGACCTGATCGAGCTGAACGAGGCGTTCGCGGCGCAGGCTCTCGCCGTGATTCGTCATCTGGAGATGAACCCGGATCGCGTCAACGTCAACGGCGGGGCGATCGCGCTCGGTCATCCGCTCGGCTGCACCGGCAGCAAGCTGACCGTCAGTCTGATCCACGAGATGAAGCGGCGCGGATCGCGCTACGGCATGGTGACGATGTGCATCGGCGGCGGCATGGGCGCAGCGGGAATTTTCGAGAACCTGAATTAACGGTCAATCGAGGCAGGGGCGCGTCGTCATGCGTCCGCGCAAAAAACAGGGGTTTGGCGTATGCCAAACCCCTGTTTTGTCGGGATGCTGCTCGCTTACACGGTCTTACGGCGCGCCGGTCTGACCGAAACTCGCAGCCAGGATCGAGAAGTCGGTGATATTGACGACGTTGTCGCCGTTCATGTCGCCTTCACGCAGCACCGGGACATTCACGAACTGCGATCCTCCCGCCGACATCGTGACATCGACGCTGCTCGCCAGCGTGTGCGAGTGCTTCACGCGCACACGATAGCTGCCAGGTACCAGCAATGGCATGTTGATAGCCAGCGTGCCATAGTTATCTGTGGTGTGCCTGGCGTCATGCACGACCACGTTGTCGCTCAGGCGCGTCATCCGCACCGACACCGGGATCGCCCAGGAAGCGTGCGGCGCCGCCGGACGCCCTTGCAGCGTCATATAGACATACACGATCGGTACCGCTGTCGGGGTCGGCGAGAACGTCGGCGAGGCAGTCCGCGTCGGCGTCGGCGTCGGGGTGTTGGTGGCGGCGAGCGTATTGCTCGGCGTCGGGGTGTTGCTCGGCGTCGCGGTATTGCTGCTGCCGCTGCCGCTGCCCGTCACGCTCAGACTCAGCGACGCGCCGCTGACCAGCGCGTCGGAGCCATACTTGCCAATGCCGATGTAGTAGGTGACGCCGCTGGCGGCGGAGAACGACGCGCGCGATTGCGTCGTGCCGTCGCTGTCGTCGTTGCACACGACCGTGACATTGACCGCCGGGTCGGTGAATACGCCGACGACGGTATCGTAATTGCTGCCCAGCGTGCTGACGGTCACGGTCTGCGTGCTGCCAGACGGCTGCGTGAAGCGATACCAGACGATGTTGCTGCCCGCGAGGCACCATCCGATCGGATCGCCCGTGATCCCGGCGCTGGCAACGTCGTTCTGCGTCACGGTGTAGGGCAGCGCGCTGATCACGACCGCGCCCGACGAGAGATCGTTGGCGGGGGGAGGCGGCGGGGTGCGAGTCGGCGACGGGGTCGGCAGGGTGCCACCCGTCAGCAGCGTGTAGGCAGCACCGAGCTTGATACGCCGGGTGCTGCCGCCGGGTACGGTGATCGGGACGCCGCTACCCTGCATCGCCGTCAGGATTTGCTCGGTCGTCGCGCTCGGTACCGCGCTCTTGAGCAGCGCAAACGCCCCGGCGACATGCGGAGTCGCCATCGAGGTGCCGCTCATGGTGCCGTAGCCAGTGGCAAAGGCGGCGGTCACGTTTGAGCCGGGCGCAAACAGATCGAGCATCGACGGCAGGCTGTTCGAGAAGCTGGAGCGCGCGTCGTTGTCGTCGGTCGAGCCGACCGAGACGGCGGTCGAGATACAGGCTGGAAAGCTGATCGAGACGGTCGATCCGTCGTTGCCCGCCGCGATCACAGGCATGATCCCCGCTGTGCGCAGGGTGCTGAAGATCGCCGTCGTCGAGGGAGAAAGGCTGTCGCAGGTGCTGGTATACAGCCCACCGCCCAGGCTCATATTGACCGAGGTGATCGAGTAGGTGTTGCGCAACCCGTAGACGAAATTGAGTCCTGATACCTGATCGCTCGAATAACTGAGCGGGCGCGACTCCCCAGAAAGCTGGCTGAAGACCTGCACGCCGATCACGTTGGCGCCGCGCGCCACTCCCTGAATGGTGGCGTCATTCCCCGCCACCGTGCTGGAGACGTGCGTCCCGTGACTGCAATCGGTCGCGCCGCCGAACAGGGTCAGGCAGCGCGACGGATGTGACGCGCCCGCCCCGGTCTGGGTGGTCGTCAGATTGGGACACAGCGTGGTCGAGCCGCTGGCGCCGGAATAGCACGCCTCCGCGACCACGCGCCCGGTCAGCGAGGAATGGGTGGCAGCCGTGCCTGTATCCAGCACCGCGACAGTCTGTCCAGTGCCCTGAAAGCCCAGCGCCCACAGGTCATCCGCCTCCACGATCGGGATCGTGCTCGCCAGATCGACCGGATAGGCGCGGTTGTACTCGATGCTGGTCACCAGCGGCGACGCCAGCAGCGCGGCATAGGCGGCGGCATCGACATTGAGCGCGACGAATGGGATCACCCATGCGGTCGAATTCGACTCGACCGTGACCGTCCCGGTCAGATCGAGCGAGGCGATCAGTGCCGCACGCGCGGCATCGATCACTGCCTGCTGCTGGTCCTGTGCTTTGGCATCATCGACGCCGACCTGCGGCGCGAAGGGCGCATCGACGCCGACGATCACGCCGACCTGCCCTTCAGCGGCGAGCTGTGCCTCGATCTCGGCGCTTGCCTCGGCGGTCATCAGCGGTGCGCGCTGCGCGGTCGCGCCTGCGATCGCCAGCAACCCAACAACCGACACTGCAATCAGCGCCAGTCCTAAACGAATCGGTCTTGTTCTTAGCAGGGTCATATCGAAATTTCCAATCTGATGAAGCCATTTTTCTCCATATATCCTATAACAGATCAGCCCAAACGACCCAACGGACTTATCGCGCCGCGCCGACCGTACCAAACGATGCCGCCAGCAGCGAAAAATCGCTGATATTGACCGTGCCGTCGGCATTGTAGTCATGCGCTGAGATGCCTGTACTGGTGCCAAAGGCGCTCGCCAGTTGTGAAAAATCGATAATGCTGACCGCGTTATCGTTGTTCGAGTCGCCCGTCGGCAGCCCGCCGAGATTGAGCGTCGCTGGCGTCGCGCTGACCGTGACAATTCCGGCGAGCGCCAGCGAATTGGCGCTCTTGACATGCACGCGATAGCTCCCCACCGCCAGCCCAGCCAGCGTGAAGCGTCCATATGAATCGGTGGAGATCGCCCGATCGACGATCAGCCCGTTATCGCTCGTGCGCGTCACGCGCACAGTCAAAGGGACGATCAGGCGCGCGTGCGGGGCGGCGGGTCGTCCGGGCAGGGTGAGGCTGACGGTCAGAGTCGATCCCGCCAGCGCGCCATGCGCGGCTGCGACATTGATGCGCGGTGTCGAGCCGTTCGGCACCGCGACCGGTGCCCCGGTCGAGCGCAGCGCCGCGATAATCTGTTCAGACGAGGCGCCGGGTGTGGCAGCGCGCAGCAGCGCGATCGCCCCGGCGACATGCGGCGCCGCCATCGAGGTGCCGCTCAGGGTGCTGTAACCCGTCGGATAGGCGGCGTAGATGTTGACGCCTGGCGCGAACAGCGTCAGCTGCGACGGGAGACTGTTGCTGAAACCGGCGCGACCGCCATCGCTGGTCGCCGCGCCGACACTGACCGCGTGCGAGATACACGCCGGAAAGGTGAGCGCGCTGCTGGAACCGTTATTGCCCGCCGCGACGACGGGGACGATCCCCGCCGTGCGCAGCATCCCGAAAATGGCGGTCATCGATGACTCGGCGCTATTGCAGGTGCCGCTGTAGAGTGCCCCGCCGATACTCAGATTGACAGCCGCGATCGCATAGCGTGACCGCACGCCATAGACATGATTCAGTCCCGCGATTACATCGGCGATCCAGGTTTCCGGCTGGGTCGTGCCGCCGAAATAGGCGAATACCTGGATTGCCACGATGCGCGCCCCCGACGCCATGCCCTGCATGGTGCTGTCGCCGCCAGCGGCGATACTGGCGACATGCGTCCCGTGTTCGCAGAGCGCACTCGTGCCATACAGCGCCAGACAGCGCGCCGGTGACGCCGACCCCGCACCGAACTGCCAGTCTTCACCGCTCGGACACAGCGAGGTCGAGACGCTGCTTGCCGAAGAGAAACACGCCTCCTCGACCACGCGCCCGCCAAACGCGCTGTGCGCGGCGGCGACGCCGTTGTCCAGCACCGCGATCGTCTGTCCGGCACCGGTGTGTCCCGCCGCCCACAGCGAATCCGCCCCGGTAGATGCCGTCTGTGTCCCGGTCTGCATGTGCAGGCGCACGTCCGGCACCACCGCGATCACGCCAGGCTGTGCCAACAGTTCCTGATAGGCAGCCGAGTCCACTTCCAGCGCGACATAGGGAATGACCCACTCGTCGGACGTAGAGAGCAGGCGCGCATTGCCCGTGCCCGCGACCGCATCGATGACCTGGCTGCGCACCGAGTCGATCACCGTCTGGCTCGCGGCGGCAGTGGCGGAGTCGGCGTCAGCGGCAAAGGGTGCCTCCAGATGTACGATCACGCGCACGCGCGCTTCCCGCTGCAGGCGTGCCAGCAGCGCGGTCTCGTCTGCCGACAGCGATCGCGTGCTGGTCTGGGCGTAGCCAGGCGCTGCGTTGATCCACAGGGTGCAGCCTAACAGCATGACGATAATGACGCGCGTCGCGGAGATGAGGACGGAGAGTGCGCGATACATGGCTTCCCTTATCGATAGGCTGCGTGGTAGATGATGCTCATCAGCATAGGGGACACCTGAGCGCACGCGCACAGGACATTCAGGCTATCGAGGTCGGTTGTGAGAGAGAGGCGGACTAAAGTAGGGGCGCAGGGAACCCATAACCACGAGTCCGAGCGTGGTTTGCGCAGGCGCGACGGGTGTGGTACGCCAACCCCCTGGGCGTAGGGACGCATGGTCATGTGTCCGAGCGTGGTTTGCGCAGGCGCGATGAGTGTGGTATCAACGGGCGACTCATAGAGGAACGAATCTCATGTCGGATTGTGACATTCTGGTCGTCGGCGCCGGACACAACGCGCTGATCTGCGCGGGCTACCTGGCGCAGGCGGGCTACAAAGTGATGGTACTGGAACGACGACACAAGGTCGGTGGCGCGGTCGTGACCGAGGAGATTGTGCCTGGTTTTAAATTCGACCTGGGTGGATCGGCGCACATCCTGATCCATCACACCCCGATCGTGCGCGACCTCGATCTGGCTTCCTACGGGCTGGATTATCTCGATCTCGATCCGCTCTTTTTCGCGCCCTTTCCTGACCACACTGCGCTCACCATCTGGCGCGATGTCGAGCGCACCTGCCAGAGTATCGCGGCATTTTCACCGAAAGACGCCGACCTGTATCACCAGTTCATCCAGCGCTGGCGTCCCGTCAGCGAGGGCATGGTCGGCGCCTTTCTGAACGCGCCCACCCCGCTCAACCTGACACGCTATCTGGTGTTCGGGCAGGGGATGAACCCAAAAGGCGCGGAAAATCTGCGCGACATCGCCCGCAGCTACGGGCAGGTGCTGCGCGAGACCTTCACCCAGCCCTATCTGCCCGCGCTGATCGGCTGGATGGCGGCACAGTCGGGTCCGCCACCGATGGAAGGCTTGACCGCGCCGTTCGCGCTGTGGCACCCGATGTACCATGTCAGCGGGGTCAAACGTCCACGCGGCGGATCGGGCATGTTGACCCAGGCATTGCAAAAAATGATCGAGGCGCACGGCGGGTCGGTCGTCACCAATGCCCCGGTGAAACGGCTGATCGTCGAGCGCGGACGGGTCGCGGGTGCAGAAACCGTCGGCGGGGAGATCGTCACGGCACGGCGAGCCGTCGTCAGCGGAGCGCATATCGCCACCACGCTCGCCATGCTCGGTGATGCCGCACCACCGTCGATGCGCGCAGCGATCGACAAGGCGCGCATCGGCAACGGCTTTGGCATGATCCTGCGCTGCGCCGTGACCGAGCTGCCCGACTACAGCGCCGCCCCGACCGCGCTCAGTGGACGCGCCCCGGCATACGATGCCGCGCCGCAGCACATCGCCATGCAGTTCATGTGCCCCGACCTCAATTATCTCGATCGCGCCTACGGGGACTATTTAGCCGGGCGTCCATCGAGCGAACCCGCGATCATCGCCATGACCTGGAGCGCTGCCGATCCCTCGCTGGCGCCAGAGGGCAAGCATGTGCTGTTTTTGTGGGCGCAGTATTTCCCGTATGAACTGGCGAACGGCGAAAACTGGGACGCGATCGCGGAACGCGAAGCTGAACGCATTCTGGGGATTTTGCAGCGCTATGCGCCGAACATGACGCGCGACAAGATCATCGACTGGCTGATCGAGACGCCGCTGTATCTGGAGCGCGAGCTTGGTCTGCACCGGGGCAACGTCATGCACCTGGAAATGTCGGTCGATCAGATGTTCCTGTTCCGTCCTGCAATGGGATTCAGTCAGTACCGCGCGCCTGTGCCAGGGCTGTATCTGACAGGCGCGAGTACCCATCCGGGCGGCGGCATCATGGGCGCGTCCGGGCGCAGCGCGGCGGCGGCGGTGCTGCACGATCTGACACGCGCCGAAGGGCGTAGGTGAGTCGCCTGTGAACATGCGCCGATCGTCTCTTGCGCCGATGCGTCTGGTGCTGGATGATCGACAGGCTTGATATTTTGCTACTCTAAGGAGACAAACGATATGCGTCGTTTCAGTCTGATCATGACCCTGTTCGCCCTGTGCGCGCTGCTGGCACTGCCCGCTGCCGCCCAGGACGTGCCCAACATGGTCTCGTTCAACGGCTTCAGCTTCAGCTACGAGTCGCAGATCGGCACCCAACTGACCATTACCTCGCTGCCCGCCGAAGACACGCTCGTGGAATACCCCGGTGGACCGCAGCCCGTGCAAACGCGCTACGCGGTCTCGACCGCAGCACCCGCCGACGGCATGAGCGACGGACAACCCCCCGCGCTGACGATCACGGTCTTCAACCGCGCCGACCTCGCCGCCTATCCCGCGTCGCAGTCTCAGGCGGACGCGCTGATGAGCTTGCTGGCGGGGCGTCCTGACCTGGCGCCGATGATGCGTTTGAACGTGCCGGACGATATTGGCGGTGTGTCGCTGCCGCTGCTGCCGATCAGCCCTGGCGTGCAGGAAATACGCGCGCGCGCCGAATATGTCGATTTTGGCAATTTTTCCGGTGTGGCGTACATCACCAGCATCGGCTTCGACGTGTCTCCGATCCTGGCGAGCGAGCTGCGCTTCATCTTTCAGGGGATCAGCAGCGATGGCGCGACCTATGTCTCGCTGGTGGCGCCGCTGACCACCGCGCTCGTCTCCGATGTCATCCCCGCCGATTTCGATGACGCACTCTTTGGCGCCAACATGGTCACCGAGTTCAACAGCGTGATCGAGACGCTCAATGCCGCCTCGCCGTCCGACTTCAGTCCGTCGCTGGACGCGCTGACGCGCGTGGTACGCTCGATCAATATGAGCGCGATCATGCCTGGCTTGACTCCGCCCCAGGTGTCGTCTCCCCCCCCGACCGCCGAGCCTGCCCCCGACGTGATCGTGAACAACGACCCGTCGTTGGGCGGACTGGTCGGCGCATGGACGCTGGTCGATTTCGGCGCGGCGGAACCGCTGATGCTGCCGATCGACGGCGTCCCGATCACGATCGAATTCAGCGGCGAATCCGGACTCGCGGGCACCGACGGCTGCAACAATTACAGCGGTGCATTCATCTATGAAGAAAGCACACTGATCTTCGCGCCGCTCGTCTCGACGTTGATGGCGTGTCCGCCGTCGATCATGGAGCTGGCAGACGCCTATCGCGCGGCGCTCCAGACAGTGACTGCATACGCGGTAATGGAAAATATGCTGACGCTGACCTATGAAAGCGGGATGCTGAGGTTTACAAAAGTCGCGCCGTAAAGCGTAGACGGATCAGGCAGGCGGCGCTATGGTGCCGCCTGTCTGACGAATGGCGCTGTAGGGGTGTGGAGTGCCAAAGACTCTTGATTCCATAATGACGCGGGAACGCACCCTCTTGCCTCCCCGCGCTACGATCGCCGTCAGCCGACGTACTTGTACATAAAGCCCGACGAATCCGGGATGACGAAGTTGTGCATGGTTGTGCCTTCCATGCGCAGCGAATGCACATGATCGGGCGTGTTGGTGCCTTCGGGTGCCAGATCGTTCACCGCGTCGATGCTGGCGAGACGCACCCATACACCCGGTATCCCGGCATCGACATCGACCGTGACCGGGTGATTCTCGAAATTCATCAGTACCAGGATCATGTTCTTAGGGTCTTTATCGGCGCACGCCAGCCAGCCGACGACGCGCTTGTCCTTGCCGTGTTTCTCGTCCATCCATTCCCCGACGATCCACTTGAACAAGCCATCGGCGATCGGATCATAGCCGTGCAGCCTTAGCCCTGGATAGCGCCGACGCAGCCGGATCAGTCGGGACGCCCAGGCGAAAAAGCCGTGTTCATCGGGTTTTTCGGGAAACGCGAATGTCACTGTGTTGCGCTCCCGATCGACGCCAAATTCCTGCCCCATCCACATCATCGGCTGACCGAGCGCGACCATGGTGGCGAATAAGCCCAGGCGTGCCTTGCGTTCCTTGCCTGCTGGATGATTGAGCGCGGGATTGGACGAGACCTCATGGGCGACGCTGTGTTCATCGTGGCTCTCGCAGTAGTTGACGACATTGTTGGTATGGGCGGCGAAATCGCTCTTGGAGAAATAAAACATGTCGCCCAGAATTTCCGGTTTGGAATGTTCGCCCTCGAACTCACCTTCGCGCAGGAGCGCCTTGATGCGGTCGTGAAAGGCATTGCACCACTGTCCAAAGCCGTCGAACCCCTGGCGATTCAAATCCTGCTCGTTGGGCATGTTCTCCGCGATCAGGATCACGTCGGGCTTGAATGCCTGCAATTCGTTCGCCAGCCGATTGAGAAAATCATGGTGCATGGTCGAGCTGTGGGTGTAGTCAAAGCGGAACCCATCGACATGATATTCGACCATCCACTGCTTGCAGGCGTCGATCAGCATATTCTGGACTTCTTCGCGCTCGGTAGCGATGCGGTTGCCCCAGGGCGAGGCGCCACTGTAATACAAGCCGCCTTCTTCGCCGCGACCGAGTTCATCCGGGTGATCGAGGATCAGTTTCCAGAGTGGATTGAACTCATTGGCGCTGTGATTGAAGACCTGATCGGCGATCACCGCCAATCCCGCGCGGTGAGCGTGGGCGACAAAGGCGCGCAACTCGTCGGGCGTGCCAAAGTCGCGCTCCAGCGCCATGAAGGTCGATGAGTTGTAGCCCATGCTGTGTTCGCCCTGGGGCGTGGGCGATTCTGCCAGCGGCAGGATCGACAGCGCGGTCACGCCGACCTTTCCGAAATAGCCCGCCTCGATGCGGTGACGTACCCCAGCGAAAGTGCCGCGTAAACCTTCCGGCACGTCGGCATGTCCCCAGGTGAAGCCGTGTACGTGCAGCTCGTACAGGATCAGATCGTGGATTGCGGGCGTATTGTAGTCGCCCTCGTCCCAGGCGAACCCGCTCGGATCGACGACCACACTGTTATTGGCGCTGTAGTCATTCCCGAAGCGGCGCGCATAGGGATCGGTGGTCAGACGGTGTGTCCAGACCTGACCCTCGATCAGCGCGTCGGTGCAGACACAAAACTGATACTCCGCGCCTGCCTGGATGCCGGGCACCTGAGCCAGCCAGATGTTGGGCTGATCGAAATAACCGCGATGCAGCGTCATCGGGATGAATTTCGCCGGGTCTGGTGTTTCATGATGGGGGTACTGCCAGTCGTTGAACGTCCCGACCACGTAGACCGCTGTCGCGTGTGGATGAAACAAGCTGAACAGCGCACCGTTATCGCCTGACAACAGGTTGGCACCCAGGGCGAACCGTCCACCCGTCAGGCTGATATACGTGCCGGGACGGAAGTCTGTCGCGTGGGCGACCTCGGCAGCCGGACGCGGGTCGATCGACAGCGGCGCGGTGGTGAGGATCAGCGGGTGCCAGGTGCGCGTCCACACTTCAGCGATTGGCTCTGGGGCGGATGGCTGTTTCACGGCGGACGACTTTGGTTTGGCTTTTTTTCCAGCGCCGGGCGCCGGGGGCTGCTCTGGTGCTGGGATGAAGGGCAGCGCGCGCCACAGCGAGTCGGGTTCGCTGGCTGGCGTCGGGGGCGGCGCGGCGGCGGGGGCATCAGACGGGGGCGCCGGGACGCGCGCATCGGCGAGCTTGAAAAAGCGTGCATGGTCGGCATGAGGCAGGTCGAAATAGACGCCGTAGTCATCCTGACCGGACGGGGTGAGTGTTTCGACTGCTTTTTCAGGCGTGTTGATCAGAGCGACGGGCTGCGAAAAACCAGTCAGATTATCGTGATGGATGCGAAGATGCGTCGTCATTGTCTTCCCTAGTATGCGATTGTCGATGATGATACCGAGGTTCGCAGGTGGCTAGGTGACCGATCAGACGGGTTACAGCCCCCCCAGTTGGCTGATTTTATGGGGTTCGCCTTACAAGGTGGGGTGCGCTCACTGTTCCTAATGCAAGTCGCGCCGTGTGGCTCATGGATTTGGCAGCGCGACCGCATACACTGAGTGCATATTCAGCGATCGACGCGGTGTGCGGCTCAAACCGCCCACGCCCGGTGTATCAAGGAGCATGTGCCATGTTGAGTTGGGCGATTTTGTTCTTGGTGATCGCACTGCTGGCTGCGGTGTTCGGCTTTGGCGGTATCGCGGGGACTGCGGCGGGCATTGCGCAGCTCCTATTCGTGGTCTTCCTGATCCTGTTCATCGCCTCGCTGGTGTTCGGACGCCGCGTCAACATCTAAGCGGCAATTTCAGGATAGCGATGACGAAAAAGGTGCCTCATGCAGGCACCTTTTTCGATTCCTGACACGATGCTGTCAGCATATTGTCACTGTACATCCGATCGGCGCGGCGGGTGTATAATCGGGGAGTCTTCAGCCGCACGCGGCAGTACGCAGTCTTTCGCGGTTTTTCGCGGTTTTTCGCGATTTTTCAATGAAAGGCGCCCCCTGTATGCAGTCCCCTCCCCCTCATACGTCCACCGAATCGACGATCGTCGATGAACTGCGTGCGATCCGCGACCTGCACAATGCAACGGCGGCGGCACTCAACGCTCAAAAGGCGGTGCTGGCGATCCGCGACCACGCCTTACCTCTTGCAGTGTTCGACATGCTCGACGGTATCGACGACCAGCTTGGCGCACTGGACACATTTCTGGAAGGCAGCTATGTCGAGCTGGCGCAGCTGCGGGTGCTGATCGAAACGTCGGCGTTGATCGCCACCTCGTTCGACCTGGATCATATCCTGAGCGAGTCGATGGATGTGATCGTCAGGCTCACGGGCGCCGAGCGGGGCTATATCCTGCTTAAAAGCGCCGAGACAGGCGCCGTCGAATTTCGGATCGCCCGCGAGGCGTCGGCGCGCACCGCCAACGACGACGTGAGTACTACCATCATCGAGCGCGTGCTGCGCACCGGGACGCCGCTGGTCACCGACAATGCCTCCAGCGACCCGCGCATGATCGGCTCGAACACGGTCGCCCGCTTCACGCTGCGCTCGATTATCTGCGTGCCGCTGCTGTACAAGGATCAGGTGACGGGCGCCGTCTACGTCGATAACCGCATGAAAGAAGCCGTCTTCACCGAAAACGAGATGAACCTGCTGCTGGCATTCGCCAACCAGACAGCCGTCGCCATCGAAAATGCCCGCCTGTTTGCGGATGTAGGGGCGACGCTGGCGGAGATCACGCGGGTGAAGGAACTGCTGGAAAACGTCTTTGCGTCGATCGTCAGCGGTGTGATCACCACCGGCGCCGACGATCACATCCTGACCTTCAACCGCGCCGCCGCGCAAATCCTGGCGCTGCCCGGCGAGCGCGCCATCGGGCTGCCCGTGCAGACGCTCTATCCGCACCTGGGCGATTTTGACGCGGCGCTGCGTCTGGTGCTGGAGACCAACGAGCCGCAGATGATGGAGACCCAGGCGCAGATCGTCGGGCGCGGCGATGTCATCCTGAGCCTGAAGATCAGCCCGCTGCGCAGCGCCTCTCAGGTGACTCAGGGCGCGGCGATGGTGATGGACGACCTGACCGAGGCGCGATCGCGCGAAAAGACGATCGAGACCTTACGCCGCTATCTGCCGCCGGGGATGATCGACAATATCGAACAGATCGCCCGACTCGATCTAGGGGGTGAAAAGCGCGAAGTGACAGCGATGTTCGTCTATGTGCGCCCTTACGGAGCGCGTGAGAGCGATCAGCCTGAAGCGATGATGGCGCTGCTCAATCAGTATTTCGAGGTGACGACCGAGATCGTACACGCGGCGCGCGGTATCATCGACAAGTACATGGGCAACGAGGTCATGGTTCTGGTCAACAGCCAGTTGAACCCGATGCCCGACCACGCCTATCGCGCCGTGCAGATCGCGCTCGATCTGCGCAGCGCCTACCGTGTGCTAACCGATCGGCTCGGCGTCGGCGAAGATCGCAATGCCTATCGCATCGGCATCCATACCGGGGTCGCCACGCTCGGCAATGTCGGCAGCGCGGAGCGGCGCAGCTTCACCGCCCTGGGCGACTCGATCAACCTGTGCAAGCGGCTGCAAGAGAACGCGCGCCCTGGTCAGGTGCTCCTGAGCGAAGCCACCCTCAATCACATCCTGCGCCACGCCACCCGCGACGAGCTGCTCGATCTGCGTTTCGACGAGCGCGATCCGGTGCAGGTAAAGGGACGCCAGCAGTCCACGCGCATTTATGAAGCCTTCAGGAGTGATGAGTCAGCATGAATCAGCCCCCCAACGATCAGACATCGCGCATCGCCAGACGTGGGGTCGGTTCCGCGCAGGAACAGGTGCGCCAGATCATGAGCGACATCGCCGCCCTGGAGGAAATGCTGCGCGTCGAACGCGCGCTGCTGCGGCGTCTGGCGGTCAATCTGCCTCAGGGCACGCTGGAACGACTGCGACAGAGCCATGCCCGCCTGGACACGCTGGCATACGGACTGCTCAGTCGTCAGGTCGAGCTGCGCCAGCTGCGCGCGCTGGCACAGACGACCGCGCTGATCAACTCCACGCTCGATCCCTCGGTCGTGCTGAACCAGGTCATCGACACCGTGATCCAGCTCGCGGGCGCCGAACGCGGCTACATCATGCTGGTCAACACGGTCACCAGGGCGCTGGAATTTCGCGTCGCGCGCAATATCGACCGCGAACAACTGGCGCGCGAGGATTTCACGGTCAGTAACACCATCATCAACGAAGTCTTTGCGACGGGCAGACCTGTCCTGACCGATAACGCCCGTGCCGATCCGCGCTATCAGAGTATGGAGAGCATCGTCGGCTACCAGCTGCGCAGCATCCTCGCCGTGCCGTTGATCGTGCGTGGCGAGACGATCGGCGCGGTCTACTGCGACAACAAAGCGCTGACCGCCGTCTTCAAAGAGAGCGAGCTCAACTTGCTGACCGCGTTCGCCAATCAAGCCGCCGTCGCCATCGAAAACGCGCGCCTGTTCGAGGCGGCGCGGGCACAGCTCGTCGCCATCAGCGAGATGCGCGATCTGGTGGACAGTATTTTCGGCTCAGTCGTGAGCGGCTTGATCACGCTGGACGGACGCGATAGTATCAGCGCCTTCAACCGCGCCGCCGAACACATCACCTTCAGCGCCGCCGCCGATGTGATCGGCGCGCCGCTGTTCGCGGTGCTGCCCTATCTGCACGCGCCGCTCGCCGAGCGTCTGGCGCACATTCGCGCGGGCGAGTCGCAGTCGGTGATCGAATTCGAGGTGCTGCTGCCTCGGCACGGACGGCGAATCTGGCAGGTCAACGCCAGCCCGTTACGCGGCGGCGACGGCAGCGGCGGCGGGGTGGTGCTGGTGCTGGACGATCTGACCGAGCAGCGCGGACGCGAAGCCAAGCTGACAGAAGCGCGGCGTTATGTGCCGCTGGCGCTGGTGGAAAATCTGGACAGCGCCGTCTTTGCCGGGTTGGGCGGGCAGAGTCGGGAGATCAGCGTCGTCTTTGCCGACGTGCGCGGCTTCACCAGCTTCAGCGAGCGACTGGAGCCGGAAAAGCTGATGGAGATCATCAACCGCTACCTGGGCGCGGGCAGTGACTCGATCAACAGCTATGCGGGCGTGGTCGATAAGTACATCGGGGACGCCGTGACCGGGCTGTTCAACACGCAGTTGAATCCGCAGGGCGATCACGCTTTGCGTGCGGTCGGGGCGGCGCTGGCGATTCATCGCGCGGTCGAGGCGCTCCATGCCAATATGCACGGCGACGAACATCTGTTTTTCCGCATCGGTGTGCATACGGGCATGGCGGTGCTGGGCAACGTCGGCAGCCAGGAACGGCGCGAATTCGCCGCGATCGGAGATGCGGTCGATCTGGCGAAGCTGCTGCAAGAAAACGGCGAACCAGGCGACGTGATGCTGAGTACCGAGACAGCGGAGCGCGTGCGTCCGTATTACGTGGTCGAGCCGCTGGCGCCGATCAAGACCAACGACCGCGCCGACTTCACAGTCATGTACCGTGTGACCGGGACGCGCTCGTAGCAGTAGTACGCCAGGATGATGAACACGACTTGCCCCTTACCCGCCGACCGACGCGAAGATTGGTATGATGAGCGTTTAATAAGCGAAGAGGCTTAAATATGGCTGTGCAATTAACGATTCCATTCGAGACACTCGTTGAACTCGTCAAGCAGCTTCCGCCCGATCAGCGCTCGACATTAATCGAGCGCGTGTTGCACAAAGATCAACCGAAGCGGTCGTCGGAGCAACTGCTCGTTTTTAAGGTGGGCGCGTGGCCCGAAGGCATGACTCTGCGTCGAGAGGATGAATATGGTGACGACGGACGCTAGTGCTATCTTTGTCGATACGAACGTGCTGACCCGTGCGACGATTGCCAGCGCGTCCCTTCATCGAGAAGCACAGAAGGCGTTGGACGCCTTGACCGAGTCAGGGGTGGAACTGTGGATTAGTGCTCAGATTATCCGCGAGTACATGGTCAATACGACCCGTGAACAAAGTTACAGCCAACCGATCCCGATGCCACAGGTACTGGAACAGATCAAGCGGTTTCGTGTCGCATTTAAGGTCGCAGAAGAAACCACTGCCGTCCTCGATAAAATGCTGGAACTGGCGGCAGTGAGTCCGCTGCATGGGAAGCAAATCCACGATGTGAACATTGTTGCAACGATGATCAATCTACAACATCCCGCGTTTGTTGACCCACAATGAAGATGATTTCAAGCAGTTTAAGACCTACATCCACGTGATCGCGTTGAAAGACACTCGATGACAGCCACCCGTGAAAAACTGATCGAAGCGGCGCTGCCGCTCGAAGCAATTCTAATCCGCATCACAACTGTGGGGTAAATCAGCCTATGCGCATTCTGATGTTCTCGATCACACCGCTGTTCCCGGATTTTGACATGGGTGGGGCGCAAAAACATCTGCGTCGCATCGCCCTGCACATGGCGGAAAGCGGGCACACGGTCACGCTCATCTGCACCCGCCGCGACGACACACGGGCGTCCTTTCGCTGGCACCCCAACGCTGAGGTGCTGCCGATCCTGCGCTTCAAGCAGCCCTTCCCCGCCCCCTACGATACGGGCGCGCACAATCTGGCGTCGATCATTCAGGATGTCAGCGAGCATCTGGGGCGCGCCGATGTGTTTTACATGCACGATGGTGAATTTTTATTCCCGTTCGTGTATCAGCACAAGCCGACCGTGATCGGGCTGCGCGACAATGTGTACCCGGAGACGATGCAGGGCATGTTCCACTTCAGCGCCGATCGGCTGATCGTCGTCTCGGAATACACCCGCCAGTTGGTGCTGTGTACCGCTGGACGATTCTATCCTGAGCTGCCCGATCGGGTGCGCGTGATCGGCAACAGTTTCGAGCTGGCGCATTACAAGCCGACCGCGCCGGGGCGCATTCTCGACCTGATTCGCCAGAGCGATCCCAGTTTCGATCCGGCGCGGCACACCCTGCTGCTGCATCCGCACCGCCCGGAACCGAGCAAAGGGTTAGCCGAGTCGCTCGCCGTTCTCGAACGCCTGGTGCATCGCTACGGCTGCAACAATGCCAGGCTGCTCGTCCCGCGCTGGCTCAACGCCGACGGCGATCCGGGCGTGCGCGCCTTTTACGAGCAAGCCGAGAGTGAGATCGCTGCGCGCGGGCTGACCGAACATGTGCTGTTTCACCCCTGGGTGCCGGTCGATCTGGTGCCGGAGTATTACAGCCTGGGCGCCATGACCCTGGCGCTCGGTCACTTTGTCGAGTCATTTGGCAATGTCTCTTATGAATCGCTGGCGTGTGGCACCCCGGCGATCCGATCGCGTGTGTCGAGCGACCGCGATCTGCTGCCCGATACGCTGATCGACAAGGTGGATTACAGCGACAACGACGGTGCCGCAGCCATCGCCGCCGACATCGTGCGCACGGGACGACGCACCTCTGATAACACGCTTGCCGCGCTGCGCGATCGCTTCGATGTGCGCCGTCAGCTCGATGCCTATGCTGATACCATCACCGGGGCACGGGCTGCCTTTGCGCTGGCATTTCGCGCGCTGCCGCTGGAGGATGCTCAGTTCCGTCTGCCCGTCTGGTGCTATCGCTCTCCGACGCGGGGCGTGTATCATGATTTTCGTGCCGACTACCGCCGCGATCCAGCGCTGCTCGATCTGGTCGATCGCCACCCGATGGGATTCACATTCGCACAGGCGCAGGCGGCGGGCACGGCGCGGGATCAGGTCGAGGGGTGGTATCACGACGGTTATCTGGTGCCGTCGGCATAAAACAATCAAGAACGCATAACCATGTGCCCGCCGTACACACGACGCAGGGACGCATAACCATGTGCCCGTAAATCCAAACAAGGAGACTCGAACCATGCAATATCGCAATCTCGGTAATGCCGGCATGAAGGTCAGCGCCATCTCACTGGGAGGCTGGATCAATTATGGCGAAGGCAAAGTCGAAGCCGACGCCGCCCGTAAAGTCGTCGAGACCGCCTACGAACAGGGAATTAACTTTTTCGACCTGGCGGACATCTACGGTAAGGGTGAAGCCGAAAAACAGATGGGCGAGGTGCTGGGTCAGTTTCCGCGCCATACCCTGGTGATCTCCAGCAAAGTCTACTGGCCCATGAGCGACGACATCAACGATCGTGGCTTGTCGCGCAAGCACATCCTGGAGAGCATCGATAAGACTCTGGAACGCCTGGACACCGATTACCTGGACATCTATTTCTGCCACCGCCCCGATCCAAACACACCGCTGCGCGAAACCGTGCAGGCGATGCACACGCTGATCGAGTCGGGCATGGTACATTACTGGGGCACGTCGGTGTGGACGGGCGCGCAGCTGACCGAAGCCTACGATCTGTGCGACCGTTATGGCTGGCATATGCCCAAGACCGAGCAGCCACAGTATTCTATGCTGCACCGCGAACAGGTCGAGAGCGACGTGCTGCCCACCGCCGAAAAGCGCGGTATCGGTCTGGTGGTGTGGTCGCCGCTGGCACAGGGGATGCTGACCGGAAAGTACGACGACGGCGTGCCGGAAGGTTCGCGCTTTGCCCGCGAAGAATGGGCGAAAGACCGCTTCGTCAACGAAAAGAATATCGCCCGCGTCAAGGCGCTCAAACCGATCGCCGACGAGCTCGGAATCTCTCGCGCTGATCTGGCGCTGGCGTGGGTGCTGCGCAATCCCGGCGTGAGCAGCGCGATCATCGGCGCCACCCGCGCGGAACAGGTGATCGAGAACGTGAAAGCGGCGGATGTGACCCTGAGCGACGACGTAATCGCGCGCATCGAGGCGATCCTGAAGTAGGCAGGCATCACCATCCGTCACCGCGTCGGCGTGATCGACGGGGCACGATCGAATCGTGCCCCGCGTATTTCTCACTTTACCGAAAAAGTGCGGTCTACCGCTGCGCCGCGCGCGCGCGCGCCAGCACCGCCTCGGCAGCCAGCACCACCGGCATATCGACCATGCGCCCATCGACGGCGAACGCGCCCGTCCCGGCTGCCTGATTAGCCTGGTGTGCCTCGACGATCGCCTGTGCCCGCGCGACCGATGCGGCATCAGGCGTGAAAGCCTCCTGAATAATCGCCACCTGATCGGGATGGATCGCCTGTTTGCCTGTATACCCCATCGTCATGGCGGTGCGCGCCTCGGACGCCAGCCCGTCGGCGTCTCTGTAGGATGTGTACACCATATCGATCGCGTCCAGTCCATAGGCTGCGGCGTGCAGCACCACCGCGCCGCGCGCGTAGGCGATCTCGGCGCCGCCCGGCGTGCGCACCGCCCCCATATCCCCGGCGAGGTCTTCCGCGCCGAACATCAATGCCTGGACGCGCTCCAGCGCCCGTGCGCGTGAGGCGATCACGTTGGCATTCGCCACCGCCAGTGCCGTTTCGATCATCACAATCAGCGCAATCGAGTCTGGTGTCCACCCTCGTGCGCGCTCAAAGGCGCTGATCGCCGCGTCGAGCGCGACGAGCGACTCGACCGACTCGACTTTGGGCAGCACGATCCCGTCGGGGCGTAAATCCAGCGCGCACACCAGATCGTCGGCATAGAATGGCGTGGCATACGGGTTGATGCGGATCAGCCGCTCGCTGCGTCCAAAGTCAAGATCGCGTAAGGCAGCCGCGATCGACTCGCGCGCGGCGGCTTTGGCGTTGAGCGCGACTCCGTCCTCCAGATCGAGGATGACCGAATCGACTCCCGACGCCGCCGCTTTCTCGATCTTGCGGCGGCTGTCTCCAGGGACGAACAGCAGCGCCCGCCGGACGCGGCGCGCCGTCACAAAGCTCCTCCATCCACGACAGCCAGGCGCACGATCACGCCTTCGGCGGCAGCGAGATCGAGCGCGGCGTCGCTCGTGCCCTCGCGGTCGAGCCGCGTCGAAAGCATGATCGACCCGCCATGCGGCAGCGATACCGTCACAGGCTGATCGGTCAGGTTGAGTGCGACCGCGTAGGTGCCGCCGCGCGTGTACAGCAGGCAGCCGTCGGGCGCATCGATCGATCGATAATCTCCACTGATGAAAGCGTCGTCGGATCGGCGCACGGCGATCAGGCGTCGGTACAGCGTCAGCATCGAGAGCGAGTGTTCGCGTTCAGCCTCGACATTGTGCGTCTGATAATCGGCACTGACGGGCAGCCAGGGCGTCCCGGTCGTGAACCCGGCGTTGGCGCTGCCGTCCCACTGCATCGGTGTGCGCTCTGGGTCGCGGCTGATTCCCAGGTTGATCCCCTGCGGGTCCTGGTACTGCGACGGGGTGAGCGGTACATCCGCCATGCCCAGTTCATCGCCGTAGTAGATCGTCGGCGCACCGCGCAAGGTCAGCAGCAGCATGGCGGCGACGCGCGCCTGAGCCGTGCCGATTTTGGTGGCGATACGCGACTGATCATGATTGCCCAGGACGTAATTGCCCCATCCGTAGGACGGAATCGCCGCGTCGTAGGCGTCGATGAAGCCGCGCAGCACCTCGGCGCGCCAGGGCAGCATCAGCAGTGCAAAGTTGAAGGGCAGATGAATCTCGTCGCCATAGGGCTTGGCATCGGTGCCGTAAAAGTCGGTAATGTACACCGGGTCGGTGCTGTAGGCGATCTCCCCGACGATCACCCGCTCGTCGTAGGCGTCGAATGCCTCCCGAAACTGGCGGATCAGATCGTGAATACCGGCGCCATTTTCGCTGTACACGCGCTTGACGCGGTAGGCGGGGTTGTCGCCAGGCTTCCAGCCGGGATCGACCGGATTATCACGCAAATCCGGGTCTTTCATCATGCGATCGATCACATCGACTCGAAAGCCGTCCACGCCGCGATCGAGCCAGAAGCGGATGTTGTCCAGCATCGCCTCGACCACCTCAGGATTGCGGTAGTTGAGGTCGGGCTGACCGGGTAAAAAGTTGTGCAGGTAGACCTGTCCGGTCTGTTCCTCGACCGTCCATGAGATCCCACCAAAGTACGCCAGCCAGTTGTTGGGCGGAGCGCCGTCCGGTGCGCGGTCGCGCCAGATGTACCAGTCGCGTTTAGGGTTGTCAGGCGAGGAAGCCGACTCGATGAACCAGGGATGCTGATCCGAGGTGTGGTTCGGCACCAGATCGAGGATCACGCGCAGACCGAGCGCGTGTGCCTTTGCCAGCAGTGCGTCAAAGTCCGCCAGCGTGCCGAACAGCGGATGAATGTCGCGGTAGTCGGATACGTCGTAGCCAAAATCTGCCATCGGCGATTGAAAGATCGGGCTGATCCAGACCGCATCGATCCCCAACCACGCCAGATAATCGAGCTTCTCGGTAATGCCGGGCAGATCACCGACGCCATCGCCGTCGGAGTCCTTGAAGCTGCGCGGGTACACCTGATAGACGATTCCGCGCTGCCACCATGTCGTCATGCCAATTCCTCTCTTCTGCCATTGTCCCAGGCGGACGCATCGTGATGTGTCGCTAACCGTCACGGCGCCTGCGCGCCTGCCACCGAATCAGAATCAACTGAATGTCGCCCATCCCGCCCGCCGCGCCCATCCCGCCGAACAGCGCCAACGCCAGTCCGAGCGCGATCAGCACCAGCGATCCCACGCTCAGAATGAAGATGATCCCGGTCACCCACAGCGCCAGAAAGACGACTGTCGGCGCCGCCGTGACGAAGATGTATGCCCCGTCGCTGAGGTCGTCGGGAATATCGACATGCGTCGCGCCGACATCGATCGGGCGCCGTCCGATCAGACGCAGCGCCAGTACGTGCAGCGCCTCGTGTAACCCGCCGAAGAAACGCACCAACCAGGGGGGCATGATCAGGCGGGCTGCGCTTTTGGATAGCCCAACGACTCGACCGCGCGCGCGGCGGCGATGTCGTTGTCGGTGACGACATTGCCTTCATCGTGGGTCATGAAGGTGACGGTCACTTTTTTGTAGCCGACGATCATTTCCGGGTGGTGATCCATGCCCTCGCAGAGTGCACCGACCGCCGACGCGAACACCAGTCCGCCTGTGTAAGTGGGCAGCGTGTAGGTCTTGGCGATGGCACCCTCGCTGTGCGTCCAGCCGGGGAGAGAGACGAGCTGTGCCGCGATCGCGTCGGCGCTGAGTGGGGAGCGTGCCATAGGTTGTGACTCCTTGAGCAGATTCGAACGAGCAGATAAAACGAGCGTGCAGGCGATGGCGTGGGGGTGCGAAGAATATCGATTGAAGCATAACGCATCAGTCCATATGTGACCAACCTCGATCCACGCCTGTCACAAATCGTTTACACTAAAGTTTATCAAATCAAACCAAACGGACTCTTTCACATGCAGCAACCCATTCCTCCAGCCCCCGCGCGCTGGCTGATTTTCGCCGCCTTTGCCGCGATTTATCTGATCTGGGGTTCCAGCTACGTCGCCATTCATTTCGCTGTCGAGACGATCCCACCCTTCCTGATGATGGGCGGACGGCTGTTCGCGGCGGGCGTGGCGCTCACACTGCTCTCATGGCGCAGCGGTGCGCCGCTGCCGACTCGCAGGCAGGCGCGCAACCTGCTGTTGATCGCATCGCCGATGTTCGTGATCAATGCGGGCGGGATCGCGCTGGCAGAAGCCCACCTCGATATACCGAGCGGCATGGTGGCGGTGCTGCTGGCGACCGTACCGCTGTGGATGGTGCTGGTCAACTGGCTGCTGCCGGGCGGCAAAGCGCCGACTCCGCTGGTGGTGATCGGGCTGGTCGTCGGCTTTGCCGGGATCGTGCTGTTGAGCGCCCCGGAAAATGGCGCCGACGCGCTCAATCCGCTCGGCGTGACCGTGATCCTGCTGGCGGCGGTCGCATGGGCGTTCGGGTCGATCGTGCTGCGGCGAGTCGATATGCCCGCGTCAGCACCGATCTCGACCGGATTGCAGTTGATGACGGGCGGCGCGGGCTTACTGCTGGTGAGCGTGTTCAGCGGCGAGCTGGCGGCGTTCGACCCGGCTGGCGTCACACTGACCTCGCTGGCGGCGATGGCGTACCTGGGCTTCTTCAACTCGTTCATCGGCTTCAGCGCCTTTGTCTGGCTGATGCGCGTGGTCAGCCCGGCGAAAGTGGCGACCTACGCCTACGTCAATCCGATCGTGGCAGTCATCCTGGGCGCGCTGCTGGCGAACGAAGCCCTCACCCTGCGCTCGCTGCTGGCGGGCGCGATCATCCTGCTGTCGGTGTTCCTGATCACGATCAGCGCCGATCGCGTGAGCGGCTGGATGCGCGGCGTCGGACAGATCGGACGCCGCGCGGTCGTCTCATAGCGGCGCGATCGGACGCGCCCGCTATCCGCACGTCCATGATGCGCGGTAGCTGTAGCTCTGACTGGCATCCCCGCGCGCCTCGATGCGGTAGCTGCCTGCTGTGGGCGCGGTGAAGCGAGTCGAGACCGATCCACCTGGCGTGGCTGGCGTCACCTCGAACCGTCCGGGGATGCGATCGGCGCCGCTGGCATCGACCACCTGCAATCCGACGCCGTAGGGCGCGACGGCATCCGTCACCGTCAGGGTCAGATTGAGAGATGCTCCCGCGCCCAGCGTGAGCGTTTGGCTGTGCCTGCCCGCGCGCAGGAAAAAGTCACCCGCGACCCCTGTCAATGCCCCGCCGACACAGGTAGTCGTACCCGGCGCGCCCGGCGTCGGCTGTGCGACTGCCGCCGTCGTGACGCGCGCGGGTGCGGCGAACGAGACAATGCTGCTGTGGACGTATGCCGCCTCCGCGCCAGCATACTCGATCCGAAACCAGATATTGTTACCGCTGCCCGCGATCGGATCGCCTGTTTCATCTGCCAACACCACAATCTGCGCGCCATTGGGCAGGGTGCCGACCGATGTGGCGGTCGTCGTCGGCGCGCTGCGCACGTTGGCATTGCGGCTCGGCGTATTGATGAAGGCGCGCCGCTGCTCGATCAGGGTAGGTGTCGGCGACGCGAGGACGGCGTTTGGCGTGAGTCCACCGCCTGAGGCGCGCTGCGTCAGCGTCGCCGCCACCTGCAGACGAACCTGAGTCAGGTCGATCGTCGGGGACGCGGATAATAAGGGCGCGTTGGGGGTGGCGTTTGCGGCGCGCTGTGTCAGGGTCGCCGCGACCTGGATGCCAATCTGGGTCAGGTCGATCGTCGGAGTGGCATTACCTGGGGGAGATGATTCCGACGTGGGCAATAGGGTCGCTGTGGGGAACAAGGTCGCTGTCGAGGAGGATGGAGACAGCTCAGGTTCGCCGCTCGACGCCAGATACACCCGCACGCACTGCGCGAGTCCGGCGGGGCACACATCGAACGGGCGATCGCCACGCAGCAGCGACAGCGTGCGGAACCGATTCGTCGCGGCGTTGTACCAGAACAGGTCTGCCTGTGCCAGTGGCTCCAGGAAGGTGCGATCTGCCGTACAGGTCTTGGATGTGGGCGCGATACTGCCAGTCGCCTGTAAGCGAAAACATGTACCAGGGGTGACGAATGCGAGTGGGACATCTGGAAAATAGCTTTGCAGCGTATGGCGTGTGCGATTGGTCAGGGCGCCGACCTCGAAGCCAAAGCCATCCAGCGAGACCAGTGTCCCGGTATTTGCGGGCGTGATCGGGATGAAGATCGTCAGGCTCTCGGTGTCCACCAGGACTTCTACGGTCACGCTGGCATCCGCCTGGGCGTACACAGGGAGACAGCACAACATCAGGCAGAGAGCGCAGCAAACGAGTTGGAGGGTGCGTCGCATAATTGCTGTTCCTGGGTTTATGATCGTCGGTATGTGGAAATTATTATAACAGCCAACTGATATTTTAGCCTGGAAACAACTTCCCGACCACGACGCTGAAGCCGGGCAGCAGATCAGGGAAGGTCAGATAGTCTTCAGCGGTCAGGATGACCACATCGTCGCCGCTGTAGACCTCGATCAAGCGCTGCTTTGGCATGACGACCAGCGCGGTTCTGGCACCATGCGTCAGGTAAAACGCGGCTTTAGCGCGCATCGTCGTGAGACGGTCGTCGGGGGACTGTATCTCGACGCAGATTGTGGGGATGTAATCCGCCACGCCCTGCTCGACGATCGGATGATCGCCGATCGAGACCGAAATATCGGGCAGTCGGTCGTTGCCATCGTCTCCGGTCGGGCGGTGGCGTGCCTCGACCGCAGCCCCCGGCGACAGCGCGGGATTTTCGAATAGGTAGATATTGAGATAGGTGACGATTCGTCCGGCGATGAGTCCGTGAAGCTGCGTCGGCATGGCTTTTTCGATGATCTCCCCGTCGATCAGTTCAAAGCGGCGCTCGTCGTGTTCGGGTAGGGCGATAAACGCCTCGAACTGCGCCGAGGTGATCTGGGCAGTGCGGATGGTCGTGATCATCGTCGGTGAATCCTCCCTCGTCAACGGGTGTCTTGCAGCCAGTCACGGCGTCTCATGGAAACAGCCTTCCGACCGGCACGCTGAAGCCGGGCAGCAGATCAGGGAAGGTCAGATCGTCTTCAGCGGTCAGGATGACCACATCGTCGCCGCTGTAGACCTCGATCAAGCGCTGCTTTGGCATGACCACCAGCGCGGTTCTGGCACCATGCGTCAGGTAAAACGCGGCTTTGGCGCGCATCGTCGTGAGGCGGTCGTCGGGGGACTGTATCTCGATGCAAATTGTGGAGATGTAATCCGCCACGCCCTGCTCGACGATCGGGTGATCGCCGATCGAGACCGAAATATCGGGCAGCCGGTCGTTGCCATCGTCTCCGGTCGGGCGGTGACGTGCCTCGACAAAGACGCGGACAATCAAGGTTGATTGCGCGTCTGTGTAATTGAGCAGTTGTTGTGAAAACCGGGCAGCGATGAGTCCGTGAAGCTGCGTTGGCATGGCTTTTTCGATGATCTCCCCGTCGATCAGTTCAAAGCGGCGCTCGTCGTGTTCGGGTAGGGCGATAAACGCCTCGAATGCAGCGTAGGTGACACGCGCCGAGGCAGTGCCGAGCGGAGAATCGGTCGTTTCATCGGTCGTTTCAATGGGCAGAGCTGGAGGCGCCAGGGTCATGAGTGCTGTCCTCATGCAGTCGATAGCCTGATTATAGCGGAAACGGACATTGTGATGCGTCAAGCGGTCGTGCTAAAATAGTCAACACTCGCCACCGTAGCTCAACGGCAGAGCGCCCGCCTTGTAAGCGGATGGTTAAGGGTTCAATTCCCTTCGGTGGCTTTCACAATTTGACCCTCGCACACCGGGCAAATTGTGATAAACTTTTTTTCAACCAGGGTCGATGTCCCGAGCGGCAAAGGGGGCGGACTGTAAATTCGCTGGCAGAAGCCTTCGCAGGTTCGAGTCCTGCTCGGCCCAATGGTACGCCTTCATAGCTCAGTCGGTAGAGCACACCCTTGGTAAGGGTGAGGTCACGAGTTCGAATCTCGTTGAAGGCTTTGCACGGTTCACATTGCCGACATCTTTGTAAAACGGCGGCGCCCTCTGGCGCCCTTTATGGCAGTCAGGATGAAACAACATGGCGAAAAAAGGCGCCCGCGTGATGGTCAAGCTCCGCAGCACCGAGAGCGGACACATGTACTACACGCAAAAGAACAAGCGCAACGATCAGGCACGGCTGGAGATCAAGAAGTACGATCCGATCGTGCGTAAGCATGTGGTCTACCGCGAGACCAAGTAAAACGCGCGTAACTGTGCGTTGACCCCGCCGCGCTCATGGGTGTAAAATACACACTAAGCGGCGATCATAGGGGTATGGTGTAATGGCAACACAACGCTCTCCAAAAGCGTTATTCTAGGTTCGAGTCCTGGTACCCCTGCTAAAGCCAAAAGACACCGCCCTGCGAGGCGGTGTTTTTTTGAACATCCCGCTCATTCGATTACTTGCCACTACAGGATACCCTCACCCGGCAGCCCGGTACAGGAGAGATGGACACGATGGCGTCCGAAGCCGATAAGAATAAAAACGCAGCAGGGTCTCGCCCGCGCCGCCGCACCACCAATATTGCCACCGTGCCCGACACCAAGCCACGCGGCGGACGGTTCCGTCGTGGACGCGCGGCACAGAAAGAGGCGGAAGAAGCCGCATTGGTGGTCGGTAAGGGGCGTGCTACACCCAGCCGCCGCAATACTGAAGAAGAAGAAGAAAAGGCAAAGGGCGGCAATGCCGTCGCGCGCTTCATTTACGGGATGCGTGAATACTTTCAGGGCGTCGGCTCGGAAATTCAAAAGGTGAGCTGGCCCTCGCGCGAGGACACGCAGCGCCTCAGCATCATCGTGGTGCTGACACTGATCGCCACCGCGCTGGTCCTGGGCGCGATCGCCGCTGTCTTCACCGAGATGTTCCGTCTCGGACTCAGCAACCCGATCATTCTGATCGTGTTCATGGTGGTCGCTGTGGGCGGCGGGCTGTTCATCGCACGGCTCAATGCGCGCCGTTCCGGGCTGTAATGCGGGTTTTGAACAAGAGCAGGATGTGAGAACCGAGATGGCATACGACGACGACCTGAGAAATATCAACGAGGAAGATTTTCGCCGTAACCGCGATATCGACCTGACCAAGGATGACATCGTGCGCACGGTGAAGACCGATTACGATCCCATCCCCCACGACTTGGGCAGCGATGCCGACGATGACGGCGCGCTCGGCGATTTTCTGACCGACCCCGGCGCGATCAAAGCTGCCGTCGTTGTGGAAAAACACTGGTACGTCGTCCACTGCTATTCGGGTCAGGAAAAGAAGGTCTGCCAGTCGATTGAGCAGCGTATCGCTACCATGGGAATGCGCGATCGCATTTTCGACGTGCTGGTGCCGACAGTCGAGGAGATCGAGGTCAAAGATGGCAAGCGCCGCACGGTCGAGCGCCGCGTCTTTCCGGGGTACATCCTGGTCGAGATGAAGATGGACGAGGACTCGTGGTACGTCGTGCGCAATACGCCGGGCGTAACCGGGTTTGTCGGCATGGGCAACGATCCGTCGCCGCTGGAGCCGGACGAGGTGACCAAAATCCTCGAACGCATGGCAGCCGACGCCCCGGTCATCAAACACGACTTCAAGATCGGGCAAAAAGTCCGCATCACCAGCGGACCCTTCAACGATTTTCCGGGCACAATCGCGGCGATCGACGTGGATAAGTCGAAAGTCCGCGTGATGGTCAATTTCTTCGGGCGTGATACGCCCGTCGAACTCGATTTCGTCGAAGTCGAGCGCACTTAGCAAGTAAACATCCAATCGAGCATCAGCGCGTCCTGCGTCGGGCGCGCCTCTGCGCAATACAGGAAGACAAGAGATCATGGCAAAGAAACTCAAGGCAATCGTCACGCTGCAATTGAACGCGGGCAAAGCGACCCCGGCTCCCCCGGTCGGTCCCGCGCTGGCGCAGCACGGTATCAACATCATGGGCTTTGTGAAAGAATACAATGCCCGCACCTCCACCCGTATCGGTGAGATCGTCCCGGCGGAGATCACCATCTTCACCGACGGCTCGTTCAAATTCGAGCTGAAAAGCCCGCCGACCACCTTCCTGATCATGCGCGCTGCTGGCATCACCAAAGGGTCGCCGCGCGCCAATCTCGAAAAAGTCGGCAAAATCACCCGCAAGCAGGTGGCGGAGATCGCGGAAGCCAAGCGTGTCGATATGAACACGCAGGACCTCGCCGCGATCATGAAACAGATCGAGGGCACCTGCCTCAACATGGGCGTTCTTGTCATCGATTAATTCGTATGGGGCGTCATCACCGATGCGCCGCATAGCGCAGAGACGCATGAACAATGTGTCCGCATGGCAAATCACCGTGCTGCACGGCAAACTGCTGTACCAATTGACCTTTCTAGTGCGTGGGAGGGCGCATCGCGCCCGCAGACCACAGGAGATACAGACAAATGGCAACCGTTGGCAAGCGCTACTCAGCGCTGGAAAAACAAGTCGAGTACGACAAGATTTATGCGCTCTCCGATGCGGTGGCGCTCGTCAAGACGATGGCGACCGCTAAATTCGATGAGACGATCGAGCTGCACTTCCGCCTCGGCATCGACCCGCGCCACAGCGATCAGCAGGTGCGCAGCACCGTGCTGCTCCCGCACGGCTTGGGCAAGACGGTGCGCGTGCTGGTGTTCGCTGAAGGCGACGAAGCGCGTGCGGCGGAAACGTCGGGCGCCGATTATGTCGCCGGTGAAGAGACGATCACCCGTATCCAGAAAGAAAACTGGATGGAATTCGACGCCGCGCTCGCCGTCCCCGCGATTATGGCGAAGGTCAGCCGTATCGGTCGTATCCTCGGACCGCGCGGCTTGATGCCGAACCCGAAGGCGGGCACGGTCGTCGATGCCTCCGATCTGGCGCGTGCCGTGCGCGAACTCAAGGCGGGTCGTCTTGAATTTCGTAACGACAAGACCGGTAACGTCCATGTCGCCGTCGGCAAAGCCAGCTTTGACGTGACCCGCATCCAGGAAAACGCCCAGGCGATCTTCGACGCGCTCAACCGTATCAAGCCTGCTGGCGTCAAAGGCATTTACATGAAAAAAGTGGTGTTGTGCAGCACCATGAGTCCTGGCGTCCGCATCGACCTGTCCACCGTCACGACAGGCGCAAACGCCTCTTCCGGCAACGCAGAGTAACAGCACGACGCATCCAACCCGCACGACGCCCCCGTCCAAAGCATGGATGGGGGCGTTTTTGATTCCGATTTTCTTTTTTCCGCCGCCCTCGTCATAATCTGGCGTCTTGGAGCGACAGCATACGAAAGCAAACGACAATGGCAGACAAAATTCGGTGGGGCATTATCAGCACGGCGCGCATCGGTGAAACAGCGGTCATCCCGGCGATTCACGCATCGCGCAACGGCGTGGTGGCAGCCGTCGCCAGCCGCGACGCCGTGCGCGGACGCGCCTTTGCCGACAAGAACAACATTCCGACCGCGTATGACAGCTACGAGGCGCTGATTGCTGATCCGAACATCGACGCCATCTACAATCCCCTGCCCAACGGACTGCACGGCGTGTGGAGCATCCGCGCTGCCGAGGGCGGCAAGCATGTGCTGTGCGAAAAGCCGCTCTCCAACGACGCCCCCGAAGCCGAACGCATGGCGGGCGTCTTTGCCGATCGTGGGCTGATCCTGATGGAAGCTTTCATGTACCGTTATCATCCTCAGATTCAGACCGCCAAACGATTGATCGTCGAGGGCGCGATCGGCACTCTGCACACCGTCAACGCCTCCTTCAGTTTTGCGCTCACCGACGAGAGCAATGTGCGCCTCAATGCGGAATTGGTCGGCGGCGCCCTAATGGACGTGGGCTGCTACTGTGTCAACGTCACGCGCTTCCTGGTGGGTGAAGAACCGGTCGAGGTGCGCGCCTTTGCCGACATCGGCGCGCAGTCGGGTGTGGACGAGCGCCTGGTCGGGATCATGCGTTTTCCCGGCGGTGCGCTCACCCATTTCGACTGCGGGATGCGCACGCATTTCACCCAGGTGGTCGAGGCGCGTGGGACGCACGGGCGGATCGTGCTGGAAAAGGCGTTTGTGCCCTTTCGTCCCAGTGCTGCCGACGATGTGGTCATCCGGGTATGGCGCAGCACGCCAGGGGTCGAGCAGTCCGCCTACGAGGAAATCATGGTCGAAAAGCCGAATCAGTATCAGTTGATGGTCGAGGATTTTGGGGACGCCATCCGTGAAAATCGCGCCCCGGCATACACGATCGACGATGCGATCGCGCAGATGCGGGTGATCGACATGCTGTACGCGGCGGTGCGCTGACGCGCCAACGAGGGGCATGGCGTGGTGCCATGCCCCTGTGCGATGCGTCTTACGATCCGGCGGGGGGCACCGGGGGTGCGGCGGAGTGTTCTTCGTGCGCTTCCTGGTGATGATCGGTGGCGTGTTCGAATGTCACCTTGAAGCCGGGCGGCAGCGGGATCGAGTCGATATTCACCTGCTTGATGTTCAGCGCCACGTCCTCGACCTCGACCATCGCATCGCGGAGGAAGCGGTCAGTACTCATGTGCAGCAGCGTGAACGGGAAGCGCGTGCGCAGCGCGCCGATGTAGACCTCGAAATACACGTCCGGGTACTGCACGCGCAGCGTCTTGAGTACGCCCGCGACGCTGCTGTAGAGGTCGCGGTACGGTTCATCGATGACGCGGAATACATCCGGCGACCAGCCGTTCGCCTCGATGATCTCGGCATTGCGACGGTTGAACGCGGCGGTGCGCTTGGGGTCTACGTCCACATGAATGATCTGGATCGGCAGTCCCCGTTTGAGGATGGCGTTGACTACGTTGACAGCCAGCTTTGACCAGGTGTCGCAGAAATAGATCGCCATGACTTTGTGCGTTGTCGGGTCGAGTATGACCGGCTTGTGCGCGAAGATCGGCACCTCGTCCAGACGCAGCCGCGCCGCCGTCTCTTTGTAGTGCCGATGAATGCGGAAGAAAATCCAGACCAGTACCGGGATCATGATCACGATCGCCCAGGCGCCATCGGCAAATTTGGTGATGATGAACACGATCATCACGACAAAAGTGACCAAGGCGCCGATTCCTGAAATAACGATCTTCAGAATCCAGCCCGGATCGTAGACAATCTTGGTCTCCAGCCCCCAGGCATGTTCACCCGGCTTGAGGTGTCCCGCGCGCCAGAAACGGCGCACCATCCCACTCTGGCTGATGGTGAAGCCCAAAAAGACGCCGATCGCGTAGAGCGGGATCAAATTGGTGACGATGCCGCCGGTGATCAGGACGAAGAAGATCGAGCCTACCACCAACGTATACACGCCCCAGCTAAAGACCAGGCGACGACCACGATAGGTCAGTTGACGCGGCAGAAAGCCATCGCTGCTGCTGAGGGCGGCGAGCTGTGGAAAGTCCGCGAACGGGGTGTTGGCTGCCATGAACAGCACCGCGAATGCGCCCGCCATTGTGATCACGTAACCGATGTAGCCAATGCCCTCGCTGCCATGAATGGTGCGCGCCATCTGGCTGATGATCGTCTCACCACCGTGAATGGGCTGCGCCTGTACCGCGTTCGCCAGCACGGTGATGCTGATGAACAGGGTGATCAGGATGACCGCCATCGCTACCAGCGTATTGGCGGCATTTTTGGCGCGCGGCTGGCGAAATAGCTGGGTGTCGTTGCTGATCGCCTCGATGCCGGTGAGCGCTGTGCAGCCGGACGAAAACGCGCGCAGCAGCAGCAGCAGCGTGAACGGCTGGAGCAAATCGGCTTCGAGCGGTTCGAGACCGGTCACCGTGCCCAGTGTGCCGGTCGCCAGTTTGAAGAAGCCGATCAGCAGGGTGAGTCCCATCGTGACGAGGAAAAAGTACGTCGGGATAGCGAACAGGCGCGCGCTCTCTTTGGTGCCGCGCAGATTGATGACCGCCATGATCAGAATGATGAGGATGATCAGCACGACGCGGTAGGGCTGCAAACCGGGCGCCACGCTGATCAGATTGGCAACGCCCGCGCTGATACTGACCGCAACTGTCAGGATGTAGTCGAGCAGCAGCGCCGCCGCGGTGACCTGTGCCAGCTCTTCACCGAGATTTTCTTTCGCCACACGATAGCCGCCGCCGCCAGCCGGATTGGAGAAGATCGTCTGACGGTACGAGATCGTCACGATGGTGATCAACAGCGCAATAGCGATCGCCAGTGGGATTGACGCCGCATTGCCCATAAAGCCAAACAGTCCGACGGTACTCAGTGCTGCCATGTTCAGCACGATCAGAATTTCTTCGGTAGCATAGGCTACCGACGACATGGCGTCGGACGCCAAAACCGCCAGCGCGACAGGATTGGAGGAGGTCTGATGACTGATATCGGTGGTAGGGAGAGGTTTTCCAAAGACGAGACGAGCGAAACGTTCCTGAACGTCGCGGATTGCCATAAAATTCCTTCTGACTAGAGACGGCGATTAGTGTAGTACGCGATAAGCGCGATCGTGTCAGGAAACGATCAGAATCGACGGGGAAGGTATCAGGAAAGTATCAAGATGAAAATCACAAGGTGCTGCGACCCTGCAGCGCGCGCATCAGCGTCACCGCATCAGCATACTCGATATCGCCGCCGACAGGCAGCCCACGCGCCAGACGGGTGAGCGATACTGGCTTGCCGACCAGATCGCGCTGAATGTGCATGGCGGTCGCGTCGCCTTCCAATCCGGGATTGGTGGCGATTATCACCTCGGTGATGCCGCCGCGCTCGACGCGCTGCACCAGTTCGCGGATGCGGATATCATCAGGTCCTACGCCGTTGACGTAGGAAATAGCGCCGTGCAGCACATGATACACGCCATGATAGGCGTTGGTGCGCTCGATCGCCAGCACATCGAGCGGTTCCTCGACGACGGCGATCATCGCCTGTTCGCGGCGGGGGTCGGCGCACACTGGACACGGATCATCGACAGTGATGTTGTAGCACACCGAACACAGCGTGGTCAGTGATTTCAACTGTCCGACCGCCTCGGCAAGCTCGGTCGCCAGCGCGTCGGGCGATCGCAGCAGGAAATAGGTCAGACGCGAGGCGGTCTTCGGTCCGATGCTGGGCAGGCGGGAGAGCGCTTCGATCAGGCGGGTGACGGGAGCGGGAATCGCTTGGGACATGAGTTTGCTTTCACTGGCGGATCAGGGCGTGGCGTGTCAACCCTGATCCGCACAAAGTAGAATTAGCCGAACAGACCGCCCATGCCGGGCATCCCGCTCAGTCCGCCGGAGATCGACTCCATCCGTTTAGCGGCTTCGGTCTGGCTGACCTCGATCGCCTCGTTGATGGCGATCACCAGCAGGTCTTGCAGATCGATCGCCCACTCAGCATCGGTCGTGTCGATCTTTGTGGTGTCGATGGTGACCGCCTGTACGCGCTGATGTCCGGTGATCACGATGGTGACGCCATTCTTGGTGACCTCGAAGGTCGCTTTTTCCAGCGCTTCCTGTGCCGCCACCATATCTTCCTGCATCTTCTGCAGCTGACGCATCAGCGCGGGGTTGGCACCACCGCCCCCACCCATACCACCGCCGCCGCTCGGAAGTCCACCGCGTCGTTTCGACATAATTCACTGCTCCTCGTAGGATTGAGTTGGCTCGATACGTTCGATCTGTGCCCCAAGCTCGATGCCGACCGCCAACAGCGGATCGCGCGCCTCTTCGACGCTGATCGGCGCGCCGATCGACGCCAGGTCTTGTGTGCTGACCTTGATGATCTGCACACTCAGGCGGGTCTTGAAGATGTCCGCCAACGCCTGCTCGATCACCCGGCGCTTGTCCGGGTGGGGCTGGATACGGTTGTAGTACATGTCGTTGTCGGTGCCGAGCGCGACGATGTTGCCTTCGACACGATAGGCGCGGAAGTAGCGCATCACTTCGGGCGCCGTCTTGCTGTATTTATACATGCGCTGCAGTACCTGCTGCCACTTCTGATTGATCTCGGCTGCCGAGACGACAGCGGACTGATCGCGCGATGCCTGGGTGAGCGGCTCGGTCGGCGCCGATGCGATCGCGCTGACCGGGGCACCTGCCACCGCGTAGACCACTTCCGGCGCCTGCAGCGACTCGACCAGCGCCAGCTCCAGCGCCAGCTGCGGATGCCAGCCGCCGCGTCCGCTGATCACCGCTTCGTTGAAGGCGCGGATGGCGCGGGTTATGGTGCTGAGTTCGGTCTGTCCCGCCTGGCGCTCGTAAACCGCGCGCTCCTGTTCAGACGCGGCGATCGACTCGATCCCGGCGGTGGCGGCGATCAACAGCGAACGCAGATACTCGACGGTCTGCGTCCCAAACTGGCGTGGATCGGCGCCGTTGTCGATAGCAGCGTTGATGACGCGCAGTCCTTCGCCGGTGTCGTTGACGGTCAGCGCCTCGACCAACGCGCGCACCGCGCTCGATGACGCCGTACCCAGCACGCGCTCGACCAGCTCGACGGTGATCGCTTCATTGGGGTCGGTGACGATTTGATCGAGCAGGCTGATGCTGTCGCGGACGCTGCCCGTCCCCTGACGTGCGACCATCTCCAGCGCGCCGCGCTCGTAACGCAGACTTTCCGAGTCGCAGATTAGCGCCAGCCGATCCGCGACTTCATGCACCGTCAGGCGGCGAAACTCGAATTGCAGGCAGCGGCTCTTGATCGTCTGCGGCACTTTGTCGATCTCGGTGGTCGCCAGCACAAAAATGGCGTGTTCCGGCGGCTCTTCCAGCGTTTTGAGCAGGGCGTCGAAGGCGCTGCCGGAAAAGCGATGCACCTCGTCGATGATATACACCTTGAACTGTCCCTCGCCCGGTGAAAAGGCGATCTTGTCGCGCAGATCGCGCACATCATCGACGCCAGTGTGAGTCGCAGCGTCGATCTCGATCAGGTCGAGATAGCGCCCTTCATTGACGGCGATACAGGCGTGACATTCGTTGCACGGGCGCTGATCGGGGTCGGGGTGAGTGCAGTTGAGCGCCTTTGCCAGCAGGCGCGCGGAGGTGGTCTTGCCGGTGCCGCGCGGTCCGCTGAACAGATAAGCATGACGCACGCGCCCCTGTTTGAGGGCGTTGCGCAGCGTGCGCACGATGTGTTCCTGTCCGACCACTTCATCGAAGCGAGCGGGGCGCCATTTGAGATAGAGGGCTTGTTGAGGCACAGCGATCCTTGGTATCGCGGATGTGCTGAATTTAGCTCATTTTAGCAAAAATGAGCGGTCGGCGCAATCGCACAGTGACGTTAATTCCTGAGAGCGCTGTGCTGGCGTGCCTGCCTATGCCTCTGGTTCCTCGACCTCGACTCAATTATCATGAAATATCATGAAAATTGTGACCATTATTGGCAGACAGGCTAAAAAAACCGGGGAACTATTGCAGCAGGATTTGGCGACCATGCGCGTCCTGATCGCGGGTTGAAAGCTCACCATGCGCATCAGGTGTCTGGTTGAAGCAGACACTTGATGCGGGCTTCCGACCCAGACTCATCCCGCGCGCCCCGTTTCAGCGTATCATTCTATGTTATACTTCAGCGAAGTTTTGCACGAGTTAAAGGCTGCGTATCATGAACTTCGGACCTACCGAACTGATCATCATCCTGGTGATCGCCCTGCTGCTTTTCGGCGTCGGACGTATTGGACGCATCGGCGGTGAGCTTGGCAGCGCCGTCCGTAATTTCCGTGAAGGTCTCAGCACTGCCAACGACAAGAAGACACCAGACGCCGACGTGACCACCCCCAAGCTGTAAGCATGGCGAACGCGGTGCAGGGGTTTGGCGTGCCAAGCCCCAAATCGCGCCGACGCATCTTTTTGTGTCCCTGCATTCCTGCATTTACCTTGACTCAGGGTTTGCTGTAACTGAATCCTCGATCGTTCATACCCGTCGCACCCGCTCTACATTTAACAACGGACGATGAGGAATTCCTGACGGCAGTTTCAGGTTGAAGGTCAGCACCTCGCTGTTGTAACGCGCGACTACCGCTGCGAGCGCATCATCGATCGGACTGGATCGTGTTATGCGCGCTATCAATGCCGCGCGCGTCTTCTCCAATGCCTTGCCCTGGGCGATCCAATCCGGGAGCAGGTCGTTTTCTTTCATCACTCTGTACGCCAGTTTCAGATCGTCGGGCGTGTGTACATCGGCGTCAAGCGCCAGCTTTTTGCCGCTGCCGGGCAGATTGTCGAATTCGCCGCGCGATTGCGCCTCTCTGATGATCTCGTCGATCAACGACGACATGGTGTTATCCTCCCTGCAACCTGCGTTATAGGCGAACGCATTTTTATGCGTCGCTGCGAATCGTCATCATGCGGATGCATCGTTATGCGTCCGTGCGACGCCTCATGGGACGCGATAGGACGATTGTACGCGCCCGTCCGAGTCGATTAAGGCGACCACCTTGCCCGTGCTGAGGGCGGCTGAGTCCCGATCCCAGAACAGCGCTACAGGCGTATTGTCACCGGTGCGCGTGAAAATCCGCACCAGCCCACCCTGAAACAAACGTTGTTCTGGGAAGGTGAAGACGGTATCGGCATCGACCTGCAGCGTCCATCCGCTCAGATCGATCAGAGCGCCTTCATTCAAAATACTGATCTCCTCGCTGGTGATCACGCCGGGACTGGTGACATTGGTGATGCGCACCTGTGCATTGAGCGCCGTCGGCGGCAGAGTCGCGGAGGGAGTCAGTGTGGCGGACGGGATCACACTTGGCGTCGGGGAGGTGCTGGGCGTAAAAGTCGCGGTGGGGGGGGTGCCTGTGCGCGACGGGGTCAGGGTCGGCGTGAGGGCGACGGCTTCGGTCGCCTGCTGTGCCTGGGCAACCAGGGTGCAGCCCGCCAGTGGCACGATCAATACCTGCCCAATGTCGAGCAGTGTGTCGTCGCTCAAACCGTTGACCGTGAGCATGTCAAAACCGCTCGATCCCAGTTGGTCGGCAATGCCGAACACCGTATCTCCTTCGGCGACGGTATACAGGATGCAATCGGGCGGGAGCGCGGTCACGGTGGTGAGCAGGTCACCGCCGATGCTGAGAATGGTAGGGTCGAGCGTCGGGGCGGCGGCGCGCGTGGCGGCATTGGCGCCAGCGGCTTCGAGTAATCCGGTGGGCAGCGCGACGATCGCCGGTGTGCCGATTCCAGGCGTGGCGGTGACGATGATCACCTGCGGCGGGGAATTCGGATTGGGCGTGGTGGTGATGACGATTGGCACCGTGATGACAATTTGCTCCGGCTGGCGGTCGCCTTGCCCGGCGTTGAAGATCGACAATACGCCGACCGTGACTGCCAGTGTGACGAGTGCCGTGAGGAGAATATAACCGAGCGGGAGTCGCCGCATTGCCGCACCACCTTGATGATTCAGGGAGACAGCCCCTAGTGTAACGCAGGTTGTGAAAATCTGCGGCGGGCACAACCTCCCCTTGACCAGCGGCACGGGGAATGGTATCTTTTCTGAACAACATTCCACAGTAGCTCAATGGCAGAGCATTCGACTGTTAATCGAATGGTTCCTGGTTCGAGTCCAGGCTGTGGAGACTGATTGGGCGTGACTCGAACATTGCTCAGGGGAAACGCCGGGAAAAGTATCCCCGGCGTTTTTTGTTGCCTTGCGCCCGCGCTTTTGCCGGGTATCCACTCGCTTAA
>DAOTUN010000057.1:0-4790 GCA_034437395.1 Anaerolineae bacterium | reverse complement strand
TGGTTTGCTGAATGAAAAGCATAGACTTGTTTTTGACTTCTGAGGGCGTAGTCGCGCTCAAAAGCAACCCAAAATGAACGACTTGACGCTCCATCAGCAATGTAGATTAATCCATCACATTTCAACATTTCTGCTATTAGATCGTTGCTCACGAATTGGCTTCGATGCAGTTCTTCAATCGGATCAAATATATACAATTCCACATCATTAGGAAGCTGTTTTTTGAACAATGAAATAGGATCTTTGGCATAGTCAATGGCATCTTTCAGTTTTACTGGTTTCCCATCTGGGGCAAACACTTCAGTGCTTCTTTCGGGGCGCGTATATCGATCCAGGATCACACGATCCCAATAAGAATGTGAAACAAAGTATTTGCCGGGGGGCATGTCAATCATATCAAACCCCTTTACGCCAGTTCTCGTGCTGGACGGGCAGCGCGTCGAAGTCATCGTCATTGGTTACAATCACCACGTTCAGGCGGTACGCCAGCGCCGCAATCAATAAATCCACATCGGAAAGCTGTTTACCCGCGTTCCGGGCATTCGCCCAGAAGTGAGCCGCCTGCCACCAGTCTCCGTCGGTCAGGGACAGCAGCGTGAGCTGTGGCGCGAAAACTTCCAAAAACATCTGCCGCTGTCGCTCCGCTTGGGCTTTAATCAAGCCGCGCAGCACCTCATATTCAACGGGCTTGCACAAATACAGCGTATGCCCGTCGCGGATTGCCTGTTTAATGCGTGTGGTTGTTGGCTCAAACTGCTTGATGTAATCGGAGATGGCGTTGGTATCCAGAATGTAAATCACTCTGTCCATTCCGACTCATCCCAGGGTTCGATGTATTCCTCGTTCATAGCCTTCTCAACGGCTTCCCATTCCGCCTCGCTGAAGCCTTCACGGATGGCTCTGGCAGCTTCATCTAATCGGCGGATTCGTTCATCCGGTGACAGGTGATGTTGAGTCAGGATTTCGACGGTACGCTTTTCCAGATGTTCACGTAGTTCGCGCAGTTCTTCGGGCGAAAAGTGGTCAACCGCTTCTTTCACTTCCTGTAGATTCAGCAGGATTGCACCTCCCTTTTCCTCTATTGTACATCGCTTAAGGTCTCAAAAAAGGCATCCATCGACGTTCGTAACTCGTCGGAACTCTGCTGCCAGTCCGCGATAACTTCCGGCAGTGATTTTTCTGCACTGAGTTCCGCCTGCCTCAAAAAGAGAGCGAACGTGAAGCGCCCGCTATCCAGAATTGGCACGGATGGACTGGCGCTGCTGGAAGCGGTGTACGACGGCGTTTCGACTCGCGCTGTCGTGCGCCAACTCGCGGCAGTGGAGATAATGCGACATCCGGGTACAACAAGCCTTCATCTCATTGACTACTCATTGCCCACGCCGCGCACACCCGTGCGAACTGCTCCTGCCAGTACGCCTCAGCATCCCCCTCGCTCATGCCGCTGCCCCGGAAATACCCCCCGCCCGGACGCCCGTCCGCCTTGCGCACCACCAGAGTCGCCAGCGCGGGCAGCCCATTCGCCTCGTCCTCGGCGCCGATCTCGTTCAGCAGCGCCACCAGCGCGCGGCTGCGCGGAAACAAGCGCATCGCTGTGATCTCGATGCACAGATCGCCGTAGGTAATGGTGTGCCGATCACGGGCACACTGGATCAAAACGGCGCGCATTTCCGCTTTGGCGGCGCACCGCTGCGTGTGGGTATTGGTGGTCATCGGCGGGCTTTCGTGATACTGTGCGTGCATGACCGCCATTATAACCAGTTGGGCTGCCATGCCGAAGCTGTCTCCGCCGCGCTGGATCGGGCTGTTCTGCATCTATCTGGCGATCGCCACGATCCTGACCTTTCCTCTGATCGCCGACCTGTCCGGGCGCATCATCGGCTTCGAGTACGGCGATGGCTACGAGACGACGCATCATGTCGCCTGGTTTACCGAGGCGCTGCGAACCGGACGGTCGCCGTTCATCGCCTCGGAACTGGGCTACCCGGACGGCATCGACGGCGTGACGCTGTGGGCACACCCGCTGCAAACCTTCCCGGCATGGGGACTGGCATTTTTTACAGGCGCACCCGCCGCTGTCAATCTTGCCGCGCTGCTGACGCTGGCGCTCAACGGACTGTGCATGTGCGCGCTGGTGCGTCACCTGACTCGATCCGCAGCGGCGGGCGTCGTGGCGGGGATGGCATTCATGCTGTTCCCGACGATCCAGGGTCATCTGGGCGCGGGTCACAGCGGCATGATCGTGCAGTGGACGCTGGCGTTGTACGCGCTGGCGGCGCTGCGTCTGCGTGATCGAACAGCCCTGGCAGTGTGGGCGGGGCGGATAGGGCTGGCAGCCGCGCTGTTCGTGGTGTCGGCATGGGGACACACGCTGCAAATCGTCTACGCGACGATCCCGCTGACAGCGCTGCTGCTGCTCACCTGGGCGCTCGGCGGCGAATGGATCGCGGTGCGGCGGCTGGCGATCGCGGCAGCGATCGGATCGGTGGCGCTGTCACTGTTCCTGATCCCAGTGGCGCGATCGGCGTTGACCGATCCCGCTTACATCGACGTGGGCGGTGGCGTGCGCTACAGCGCCGATCTGCTGGCACCGGTCACACCGTCGTTTCTGCATCCGGTTTACGGTGCGCTGCTCGACTATCCGGCGCGGGTGCTGGGCGTCAACCTGGACGAGGGCGCGGCATACGTCGGCATCGTCGGCGGGGTGCTGGCGGCGATCGGCATTGTTCGGCGGCGCGAGTCGCGGATGTGGGCGGCGCTGGCGGCGATCGCCTTCGTTTTATCGCTGGGGGCGATCCTGAAAATTTTTGACATCCCGGTGACGTTCGAGAGCGACGGCATCGTCTCGCATGTCACGCTGCCATTCGCCGCCCTGGTCAACCTGCCCGGCGCGGCACTGCTGCGCACCCCGGCGCGCTTCAATCTGGGGTTGGCTCTGGCGATCAGCGTCCTGATCGGATACGGGACGGCGGCGATCCTGTCCGCACCCATTTTAAGACGACGGCTTATGCGCGCGGCATTTGTCGCCGTGCTGACAGCGGCGATCGCCTTCGACTACGCGACGTTCGGTTTCGGTCAATTTCCCACCACGCCCGCGATCCGTCCCGACGGCGTGATCGCGCTGCGCGCACGCGCCGATGTGCGCGCGGTGTTCGATGTGCCCTATGACAGCCTGATCGTCTCCAAGCGCGGACTCTACCTGCACACGCTGCATGGTCTGCCGCTGATCGCCGGACAGGTGACACGGCAAACCCCGGTCGATCCGGCGAAACTGGCGATCCTGCAGGCGGCGCTCGACCCGGCAGCGCTGCACGCGGCGGGCGCCGACGTGGTGATCGTGCATCGGCGTGAAGATGCCGACGGCGCGCTCTATGCCCGCGCGGGATTGCGGCTGGGTGCGCCGACCTATCAGGACGAGACTGTCGCGCTGTTCGCGGTGCCGCCGACCGACACGGTGCCGGAATTCCGCGTGTTGGTGCCCGCGTCGAGCGCGATCGAGACTCGTCTCCCGGTCTATCTCTACGCGCCGACCGCGACCGGAGCGCTGCTGACGATGGCAGTATCCGCGCCCGATGGCATCCGCGATCTGCTGCTGCTCGACGATGCGGGCGCGGCATTAGGGCGCTACACCATCGATGGCGCGGCGGACGTGATCGTTTTCGTCGGGCTGGACGCCGGGTACAGCACGATCATGCTGACCGCTGATCCGCCCTGCCTGACTCCGCCGAGCGCGACGCTGACCTGTCGGCGGCTGGTTGTGACGGGTCTGACGCTGGCGCCTGGGTAGGAGCCTTTGAACGGACGGATTGTTATGTGCCACTACGAATGCAGGGTGTAGGGGAACGCATAAGAATCCGTCCGAACATCCTTATTCCCTCGCTCCGCCTGGTTGAGAGAGGGAAACAGCCGCGCTTATCACTACATTAACCGTTACGGCGTCGGCACACCCGTCTGTCCAAAGCTGCCTGCCAACAGCGAAAAGTCGGTGATACTGACGCTGCCGTCGGCGTTGAAGTCGGCGCGGGCGTCGTACCCCGCCGTGCCGGACGCCTTGCCGAAGCTCGCCGCCAGGATCGAGAAGTCGGTGATGCTGACAACATTGTCGTTGTTGGCGTCGCCCTCACGCAGCGCGCCGACGGTGAGCGCCACCGTGCCCGCGACGACGTTCACGGTCGCGCGGGCTGCCAGTGTGTGATCGCCCTTCACCCACACATCCCACGATCCGAACGGCAGGGAATTCAGGACGACCATGCTGCTGGCGTCGGTCGTGATGGTGAAGTCTGCGTAAGGCGCACCGCCGCCTGTCGGCACTACGACCACATGGATCGCCGTCTCCAACCGTGCGTGCGGCGCGGCGGGGCGCCCCTGCTGCGCGACCGTCACATCGACCCGTCCGCCGATTTCGAGCGTGAAGTCGATCGCGCTGCGGTTGGGCGCGGCTGCGGCAAGGGTGATCGGCGTCGCGTCGGCGTATTGCGATACCTCCTGCCAGAATTCGCGCAGGTAATTTTGCGCCCCATTCTGGCACCAGTTATAGCCATCGGCAGCATCGACCACCAGCGCGATATTCAGCGGCGTGTAGAAGGTGTAATTGCCGCTGGCGTCGGTGCAGCCATCGGTGTAATAGCTGCCGCCGTAGCTCCGCACCTTGATATTGGCAAGCGCAGCACCGCTGGTGTCGGTGACGCGCCCGCTGACCGTGCCGCCTGGCGCCAGCGTGAAGTTGATCCCGGTCGCGTTCGGCGCGGCGTCGGTCACGACGACCGGCGTGTACGCGCCCCAATCCGCCG
>DAOTUN010000056.1:0-10011 GCA_034437395.1 Anaerolineae bacterium | reverse complement strand
AACTCTCCGTATGCTGAACTTACTTGGTTTCGTCTGCACGCTTCTGTTGTTAAAGTGCGTCACGGCGGCGTCACCGCCTACCGTGTTTGTGTTCGTTGGTATGTCGTTAGTTTACTTTACGTTTGTTTCCGCTGTCAAGGCTTTCTTATCCCACATTTTCACACAATCTTGAAACTTGTTCGCGTTGTGCTTTGGGATAAGTTGTGGCTGTCAGGACAGCGAGAGGGAAGTATAGCGCACGGTTGTTGGGTGTAAAGGGCGAGTTTTGACCAGTTTCAGTGAATCACGACTTTCTCTACAGACGCATTGTTATGAGTCGCACGACGTGGTGCATCCATGATTCACTGAGTTTGTCCGGTCGGCTTGACAGCGGAGTCGATGTTGACCTAGACTCAGGCGAAAGTCAGCGTCACAGCAGTATGGAGTTTCTGCCAGCATGTCCCAACGGTTGCGCGGCGTGGTCAGGTGGTTCAGCGCCGAAAAAGGATATGGCTTCATCGCCCCGGAAGAGGGTCCCGACGTATTCGTCCATTACTCCGGCATTCAGTCGAACGGCTACAGGAAACTGGATGCTGGTGAAGCCGTCGAATTCGAGCTGACCGACGGACCGAAGGGAGTCCAGGCGAGCGAGGTCATGCAGCTGCGCCGCCTGTTACAGCGCGCAACATAATTGGATAACAGGGTTTGGCACGCCAAACCCCTATAAATGGTGTAGGCGGAACAGGTTTGGCACGCTGAATCCGTCTTACGCCAGGTCGCTGACCTTCATGCGCAGGCTGTTCGTCCAGCTCGCGCCGGGTGCCAGACTGACGGCGAACAGATGCAGACAGACCGTGCCCTGATACACCTGCTCGAACCCGCCGTCGCTCATCGAGACGGGCGCCAGCGGAAAGCGCCATAATGCCCCGCTCTGCGCCGACTCAGTCACGATCTCGATCTGGCGAATGCGTGTGCCGACGCGATAATGACTCACGCCCTCGCTCGTGGTCTGCGCGCTCAACCCGCTCACGGCGCCGTTGGGCAGCGCCACGAAACACAATTCCGAGTCGCCCCCTTCCAAACCGTAGACCGTCTCGATGCCGAAGCGCAGCGTCAGCGCCGCCGTCGCCAGATTGGTCACGGTGTAATCCACGGTAAAATCGCGTTCGCCCGCCGCCACTGTCAGCCGCTTTTCCACGCGCACAGGCTGATGCACCCCCTCGACCCAGACGCGCCCGTCGCGTTTGAGCGTGACGACCGCCCGATCGCCGCCCCCGCTCACCTCGGACTCGTAAGCGCCCAGGACAAAATCGCCCGCCTCGGTGTACGCTGCCCCTGCAAACGCTGCCAGTGTCACCTCTGCGCCCAGAAAGTGATCGATGAACGACGCCCGACGGTGCCAATCGACCACGAGATTCGCTTCCAATCCGAGCCGCTTGGCACGTACCCAGGTGGTATGCACATTTTCTGGCAGGTTCCAGCGCCAGTCCGCCGGGGTGATCACATCGCCGCGTCCCGCTGCCGCCGCCAACGCCTCGTGGTAGCCCTCGCGGTGGCGCGACAGTACGTTCAGCAGGTTGACCCGGCTCGGCAGGTCGTCCCACTCGATCAGCGCGCCACCGAACGACGGCGCCAGGATCAACGCGAACGGACTGCCACTCACGACGATCTCGTCGCGTCCGTCCAGGTCGAAATCCAGGGTCTCGACGGCGAGTCTGGGCTTGTCTCCGGTGATCAGCGCCTCTGCCGCCAGGATGTTGGCGTAATTGGCAGCGCGAATGTGAAAGAGATAGATACCGCCAAAGACGCCATGCCAGTAGGCACAGTTGCACTGCGCCGCCCACAGCTTTTTGAGCGCGTCCCGCTTGATGCCGCTGTCGGGCAGTGGATGCACATGGCGGCTGGTATAGGCGCCGCGCTTCTGCATGTGATTGACTTCGGGATATTTCGCCAGAAAGCCGCGCCAAAACCCGCCGCGCATATTGCGCAACAGCGTTTTCAGGTAAGCGGCGCGTCCCGCATCGCTGGTCTGCCTGGAGTCAATCTCGCGCTCGATGTCGCGGCGCAAGCGGGTGATCTCGCTCATGCGCGCGGCGGGCAGCGCCCATTCGGTCATTTCCAGATAGCTGGCGGTCGGCAGGTACGCCCGTCCGCGCGCCGGAAACTGGCGCATGTAGCCCCCTGGGGTGATCGTGTGCAGCCAATCGGCGTTACGCTCGATCGCCTCGAAGAAGCGATCCATATAGCCGCTGCCCCAACAGTGATCCCAGGTGCCCTGCCACATGCCGAATTTTTCGCCATCGTCGCCCATGAGCGCGATCGGCGGCGCGCTCAAGTCGGCACGATGGGCGGCATCCTGCCCGCGCAGCCAGTCGATCACCTCGTCCACCTGACGCCAGGGGAACAGATAACGCAGGTCTTTGGACGACGCGAACAGGTTGAGCGGCGCGCCCTGTTCCTCGGTGACGTAATAGCCGAACAGCTCGGCGTCGTCGAAGCCGGCATTGTTGAAATGGGTGTCATCGACGATGGCGTATTTGAGACCCGCCTGCTGAATCGGACGCGCCAGCGACGGTTCCCAGATGCGTTCTGCCAGCCACATCCCCGACGGACGCACGCCAAAGTCCGCTGCCACCGCGTCGCTGAGGAGGTTCAACTGACCGATCTTGTCCTCGTCGGACAGCATGACCAGGATCGGTTCGTAGTAGGCGCCGCCCAGCATTTCGAGCTGTCCACGCTCGACCAGCGCACGCACGCGCGCCATAAACGCGGGCTGCGCCGTCAGCAGCCAGTCGCGCAGCGGCCCAGTGAAGTGCATGGCGGCGTTGACCGTCGGGTGACGCTCCATCAGCGCGACCAGCGGCTCATAGGCTTTTTGATACCCCTCGGCAAACACGTTCTCAAAATTGCCGACAGGTTGATGGTTGTGAAAGACCAGCGAGAGATACATAGGGGTTGTGTCCTGAACAGAAGAAACCGAATCAATTTGAAAACAGGGCACCGGCAGGCGCCTATGAACGGCTGGCTGAGACTTTGATCGGACTGCTTTCCCGCTCATCGCCAGCGGCTGATTCAAGTATAACCCACTGAGCACGCCGCTGGCGATCAGGCGGGACTCGCCCCACTGGTTTTGCCTAAAAACGGATACTGCCCCATCATGGGGATGGTTCGTTCAGGGAGTCCACTCAAATAATGAGACCGAAACTGTCGATCGTGGTTTTGCTGACCTTTTTGCTGCTCGTCGCCGGGTTGTCCGTCACTGCGTACTCGTCCCCGACCCACCTGCGCGCCCAGGGCGACCCCAGCGCCGATCAATTGACGGTGGATGCCTTCGTCGCACAGGCGTTCACCCGAACCGCGCAAGCGGGGACGCCGACCGCCAATTTCACCCAAACGCTGGCTGCCGCCGTCCTTGCCGCCCGGACCGCCACCGCTGGCGCGCCGACCGCGACGCTCATCCCCACATTCAGCGCTGCCGGGCTGCGTCTGGAGTCCGTCCAGACCTATCCGCTGTATGCCGCGCCCGCCCGTTCGAGCGCCCACCTCGCGCCCAACGGCGAGGTCTTCGCACACTTCCAACGCGAGACGGTTTGTCTGTACACCGCAGCAGGCGAACAAACAGCGTGCGCCCCGATCGACGACGATATGATCGGGGGACTCTTTGACGCCGAGTCGGTGCGTTGGTCACCGGACAGCACCCGCCTCATCTTCGTGACCGACTCGCTGATCACGCTGAGCGATAGTGACGTGTGGATGTTCGAACCCAACGCGCTGAGCCTGATCAACCTGACAGACGATGGGGTAGTCGGTGGCAACATCCTGAGCGCCGAACCGATGTCCGCGAATTTCGATCTCACGCCTGTATGGTCACCCGATGGGAGCCGGATCGCGTTTCTGCGCTACCCGATCAACGTGCCGCGTACTGACGACTCCGACCGCCTGGAAATCTGTGTCCTCGATCTCGCATTGGGGACGGAAGCGTGTGCGGAGCCGTTCCCTGGCGTGCGGGTTCCGTTCACAGCCTACACGCTCGATTGGTCACCCGATGGGGATACGCTCGTCTTCCCGGTCGATCAACGCCAGGACGATGACGAGAACGACGGTACGCAATATCAGGGGTTGTGGCGTTACAGCCTGAGCGAAGGTACAGCCGAGAGGGTGACCGACCTGGTGAAGGATATTCCCGAACTCGCGGGGGACGCAGTTTCGTTCGGTCAGGTCGAGGTGTCGCCGGATGGACGTTACGTGCTGGCAGAACTCAGTGAGCTTTCCAGCGCGTTCATTCAACGCAAAGCGCCGGAAACCAGCTTTTTCCGCGTCATCGACCTGGAATCGGGCGAGATACTGCTGATCGATCAGGAGCGGTTCGTCCGTTCGGCGGGCTGGCTGCCTAACAGCGGGTTGTTTTTCGTCTCGGACAGCCAGGACGTCGACATGAACTCGCCCTCGAACGTGAGCGCACCGCACTTCCTGTTCGCGGCGGATGCACCGGGCGGGGTGGGGGAGGTGTTGTTTCTGCCCAATGAAGTCGCGTTCAACGAGTCGATCGACTTTTTGATCCCTCCGACCAGCCTGGGCCGTAAGCCGCTGATGTGGTCGGCAGGGAACAATACGATCCTGACCACCAACGGCGAACTGACCTTCCTGTTTCAGTTCGGCGTCGGGTAACGCTTTTCCTGCGCATCCCCACATGGGCAGCAGGGAGGGATGTTCAGCCCCTCCCTGTTTTCGGTTACCCTAACCGATGCGCTCCGCCTTTTGCATCTGTGTTGTAAAAATGCGCTAGAACAACTTCAACTGCACCGTCGGCAGATCGTCGTCGGGCGGCGCGGGCGGGTCGGCGGGGGGTAGCGGTGAGGGATCGATGATCGCGCTGATAGCGGCGGCGCTGGTCGGCGGCTGCGCGGCGCGCAGATCGCGCACCTGGGACAGCAGCGTCAGGATGCGGCGGAAGTCCGCCTCCATGTCCGGCATCAGCGCCGGGTTGCGCAGCACCGCCGCCGGATGATAGAGCGGCAACCAGGCGCGGCGGGCGTCGAATTTCGCCACGCCGTGAATCTTGCTGATCATCGCTTTGGGGAAGGTGCGCGCCATGCTGAAGCGTCCGAGCGTGACGATCACCAGCGGGTCGAGCGCGCTTTCCTGACGATCGAGATAGTCGGCACACGATGCGATCTCGTCGGGCAGGGGATCGCGGTTGTCCGGCGGACGACACTTGACCACGTTGCTGATGAACACCTCGGCGCGCGTCAGCCCGATCAGCGCGAGCAGTCTGACCAGCAGGTCGCCCGACCGACCGATGAAGGGCACGCCCTGCTTATCCTCGTGCAACCCAGGACCCTCTCCGATGAACAGAATCTCGGCGTCCGGGTTGCCCGCGCCGGGCACCGCGCGCGTGCGTCCGATGTGCAGGGCGCAGCGGGTGCAGACGCGGACTTCGGCGGCGATAGCGTCGAGCAGGGGCACGCGGTCGATCATGCGGGAGTCCTTGCGGCGGTGGTGTGGACGGATGCTGGCGTCCATTCTAACATGGGGGAGGCGCGCGGATCGGCAATTACGCCTGTTTTATGGTGCGCATTATCCGTGATCGTAGAGCTTGAACTTGAAATCTATCCAAACAATGTGAAAGAGTAAATCGACGCGAAAGCCGACAACACGACCACCATTACCGGTGCGGAAAACAATAAAATCGACTTCTTCGGTCACGTTTTTGGGTACAGCCGCTTTGATTTGTGCGCGCGGCAACTTTTCGTAACCCGCCCCGGTGCGCGGTGCGTTTGCCATATCCTGCCAGGTGCGCTGGCTGAAGGTGTATAACCAGTCTATCACAGCCGCCTTTTCTTCATTGCTGCAGTTAGCGACACAAAAATCTTTGCCATGATCATGATAGCGAAAGCTGAAAAAAGGTTGTTGATCGTTGGTTGTACGACGGGGAGAATCAGCGGCGCTGATTCGTCTGTCCGCAGGAGGATTAGGTCGCTGCGGCTTTTTCGTCATCGACCACGCGCGTCCTGAAAAATTGCTTTAAGCTGTCACGAGAGATGATCGATCTTTCCTCAGTATCTCGCCAGGGAGGTTCATCATGCGTGAGCTGACGCAGCCAGCTCGCCGTAAAATGCCCATAGACCTTGTAGACTTCTTCAAGCACCTCCCGCGTCTGGAGGTCGAAATCATTCGGATCGAGGTCACCGCCATAGGCGATCCCATCTTTGCCATATGACTTGTAAGCGTGGTAAATCTCAGGCACCACCGGCCCATGCACCCATCGCTCGATTGCTTCAGGAAAAAGCGGTTCATCCAAGATGGCGAGATGAAATCCCTGAGCGTAATACAGCAATTTTTGCAGCTTCATATTGGAGACGAGATCGTCATCTTCTGCATCTGCAAGCCACAAAAAATATTTGGCGACCTCGTGTGCGCTGTTCATGCGATCACCCTTTGTTCTATCGTCGAGATTACCACTTCTCTGCTTAACTATAGCTGCTTTTCTGTGATCGCACCCTGGCTCGATTCAGCCTAATGCACACGACGCATCCCGCCCCTTCGTGACTGCTGCTACAATATCCATCACCATAGAAGATGAGGCTTCGCAACGCATGAAAACGATCGCCGAAATGCTCACTGATCTGCACGACCAGATCGCGGCGTGGGACGGGATCGAGAGCGTGCCGCACCGCTTCGGCGGCACGGAATTCAAATTCGGCAAGGTGGAGATCGGGCATTTTCATCGCGGCGGCATGGTGGACATCCCCTTCACGCGCGCGCTGCGGGACGTGCTGATCGCGGAAGGCAGCGCCGAGCCGCATCACCTGCTGCACGAAAGCGGCTGGATCACGTACTATGTGCGCAGCGAGGACGACGCGCGCAGCGCGCAGCGGCTGTTTCGGCTGTCCTATCTGCACAAGGTGGCGCGGCGTGGTCGGCTGACACCCGATGCGCTGCGCGCCGATCTGGACGGGTTGCACGCCAGCGACGCGCTGCGCGCCCTGATCGATAAGCCTGTGAACGCCTCGTGATCGAATTCGCGTGCCACACCTGGTCTTTTCCCGATCTCACCCTCACCGAGGCGCTCGGCACGATCGCGCGTCTCGGCTTTCGCCGTGCCGACATCGCGCCAGGGCAGGGACTCGCCATCACGCGGGCAGTGCGCCAGCCGCGCGCGGCAGCCGCCGAGATTCGCGCCGACCTCGCACTGTACAATCTGACGCTGAGTGACTTGTTCCTGATGCTGCCGCGCATCTCGACCGACGACGACGCGCGGCGCACACGCGAGATCGAGACCTTCGCCGCGCTGCTGCCATTCGCCCGTGAGCTGGGTGTGCCGGGCGTGACCGTCTCACCGGGTGTGATTCACGCGCCGGACGATGATCCTGCCGCCTGGGAACGCGCGGTCGGTGCGCTCACGCAGATGCGCGACGCCGCGCGCGACGCTGGTATCCCGTTCAGCATCGCGCCGCACGTCGATTCGATGGCGACCACGCCCGAACGTGCGCGGCGGCTGCTGGAGGCACTGGACGGTGTGACGCTCACGCTCGATTGGGCGAGCCTGACCTACGCGGGTGCCAGACACGACGAGATCGCCGCGCTGATCCGGCACAGTCGGCATATGCAGGTGCGCGGCGCGGCAAAGGGTCAGCTTCAGGCATCGGGCGATCGCAGTAAGATCGATCTCGCCCGGCTGTTGGAAGACGCGATCATCAATGGCTACGAGGGGACGATCGCGGTGTCGCTGTTGGGCGAGGCAGGGCGTCACCGCGTGACCAAATTGAGTCCGGCGGCGGAGACGGCGCGGCTGCGTGATGCGCTGCGCGATGCGCGCGATACGGTGCTGGCGCGGCTGCGGGGGTGAGAACAGTATTGATTTGCGTGCGTCTGTAAACGTTGAGCATTGCCCCATTCCCAGCGCTTACGTCATTATCCCAAAAAACTTCCACCGCGAATTACGCTGCGCCCCTATACTCCGCTGCGGTGCTTTCCTGTTCATCCGCCTCGATCGGGGAAGCGCCGTCGTGTGCCGCCGCTGGCAACAGCGCCACGCTCGACAGGATGATGACGGCGATCAAAAGAGCAATACGCTTGAGCATGTTCCTTACTCCTGATTGGATTCGATGGATTACACTGTAAAGGATGCGCTATCATGAGTCCAACAGATAGAACAGATGATACGGATAAGCAGGGCTAATAAAATGGAACTCAGGCAACTGCGCTACCTGTGTGCGATCGCGCGTGAAGGCAGTTTCACACGGGCGGCGGAGACGCTGTTCGTCTCGCAATCGGCGCTTTCGCAGCAGATACAGAGTCTTGAACAAGAGGTGGGTGCCCCGCTGCTGGATCGCGCCAGGCGTGGGGTGCGCCTGACCGCTGCTGGAGACATACTGCACCATCACGCGCAGCGCGTACTCCGTGAACTGGCACAGGCGAGGGTCGCGTTGGATAACTGGAAGGCGTACAACGCGGTGATCTGTGGATCGGTGTGGTGCAGACGGTCAATGCCTATCTGATGCCGGCGCTCGTCGCAGCCTTCGCAGCACAGTATCCCCATATCGGATTGCACGTCGAAGAACTGACGGCGGACGAGATCGAGCAGCGGCTCGATCTCGGTTCTCTGCAAGTCGGGATCGGCTTTACCCCGCCGACACATCCCCAAGTGGGCTGTGAGGCGCTGTTTGTCGAACGGCTGGCACTTGTTGTACGATCGGATCATCATTTTGCCGGTCAGTACAGCATCGCCACCGCTGCGCTGCACGAGATGCCGATGATCATGCTGGCGAAAACCTTTTGCACGCGCCGCTTGTGGGAAGAAAATGCCCGGCTGATCGGGGTACAGCCGCGTGTCGTTTTGGAGATGAACACCGTCAGCGGTATTTTGTCCGCCGTCGCCAAGACCGGGCTGCCCACGATCCTGCCGCATCTCGTCCTGAAGGAAGCGCCGTCCGACGCGCTTGTCAGCCTCGATCTGCACAGCCCAACGCTCTCGCGTCAGGTGGGGCTGCTGTGGCACGGCGAGTATACGCTCTGTTCGGCATCGCGTGCCTTTCTCGACCTTGCCAGACAGCTTGCGGCGGCTTTTAGTGCGATGCGTGATGCGTAAGCGCAATGAGACGGAACGAGAAAGAGTGATGCTTCGATGCACGTTTTGATGTTCGGGGTCAACGATAGCTCGCCCACATTCATTCATCGTCAGGTCGCGTTCGCGCGCGCCGCTGGTGTGACGGTCACGGTGTGGGGTGGGGTGAAGGGCGAGACAGTCGCCCGCAAAGCCGCGCAATGGATGCGCGTCAAGACGGGCTTTCCGATGGGCTTGTCGGCGGAACAACTGCGACAGGCGCGCACAGCGGACGTATTTCATTTTCAATGGTCGCCCGACCTTGGGTTGTACGCGGGTATGGCGCGCTATTTCAGTAAAGCCACACTGCTCAGTATGCGCGGCAAGGCGTTCGATGTAGAGCCGTATCTACCGGGATTCGAGAAGCAGACGAAGGCGCTCAGGCGCGCGCTGCCGCATGTGAGCGCCTATCACGGTGTGTCTCAGGCGATCGTCGAGGCGGCTGCGGCATTGGGGGCTGTGTCAACACGCGCTCAGGTGATTTACACCGCGGTCGATCTCAATTTTTTCCAGCCGCCCGCCATTTCTCCGCCACCCGACCCGCCGATTCTGGTCATGGTGGGCGCGTTGATCGCGCGCAAAGGCTACGAACATGCCTTCACAGCGCTGGCGCGTCTGCGCGATGGCTACGGTCTGACGCCGCATGTGCGCATCGCAGGCGATGGCAACCAGCGTGCTGCGCTTGAGGCACACAGCGACTCGCTCGGCTTGAGCGCACAGGTGTCGTTCCTGGGCAAGCTCTCTCCCGATCGGGTACGTGATCTGCTCCACAGCGGGCACGCCTTGCTGCACATGGCGACCAACGAAGGACTCGCCAATGTCGCGGTCGAGGCGATGGCGTGCGGACTGCCGGTCGTGACTACCGATGTCGGCGGGATGGGCGAGGCGATCACCGATGGTATCGAAGGGTTCCTCGTGCCCGCGCG
>DAOTUN010000055.1:0-2120 GCA_034437395.1 Anaerolineae bacterium | reverse complement strand
TGCGCGGGCTGTGGCTGTGGGTCAGTCGCGGGATCGGCACGACCGGGCTGCCCGTGCGCCTGCTGGCGCCGCCGGAGGTGACGATCGTGACGCTGGGGGCGATCAATCTGCGGGGAGTGTGATCGGCTGGTGCTGAAAACCCGTCTCATTTCGCGCAGGCAGTAGCCCGCCGATCCGACTTTAGTGCGTGGTTGCGACCGCGATGGCATCCAAATGGTTGGGCTTTCTAAGCTGTCGGGTCGGTCGCACATCTCCGCGCCAACACAGGCAAAGATCGTATAGTGCGGCAAACTGTGCTATAATTTCTACATGGATGTAGAAAATTGACCACCAAACGCGACCTGACCTATCAGCGCATTCTCGATGCAGCAGAGCGGCTGTTTGCCGAACACGGATTAGCCGCGATTACACTGCAAGACATTGCCAGGGCGGTCAGGATGCGCCACGCCTCGCTGTATTACTATGCGCCAAAGGGCAAAGAGCAGCTCTATGTCGAGGTGACACAGCGTGGTTTCCAGCGTCATGGGGACGGACTGGTGGCGGCGATCGCGACGGGTGGTGAATTTCGCAGCCAGATGTACGCGGTGGCAGAGTGGTTTGCCAGCCACGCGCCCATCGACCTGGGGCGTATCGTGCGTTCCGAGCTGCCCACGCTCGATCCCGCAGATGCACAGCGCCTGATCGACTTCAGCCTCGCTGCGCTGCGCACACCGATCGCCTCCGCCATCCGTGAAGCCGTCAGCCAGGGAATAATCACGGTGAATGACCCGGAGTTTGCAGCGATGGGCTTGGTTGGGCTGGTGCAAAGCGTGCACAATATTCCCCACCAGTTTTTGCCGACCGAGCAGGCGCGCATCGCAGCCGCACATGATGCGGTCGATATGGTGCTGTTCGGGTGGGTCAGGCGGGCATAAATGCCGCTCTTTTTTTTTGCTGCCATATTCTACATCCATGTAGAAAATGCAGGTGTTTTCGTCGTTCTGTTCTGCCATGGTTCAGGAGTGATTTTCATGACGATGCCCGCGATCACCAGCCGTTCCGCCACCGCCGCTGATATTCCCTTCCTGGCGTGGTGCAATTACGAGGCAACCTCCCCCTATCCCGGATTTTGTTACTGGGATCCGCTGATCGGTGGCACACCGACACTGACGTTCATCGAGGCAGTCTTTCGCGCTGATGCTCTGGCGTGGGGCAGCCCGCACGACTTCATCATCATCGAATCAGATGGAAAGCCGATTGCCGGGGCGTCCGGGTTCACGATGGATAGTGCCGATTATCGTCCGCTGCGCCTGGATCGCCTGCCCGCCGTCGCCCAGCAGATCGGATGGGATGAAGGACAGGTTGCGAGCTTCATTCAGGGCTATCAGCAGGTATGGAACGATCCGCTCGACCCGACGCTCGCCCCAACCGCGCCCTGGATCATCGAATGTGTGGCGGTCGTGCCCGATGCACGCGGAAGAGGCGTCGGCAAGGCGCTGATGCACGCCGTGCTGGACGCGGGCAGGCAGCGCGGGATGGCACATGCCGGCATCGCCGTGACGATCGGCAATGAGGCGGCGCAGCGGTTGTACGAGTCGGTCGGCTTTCAAATGGTCGTGACCTATGGCGCCGCCTATTTCGACGGTGAGTTTCCAGGCACCATCAAGTATCGTATCGCGCTGCAAAAGACGGTCGAGGCGCCCGCCTGGGGCTGAACATCAGCATCGCTCGGCGGCACGGGTGACCCGTATCTGGTTCAATATTTCCCGTAGCTACTCCTACTCAGCCCTCGCCCTGAATGCCTCGCCCTGACGGAGAGGGACTCTAAGAACCACTTTGAGTTGGTTTTCTCTCCTTCTCCCTCAGGGAGCAGGGGCAGGAGGTTGAGGGCGTAGTAGTTAGTCGTTTTTTTTGTCGCTCATGCGTTAACCGTCCAGTTTTGGCATCTTTTTGCAGCGCTGTTACATCGTCAGCACCGCGCCGCGTCCCGCGCCGATCCGCACACGCGCAGCACCGCGTCGCCTATCCGCAGCACGAACCCGTCCGCCAGCCAGAACAGCGCGGCATTATCCTGCGGCGCGTACTCCCCATACAGTTGTCCGCCACATTCACGCGGCAGATCGGCACGCTGTGCCTGCGCG
>DAOTUN010000054.1:0-70189 GCA_034437395.1 Anaerolineae bacterium | reverse complement strand
CGCATTCGACGATCCCGCCAGCGCCGAATTCTGGCTGAACGCCTATCGCGGGCTGCTGCCGCGCGTGCAGAACGGCGAAATCCGGCTGATATTCGTGCCGCTGGTCGGACAGGGCGACATCCCCGGCGGACGACTGGCAGCGCGCGCGGCGATCTGTGCGGGCGATCAGGGACGTTTCTGGCAGTATGCCGATCGCGCCTTTGCTCAGATCATCGCGGCTGGCGCCGATGCCTTCACAGGCGATTTTCTGGATCGCGCTGCCCGCGACACCGGATTGGACTTGCGCGGGTATCAGGAATGCACGACCTTGAGCGACGGTCCGGACGCGATTTTGCGCGATGCCGAGCTTGCCGTGTCGCGCGACAGCTTTTTCTCGCGCACGCCTTTCGTCAAGCTCAACGAATCCCCGACACTGACCGACCTGGAAAGTCTGAATTTCGCCATCGATGTGCAGCTCACAGAGGCGAATGAAGATGTGATCGCCGCGCAATCCACACCGACACCTGACCCTGAGGCGACCGAGGAAGCCGAGCCGCTGGTCGTCGATGCCGTCACCGGACAGCAGATCGCGCCGCCGATCACGCTGACGCTGCCTGACGGCTGGCAGACCGGGCTGGATGTGCTGGTGCTGCAGGACATCGACGCCATCCGCAATATCCCGTTCGCCGTCTACACCGGGGCGGTCAGCGGCGGCACCGGGACGATCGTGCTGCTGTGGGGCTTTCCCAATCTGCTGCCCGCCTCGGCGGTAACTCTGAGCGGGGAGATTCGCCCGGAGATGCTCGACCTGTATCTCGATGGCACGCGGCTGCTGCGCGTGGCAGTGGTGGAACAGGGCTGCAATATCGGCACCGACATTCGGCGGTCGTACAGCATCGGCGGTCTGGAAGCGATCGGCACCGGGTTCGCGGCGGTCGATTGTCCACAGCTCACCGACACGCGCGGTTGGTTCGCCGGGCTGCGTCAGTACGAATTGAATTTCGTCTTTTACGCCTTCGTCGAGCCGATCGCCGCGTTCGATGCGGCGCAAGCCGATCTCCAGGCGATCCTCGACACGGCACAGTTCGCGCTGCCGCCCACGCCCGCCCCGACCCCAGCACCATGAGCGCAACTCGACCCGATCCGATCGTCGTGATCGGCGCCGGGATCGGTGGGTTGAGCGCCGCCATCCGGCTGGCTGCGGCGGGGCGTCGCATCGTCGTGTACGAGGCAGCCGCCCAGGTGGGCGGCAAGATGAACGAGATAGCAGCCGACGGGTTTCGCTGGGACACGGGTCCATCGGTGATCACCATGCGCCCGGTGCTGGAATCGCTGTTTGCCGACGCCGGGCGCCGCCTCGACGACTATCTGACGCTGCTGCCCGTCGATCCCCTCACGCGCTATTTCTGGCGTGATGGCACAACCTTCGACGCAGCGCGCGACCTGACCCATACGGTCGAGCAAATCACCGCGATCGAGCCGCGCGATGTGGAGGGCTATCTGGCATATCTGGCATATGCCGCCCGTATCCACCGAATCACCGGAGAAAAATTCATCTACGGCGACCCGCCCACCCCGCTTAAACTGCTCAACACCGCGCCGCTCGATATGCTGGCGGTCGATCCGCTGCGGACGATGCACGGCGCGATCGCCTCATTCGTGCGTTCACCGAAGCTGCGTCAGTTTTTGGGGCGCTTCGCCACCTATGTTGGCGCCAGCCCGTACCGCGCTCCTGCCACACTGAACGTGATCGCGCATGTCGAGCTGACAGGCGGCGTGTGGGTTCCGCGCGGCGGTATTTACGCGATCGCGCGGGCGCTGGAAAAGCTGGCAGACGAATTGGGAGTCGAAATCCATCTGAGCGCGCCGATCGCGTCGATCGCGGTCGAGGACGATCGTGTGTGTGGCGTGGTGCTGGCGGATGGGACGCGCGTCCGGGCATCCGCCGTGATTGCCAACGTCGATGTGGCGACCGTCTACGATCGGCTGCTGCCAGCCAGTCCAGCCCGCGCCGCTCGCCACCGCCAACTGATGAATGCCGAGGCATCCTGTTCCGGGTTCGTCCTGCTGTTGGGTGTCGAAGGGGTTGAAGCGCGGCTGGCGCATCACAATATTTTCTTCAGCGACGACTACCGCCGCGAATTTGATGACATCTTCGCGCGCGGTGTCCCACCCGACGATCCGACGGTGTACGCCGCAATTACCGCCAAGACCGATCCCGATCATGCGCCGCCAGGCTGCGAAAACTGGTTCGTGCTGGTCAACGCGCCACCGTTGGATGCCAGGTTCGACTGGACGACGGGCGCACCTGCTTACCGCGATCGGGTGCTGGCGCGCCTGGCGGAACACGGCTGCGACCTGCGCGGGCGCATCCGCTCGGAGACGATGCTGACGCCGATCGATCTGGAACGCCTGACCGGAGCCAGGCGCGGGGCGCTCTACGGTATGGGATCGAATGATCGGCTGTCGGCGTTTCGGCGTCCGCACAACCGCGATCCACAGGTGCGCGGATTGTACTTTGCCGGGGGGACGGCGCATCCTGGCGGCGGCGTGCCGATGGTGATACTGTCTGGCAAGGCAGCGGCGGGGATGGTAATGCGCGACGAAACCATGCGCGGCAGCGACGCATAACGATGCGTCCGCTCTAAATCTGATTGGGCGACAGACACGCAAAGGATGAACGACAGTGCCAGATATGCTCGTCAAGCTCTACACCCTGCCCGAACAGCACACGCTGATCGCACAGCTCGCCGCCGACGCGATCACCGTGCGGCGCTCGATCGCGCCAGAAAAGCATGTCGTGGTCGCGTGGGTGGCGCAGTTGTTCAGTCCATTTTGGGAGAGCGAGACCGAGGTCGCCTACGGCAATCGACCGCTATCGTGCTTCGTCGCCACGCACGAGGGACGACCCATCGGATTCGGCTGCTACGACACCACACAACGTGGTTTCTTTGGTCCGACCGGGGTCGATGAGGCATACCGGGGCAGGCGCATCGGCAAGGCGCTGCTGCTGGCGTGTCTGCACGACATGCGCGCGCAGGGTTATGGCTATGCCATCATCGGCGGCGCGGGTCCGGTCGAGTTTTATGCGGGGGCGGTCGGCGCGACCGTGATCCCCGACTCGTATCCGGGTGTATATCAGGGGATGCTGCGCGGGGAGGCAGCGCCGGACGAATGAACTACACCAGAGGCGATGCGGTGCATCGCCCCTGGTGTGTCGTCAGGCGGTCTGTACGCGGATGAAGTCTGCGATCGATTCCGCGATGAGGTGGGCGCCGTCGCGCGTCGGGTGCATCCCGTCGAACGACCAGGTATAGCCCCCGTTGGCACGCGCGCCCTCGAAATCATCCCAGCCGCGCTTTTCACGTCCGCCGATGGTCAGGATATAGCCGATGTCCAGATCAGGGCGATCAGGCACATCTCCCGGCGGCAGCGCCTCCATCAGATCGAGGACAGGCACATTGAGAGCGCGCGCCACCCTGATGACTCGTGCGCCATAGTCGCGCAGCGCCGCCACCGTCGTCGGGTTATATTCGTTCGGCTCCAACCCGACCCAGGTGACGATCTGCGCGGCATGGAGGGCGGTCAGCAGGTCACGGTAGCTCGCCTCGAATCGATCCGGCGCGACAAAGGTTTCCGGGATATCCTGCGCCTGGCGATAATACGAGCGCGTCTTGGGCTGGCTGTACGACACCGCATCGTTGCCCCCCACCAGTACAAAGACGGCATCCGGCTGCACCTCCAGCACATCGCGCTCCAGCCGACGCAGCAGATTGATCACCGTGTTACCGCCCACCCCCGCGTTGACGAATTGATGTTCTGGCAGCAGCCGACGCAGCGCATCGACGTAACTGCCGCCATATCCGCCCCATGTCAGGCTGTCGCCAAACAACACGATCTTCAAGCCGATCAGTCCCCTGCCAGCGCGGACTCAGGTTCGCTCTGCCACAATTCCGCATCATAAGCGGGCAGCTCGCAGCGCAGCGGACGATCGTCGCGGTTGCCGAGCGCGTAATCCGCCTGCATCAGGGTGTGAATCTCGCTGGTGCCCTCGTAAATCACCCCGCCTTTGCTGTTGCGCAGATAGCGCTCCACCGGATACTCGTCGCTGAAGCCATACGATCCGTGAATCTGCACCGCTTCCAGGGCGGATTGCACGCTCACGTCGGTAGCGTACCATTTTGCCATGCCGGTCTCGCGGGTATTGCGAATACCCTGATTTTTCATCCAGCCCGCACGCATGACCAGTAGTTGTCCGGCGTCATACCCTTGCTGCATGTAGGCGAGCTTCTGCTTGATGAGCTGATGTTCCGCGATCGGCTTGCCGCCGGTGGTGCGCTCTTTGGCGTACTTAAGACTGTCTTCCAGACACGCACGGATCAAGCCGACGGCACCCGCCGCGACGGTATAACGCCCGTTGTCGAGCGACGCCATTGCAATCTTGAAGCCTTCGCCCTCTTCACCGAGCCGATTGGCGATCGGCACTTCCACGTCCTGCATCGCGACCCATCCGGTCGATCCGGCGCGCACACCCAATTTGCCGTGAATGTCGCCCGTCGTCACGCCGGGCATATCGCGCTCGACGATGAAGGCGGTCATGCCGCGATGACCCGCTTCAGAGTCGGTCTTGGCGATGACGAGAAAGTTGTGCGCTTTGGTCGCCAGGCTGATCCACATCTTCTCGCCATTGAGGATATATGTATCCCCGACGCGGCGCGCAGTCGATGCCATGCCGACGACATCGCTGCCTGCACCCGGCTCGGTCAGGCAAAAGGCGGCGTACTGTTCGCCACGCGCCTGCGGGATGAGAAAACGCTGTTTTTGTTCTTCGGTGCCCCACTGCAACAGCGACAGACTGTTAAGTCCGTGATGCACCGACATGATCACGCGCAGTGTGGTGTCGGCGCGTTCCAGTTCCTCGCACACCAGCCCCAGGGTGATATAATCGAAGCCCTGACCGCCATAACGCACCGGGATCGAAATGCCCAGGATACCCAGCTCCGCCATGCGCGGGAGGAACGCCGGGTTCAACTGCTGCTTGCGATCCCATTCTCCGATGACGGGGATGACTTCTCTGGCGGCGAAATCGCGCACCATCTTCTGTGCTTGTAGGTGTTCTTCATTCAGCGCGAAATCCATGAGCATGTCCCTTGAAAGACGATTATGCAATCGAGCGAGAGTGACCCTATTATAGCGCATGGCACCCCAAGGATTAGCATGAGTGACTCGTCAGAACTGCACAATCCCCCCACCCCGATTCCAGACCATCTGGTGATCACCCATCTGCATATGCCGTCGCGCGCCGATTTTCGTCCAGCCTACAGTGAGCATCCCGACGCGGCGATCGTGCGGCTGGCGCTGCCCGACGTGCGTTACTACCGTTTCCTGTACAGCGCGGTCGGGGAGGCGTGGCGCTGGCGCGATCGGCTGATCATGCCCGACGCCGATCTGGAGGCGATCCTGCGCAGCCCGACTAACGAGGTACATGTCTTGCAGGTCGCGGGCACCCCCGCTGGATATTTCGAGCTGGAGACAGCCGACGGGACGAGCCATATCGCCTATCTGGGTCTGCGCCCGGAATACATGGGTCTGGGATTAGGCAAACATCTCCTGAGTACCGGGATCGCCTGCGCCTGGCAACGCCCGACCGAGCGCCTGACGGTGCAAACCTGCAACCTGGACGCACCGTCGGCGCTGGACAACTATCTCAAGCGCGGATTCAGCGTGACGCACATCGATCGCCAGCCCATGCCCGTACGCTACAGCTAAAATCCTGTTCAACAAATTACGCCCTGTCACAAAAATTTTCCGCCGGGTTTGGCGTGCCAAACCTCACTATCTGACAGGATACACGAGTCATGATCGAAACCTTGTTGCAACAGCTACAGCGAGCGGGCAATCCACTGATCGACGGCGACCGCGCCACCTTTGTCTGGCATGGCGACGGCGATCCGCCCGTGCTGATCGGCGACTTCACGGGATGGGCGGCGAGTCCGCTCGCGCTCGACTCCCGTGAACCCGGCGTGTACGCCGTCGAGGTGACGCTTCCCCGCGATGCCTACGTCGAATATTGTTTCATCCGCCATTTTCGTGAGAGCACACACGATACCGATATCAACGAACGCGCGCCCGATCCGTACAACCCGCGCGTGATCTGGAATGGTGTCAAAGGGATCAACCACTACGCCACCATGCCCGACTTTGTGTTCAGCTCGCTGACCATGCGGGGCGCGGGCGTCGCGCGCGGCAAGATCAGCGAACATGATCTGTTCGGCGGACACACGCTCGGCAATACCCATCGCAAAGTGTTCCTGTATCATCCGCCCGTCGATGCACCCGTGCCGCTGGTGATCGTCTGGGATGGGACGGATTACCTGGAACGCGCCTCGCTCAACATCATCGTGGACAACCTGATCGCGCAAGGGCGCATCCGCCCGATCGCGCTGGCATTGATAGAAAATGCGGGCGGTGGACGATTCGCCGAGTACGCGATGAATGAAGCGACTGCCACCTATGCACGGCGCATCCTGCTGCCCTACGCCAAAAAACATCTGCGCCTGCTGGACGAGGACGCGCAACCGGGTTGTCACGGTGTCCTGGGTGCGTCGATGGGCGGGCTGATGGCTCTGTACACGGGCTTGCGCGCGCCGGATATTTTCGGACAGGTCGTCAGTCAGTCCGGGGCGTTTTTCATCGATCCCGACCGCGAGACGATGCTGATCGACGATCTAATCCGACTCGCGCCGCTGGCGCCGCTGAAAATCTGGCAGGACACCGGGACGCTGGAATGGCTGCTCGACGGCAACCGGACGATGCACACCCTGCTGACCGAGCGCGGCTACGACGTGCGCTATCACGAGTTCGCCGGGGGGCACAATTACACGATGTGGAGTCAGACGGTCGGTCGGGCGTTGGAGTCAGTGTATGGAGTCGGGGATGCCGCTGTGACACCTTAACCCTGAGTGAGGCAGCTCGACAACGCGCGATAATCCGATTTGGAGATAGATTATCATGAGCGAATATCAGTACTATGAATTTCAATCACTCGATCAACCTCTCTCAGATGAGGCGCAGGACGCCATACACGCGCTGTCTTCGCGTGTGCAGCTCACCTCGTCGCAGGCGATCTTCGTCTACAACTATGGCAACTTTCGCGGTGATCCCTACGATGTCCTGGTTGAATATTTCGACGCCATGCTTTACATCACCAACTGGGGTTCGCGTCATTTGGCGTTTCGATTCCCAAAAGCGGCGATCGACCTCCCAGCGCTGCGACCTTATCTGTTCAGGCATAGTATCACCGTCGAGGAAAATGGCGATTATATCGTCCTGAGCATCGCGTTCGAGGATGAGGGCGGTGATAATTGGGAATATATAGATGATGCCGATGCCGAGAAAATGCTGTCGCAGATGACCCCCATGCGTGAAGACCTGATGCGCGGCGATATGCGCCTGCTGTATCTGGCGTGGCTCAAATTCGCAATCTACAGTTCCGAGTCTCATGACTACGAGGACTACGACGACGACAACGAAGAAGAAAAAGTCTATCAGGATGATGACGAGAACGCGGAGACGGTTGAGGATAAGAAGGCTGTTCCCGATGCGATCGCCGAGCTGATAGAGCCGCCTGTCCCCGCCAACCTCGACAAGCTCTCACGCGCCCATCGCAGTTTTATCGCTTTCATCGGTCTCGATCCCGATCTGGTGACCAGCGCCGCGCAAGCGAGTCGATCGATCGAGGAGACCGCCGCACCTCTGAATCAATTCGTCAGCGCGCTGTCCGATGCGGAAAAGGATGATTTTCTATTGCGCCTGCTGCACGGCGAACCCCGACTCGATCTGACATTACGCAGCCGTCTGCGCCGCTTTTCGACCGACAAAGATAAGGATGAAGCAGATCCATCGCCAGAAAAACGCCGATCGATCGTGCAGTTGAGCGCACTGACAGCGGAAGTCAAAAAAGTACGGGAAGCTGAAATCCGTCGGCAGGTGGCAGAAAAATTGCGCGCGCGACTGAAAGAGGTCGAGGCAAATCAGGATAAATTATGGTCAGATGTGCGCGTGTCCATCGAAAGGCGAAATCCCAGAGGATACGACGATGCGGTCAGCATTCTGACGGACTTCCATACGCTGGCAAAAGAACGCCGCCAGCTGCCCGCATTCCAGGAAAAGGTGCGCGCGCTTCTGAGCCGCTACCCTGCTCTGAGGAGCCTGCACAGCCGCGTCAAAGAGGCGCGGGTTCTCGAAGATTGACTCGAAGATTGAAAGGAAGCTGAACATGATTTTACGCGATCTCTTACAATCGACCGCGCAGCGTGCGATCGACTATCTCGAAACCCTCGACGCACGCGGAGTCGCCCCGACACCGGACGCACTGCAAAATCTCGCACAACTTCACGAGCCATTTCCCGAAACTCCAACCGAGCCAGATGATGTGTTAGCGCTGCTCGATGCGATTGGCTCACCAGCGACGGTCGCTTCAGCGGGTGGGCGATTCTTCGGATTTGTCATTGGCGGCTCGCTGCCTGCATCGCTCGCGGCAAATTGGCTGGCGGCAGCATGGGACCAGAATGGCGGGCTGATCGCCACCTCCCCCATCGGGGCAAAGCTGGAAGCGGTGGCGATGGAGTGGCTGCTCGATGTACTGCACCTGCCGTCCGAGTCAGGGGTCGGCTTTGTCACCTGTGCGACAGCAGCGAACTTCACAGCCCTTGCCGCCGCACGACACAGCGTCTTACAAGCGGTAGGGTGGGATGTGGAATCGCAGGGGCTGTTTGGTGCCCCGCCGATCACCGTCATCGTGGGCGATGAAGTACATGTGAGTGTCCTGAAGGCGCTGACATTGTTGGGACTTGGGCGCGACCGAGTCATCCGTGTGCCAGTCGATGATCAGGGACGGATGCGCGCTGAAGCCCTGCCTGAAATATCAGGTCCGACGATCGTGTGTATCCAGGCGGGCAATGTGAATACCGGATCGTTTGATCCGGCACCGGCTATCATCGCCGCAGCCCATGCGCGCGGCGCGTGGGTCCATATCGATGGCGCATTTGGCTTGTGGGCTGCAGCTGCCCCCGATCGAGCGCATCTGATGGCGGGATTTGCCGATGCCGATTCCTGGGCGACCGATGGTCACAAATGGCTGAATACCCCTTACGATTGCGGCTTGGTGATCTGCCGCAACCCGGCGCATCTCAAGGCGGCGATGGCGGCATCGGCTGCCAGTGCTGCCTATCTGGTACAAACCGAAAACCGCGAACCCTATCACTACACGCCCGATTTTTCCCGACGGGCACGCGGCGTTGAAGTATGGGCAGCACTGCGGTCATTGGGCAGAAGCGGGATCGCCGATCTCGTCGAGCGCACCTGTCGCCATGCAGCGCGCTTCGCTGAAGGTCTGCGTGCCGCCGGGTATCCTGTTTTGAACGACGTGGTGATCAATCAGGTCCTGGTCGAGTTTGGTGATGCCGACATCACACGCGCGATCATTGCCGATTTGCAGGCAGATGGAACCTGTTGGGCGGGCGGCAGCATCTGGCAGGGTCACCAGGTGATGCGAATCAGCGTATCTTCCTGGGCGACCACCACAGAAGATGTCGAACGCAGTTTAGAAGCGATCATTCGGGTGGCGGCACGACACACCGATAGTATGTAATGGCATTCCCAGATAAAAGTCAAACAGCGTAAGACAGCATTATTGTCGTCCGATGTGACGGACGCGCACAAGCGCCTCCCTACGCTATCAGCGTTCCAGCGGCGAACTGTAAGCTTATCGTCTCAGGCAGCGTCAAATCAGTATGAAAATGACGATGAGGAGCCAAACTGAATGAACGACAAAATCCTCAGGAGCGAGGCAGACTGGCAGCGCGATCTCACCCCTGAACAGTATCGTGTGCTGCGTCAGCAGGGGACAGAGCGAGCCTTCACGGGCAAATATGTCCACACCAAGACCGCCGGCACCTATACCTGCGCCGCCTGCGGACAGACGCTGTTCTCGTCCGCCACCAAGTTCGACTCTGGCACGGGCTGGCCCAGCTTTTCCGATGTGGTCGATCAGGGACACGTCGAGCTGAAGCGCGATTCCAGTCACGGCATGACGCGCGTGGAGGCAGTATGCAGCCGCTGTGGATCTCATCTCGGTCACGTCTTCGAGGATGGTCCGCGTGAAACGACGGGTCTGCGCTATTGCATCAACTCGGTGTCGATCGCGCTGCAACCCGACGAAACAAAGTAGCGTTTGTGCAGGCGATTTAGCACCTCGTGATCTGATGCGAGGCGTAAGGCAAAATCGGCACGTCCCTCAGTGGACATGTCGATTTTTTATTTTTCCCATGATTATTATTTTACCCATTCTCAAATTCGAGAATGGGGATTATACTATTCTCGAAACTGAGAATGGATACGTGCATGAATGGACTCGCTTGAGTGAAATGAAAGCCGATTTAATCCTGCACCCGGTGCGACTGCGCATCGTCACGGAGCTGGCTGGCAAGCAGTTGTCGCCGCGTCAGCTCGGCGAAGCGCTGCCGGATATTGCCCAGGCGACCTTGTATCGCCACCTCAACACCCTGCTCGACGGAAAGATTTTGAAGATCGTCTCCGAGCATCCGGTCAACGGCGCAATCGAGCGCATCTATACCGTGATCGAGGGGGCGGCGCGCCTGTCGGACGAGGAACTGCGCGGTCTCTCACGAGGTGACCATTTGCGCTATTTCACGGTCTTTGCGGCTTCACTGATCGACAGCTTTGCGGAGTACATCGACACCTGCGATCTGGCAGGTATTGGCGACGATGGCATGTCCTACAACCGCGCCGTGCTGTATCTCGATGCTGCGGAACGCCAGCAGTTTCAACAGGAGGTCGTCGCCCTGATCGGACGCATCCTGTCCAATCAGCCCACCCCCGATCGCAAACGCTTTACCCTGGCATCTATCGTCATTCCCGACACGAGGAACGAATCATGAATTTGACTATACAGCAGTCGGGATCGAAGGCGAATCCCGCGATCGTATTTTTACATGGCGTCGGCGTCAGCAGTTGGATGTGGGAGGAGCAGATTGCCAGCCTGAAAGAGAACTATCACTGCATCGCCATCGATCTGCCGGGGAACGGCGAGAGCGCGCATGTGGAGTGGAAGTCGTTCGAGGATACCGCCGCACAAATTGCACAGGTCATCCAGACACTCACGACCGAGGGAAAGGCGCATGTAGTCGGTCTGTCGCTCGGTGGCTACAGCGCTATTTTCCTGCTTCAGCTTCATCCAGATGTGGTGAAGTCGCTGATCGTCAGCGGCGTGACCACCAAGCCATTCACCCGGCAGTGGCTCTGGAGCGGGGTCATGAACGTCATGCCGATCCTGATGAAGATCGACCCGTTCATCGAGCTGAACATCAAGATGATGCAGCTGCCACCCGACGCTGTTCCCCTCTACAAACGCGATGCCAAACGAGTGACAGGGCTTACTTTCAAGCGGATTTACGGCGCCCTGTTCAATTTTGCGCTGCCGATCGAGCTGGCACAGCGCCCACACCGTCTGCTGGCGGTGGCGGGTGATGCAGAAGCGGCGATGGTCAAAGGGGGGCTTGCCGATTTTCCGGCGCTGATGCCCAACGCCACTGCGTGCGTGATCCCGAACGCCCATCATGGCTGGAATGGCGAGCATCCGAAATTGTTCACCGACATGATCCGCGCCTGGGTCGAGGGGCGCGCCCTCCCCGATGCCCTGAAAGCGATCAGCCTCCAGCCTGCCGCCGTGCTGTGACTGCCAAAAAATGGGGTGCGTCATCCAGACAACCCACCCCGTTTTTCCGGTTCACTCCCCCCGCAGCGCCCGCGCGGGCGACAGGCGCGCGATCGTGCGCGCCGGATACACCCCTGCCAGCAGCGCCGCGCCGATCGATACCACCAGTGCCAGCGCGAATTCGTCCGGGGTCAGCGCCAGCTCCATCGTCCAGCCGAACGAACGCACGTTGATGACGGTGATCAGGATGGTCGCCAATGCCGCGCCGATCGGCAGCGCCAGCACGCCCGCCACCAACCCCATCAGCCCGGTCTGGATCAGCGTATAGCGCCACAACTGCCCAGGGGTCAGACCGATAGCCCGCATCACCCCGTACTGACGCACCTGTTCCAGCTGCAGCGACAACAGCGCGCTCAGAATGCCGATGAACGCCACCACCACCGCCAGCAGTCGCAGCGCGCCCGTGATCGCAAAGGTGCGCTCGAACACCGCAAACACGCTCTCGCGCAGCGCCCGATTGCTCTGCGCGATCATCTGCGTTCCGGCGAGGGCGGCGCGCGTGTCGGCGATCACCGTCTCGATGTCGGCGTCCGGCTGTACGAAGATCGCCATCGTCGAGATATACGGATCGTCGTAGAACTGGCGATACACGTTGTCGGTCATGAACACCGACCCCTGGTCGCCAGCGTAGTCGTAAAAAACGCCGATGACCGTGAAGTCCTGTTCGCCAGCGTCGGTCAGCAGCGTGATCGTATTGCGCGTCTGTGTGATCCCGCGTCGAAAGGCGAACGGTTCGCTCACCATGACAGCGCCGTCCGCCAATGCAGACAGGTAGTCGCCGCCTGGCACGCTCATCCACACGAAACGGCGCGCGCTGCTCACCACTTCATCGGTAGCGATCTGCAGATTGACAGGCGGTAGTTCAGGGTAATCCGGGGCGATGGCACGCACGTTGCGCCCTAGTACCAGTCGTTCGATCCCATTTACCAGGCGGACGCGATCCGCCAGCGCCGGATCGACATTGGCTTCGGCGCGCGTCGCGGTCACCTGCGGCGGCGAGATATAGATGTCGGCGCCGAGCGTCGTCTCCAGCCAGTCCGCCACCGTGCCGCGAAACGAGCCGATCATCACACTGACGCCGACGATCACGCTCACCGCGACCGTCAGCGCCGCCACCGCGACCGAGGTGCGGCTGAGTGACCGCGAAATGGCGCGCGTCGCCATCCGCCCGACCACGCCGAACAGACGATCGCTCACAGGTGTCAGCAGAACCATCGACAGCACCAGCATCGCCGGGGTGAGCAGCGCCCCGCCGACGATCACGCCAAACAGCGCTCCAAAGCTGAAGATCAGGCTGTTCGTCGGCACCGCCAGCAGACCGACACCCAACGCGATCAGCGCGACGGCAGCGATCGTGATCGGTATCAGCAGACGGCGTGTGCGTTCTTCGAGTTGTGATCGCCGCAGCGACCCCGCTGGCGGGGTGCGGGTCGCATCCAACGCGGGTACAAATGCCGCGATCACGCTGGCGACGATCCCGATGAGTGCCCCCTTGATCAGGGTGAAGGCATCGACACGCACTGCCTGCACATCGACCGAAAAATACAGGTCGCTGATCGTCTGCGCGACGATCCCGACCGCGAACCGTCCGAACAGGATTCCTAGCGCCAACCCCAGGATCGTCCCAATAAAACCGAGCAGTGCCGACTCGCCCAGGATCAGCGCCATGATCTGACCGTCGGTCGCGCCCAGCGCACGCATCGTGCCCAGCTCTGCGCGCCGCTGCACGACGCTGAACGAGACCGTGTTGTAGATCAGAAACACGCCGACCACCAGCGCCAGCAGACTCAGCGCCTGCAGGTTGAGTTCAAAGGCGGCGGTCATCTGCGAAAGCGCGCCGCTCTGCGCGCTCGGCGTGGTCAGGATGGCGCTGGCAGGCAGCAGCGCCTCGATCGCGGCGAGGTCGGCATTATCTGGCAGGATCAGGTCGATACGGCTGAGTGATCCGCTCATGCGCAGAATTTCCTGTGCGGTGGCGATGTCCATCAGCAGCAGGCTGTCCAGCGCTTCCGAGTCGGCACCGCTGCCGATCGTGCCGACGACGCGCGCCAGCACCTCCCCATTGGGCGGCAGCAGCGTCAGCATATCGCCGATGACGATGCCGTTGGCAGCAGCCGTCGCCGCACTGATCAGGACGCTGCCCGGCGTGGCGATGAACGCCGTAATCGCGTCGAACTGAGCCTGTTCGCCACCCTCGACAGTGACCTCGGTCAAAAACGAGCGGAATGGTGGCTCTGCAAACGCATCGATGCCTAAGACCTGCATCGCGCGATCGCCCAGCTCGCGCGCCTGGGCGTAGCCCTCGACGACGGGCGCGGTATCGCGGATGCCCAGATCGACACGCAGCGTGCGGTACAGCTCGGTCGGCAGACCGCCCGGTCCGCCGACGATCTGGTGCGTCGCGCGTCCGGTCACGCTTTCAGTACTCAGCGAAAAGGCTCGTTTCGAGGAGTTGTTCGCCAGGTCGATAGCGACCATCACGGCGACGCCGACCGCGATTCCCAGGATGAACAGAATGCCCTGAAAGGTGCGGCGCGAGATATGACGGACGATCAGGCGGGGGATAAAAGTGGAATTCATTGGCTTCTCATGTCCGTTTTGAATCAATCGGGGCGGTCAATGCGCCGCCCCAATCGATGAGTGCTTAAGCGAGAATCACCACCATGCCGATCACGAAGTGAGTTGTTCTTCCAGGGCGCCTGGCTGCGGCTCCTGGAAAGAATAACCCAGATTGAGCAGCGCTTTTTGCGCCGCATCGCTCATCTTGTCGTTATGGGTATTGATGATATGGATCAGCGGCTCGATGGCGCGGGGATCGCCTAACTTGCCGAGGGCTTCGGCGGCGTGGATCGGGGTCTGATATCCAGGAGCATCGAGTGCGTCTATCAATGGCTCGACAGCGCGGGGGTCACCCAGCTTGCCGAGCATGAGCGCGGCACGACCGCGCACGATCAAGTCTTCATGTCGGTTGCCCACCACCCGGATCAAGGTGCGGACGGCTTCTTCGCCGCCCAACATGCCGAGCTTCATGACAGCGGTGCGGCGGCGCTCTTTGTTCACATCACGCAGCTCCGACAGGACTTGCCTTACTACGATAGGGTCAGGGACAGTCATTTTCGTACTCCTTCGCCGACTTTCCCGTGAGCGAGTTGTAGTTTGCCATCCTGAATACGGCAAACCCGATCCGCTAAAGCGACAACATCCGGGTTATGCGTCGCCATAACTAGTGTACGCCCAGAACCTCTGGTTAATTCTAGCAAAAGTGCCAGAACTTGGCGCCCTGTCTCTTCGTCTAGATTGCCCGTAGGTTCGTCCGCGACCACCAGGGCGGGTTGTTTGACCAGCGCGCGGGCGATAGCGATACGCTGTTGTTCGCCCCCGCTGAGTTTATCGGGAAATGTATCGGCGCGATCGCCCAACCCAACCCGTTGCAGCAGATCGCGCGCGATCGCTTCGCCTTCGCGCGATCCACTCAGCTCCAACGGCAGTAGGATATTCTCAATCACCGTCAGAGTCGAGATCAGATTGAAAAACTGAAAGACGATCCCGATCTTGTCACGGCGGTAAAGCGTGAGCGCGCGCTCGTTGAGCGTCATGATGTCGGTGCCGCCGATCAGGATACTGCCGGAGTCGGCTTTATCGATACCGCTGATCATATTGAGCAGCGTACTCTTGCCACTGCCGCTCTTTCCCAGCAGCACCAGAAATTCACCCTGATGAATATCCAGGTTCACCCCATCGAGAACGTGCTGCACGCGCTGATGCGCTGCCTCACCTTCTTTGAACTGCTTCGACAGGTTGCGTACCTGCACCAATGGATGAGCTGTTGCACCATTTGTAAACATGATTGTCACTATCTGCGCATCTGCGCTTGTACAACCTTTCACAAGTATAGGCTGAGGGCATGAGTTTTCGATGAAAGCGACGCGCTGTCTCGGTTGCCTACGCTCATAATCATATGAGAGAAAATCGCACTTGGTCGCAAGTAGGGACAAAAGTCAGGGGCGGCGCGTGATCACGAGCCGACGTGCCTGTACACCGTCGTCTCGCCACTTTGAAATTCAGGGCGAAAATACTCGTTGACGATGCGCAGCATTTCCGGTGTCCAGCGTTCGTATCGCAGCAATGGGTTGCGATACGGCTGGTAGATCAGCACATATGGGTACGCCCCACTTATCAACGCATCCAGGAACGGCGCCTGATCCCAGGTGCCATCACGGGCGAGCTGACTGTACTCGAATGGTTGAAAGACGATCGCCCGACTGCTGATGACCAGCTCGCCCATGTGTTCATCGGCGAGCACGACCCCGTCGTGAGTCTCCAGGAAGGACGCGATGGCAGCAGTCTGTTCACGCTTGACCAGGCGCTCGGTCAGCAGCGGGTCATATTTGGCGACCGAGAGATCGACCGCCCACACCAACTGCAATGCCAGCGCCGCCAGCACACCCGCCCGCACCACTGCGACACGCCGCGCCGCCGCGATCAGGATTCCCCACAACAGGCAGGCTGCCGCGCTCGCCTCGAACAGATAATTCACATCCGAGCCGATCTTGGCGATCGTGGCAGCGCTGATCAGCGCGCCGACCGCGTAGGGCGCCGCCAAAAAGATGCCAGGGCGTCCCACTATCACGTCCAGCGCGCCGACCCCGAACCCGATCGCAGCGCCGATCGCCAGGATCGGCAGATGGCGTGCGATCTCGTCGGTGTAGAATGCCAGCAGGGTTGGATCGAGTGCGTTAGCGTTGGCGGTGATCACATGCGTGAAGAAGCCTCCGCGCGTCGCAACCAGTGCGACTATGAAGATCGCCAGCACCACACAGCCTAATCCGACCGCAAAACCCCACGCGCGCAGGGCGCCATGTCGCGTCCACAGCCAACAAAAGGCAGCCAGCGGCGCCGCCAGCGCATAGGTCTGGCGGGTATAGATGGCGGCGGTGAGCAGCGCGATGCAGCCGACGATGCTGCCCACGCCACCCCGTCCGCGTGCGATGACGCACAATCCCGCCAGGCTCAGTGCCAATGCCAGTGAGTCGATCCGCATCAGCGCCGACCAGGAGAAAATGTACGGCACCGCGATCAGACTGATCGCGGCTGCCCCCCCCGCCAGCCAGTCCCCCGTCAGCGCGTGCACCAGTACGCCCAGCATTAGTGCCGCCGCGATAGTGGCAGCGAGTGCGATCGCCCGCCCATACCAGAATGCGGCACCGTTGGCTGCGGCGAACGGCGCTTGCAGCATCAGGTACACGGGCGGATAGTTGGTAATTGTGTATGGCGGCAGCGAAAGACCAGATGAATACAACGGTTCGCCGCGCGTCAGACGCATTGTCTGGTCGAGCAGCGGACCTTCACCGTAGTTGAGCGTGAATGGAAAGGCGATCGCCGTCCGCCCGTGTTCGACGAACAGCATCATTCCGCGTCCCCCCGCCACAGCGACCCCGATACTTGCTGCGATCACTAAGAGCAGCCCGGTCCAGCGCGACAGACGCCGCGATTGTGATAGACTGCTGGCTCGAAGGGTCATCGATACGCCTGAAAACTGGATGTGATCGCTGCGAGGAAAGGATTTTGGCGATGGGTGAGCTGTTGTCGCTGGATGCAGCCATGCGGGCGCGCGTCCACTGGCGCGCCGTCGGAGAGCGCGTGGTGTTCACCAATGGGCATTTCGACCTGCTGCATGTCGGTCATCTCGACTATCTGGAGCAGGCACGGGCGCTCGGCGGTGCGCTGCTGGTAGGTGTGAACGATGACGCCAGTACGCGCCGCCTCAAAGGGAGCGGACGACCGCTCGTTCCCGGTGTCGAACGCGCGCGTCTCCTGGCTGCGTTGGTGGTAGTGAGCGGCGCCATCCTGTTCGACGAAGACACCGCCGAGATGCTGATCCGCGCACTGCAACCCGACATCTACGTCAAGGGCGGCGACTATCACGACAAGCCGCTGCCCGAACGCGCACTGGTCGAATCGCTGGGGGGACAGGTGGTGCTGATCGATACCCTGCCCGATCACAGCACCACCCGCCTGATCGCCCGCGTGCGCGCCCTGCCCGCTGGTTGAGTAACTGCGGAGCCTGCACACGCATCCGAGTCTTTTACGGCTGCCACCATCCGCCCGGAAATTCATCACCGGGAGCATTGGTGAGCTGTGCCGTCGTCTGATTCACGGTGTCGTAGATGAAAATATCGTAATTGCCGGTGCGGTTGCTGGCGACCGCCATATAGCGCGCATCTCGACTGAAGATCGGGTAAATGTCGTTGGACGGATGACGGTAAAGCGGCAGCGATGATCCAGACCCATCGGCGCGGCGCGTGAAAATGTCATTGTTCTCCGGCGCGTTTGCGGATGCTGCCGCGTAGATCACCTGCACGCCATCGCTCGACCAGCGCGGCATGGTCTCGGAGAAGGTTTGCAGATCGTTGGTGATCAAAAATTTACCGCCATTGGATGCGTCGATATTGACCAGATCGACCCCTGGCGCGGCGCTGTTCAGGTCGGCACGCACGGCGGCGATCCGCGATCCATCCGGCGAAAATGCCGGATAGCTGTAATCGGACTCATCGTCGGTGAGCTGACGGATGCGCTGCGCCGGATCGGTCGCGCCGACATCTACCAGGAAAACCTGGTAAGTGTTGCGGTTGCTGGTACGCGCGGCAAAGGTCACACGCTGACCTGCTGCGTCAAAATTCGGCTGCCGAGGTCCCACGACCGTTAAGCCTGATTCATTGTAAACTTCCGCCAGATTGAGGATTTCGGTGCCATTCAGGTTGATCGCCTCGATCACGCTGGAGAAGAGCAGCTCGTCGTAGCGTTCGTAGGTGACGCGCTGACCATTGGCGGCGATGCTGACATGCGCGCCGAGTTCATTCCCAATGCGCGTGTACTGATTACCAAAATCGAGGTTGTAGTAGCCGACTGGCAGATAACCGGTATTCAGTTCGTCACGTCCGCCCCAGACCACCAACCGTCCAGCCAAGCCGAGCGGCGCGGGCATCGAGGTCGAGGTCACCATCGGCGTCTGCGATGGAGTCGCTGTCCATTCAGGCGGCAGCGTCGGGATATTCGAGGTCGGCGTGATCGGCACCGGCGTCGGCACCAGGGCGGTCTGAGTGGCAGCCAGCGCGATCGCGTTCGCCGTGCCGACCGCTTGCGCTGTCTCCTCGACGATGCGCGCGTCGGTGGCGACGACGGCGATCGTCGTCGCGGTGGCATTTTCCGAGGCGATGCGATTGTTGTTGCCGATGATCACCACTAGTCCCACCAACAGGATCACGGCGACGATAGCAATACCCGCCCCCAGAATCAGATTGAACTGACTGCGCGGGATACCCGCGACGACCTCGGCGTCCTGCTGCTGCTTTTTCTTGCCCTTCAGCCGTTCTTCCAGGCTCGCCATCGCCCGTTGGGCTTTTTCGTTGTTTGGATTGATATGCAGCACATTGCTGAAGCAGATGCGCCGCTCTTCGTCGGTATCGACGACCGACGCCAGCCAGAACCAGCCTTTTTCATTGTTCTCGTCGAGTTCGGTCACCTGCTCGAACAGGACGCGTGCGTCAGCTTTCTTGCCCTCACGCGCCAGATCGATACCGCGTCTTAACAGATCTGGTATTTCGTTTTTTGTCGCCACGGTCGCTCCATCGGGTAAAGTGCAAGATCACGCCTGGTTATTGGACGCATCAGCAATGCGTCGTTCGTTAATTCGCGCTGCCGACGAATGACAGTGATTGTGGGAAGCGATCGTTCTCGGTGATTCGGACGATCACCCCTGCTGTATCGACAGCATACCAGGCGTCGGCGTCCTCGCGGTTCGACGCAAAGACGATATAGCGGCTGTTCGGCGACCAGGAGGGTGACCGATCTTCGGCGCCAGCGTCATCCAGTGTCAGCAGGAACGGACGCTGACCGTTGGCATCCATGACGTACAGATCGGCATCCCCCTGGCGATCGCTGATGAACGCGATCCGTGACCCGTCCGGCGACTCGACCGGGGCGAAACTGCTGCCCGCTTCGTCGGTCAGGCGGGTGATATTCAGCCCCTCCGCCGACATCCGATAGATTTCGCTGAAGCCCGGTGAATTCAGATCGGACGAAAACAGGATGGTGCCGTCTGCGGCGTAAGACGGATCAAAGTTGCGCGATCCACCGCGCGTGAGCTGAGTCACATCGCCGCGATCGAGATCGTAGCGGTAAATGTCGCTGTTTTCCGCCAGATCGCTCACGAACACGATCGAGTCACCCTCTGGCGACCAGGCGGGACTGCTCAACAATTGTCCGGTGAGCGTGGTGACAGGTTGTGCGTCCGTCAGATCGTCGAATGGCGCGACGAACAACTGCGGATAGAAGCTCGCCCGGCTGCTACCTGACTCCGGTGTCCCGCCTGCCGCGATCACATCGCGCACAAAGGCGATGCTGCGTCCATCGGGGGACACGACTGCATCGGTGAATCCGCCCAACGTGCCTGATTCCAGCTTGATCTCGCCTGTACCATCCCCCGCGCCAGCATACAGACTTGGCGCGGCGCTGTTCGGTTCAAAGTCGGTATAGACGATCTGGAACGAGTCCAGCATCAACGGGGTCGGCGACGGGAAGGGCGTCGGTGTGTAGCTCGGCGTGGGCGTCATGGTGAACGTCGGCGGCAGCGGCGAGAGCTGGCTGGCGTCGAAGGTGACGATCAGCCCTAAAAACACCGTCTCGGTCGGCGGGCGCAGATCACGTGTCGGCGTCGCGGACGGATTGGTGAAGGCGACGAGCGTCTGCTGCCCACCGGACAGGGTCGGCGTAGGCGCGACGTTGCGCGCCGGGTTGAGCAGCACGATCCCGACCAGCACGAGCATGATGACCAGCACTGCCGCCGCCGCGAAAAGATATACGCTGCCGCCCCGCCTCCTGCCGCCAGCGGCATTGGCACTGGCACGACGCGCATCGTCGGCGGTGGGCACATACGCCCCACTTTCGCCGGGGGCTTTGGTCGCACCAGCGGAACCCGCTGCCGGATCGGGCTCACCGCTCAGGCGGCGCAGCGCCTCGCGCGCCCGCGCATTATCGGGGTTGAGCTGCAGGGCACGCTGCAGGAACGAGCGCCGCTCGTCGAGCGTATCGACGACTGACGCCATCCACATCAGCGCCAGTTCATTGTTGCGATCATACGCCAGGACTTGTTGTAGCATTCGTCGTGCCGTCAGGCGGTCTCCGCGCTTGGCAGCGTCGATGCCTTCACGCAGCCGCGCTTGCATATTCGGTCCTTGAGTCAACGCCTACGCTCCATCGGTGCAATCACCGTCTGTAATGGATCAAAACCACGCCCTTAGCCGCCGCTCGCCAACGCCAGGATCACGATCGTGCCCAGGATGATCAGCACCAGCGCCAGGACGCCGAAGATCAATAGCACACGGTTGTCGCGGGCGCTGCGCCGATAGCTCGATCGATCGAGCGTGTCGCGCGCCACATCGTTGTTTGGATTGACTTCCAGCACCCGCTCCAGCCACACGCGGCGTTCCTCTTTGCTCTCCGCCAGCTTCGCCATCCACATCATGGCGCGCTCGTTGTTTTTGTCTTCGCTCAGGACGCGTCGAAACATCAGCCGCGCGGCGCTGCGATTGTTCTGTTTGGCAGTCGTGATCGCCATTTGTAAGAGTTGTTCCCGATTTGGCGCTTGTCCGCGCTCTTCATTCAAGTTCGATGCCATCATGACGCCCCGGCTCACGCCCTGTATTGAAACTCTACACGCTGTAATTCTATAGCAAGGTGACAAAACTTGCTTGCGTGTGCTGCACGGCGCGCCGTTACATCACGCCCAGCGCCGCGAACACGGCACAAAATGCGCTCACGAACAGCAATCCATCGATTCGATCGAGCATTCCGCCATGCCCCGGCAGGATATCCAGCCCTGGCAAATGCGAATCCTTGATGGCGAAGCGCCGTTTGATCGCGGACTCGAACAGATCGCCCAGGATCGACATCCAGGGTCCAATCAGCGCCAGCCAGATCGTCACACCGTCGAGGGCGCCCGCGATCGCCAGCACCGCCACCATCGCCAGTCCGCCGGCAGTCCATCCCGTCAGCGCGCCTTCAACCGTTTTGTGTGGTGAGACCGCCGGACTGAGCGGCGTCCTGCCGATCACCCGTCCGCCGATGTAGGCAAATATATCGGTCACCCAGGTGAGCGTGACCACCGCCGCGACCCAGAATACACCCTGTACCATCTGACGCATCCAGATCAGCAGGATCAGCGGCAGCACGACGTAAAATAAGCTCAGGCAGACATAAATCGGACGCGAACGCAGCATGACCCAGATTTCTAACAACGCCAGCAGCGCGACCAGCCCGATCAGGATCGCAAACGGCACCCCACCGAGCAGGATACTCACCAGCACGGGGGGCAGTGCGATCGCAGACGTGACGAGGCGCTGGCGCAGATTGGAATCTAAAGTGATTGCTCGCGGATGATCAGACATGGGACTGCGCACGTCGAATGGGTACACAACTCGGTAAACATGCCCGCATTGTAGCAGAGTCACGCCATCATATGTGTGGCAGTCTGTTTGCCGATCCCCGTGCTGTAGAAATGATGAAAATTATTGTCGTTCGACCATGCGAAGAACTGCAAAATTTTGGACAGCAGCACCGCACGCGCCGACAATTCATTGCGAATTTGATCGTGCATCAGCGAACGATGCCCTGCCTCCAGCCAAAATCCGATGCGCAGCCATTCATGCTCCGCCGCGAACGTGCCAAACCAGTCTCCCAGCACATCACCACGCACCAATTGACCGCAGGTCAGATGAGTGTCGTGCAGTTCCTCACCGTGCCAGAAACCCAGACGCAGCGCGCCGCGCCCTTCACACAGCAGCGTCCGCAGCGCCGCCCGATGACGCTCGATGCGCAGCTTGCCCGACAGATTGCGCTGATCCCAGCGCGCCTGAGGCGAGACGATCAGCTCGATTACGACATTTGTTGGCGTCAGACGCACTTCGAGAATGGGATGCCGCGAGGAATCCTGGGCGATCACCTCGGTGCCGCGTCCCATCATGCGTTCGATGGTCATCGCCTCTCCCTGAGGACGCACAAAGGCGAATGTCAGCCCGGCGATCGGGGTCGCGCTGGCAAAGGATTGCGCACTGACAGCAGGTCGGTTCCAGCATGGCTTGATATCGCTGCCGCTGGCGAAAATGCGCCGACCGATAATGCGCTGCAAACCACCCATCCGGTCGGAGAGGCTGTACAGCTCAGGACAGGCGACCGAGTCGCATCCCACATTGGACGACGCGAGCAGCGCGTGATCGTGAGCTGAGAAGAAGTAGGTGTCGTCGATCATGGTTGCGTCTCCCGCGAAGCGTAATGCCATCATGAACTTACTGCTCGGAATGATATACGAGATTCATGAAAAAACGATGCACTCTCAATAAAATTCACAAATAATTCATGCTTTAATCAGGCGACCCCGATTTGCGCTATACTTGTCACATCGAAGATCGCGGCACATTCTCGCGTGCGTGCGGTGCAGTATCATTCGCCTGATGGTCAAAGGGTATTCTTCGTGACAGTGCAAATGAGAATCAGCGACATCGCGTCGTATGTGGATCAAGTCGTCGAGCTGCATGGATGGGTGTACAACCGAACCGATAAAGGCAAATTACAGTTCATTCAGGTGCGCGATGGATCGGGCGTCGTGCAATGTGTCGCCTTCAAAAAAGAATTAGATGAAGCCAGTTTCGAGATCGCCAGCCATCTGTCTCAGGAATCGTCGATCGTGCTGACGGGCAGTGTGCGCGCCGACAGCCGTGCGCCAGGCGTCCCTGGTGGCTTCGAGATCGGCATCCAGTCGATCCGCCTGGAGCAGCAGGCAGCAGAATACCCGATCACGCCGAAAGAACATGGTGTCGAATTTCTGATGGATCATCGTCATTTGTGGCTGCGCTCCAGCCGCCAATGGGCGATCCTGCGTATTCGCGCCACTATCGAGCGCGCACTGCGCGATTTTATGGACGACCAGGGTTATTTGCTGGTCGATACCCCGATCCTCACCCCGTCGGCGGGCGAAAACACCACCGACCTGTTCGAGATCGACTTTCATGGGGAGCGGGCATTCCTCACGCAGACCGGACAGCTCTACAACGAAGCCAACATGATGGCGTTCGGCAAAGTCTACAGCTTCGGTCCGACCTTTCGCGCTGAAAAGTCAAAAACCCGCCGTCATCTGCAGGAATTCTGGATGATGGAACCGGAAGCTGCCTATCTGTCGCTGGAAGCGTTGATGGATCTGGAAGAGCAGATGATGGTCTCGGTGATCGAGCGGGTGCTGCACAGGCACGCGCCAGAGCTGGCGATCATCGAGCGCGATGTCAGCAAGCTGCAGGCGATCCAGATGCCGTTCGCCCGTATCAGCTACGACGAGGCGATCGAGCGACTGCAGGCAGCCCACGCCGCCACCGACGACCCGGAACGTAAGGCGATGCTGCAAATCACCTGGGGCGAAGATTTTGGCAGTCCGCACGAGACGATCATCGCCGAAATGTTCGACCGCCCGGTCTTCGTCTATCATTACCCGACGGCGATCAAGGCGTTCTACATGCAGCCCGTCGAGGGACGCCCGGAGGTATGCCGCAGTGTCGATCTGCTGGCACCCGAAGGCTATGGTGAGATTGCGGGCGGCAGCGAGCGCATTTACGACCTGGCGCTCTTAGAAGAACGTATCACCACGATGGCTCTGCCCCGCGAAGCCTATTCGTGGTATCTCGATCTGCGGCGCTTTGGCAGCGTGCCGCACGCCGGGTTTGGCATTGGTCTGGAGCGCACGGTCGCCTGGGTGTGTGGTCTGCCACATGTCCGCGAGACCATTCCATATGCGCGCCTGTTGAATCGCAACTATCCATAGCATCTGCTCATATATCTGCTCATATCGATGAAGCGCTGCCTTTGTGACACCCGGCACAGGGTCACCGCACCGATCAGCCCCCTTATTCCTGGTCGCAGCGGCGCCCGTGCCTGGGTCACGTCGGCAGCACAGCAGTTTGAGTGAAAATAGGAGTCGGCATGTCGATCGATTTTGCCTCCCGCCTTATCGGGATGGTGGTTTTCGCGTTTGTAGGCGCACGACTAGGCGTCACCATTTCCTCCAGCCTGGAACTGAACGACCTCGCGGTTTCCTTTATATTCGGGCTGGTCGGTGTCCTGTTCGGTCTCGTTCTTACACCCTGGCTGACGGTTCGTCCGATCCGCCTGGTGCGCCGGATCGTCAATGAACTATCGATCGATGTCTTGTTCATGACTTTGATCGGCACGATCATTGGCGCTTTCCTAGCACTGTTGATCAGCTTTCCGCTCTCGACCCTGCTGCCACCGGTCGGCGGGATCATGCCGACGCTGGTGCTGGTGATCGTCATCTACCTGATGGCGACCGCGTTCTATGTGCGCGCACGGGAAATCTGGGTATTTTTCGAGGAATGGTTCGGCTGGAAACCGAGACGCGGTGGCGGTCTGGGTGGAGAAGAACGACTGCTGCTGCTGGACACCAGCGTCCTGATCGACGGACGTATCGTCGAGATCGCGCAGTCGGGTTTCATCGGCGGCACGCTGATCGCCCCTCGATTCGTGATCTCGGAGCTGCACCGCGTCGCGGACTCGACCGATTCGCAGCGCCGCAATCGCGGGCGGCGCGGCTTGAGCAAGCTCAACGAACTCCAGCGCGAGGTCAACGTCCCGTTCAAAATCATCGAGGACGACCCTGAAGAGACTCCCGCTGTCGATGACAAGCTGATCGTGCTGGCGCTGCGCATGAACGCTGTGATCGTGACCATCGATTATCCGCTCAATCAGGTCGCTGCCGCACAGGGCGCAACAGTACTCAACATCAATGAACTGGCAAACGCCGTGCGCTCCGCCTACATCCCTGGTGAGTCGTTCGCAATTCGCGTCATTCAGGACGGCACCGAGGCGAATCAGGGGGTCGGCTATCTCGAAGATGGGACGATGGTGATCATCAAAGACGGCAGGAACTTCATGGATCGCACCATCTACGTCGAGGTGACCAAGCTGATCAACCGACCGACCGGACGCATCATCTTTGCCGAGCCAACCAACGGGAACGAATGATTGAGTTCCCAAAATTGAGTTCCCAAAAGGAAGTCAAACGACGTAGGGACGCATAACCATGCGTCCGAGCGAACGATTGCCTGGGATTTTTTTCGTTGCGCCATAAATCGCTTTGCCCATCAGGGGGGCGCATAGCGGTAAATCTGCACGCCCTCCTGATCGTAGACCATGCCAACGCCGGGATCGCGTATCCAGGCGTTGGCGTCTGCGATGCCTGCCAGCGCACGCTCGCTCTGTCCGTAGTAGATGTAGCGAACGGCATCGCATTGAAAATCGGGCGCACAGGGTCGATCGAGCAGCGCGCGCCGCTCTGGGGCGGACATCGTGCCACCGTAAAACCGTTCCACTTGAACGGTCTTGTCGCGCCAGAATAACGTTTCCGGTCCATGCCCCATCACGGTACGCAAATCGCTGTAGGCGGGCAGCGCGTTCCCGGTCGGCACTGCCGACAGGATGAGCGTGTCCAGGTCGGCATTGGCACTCAACCACGCGAACGCCGCCACATCGTCAGCGCGCCGAAATAAATTCGAGTCGGGCGTCCCGCCGCGCGCTGCGCTCAACAAAGCCACGAACAGCAGCACCGCGCTGCTCGCCGTCATCAGGATCACCAGCGGCGCGCGCAGCAGCGGGCGCGTCCGTGTCAGCGTGAATGCAGCCAGGATCGCCAGCGGCACGATTACCGCTTCACTCATACGCCGCTGCACGTTGATCGGCAGATAGACCAGGATCGGCACCACGATCACCCAGGCGACCAGCAGTCGATGTGCCCCACCCAGGCGCCACACCAGGCGCGCCGACAACAGCGCCAGCAGTCCAATCAGCGCGTATGCCAGTAAATACAGGATCGGCGCCGGGGACGCCAGCACATTTTGCGCCGACCACACGGCGAACGCCGGATTGCCCGCAAAAGTGAGGGTGTAGTAGGCGAACAGAGGCAGCGTCAGCCCGCACGCGCTCATGGCACGGACGAACAGCGCGACCGGAAATCGCCGCTCCCCGATCCAGGCAGCGATCCCCCACGCCCCGACGACCGTATACACGATCGCCAGATAAAATGGCACCGTCGCCCCCATCACGCACCAGCACGCCGCCGCCCCGATCGACCATCCGACCCAGCGTTCGCGGCGCGCCGCCGTCAGCAGTGTCAGCAGTCCGCCCAGCAGCGCCAGCCGCGCCAGCGCCAGATGCGGAATGCCGAGCAGGATCATCCATGAGAACCCCTCTGGGATGAAAAATTCTGGCGGCGGGGTGCCGTACAAATCGGGCGTGCCAGACAGCAGCAGCAGCCAGCCAAAGCCGCCGCCAAAGGTCGCCAGCACCGTCGCCAGCCGTCGCGGACGTGTCTCATGCAGAAAGCGCGCCGCGAACAGGTACACCACTGCGATCAGCCCGGCACCAAAGACGACGCGCAGCCCGTGAAAGACCACGATCAGCGTTGGCGTCAGCGCCGGATCGGTCGGCGCGATCAGCCGTCCGACGATCCAGCCGGGCAGCAGATACGACAGGAAGATCAGCGGCGCCGGATCGTGGCTCTCCGGCGTATAAAATAAATGAAAATCGAGCTGTCCACGCGCGCCCAGGCGCATTTTGCCCAGGTACGAATGTCCGTCCTCGACACCATATACGAACCCACCGAACACCCAATCGACATCGCCCCGCGATCCGGCGATCAGGTAGGGAATCGTCGTCAGCGCCATGACCAGCGCGGCGAAGATCACCACCCACAGCCATTCGCGCCCGCTCACCTGCCCACTCGACGATGCAGAAACGGATTCCATCAGACCTGCGTTCAGACCTACGCTCGATTTCACTTCTGATCTACAATCGTGGGTGTCTAGCCCCTATTCGTCTGCGAGAAAACGATGACGCTGCGGATTTACAACGTCCTGGGACGTGAAAAACAAGTATTCGAGCCGATCAACCCTGGTCACGTCACGATCTACGTGTGCGGTCCGACAGTGTATGATGTGTCGCACATCGGACACGCCAAGAATTATGCCTCGTTTGACGTGATCGTGCGCTATCTGCGTTTCAGCGGTTATGAAGTGCTGTATGTGCAGAATATCACCGATGTCGGTCATCTGCTCGACAGCGACGAGGATCGCATCCTGAAGAAGGCGCGCGCGACGCGATCGCTGCCGATGCAGGTCGCGGAGCGCTATACCTACCTGTATCTCGATGCGATGGATCGGCTCGGCGTGATGCGCCCCGATATTTCGCCGCGCGCCAGTGGACATATCCCCGAACAGATCGAAATGATCGAGACGCTGATCGCCAGAGGACATGCCTATGTCGTCAATGGCAGCGTCTATTTTGATGTCACCTCCGCCGAAGCATACGGCAAGCTGTCCAACCGGCGCCTCGATCAGCAAGAGGCGGGCAGCCGCGAAACCGTGCGCACCGAAAAGCGCAATCCCGAAGATTTTGCTCTTTGGAAGAACGCCGAGCCGGAACACATCATGCACTGGAACAGCCCCTGGGGAGTCGGCTTTCCAGGCTGGCATATCGAATGCTCGGCGATGGCGAAAAAATATCTCGGCGTCACCTTCGATATTCATGGCGGCGGCATCGACAATATCTTTCCGCACAACGAATCCGAGATCGTACAGAGCGAGTGTGCCAATGACGCCGCTTTTGCCAATTACTGGATGCTGGTTGGCAGCTTGATGGTGCCGGACGCCAGCGGCAACGCGATCAAGATGTCCAAAAGCCTGAAAAATTTCACCACCATCACCGACATTCTGGAGCGCTATCGCCCTGAGATCGTGCGCATGTTCATGCAGGGCGTGCATTACAGCAGCCCGATCACCTATGACGATCAGGCGATCGAGGGATCGGCGCGTGGATGGGAACGGCTGATGAACAGTGTGCGGCTGGTGCGGCGCGCGCGCCGGTCGGCGCCAGCCGGGACAGACGGAAACGGTATCCTGGCGGAAGTCGAGGCGACTCGTCGCGCCTTCATCGAGGCGATGGACGACGATTTCAATACGCCTCAGGCGCTCGCCGCGCTGCTCGAATTCACCCGCCCGGTCAACGCACTGCTCAACCGCGACCAGACGGTCGGCGCGGACGTGCTGGCAGCGATCGACGATCTCTACACCACCCTGGGCGGCGGCATCCTTGGCATCGTGCCAGATGTGGAAACAGCGACAGTGGGCGACGACCAACGTGAGGCGGCGCTGGTCGAGATGCTGCTCGCGGTGCGCGCTCAGGCACGCGCCGACAAAAACTGGAAAGAAAGCGATCGTATCCGCGACTCGCTCGCCGCCATCGGCGTCATCCTGGAAGATCGCGCCGACGGCACGATCTGGCGAGCGGATTGAGCGATCATGAGCGAATATCTGTACGGTCACTGGTCGATTATGGAATGTCTGCGGGCTTCCCGCCGCCAGATCGATCAAATTCTCCTCAGCGATACCGTCGAAGCCAAAGGGGTGGTCGCTGAAATCGTGGCGATCGCCTCCGAGCGCGGCGTGCCGCTCAAGCGGGTGCCGCGCCGCATCCTCGACGATCTGGCGGGCAGTCTCAATCATCAGAATATGGTGCTGCGCGTCAACGGCTATCCCTACGTCGAGATGGACGCGGTGATCGCTGCCAGCAAGAAACGCGATGAAAAACCGTTTATCCTGCTGCTCGATCTGCTTAAAGACCCGCAAAATGTCGGCGCCCTGATGCGCGTCGCGGATGCGGTCGGCGTGCATGGCATCGTCATGCAGGAGCGGCGCAATGTCGCCGTCACGCCCTCGGTCGTCAGCGCATCGTCAGGGGCGGTCGAACATTTGCAGGTCGTGCAGGTGACCAACCTCGTCCAGGCGATGCGCGACCTCAAAGCACAGGATGTCTGGATGATCGGGCTGGACATTGGGCCCAATGTCGCCCCATTCGACAAGACCGACCTCAATATGTCGCTCGGTCTGGTACTGGGCAGCGAAGGCGAAGGCTTGCGCCGCCTGGTGCGCGACACCTGCGACCTGCTGTTGGCGCTGCCGATGCGCGGCTCGGTCGCCAGCCTGAATGTGGCGACTGTCGGATCGGTCGCGCTGTACGCGGCGTGGCAGGCGCGCGGTTGGCACGGCTGGGCGCACGCCTGAAAGTCCAATTGGGGAACATCGCTGCAAAATGTGTAGAAGCGTGTATGATGAACGCATGGATACGGTCGTTCCCGTCCGTATTATGACCTCGTACTCTACTCGCTATTCATCTCTCGCTTGATTTTAAGGAGGAGCGCGGGGTTGCACACGCGCTAAATCACGATGATCGACGACATTCTCAAAGAAACTACGCACAAGATGCGCTCGACCCTACAGGTATTCGAGGACGATCTGACCGGTATCCGCACCGGACGCGCCAGCACCGCCCTGGTCGATCGGCTGCATGTCGATTACTACGGACAGATGACCGAGCTGCGACAGATGGCGACCATCTCGACGCCAGAGCCGATGCAGATCATGATCCGTCCCTACGAAAAAGGCAGTCTCAAGGCGATCGAAAAGGCGATCCAGCAGTCCGATCTGGGCGTCAATCCCAACGTGGACGGCGAAGCAGTCCGCCTCAACATGCCACCACTCACCCGTGAACGACGCCAGGACCTGGTACGCTTTTTAAGCAAAAAGACCGAGGAGACGCGCGTCGCCATCCGCAATATCCGCCGCGCCGCCAACGATGATCTCAAAGACTTCGAGAAAGAGGGCATGATCTCGGAGGACGAACAAACACGCGGCGAGAGCGAGATTCAAAAGATGACCGATAAATATATCGGTGATGTTGAAGCGCGCAGCGCGGCGAAAGAAAAAGAGATCCTTGAAGTCTAACAAAGGCGGTTGATATGGTTGCAGGCTTGCAGCACCATGCGGATACGGACAACGTGACCGATTTAGAGGGTCGTGTGCCGCGCCATGTCGCCATCATCATGGATGGAAATGGACGTTGGGCGAAGGCGCGCGGGCTGCCCCGCACCGAAGGACACCGACACGGCACCGAAAATTTACGCCGTATTCTGCGTTCGTCGGTCGAATTTGGTATCGAAATTCTGACCATTTACGCCTTCTCGACCGAGAACTGGTCGCGCCCGCGCGCGGAAGTCCAGCTCTTGCTGCGCATCCTGGAGACGGTCATCGACCGCGAACTGGATGAACTGCACGGCGAAGGCGTCCAGCTGCGGCATATCGGCAAAATGGACGGTATCAGTCCCATCCTCCAGCGCAAAATTCATGAGGCGATGCGGCTGACGGCGGGAAACACCCGCTTGATCGTCAATATCGCCTTCAACTACGGCGGGCGCGACGAGATCGTCAGTGCGGTACAGCGCATCGTCCGCGAGGGACTGCCCGCCGAGTCGATCACGGAAGATTTACTCAGCCGTTACATGTACACGTCCGATCTGCCCGACCCCGATCTGATCATTCGCACCAGCGGCGAGCTGCGTGTCAGCAACTTCCTGATCTGGCAGGGTGCCTACGCCGAGTACTATGCCACCAAGACCTACTGGCCCGATTTCGATCAGGCGGAGCTGTACAAAGCGATCCAGGAGTACGCCCGGCGCACGCGCCGCTTTGGAAAGACCGACGAACAGATCGACTCATCCGAAGTTTAGACAAGAGAACAGGACAATTCCATGTTCAGTGACATCGGTCAGGTCAAGACATCCCTGCGCGAACAGCAATATATCCCGACCGACGACATCGCAACAGTGATGTTCCTTGCCGATCGTCTGGGTAAACCTGTGCTGGCGGAAGGTCCCGCCGGAGTAGGCAAGACGGAGCTGGCAAAGGCGATCGCCAAAGGCACCGGGCGCCCGCTCATCCGTCTGCAATGCTACGAAGGTCTGGACGAGCAGCACGCGCTCTACGAATGGGAATATGCCAAGCAGATGCTCTACACGCAGCTCTTGCGCGACAAACTCAGCCAACTGCTGGCAGATTCCGACTCGCTGACCGCTGCCGCCGACCGTCTGGCACAAGAAGATGACATTTTCTTTTCCGAGCGCTTTCTGTTGGCGCGTCCCCTCCTGAAAGCCCTCACCTCACCGCAGCCCGTCGTGCTGTTGATCGATGAGATCGACCGTGCCGACGCCGAGTTCGAAGCGTTCCTACTGGAAATTCTGAGCGATTTTCAGGTGTCGATCCCAGAATTGGGGACTATTAAAGCGGTGCATCAGCCGATCGTGCTGCTGACCAGCAACAACACCCGTGAACTCTCGGAAGCGCTGAAGCGCCGCTGTCTCTATCTGTTCATCGACTATCCGAGCGCCGAAACCGAGATCAATATCGTGCGGATGCGCGTCCCGGAGATGAGCCAGAAACTGGCACAGCAGGCGGTCGAGGTGGTGCAGGGCTTGCGCGGGATGGATCTCAAGAAGAATCCGAGCGTATCCGAGACGATCGACTGGGCGCGGGCGCTGGTGATGCTCAACGCCGACAACATCGACCGCGACACGCTGGAGAATACCCTCACCGTCCTGCTGAAGCACGAGTCGGATGTGCAAAAAGCGAAGCGCGCGCTGCTCGGCGGCGGTCGTCCCCACCCGCTCGACCGCGATACCCGTCGCGGCAGCGGCAGCCGTTCCTCCAAGAACGACTGGAACAATTGAGCGCTCGTCCTCATCAATAATCAGTTTAAACCTGGCGTGATAATCGCAGCGGACGCATGATTGTGCGTCCCTGCACTGGTCGCGCCATGTCTGAAAGTCCCCCCCATCATAAAGTGCTGAAGCCATGATTTATTGAATCTGAATCCGCCCTGCTTGAACCATCCGCCGTCGCGTGGCATAATCGGCACACTTCAGGATCGTTGAACCGACCAAAGAGAGACGGATGATGGTAAACGAGATCACGACGCAAGACGGGGGCATGAACGTCTTCATCACGGGTGCGACCAGCGCCGTCGGACGGGCGACGGTGCGCCAGTTTATCGCCGCTGGACACACGGTCTATGGCGCGACGGAAGGCAGCAGCGCCGATGCACGGATGGTACGCGCCGACGGTGCCATCCCGGTCTACCCCGATCTGCTGCGCGCGGGTGAGGTGCGCAGCGCCATCGAGACGGCGAACGCCGATGTGGTGATCAACCTCGCGCCGCAGTTCGCCAATCACGCGCACTCGTCGGCACAGTGGGACGCCAGGCAGATCGCCCTGATCACGCAGGGCACCCAGTCGATCATGGAAGCGGCGACGGCGGCAGGTGTCAGGTTCGTCGTCCACACCAGCTACATCTTCGCAGGCGGACACGACGAGAGCGCTGACAGCCTGATCGACGCAGTGCGCACAGGCGAGCAGCTCGTATTGGGATGCAGCACCCCCGGCTGCGTGCTGCGCTTTGGATTCATCTACGGCACCGAACAGCCGGAATTATCGGCACTGCGCGCCACTATGAAGATGGGACGCGCTATCTCTGGCGGCGACGCCAGCGCGCACAGCGCCTGGCTGCACAGCGATGACGCCGCCCGCGCGGTGGTATTGGCGGCTCAAAAACAGCCTAACCGCGCCGTGATCGACATCACCGATGACATGGCGGCATCGTCGCTCGACTTTCTGACCTACTTCGCGGACAGTCAGGGCTTGACGCGCCCATCGGCGGGCGCTCGCTTTTCGTTGAGCGGGCTGTTGTTCGGCACTAAAAAGCTGGACATCGGACGTATTCACGTCGAACCCAACCGTGCCGAAGCCAGGAGCGTCCTCGATTGGACTCCCCGCTTCAGCGATTATCGCCAGGGCATCGACAATATGCTGCTGACCTGGCGTGCTGAAGGGGTGGCAAAATCCTGATGCTGCGCGCAGTCTTTTTCGACCTCGACGACACCCTGATCGACTGGAGCGGCTTCAACGACGATTGGGCGATGCTCGAACGCAGTCTGATGGGCGCCGTCCACAGCTATTTTGTCGATGAGGGACATCTGAGCATCGATTTAGAGGGCTATCTGCAAGCCTTTCGGACGCGAGTCATGAACGCCTGGATCGCCTCGCGCAGCTCGCTCAAAGCGGTGCATATCGGTCAGATCATCGTGGAAACGGCGGGCGAGCTGGGTGCGACGGTCGATCGGATCGATATGGAACGCTGTCTGCAAGCCTATGCCTGGGGCATAGTACCAGGCACGGTCGTCTTTCCCGATGTGGTCGAGGCGCTCAAGCTGCTGATCGCCAACGATATCCAGATCGGCATCGTCACCAACGCGCCACAGCCGATGGTGATGCGTGACCTGGAACTGACGGCACACGGGTTGTTCGAGTATTTCCCGGACTGTCGTATCTCTGCCGCCGATGCGGGCTATCTCAAACCACATCGGGCGATCTTTCAACTGGCGCTCGATACGCTGGGTATCCGCGCCGACGAAGCGGTGTTCGTCGGTGACGACCTCGACGCCGACATCGTGGGTGCGGGTCAGATGGGAATCCGATCGGTGCTGCGCATCACCCGTCACACCGCCGCCGGACTGCGCGACGAGATCGTGCCTGATGCCTCGGTTCACAGCCTGAGTGAGCTGCCCGCCGTACTGGACAGGTGGTATCCGGGCTGGCGACGCAGCGACGACGACTCCGGCGAGTCATGATAACGCACCATGTTTAGCGCCTCGCACGACACCAATTTGCTGCTGACTGGCTACAGCGGTCCCGGTCAATTGGCGATCGCGCGGGCGACCGCGGAAACGCTGCGGCTGCCGCTGCTGCATTTCGAGTCGCGTCTGGAAGCACGTGCGGAAATGGCAATCGACGAGTTTCGCCTGCGCTACGGTGAGACGCGCCTGCGGACTCTGGAGAGCGAGATCATCGACGAGATCGCGCTGGCGCGCGGTTCGCTGCTGTACGTGAGTGGACATGTGCTGACACCGGGAACGACACTCCAGCGTCTCAGCACGACTGCGGTGGTGCTGTGCCTGGTCGCCGCGCTGGACGCCATCCTGCGACGACTGCATCTGGCAATGGGGGCGCGTTATCACGAGCCTGCTGAGCGCGACAAGGCGATCGGCGTGCTGCGCCGCGCTTGGTCGATCCGTGGACGGGCGAACGTACACGAGATCGACACCTCTGGTCTTACGGAGGCAGCAATTGTGGAATTGGTCATCGGGCGCTGGCGTGAGCTGTCCGGCGTCATAGATATGGGACGATAACTATGCCAAAAATGACGATCAGTCTGGGACAGATGAACATCGCGCTTGGTGATCCGCGCAAGAATCTCGCCACAGCGGGCGAGATTATCACCGAGGCGGCGCACCGTCGGTCACACTTGCTCATCCTGCCCGAATTATGGTCAACCGGCTACGCACTGGAGCGCTCGCGCGAGCTCGCCAACCCGCTCGACACGGGTATCTTTGCACAAATTTCGACCCTGGCGACGCAGAACAATCTCAGTATTGTCGGGTCGGTGCTGGAAAAGCGGGGCTTGGAAGTGTCGAACAGCGCGGCATTTTTCACTCCAAAAGGCAAGATGATCGGCGTGTATCGCAAGATGCACCTGTTTCGCCTGATGGAAGAGGATCGTTTTTTGCAGCCCGGTGCCTCTCCCTGGGTCGAGCAGCTCCCCTGGGGCACGACCGCGATGGCGATCTGCTACGATCTGCGTTTCTCGGAATTGTTCCGTCGTTATGCGATGCAGGGCGTCAAGCTGATCATCATCCCTGCGGAATGGCCGATGGAGCGCATCGAGCATTGGCGGGCGTTGCTGATCGCTCGGGCGATCGAGTGCCAGTGCTACATCGCGGCTACCAATGCGGTCGGTCAGATCGGGGATAAGCTCTTTGGAGGGCACTCGATGATCGTCGATCCCTGGGGCAGGATCGTGATCGAGTATGGGGAGACACCCGGTATCGCTACCGCCGAGATCGACACCGATTACGTGGACATTGTACGTCACCGCATCCCGGTTTCCGACGATCGCCGCACCGATGTGTTCAAAGATTGAGGGAAATGTCTGGCAGGTTAGATGAGGGGCTTGGCGTGCCAAGCCCCTCAGTGCAATTGCAGGGACACATTGTTATGCGTCCCTACGACCATGTCGATTAACCGAATTCACCGCGAATGTAGCGCTCGGTCTCTTCCGAATTGGGCTTGCTGAAGAGCTGGTCGGTGGGCGCGAATTCACCCAACACACCCCAACGATTTTCTTTGCCGGGCACATCTTCCTTCTTGCGGATGCTGTAGAAGGCGGTGTAATCCGCGACGCGCTGCGCCTGCTGCATGTTGTGCGTCACGATGATGATCGTGTACTGCTTAACCAGGATTTTCATCAGGTCTTCGACCGCCTGCGTGGCGATCGGGTCGAGCGCCGAACACGGCTCGTCCATCAGGATCACTTCTGGCTCGACGGCGATCGTGCGCGCGATGCACAGGCGCTGCTGCTGACCACCCGACAATGCCAAGCCCGACTTCTTCAAGTCGTCCTTGACTTCATCCCACAAAAATGACGACTTCAGGCTCTTCTCGACGATTTCGTCCAGCGTCGATTTGCCCTTCACGCCCAACAGACGCGGTCCGTAGGCGATATTGTCGTAGATGCTCTTGGGGAATGGATTCGGCTTTTGGAACACCATCCCGATGCGGCGGCGCACCTCGACCGGATCGATGTTGGCATCGTACAGATTTTGCCCATGAAAGGTCACTTGGCCTTCCACGCGGGCGCTCGGAATCAGGTCGTTCATGCGGTTGATCGAGCGCAGCACCGTGCTTTTGCCACAGCCCGAAGGTCCGATGAAGGCGGTGATCTTGCGCGATTGCAGACTGAGATTGACATCCTTGACGGCGAGTTTCGGTCCGTAGTAGATGTCAACGTTCTTGAGTTCGATTGCGTAAGCGCCGTTTTGGGTCATCCCTGCAAGCTCTTTCTGAATCGTTGGCGGAGGATAATCGCGGTGGTATTCAACAGCAGCAGCAGCACGATCAGCACGATGATTGCGGCAGCCGCCACAGCACGAAACTCGGCTTGCGGACGTGAAGTCCAGTCGAAAATCTGAATCGGCAGCACCGTGAATTTATCGATGATGCTGAGGGGGTTACGAAAGATGGTCGTGGAGGCGCCGACGACGATCAGCGGTGCGGTCTCACCAAGTGCGCGCGAGCTGGCGAGGATCGTCCCGGTCAGGATACCGGGCATCGCGGCAGGCAAGACCTGATTCCAGATGGTCTGCCACTTGGTCGCGCCGACGCCGTAGCTGGCTTCGCGGATCGAGGAAGGCACCGCGCGCAGCGCTTCCTGACTGTTGATGATGATCACAGGCAGGATCAGCAGTCCGAGCGTCAGACCTGCCGACAGGATCGTGCGTCCGCCGGTGATGTCCGAGAGCGCGCGAGCGAAGATCGCCAAGCCGAGCAGACCATAGATGATCGACGGCACACCCGCCAGATTGCGGATATTGGTCTCGATCAAACGGTTGAGCGGGGTATCGGTCGCATATTCCTGCAGATAGATCGCCGCGCCCACGCCCACCGGAAAGGCAAATCCGAGCGTGATGATGATCACCCAGATCGTGCCGAGCAGCGCGATGCGGATACCCGCGACCGTCGGCTCGTCCGAGCCCCGTGACGTGATGAAGTCCAGCGTCAGCCACGACCGGAAGTAGAAGTCGCCGTCGGGGTATTCCTCGATCGCCTCGACCAGCAGCGGATTGGGCTGCCCGAACAACTGCGTCACCGCAGCCGGGATCGACTCGAACAACGACCAGGCGCGCTCGACGTTCGCCTCGACCACATCCTCGGTCACATAATCGACCAGGACATCTGCACCCAGATTGGCACCCAGGATTTCAGCGCGCTGTTCGGCGGTGATGTCGGTGATGTCCAGGTCTTCGGTGCCAGCGGGGAGCGTGCTGCCCGCGACCGCCTCACGCAGCGGCGTGCGCGTGAACACATCCTCGCTAACTCGGCTCAACGTATCGCGGGTGTACACGATCAGACGACCGGGGACATTTTCCAGCAGGATCGCCGCCAGCGCGGGCGAGTCGAGCGTAGACAGATCGCCGCCCTCCACCAGCTCGGTCGGGCTGATAGTGTCCGCCTCGACCACATAGCCGAACGCCTGGTTGATGATCGACAGGAACAAGGCGATCAAGGCGATGATGGCGACGACCAGCGACAGGTAGTAGAAGGTGCCCCAGATACCGCCGCGCCGATTTCGTCCTGCCAGGTTGCGCTTGAACGCTTCCCCGGATGGCATGTAATTCGATGGCGTGTTGTTGGCGCTCATTGATAGACCTCACGGAAGCGGCGGCTCACCCATTGACTGAGCAGGTTCAACGCCAGCGTCATCACGAACAGTGTCAGACCGATGGCAAACAGGCTGTTGTAGTCGATCGAGTCGTAGCTGAGGTCGCCCTTGCTGATACGGGCGATGTGACCGGTCATCGTCTCCGCGCCCTCGAACGGGTTGAACGTGAAATTCGGACCCGCGCCCGCAGCCATCGCCACAATCATCGTCTCACCAACCGCGCGCGAGATGCCGATGATAAAGGCAGCCAGCACGCCCGACAGCGCGGCGGGCAGCACAACTTTGGTGACCGTCTCGAATTTGGTCGCGCCCAGACCATACGATGCCTCACGCAGCGCGCGCGGCACCGCGCTGAGAGCGTCCTCGCTCATCGAGCTGATCGTCGGCAGGATCATCAGCCCCATGACCAGCCCCGCCGATGCCGTGTTGTAAATCTGGACTGTATTGTCACCAAGCAGCGCACGCAGCAGCGGCGTCATTACGGTAAGCGCGAAGTATCCATACACGACGGTCGGGATACCCGCGAGAATTTCCAGGATTGGTTTGAAGGCGTTGCGAATGCGCAGCGGCGCGTATTCCGCCAGATAGATGGCGGAGCCTAAGCCGAGCGGAATGGCGACCAGCATGGCGATCACGGTGGTCATCAGCGTCGCGGTCACCAGCGGCAGGATGCCGAATTCACCGATGCGCGGCTGCCACTGGATGCTGGTGAAAAATTCAATAAAATCAAGCTCACCGCTGGTGAAAAAAAGCAGCGACTCGTTGCCGAGGATGATCACGATACCGATGGTCGTGAAAATGGAGAGAATGCCACACGCCAGCATATAGCCGCGTATCACATCTTCGGCTGGGCGCCCTTTTTTGAAAATACTGACCTGCGCACGACGGGCGGCGACCGCACTGCTGATGACGCCACCTTCTCGTCCGGCTTCAACTTGAGACTGCATGACTCTCCTCCGCGCGAAAATGGGGATGTGAGGTTATAAGGCGGCGTGGAAGTGACACAACATAAAGCAAAAAGGGGACGGGCATGTGCCCGTCCCCTTTTTGCTCGCCAGGGTGAAAAAATTACATGCCGCCCATCATCGAGTCGGACAGCGCCTGCTTCGCGGCGTTGAGCGCTTCGGCGCTCGCCGGGAAGTAGCCGACTTCGGTGATCAGATCATTGACGTTGGTCAGGTAGTAATTGATGAAGGCGCCGACCTGGGGCTTCTCGGCGATGACACCGGCGTCGCTGTAGATGTACAGCGGGCGCGCCAGCGGGTAGCTGCCGTCTTCGGCGCTTTCAGCTTCCGGCAGGACTGCACCGTCACCGCCATCGAGCGACAACGCCTTGAGGTTGTCGGCTTCTTCGATGTAATAGGCGAAACCGAAATAGCCGATGGCATACGGGCTGCCTTCGACGCCCTGAACCAGGACGTTGTCGTCTTCCGAGAACTGGATACCAGCGGCGTTGAGGATGGCTTCTTGAGCGGCTTCGCCTTCGAGGTCCAGACCACCCTCCAGCACAGCTTCGACGAAGTAGTCGTACGTACCGCTGTCGGTGCCGGGGCTGAACAGTTGGATCGCCTCGTCAGGATAGCTGGCGTCCACATCCGACCACATCACGTATTCGCCGCTGAAGATACGACCGAGCTGCTCGATGGTCAGCGAGTCGACGAAATCATTTTCCGCGCTGACGACGACCGCGAGGGCGTCGGTGCCGACGCGGAATTCGATCGGGGTACGCGCCGGGGTCAGAGCGGCGCAGCTTTCAATTTCGCTGTCACGAATGGCGCGGCTGGCGTTGGCGATGTCGGTCTCACCAGCGACGCAGAAGCGCTCGAAACCGCCGCCCGTGCCAATGCTGTCGATGGTCAGGTTGCCGGTGAAACCCTCTTCGAGGAAGGCGTTGGCGACGGCTTCGGTCAGCGGGAAAACAGTCGAGCTGCCGGCGGTGACGATATCACCGGACAGGTCTGCCGGGATGACTTCCGGCAGTTCGACTTCCATCATCGGTTCCTGGGTGGCTTCCTGCGCCATGACGACGAAAGGCACCACGAGAGCGAGTACGACAACGATCCACGAAAGACGCTTGAACATGTGAGGTAGTCTCCTGAAGCTGTACAGATAGATTGGAATCGAGAACCGACTCCGAGACCTGATGGTAATGGTAAGGCTTTAATGGAACCAAGAATAATTGTTAAGGTATACAGGCACATTCTTTAAGTAATGATGATCCAATCCTCATACAGATTTACGAACAAACGTGCTATCATGGTCTGACAGGCTGGATTGCGTGCCAGACCATGCGTGGCGCGCGCGGCGCCCTGGTCTTATAATGCGTGCTATCGATGCTGTGTCCAGAGATGCCAGGGTAAGGAATTAATCGACGTGACCGATCATCGGTTCGGAGTACTCGCCCATCCGGGCAGACCGCAAAGCACGCCCGTCGCTGCGCGCATCGTCGCCAGTCTGCAGGCGCGCGGCTGTCAGACGTGGATGGCGAACGACTGGACGCCGGACAGCGTGCGCGACCGTATCGCCGCGTCCAGTCTGATCATTGCTATCGGCGGTGACGGCGCGATGCTGCGCGCATCACGTGTGTGTGCCGATTACGGGGTGCCCGTGCTGGGCGTCAATATGGGCTATCTGGGGTTTCTGACCGAGATCACCAATCCCGATCACTGGGAGACCCATCTCGATCAGATCATCGACGGCAGCTATTGGATCGAGACGCGCATGATGCTCAACGCCAAAGTCACACGCGGCGAGAGTGTGATCACGACGATGGACGCGCTCAACGACGTGGTGATCAGCCGGGGCACAGTCACGCGCATGATCCGGCTCGATGCCTACATCGATGGCGACTGGACGACCACCTACAACGCCGATGCACTGATCATCGCCACCGCCACTGGATCGACCGCCTATGCGCTCGCCAGCGGCGGACCGATCCTGCCACCGGAAGTGCGCAGCATCCTGATCGTGCCGGTGGCGCCGCATCTCAGCCTGGATCGTCCGATCGTGCTCCCCGAAGGGGCGCGCGTGGAGATCGTCGTCTCGCCAGGTGCCCAGGCGGAAACAGTCCTGTCCGCCGATGGGATGCCGGGCACCTATCTGCTCTCAGCCGACCGGGTGTCGGTGCAAACCAGCGATCTGGTCAGCCGCTTTGCCCGGCTGCGTGAACGCAACTACTTCTATCGTTCGCTGCTCGACCGCCTGGAGCCGCGCAAGCCCTCGACACCGACGCGCGAACCGCTCTGATCGGTTTCATCTGTGGACGCGGTACACTGAACGGGACATTGAAATTGAAATGGAACCACGATGCTGCGGCAACTTGCTGGTCTAACAAATAAACCCTTTCGAGGATGTCATGCTCGAAGAGATTCGCGTCCGTAATTTTGCGATCATCGATCAACTGGAATTGACCTTCGGGGATGGCTTGAACGTAATCACCGGGGAGACCGGCGCGGGCAAGTCGATTATCATCGATGCGGTCGAGCTGCTGCTCGGCGGCAAAGCCGACTCGTCGATGGTGCGCGCCGGGGAAGAACGCGCCATCATCGAGGGTGTGTTTCGTCTCAATAGTGTCACCCGTGCGGGGATTCTGCCGATCCTGGAGCGTGAGAATCTGCTCGACACCGACTCGGACAAGGCGATCACGCTGATGCGCGAGGTGCGCTCCAACGGACGCTCGTCGGCGCGCCTGGGCGGAGTCACAGTCAGCCTGGATGTGATTGGGGAGATCGGCGCACTGCTGGTCGATGTGCATGGTCAGAGCGCGCACCTGTCGCTGCTGAAGCCCGCCGCCCATCTGGAACTGCTCGATCGCTATGCCGCGCTGATGGACGCACGATCGGCGCTGGCGACCGTCGTCGGACGCCTGAACGAGGCACGCCGCGAAATCCGTCAACTGCTCGAAGACGAAGCCAGCGTGCAGCGCCGCGCCGACCGTCTGCGCGACGAGATCGAGGAGATCGAGGCGGCAGGACTGGAAAATGGCGAAGACGACGTTCTCAAGACAGAACGGCACCGTCTGGCGAACAGCGAACAGCTCGCCCGCCTGACCGGCGACGCGGTGCGGCTGCTCTACGGCGACGATGTGCCGGGTGGTCAGGAGGCGGCGCTCGATCAGTTCGTGCAGGTGACGGCACTGTTGAGCAAGCTCAAGGCGATCGATCCATCGCGCACCGAAGATTATGATCTGGCGGAGACCTGCGCCGCCCAGATCGAAGAACTGGCGCTCTCGATGCGCCGCTATGCCGACACGCTCGAATACAACCCGATCCGCCTCGATGAGGTCGAGGAACGGCTGGAATTGATCAATCAGCTCAAGCGCCGCTTCAGCGCCGTCACCATCGAGGCGATCGTCGCCTATGGCGTCAAAGCAGCGGCGGAGCTGGAGACGATCGACAACAGTGCCGAACGTCTCTCTGCGCTGCGCGCTCAGGAAGAAGCGATGCTGCGCCATATTGGTGAGCTGGCGGAGCGCATCAGCGGCGCGCGCCGCGCCGCCGCCAGGCGCCTGAGTGAGGGGATCGTCACCGAACTGGGCGATCTGCGCATGGCAAAAGCGCAGTTCGACGTCAGCGTGACGCAGCGCGACCACCCCCAGGGCTGTTATGTCGGGGAGCGGCGGCTGGCGTTCGACGAGTCCGGCGTGGATGCCGTCGAGTTCGTCATGTCCGCCAATCCCGGCGAACCGCTGCGTCCGCTGGCAAAGGTGGCATCTGGCGGTGAGGCAGCGCGCATCATGCTGGCGCTCAAGCGCGTCCTGACCCAAGCCGATCAGACTCCCACGTTGATCTTCGACGAGATCGACCAGGGTATCGGTGGGCGCGTTGGCAGCGTTGTGGGCGAAAAGCTGTGGGGACTGACGGGCGATCATCAGGTCCTGGTCGTCACGCATCTGGCGCAGCTCGCCGGGTTTGCCGATCGCCATTTTCGGGTCTCCAAGCAGGTCGAGGGCGGACGCACGCACACCCTGATCGCCGCGCTGGACGGCGCCGGGCAGCGTGTCGAAGAGCTGGCTGCCATGCTCGGTACGATCAACGAGAGCGGACTACAGAGTGCCCGTGAACTGCTGAACGAAGCCGACCGCTTCAAAGCGACACACGGGGGCACGGTCGCACCGCCTGCTGTGCAGTCCACTTTGTTCTAAGCCGCTGACCGTCTATGATCCAACATCGGAAGCATAACAATGCGTCCGCACAGCAATTCTCAATTTCCATTGATCAAACAAAAACGGGAACCCATTCAATGAATCCGATCGACTTTGACGCAATCATCGAACGCCGTGCCAGCGGATCGGCAAAATGGAACTGGTTCGACCATGACGTGCTGCCTATGTGGGTCGCGGACATGGACTTTCGCGCGCCGGACGCGCTGATCGCTGCCCTGCACGAGCGCCTCGATCATGGCGTTTTCGGCTATCAGATGGATGAACCCGCACTCAGGACGACGCTGGTCGAGCGGCTGGCGGCGCGTCATGCCATGCAGATCACGCCGGAACAGATCGTGCTGCTGCCCGGTCTGGTGATGGGGCTGAACTGCATCAGCGCGATCGTCGGCACGTCCGGCGACGGTGTGCTGACACAGACTCCCATCTATCCGCCCTTCCTGAGTGCGCCCGTCAATCAAGGGCGGACACTGCAAACCGCCCCGCTTACCGTGTCCCACGACGGAGCTAGTCTCACCTACACCCTCGACATGGACGCGCTCGCAGCCGCCGTCACGCCGCGCACGCGCTTATTTCTGCTGTGCAGCCCGCACAACCCGATCGGGCGCGTCTGGACGCGCGGCGAATTGGAACAGATCGCAGATTTCTGTGTCCGCCACGACCTGATCATCGCCTCGGATGAAATTCACTGCGATCTGACCTACAGCGCACCGCAGCATATCTCGATCGCGTCGCTCTCACCGGAGATCGCCGCACGCACGATCACCATGCTTGCACCAAGCAAAACCTTCAACATTCCTGGATTGGGCTTGAGCGTGCTAATCGTACAGGATGCCGATCTGCTCAAGCGGATGAACGAATGGCGCTATGGTATGGGCGCGCTCGTCAACGCCCTCGGTCTGACGGCTGGACTGGCTGCCTACCGCGACGGTCAGCCCTGGCTCGATCAGCTCATGCCTTATTTGCAGGCGAACCGTGATCTGGTGATCGAGACGATCGCGCGTGACATGCCGCTGCTGTCGATGACCGTCCCAGATGCGACCTATCTGGCATGGATCGACTGCCGCGCGCTCACCTTGCCCGACGCGCAGACGCCCGCCGCCTGGTTTCTGGAACAGGGACGAGTCGCTTTCAACGACGGCGCCACCTTTGGAGCGGGCGGCGCGGGCTTCATTCGGCTCAATTTCGCGGCACCACGCGCGACCGTGATCGAAGGGCTGGCGCGCATGAAACGGGCATACGACCTACTCGCATAGGACGCACAACGATGCGTCCGCCCCCCTCACGGCGTCGGGATGGTAAAGATGAAGCAGCCGCCGCGCACCTCCCCGCGCGGCGCCGCCCATATCTTGCCGCGATGCACCTCTAAAATACTGCGCGCCACTGCCAGACCGAGACCCGCCCCCTCGATGCGTTCGCGCTTGACCGACTCGGTGCGGTAAAAGGGCATGAAGACCTGTTCTACCTCGTCACGTGACAAGCCCTTGCCCTGGTCGCGCACCATCACCATGACGGCGGGCAGCACTACACCCGGCGGTGCCGATCGCGGCAGTGCCGCCGCATCGCTGATCAGCGTGGTAATGACACGAATCCTGCCTTTTTCCGGCGAATACTTGATCGCATTAGCCAGTAAATTGCTCACCACCTGGGTGATGCGATCGACATCGACCAACACCGCTGGCAGATCATCGTCCAGCTCCATGATCACCTGCTGTTCGCGCTCGCGGTAATGCAGTTCCAGCCGTGCCACCGTGTCGATGATAATATCTGGCAAATAGGCTTCGCGCCGATTCAGCTTGAGTTCGCCCGCCTCGGCGCGCGTGATCTCGATCAGATCGGTGAACAACGTGTTCAAATGGCGCGCGCTCTCCAGGATGATCGCGGTGTACTCCCGCGCCAGCGACGGGAGCTGGTCGCCGGACACCTCCAGGATGAATTCCGCGAACCCACGTATCGAGGTCAGCGGCGTGCGCAGCTCGTGCGACAGCCGCGACAGGAATGCCGCCCGCAATTTTTGCGCCGTGCGTTCGGGCGTGACATCGTGAAAGGTGTAGATACGCCCCAGCACCTGTGTCCCCTGACTGACGGGCGCGCTGTACCAGGCAATGTCGGTCGGCTGCCCTTCCCCGGTGACCAGATGAAATTCTCCGCGCGACTCGCCTGGTGCGCGCGGCGACAGGCTCAACCAGGTGGCGTGTAATTCCTGGCGCGTGTTTTCAGCGATGCGCATCTTGTTGAGCAGGTCGATCAGCGAGTCGCCCTCGCCATCGTGGTCGTCCAGCTCGAACAGGCGCTTGAAATAGCGGTTGGCGATGAACACCCGTCCGCCTTTGTCGAAAGGCAGCACCATCACCACCCCATCGCGGACTGCGTTCAGCATGGCAGCATAATGCTGTCCAAGGCGCTGCTGGCGTTCGGTGAGCAGCTTGGCGTACAGGTTGAGCGCCAGATATTCGCTGATCAGATGAAATCTTTCCAGGTCGTCGGTGTCGAACGCATTCGATCGGTCGGACGCCAGCAGCAGCACCCCGATCGACTCGCCGCGCGCCTTCAATGTGATCAACGCCAGCGAACGTGCTCGCTCCGCGCGCAAAAATCCGCGCACCAGCGGGTCGAAGTACACCCAGATCGGGCGCGGATGCGGAAAATAAACCACTTCTTCAGAATCGAGGCGTGCCATCAGGTCAGCATAATTGTTCAGGTACAGACGTATGCCGCTGCCGACCCCACTGCCCACCCGTTTCGACCAGGTGCCTTGCAGCTCCATATAGGCACGCTGACCTGGCTGCGCATCCTCGCTATCGCCGCCAAACAGAAACAGGATGCAGCTCGAAAGTGTCGGCTGCAATAACTGTGTCCGCAGGATATCGACCATATGCTGTGGCGTGTGCGCGTGCAGCAGCAGCCGCGCGGTGCGCAGGGTCGCCTGCGCATCGTCGAGCGCCGCTGTCAGTCTGCCTGTTTCGGTCATGATCGGTTTCTTTAAGCAGTCGGTTCGAGCGCGTCCTCATCGACGAAGACGGCTCCCTCCGGCGGGCGCACCGTGAACATATAACCGGTGCCGCGCTCGGTGCGGATGTAATGCGGATGGTGCGAGTCCGACTCCAGCTTGCGCCGCAGACGGTGCATATGCACGCGCAGGGTATCCTCGTAGACCTCCTCGGTCGGCCACACGCGAGCGATCAACATGCGGTTTTCGACCACCCGCCCGGCATGACGCAGCAGCACATGCAGCAGGATCGACTCGGTCGGCGTCAGCGTGCAGGCGCGGCTGTTGACGACGATGCGATTGTGCGCAAAGTCGATGCTCAGATTGTCGTCGATACGGATGATCGGTTCGTTGGCATAGTCGAGGCTCGGCATCCGCGCCAGCACCACCTGAATCCGCGCCTCCAGCTCACGCAGCTCGAACGGCTTGACGATGAAATCTTCGGCATAGGTCTTCAACCCTTGCACGATCGTGTCGGTGTCGCTGGTGGCAGTGATGAAGATGATCGGCACATCCGCCATCGTCTTGATCTTGCCGGACAGCTCGAATCCATGCACGGAAGGCAGCGTCAGGTCGATCAGCGCCAGATGCGGTAGTCCGCGCTTGAGCAGGTGATCGAGCGCTTCGGGCCCGTCAGTGAAGTTGAAGACCTCGAATTGATGCGCGCCTAAATAATCGGTGATCAGTTTATTGATCCCGGCGTCGTCCTCGACCAGCAGTATTTTTGTCTTACCCATCCCCAGGTTCCTTCGATTGTAACGTTCAATGCAGGGTAATTTGTAATGAATATACACCGTTCGTAACATTGGCGTCAAGCAACGGGTGTAAAAGCGGTCATAGAGACGGCTGACGATGCGTCCGTCGTGCGCATATTCGGGGGGTTGCGTCAATGCGACCAGGGTTTGGCATGACAAACCCCTGCGACTGCTTTGGTGGACAGATCGTGTCACGCCCACAAAACACGGATGGCGCAAAGGAGTAACTCCCATGCGCCATCCGTGATGATTCGATTGATGCAGTGGGCTTGGCACGCCAAACACTGTGACCGCGCTGGTGGACGCATCGTGTTTTGCGTCTGTACAGAACTGTCCTTACGTCGGACGCACCATGAACCGTCCTTACGCCAGACTTAGCTCCGGCTCGCGCTCGATGACCGCATCGACGCGCGGCGCGTCGAGTTCACCGACCAGCTCCGCCTCCGCCTCGCGCTCACGGCGGAACTGCTGCGTGTACAGGCTGTAGTAATGCCCGCGCGCCTTGATCAGCTCGGCGTGGGTGCCCATCTCGCTCACGCCACCGTTCTCGATCACCATGATGCGATCGGCGCGGCGAATCGTACTCAGACGGTGTGCGATCACGAAGCTCGTCCGCCCCTGCATCATCGTCTCCATGCCGCGCTGGATCAATGCCTCGGTCAGCGTATCGACCGAGCTGGTCGCCTCGTCCATCACGAACAATTCCGGCTGCGCCAGCACCGCCCGCGCCAGACTGATCAACTGCTTCTGACCGACCGACAGGCGGTTGCCACCTTCCCCGACCTCGCCGTCATAGCCGCCGTTGAGCGTGACGATGAAGTCGTGCGCGCCGGACAGCGTCGCCGCCTCGACAACTTCGGCATCGGTCGCATCCAGGCGTCCGTAGCGGATATTCTCACGAATGCTGCCGCTGAACAGATGCGGCGTTTGCAGCACCATCCCGATCTTCGACTGGATGGCATGTTGGGTCAAATCGGTGTAGTCGCGCCCGCCGAACAGAATACGCCCGCCCTGTGGCTCGAAGAAGCGGCACACCAGATTGACCAGCGTCGATTTGCCTGCGCCCGTCGGACCGACCAGCGCGATCGTCTCGCCACGCTTGATGGTGAGATTGAAGTCCTTCAGGATCGGCGTATTCGGCTCGTACCAGAAGGTCACATTCTCGAATACGATGTCCCCGGCAATCGACGGTGCCTCGATGGCAGTTGCCTTATCGCTCACGTCCGGCTGGGCGTCGCTCAACGAAAACACCCGCTCCGCCGAGGCGATCGCCTGTTGCAGCGAGGCGAACACCCGCGCCAAATCCTGCACAGGCCACAGCATGAAGGTCACGTAACCGATGAACGCCTGCAAGCCGCCGATGGTCATGCCGCCGATCTCGACCTGCCCGCCGCCAAAGTAGACGATCGCGCCCAGCGCCACCGCCGCGATGATCTGCACGGCTGGCAAAAACAGCGCCGACAGGCGCGCCGCCCGGAACGACGCCTGGTACATGTCGCCCGTCAGCTCGCCAAATTCGTTCAGATTGCGCGCCTCGCGGTTCATCGCCTTGACCACGCGCACGCCGGTGATGTTCTCGTTGAACGCACCGGTGATCTTGCTGTTCGCCTTGCGCGCGATCCGATACTGCTTGACGATCTTTTGCTCGAACCAGATCGCCACCCCGATCAGAATCGGGATGACACTGAAGACGACCAGAGCCAACTGCCAGTTGATGGTCAGCATGAATACGAAAGCGGTGACGATGTTGATGGCAGCCCACACCAGGTCCAGCGTTCCCCAGGTCACCAGATCGGCGATACGCTCCGTGTCAGACGTCAGCCGCGACATGATCCAGCCGACCGGCGTCTTGTTGTAGTAGCTCAGGGACAGCGCCTGCAGATGGTTGAACATCTGGCGGCGCATCATGTACTGCACTTTGTGACCGAGCAGCCCGGTCAAAAAGATGAACAAACAGACGAACGCCGCCTGAATGACCACCAACACGATGTACAGGATGGCGATGTCACGCAGCCGTGAGGCGTCACCGGGGAGGATGGCGTCATCGATAATGCGCATCCCCAGCCAGGTGAAGACCGAGGTCAGGATCGACACCACTGCCACCGAGCCAATGAAGCCGATCACCAGACGCCAGTGCGGACGGAGCTGGCTCAGAATCCGCAGCAGCGTGCTGCCGTTGAATTTAGCGTCGAACTCTTCTTCCTGAAAGCCGTAATCAGACACTTGCGATATCCTTTTCAAGCTCGCTCTCGATGCGGGCTTGCAGATCGTAGATTCGTTGGTAAAAGCCAGGTTGATCGACCAATTCGTCGTGTGTGCCGCGCTGCACGATCCGTCCCTGATCCAATACCAGGATCATATCGGCGTTCATCACGCTCTGCACGCGGTGCGCAATCACAAAGGTGGTGCGCCCGCCCATGAGATTGTACAGCGCCTCGCGGATGGTCGCCTCGGTCTCGGTATCGACCGACGACGTAGAGTCGTCCAGGATCAGGATCGGCGGATTCTTCAGCAGCGCACGCGCGATCGCCACACGCTGTTTCTGTCCGCCGGACAGCGTAACACCCTTCTCACCGACGATGGTGCCATACCCTTCGGGAAACGACAGCGCCACATGATGAAAGTCAGCTGCCCGCGCCGCCGCGAAAATCTCCTCGTCGGTCACGGGATGCCCGACGCCGTAGGCGATATTTTCCTTGATCGAGCGCGAGAACAGGAACGGTTCCTGCTCGACGATGCCGATCTGAGCGCGCAGATATTCGCGCGCGATCGTTTTGATGTCGATACCATCGATGGTGATGCGTCCGCTGGTATACTCGTAGAAACGCGGCAGCAGGTTGATCAGCGACGATTTGCCCGATCCAGTCGAGCCTATCAGCGCGATCGTCTGTCCGCGCTGGGCGGTGAAGGTGATGTCGTGCAATACTTCCGCGCCCGCTTTGTCGGCGTCGCTGTGGCTGGCATAGCTGAAGCCGACATTTTCAAATCTGACTTCGCCGCGCATCGGCTGGTCGAAGGCGCGCAACCCCAGCGTGAGCGGTTCGCGCTCTTTCATGATGATATCCGCGACACGGGTGTATGACACCATGCCCTCGGACGCGGCGACGATGATTCTACCGAGTCCGCGCATCGGGTCGATGATCCAGCCGATCAGCCCGACGAACGCCAGGTACGACCCGATCGAGAGACCGCCGTTGATGACCATCGTCGCGCCGATCAGGATGGCGCCCAGCGTCTGCACCCCGGTCATGATGTCGGTCAGGGGCCAGTAGACCGAGTGCCACACCAGCAGCCTGTTGCTGCGGCGAAAATGTTCGCTGTTGTCGGCGTCGAATTTTTCCATTTCGTATTGTTGACGCGCGAACGCCTTGACGACGCGCACGCCGGACAAATTCTCTTGCAGCGTGGTCGAGAGCTTGCCTTCCGCCTCCTGAAAGAGCATATAGCGCTTCTCGATACGCGAAAAGAAGAATATCGACACAGCAGCCAGGAACGGCACCACCACTACCGATGCCAGTGCCAGCTGCCAGTTGAGCGTCATCAGCGCGATCCAATTGACGCTGAACAGTAGGAAGATACGTCCCAACCCGATCGCCTGTTCCGCGAAGAAGCGGCGCACCGCGTCCACGTCGGAGGTGACGCGCTGGATCAATTCACCGGTCTTGTTACGATCGTGATAGGTGAAGTTGAGCCGCTGGAGATGATCATAAAGATAGTTGCGCAGCCGCCGCGCCATACTCTCGGCGGTGCTGGCAGCCAGCGTGCCGCTGATGAATGTAAAGGTGCCCTCGACCAGCGCCAGCCCGATGAAGCTGAGCGCGATCAGCACGATCGCCTCGCCAATACGATTGCGCAGCAGCACTTCATCGACCAGGTACGCCAGCAGCAGGTACGTTCCGGTCTTGGCGGCAGCGCCCAGACCCAGTGAGAGTGTCGCGGCGATGTAGCGCAGCCGGAACCCCTCCAGCATGTGCAGCAGACCTGCCAGGCGGTGCGCCGATACTTTGGGCTGCCAGGTATCCTGCGTGACCTCAGGTGGGGTATTTATCGGGATTTGTGATACGGTCGATGCCAAAATGACTGCCTCCTGTGGGGGTATGGACACATCGGGCGGCGTTGTCAGCACGCCGTCATACGACTCGTAAACTATACTCTGAATGCAAAAGCGACACAAGGGGCATTCGACGTTAAGCATTATTATAACGCATCACGACGGGTCATGATGGTTCAAATTTAAATATTTTCTAATGTTCAGGGGATGAAAAATCGTCGGAATTCATGCTGAATGAAGCCCGTCAAGATGAGTACATTCTCATAATCAACCCCGCATTTATAGGGGGGGGGAACAGGTACGTCCGGTTTATGCTATCGACATTGTGTCCCAAACCGACGACCGCCCGCACGTTGGACTGCCGCCGGTTTTTTTTATTCACCCCATCGCACTACTGTTCAATTATCTTCACTATCCTACGTATAGCCTGGATTGGTAGAACAATGCTGGAAAAACAAGCACAGCAAGCGCCCATCGCCGCCCCTGGCGTACCGACACAGCCCTGGCACACTCTCGATGCAGAGGACGTGTTGGGCAGATTTGCCGTCCGTCCCGAGCGCGGACTCACCGAAACCGAAGTCAAAAAGCGGCTGGAACAATATGGCAGCAACGAGCTGGTCGAGGGCAAGAGAACCACGCCGCTTGAAATCCTGTGGGAACAACTGACTGGCCCGCTGGTGCTGCTGCTGATCTTTGCAGCCGTCCTATCGGGTCTGTTGGGCAAATTCGACAGCGTGATCGCTATTTCCGCGATCGTCGTCCTCAATGCCATTCTGGGCGTCGTGCAGGAGTATCGCGCTGAACAGGCAATGGCAGCGTTGAAACGAATGGCGGCGCCGCTGGTGCGCGTGCGTCGTGAGGGATCGGTCAGTGACATCGATCCGCGCGGGCTGGTGCCCGGTGACATCGTGCTGCTCGAAGCCGGGTCGATCGTGCCCGCCGACGCCCGCCTGATTGACATGGCGAACATGCGTGTGCAGGAAGCATCCCTGACGGGCGAGTCCGAGTCGGTCGAAAAAGACCTGGCATCGCTGACGCAGCTCGACGCACCGTTGGGCGATCGACGTAACATGATCTACATGGGCACCGCCGTCACCTACGGACGCGGCGCGGCGGTGATCGTCGAAACGGGCATGAAGACGCAGCTCGGACGAATCGCGCAGTTGATTCAGAGTGTGGAAAACGAAAAGACGCCGCTCCAACGGCGTATGGATGAAGTCGGCACCGTGCTGATTCGCGGCGCGCTGGGGGTGATGGTGGTCGCCATCATCATCGGCTTCATCGTGCAGGACCCCTTTCAGGATGTGCTGCTGAATGGCGTGGCGGTCGCGGTGGCGGTCGTGCCGGAGGGTCTGCCCGCTGTCGTGACGATCGCGCTGGCATTGGGCGCGCAGCGGATGCTGCGTCGCAACGCGCTGATCCGCAAGCTGCCGGCGGTCGAGACATTGGGGTCGGTCACGACCATCTGCTCCGACAAGACGGGCACGCTGACCCAAAACAAGATGACCGTGACCACCATCGATGTCGCGGGCGAGATCTCGCGCATCGACGATGTGGTCAAAATCGGCTACAGCTCGCTGGTACAGTCCAATGGCACCGGACGCAACACGACCAACGCTTCGGTGGCGATCATGCTGGCGGGCGACACGCTGTGCAATGACACCATCCTGGAGATGGGCGAAAAAGAAGGCGCATACCGTCTGCTCGGTGATCCGACGGAGACCGCGCTGGTCGATGCCGCCGCCAAGTACGGTCTGCTCAAGCCGCATCTGGAAAAATTCCTGCCGCGCACGGGCGAGGTGCCATTCGACAGCGATCGCAAGCGCATGTCCACCGTGCATCGCCTGTCCACTGATGTCGCGCCCACCAGTGCCGAGCGTTATCTGGTCGATCTGCTCGACCTGACGCCCACCAGTGCGATCGCCTTCACCAAAGGCGCAGTCGATGGACTGCTGGACATCAGCAACTACGTCTGGCATGAAGGTGAGATCACGCTGATGAACGGCGCCTGGCGCCAGCGCATCACCGAATCCAACAACAGCCTGGCGAAAAACGGCTTGCGCGTCCTGGGACTGGCTTTCCGCCATTTCACGGAGCCGAGCGTGCATGTCGATGCGGCGACGATCGAGCATGACCTGGTATTCGTCGGCATGGTCGGCATCATCGACCCGCCGCGCTCCGAGGTGAAAGAGGCCGTGCGCATCGCCAAAAGCGCTGGCATTCGTCCGGTCATGATCACGGGCGACCACCCGCTGACCGCGTTCGCCATCGCCCGCGAGCTGGGGATCGCTCAGGAGGGCGATACCGTGCTGACCGGACAAGACCTGAACAAGATGGATACCGCGCAGCTTGAAGATACGGTCGAGAAGGTCGCCGTGTACGCGCGCGTGTCGCCAGAACACAAGCTGAATATCGTGCAGGCGCTGCAACGACGTGGGCACATTACCGCCATGACCGGGGACGGCGTGAACGACGCCCCGGCGCTGAAACGCAGTGATATTGGCGTAGCGATGGGGATCACCGGCACGGCGGTCTCCAAAGAGGCGTCGGACATGGTGATCCTGGATGACAACTTTGCCACCATCGTCAGTGCGGTCGAGGAAGGTCGCACGATCTACGACAACGTGCGCCGCTTCATCAAGTATCTGCTTGCCAGCAATACGGGCGAATTGGTCGTGCTGCTGTTCACGCAGTTGATCGGCGGGATGTCGCTGCCGCTGACCACACTGCAAATCCTGTGGATGAATCTGATCACTGACGGCGTGCCCGCGCTGGCGCTCGGCGTCGAGCGATCGGAAAAAGGTGGGATGCAGCGTCCGCCCTATGCGCCCAACGAGAGCATGTTCGGACGTGGTCTCGGTCGGCATATCGTGATCGTCGGCTCGATCATGGGCATCAGCGGTCTGCTGCTGGGATACTGGGCTTTTAGCAGCGATTTACGCGCGGCGAATGGCGCTCCTGCCTGGAATACGATGGTATTCATGTTCCTGACGCTGGCACAGATGGGACATGCGCTGTCGCTGCGTTCGCACCGCGAGTCGCTGTTCACCGTCGGCTTGCGCGGCAATCCGCTGCTGATGGGCGCGATCATCGTAACGACGCTGCTGCAGCTGTTCACGGTCTACTCGCCGTTCTTCAACAATCTGTTCAACACCGCGCCGCTCACGCTGGAGCAACTGCTGCTGTGCTTCGTGCTGAGTACGGTGGTGTTCTGGGGCGCGGAGCTGGAGAAACTGCTGATGCGGCGCGGCGTGTTGAAATCGGGGTAGCTGGTTGTTCGGACGCATCGTTAGCGTCCCGGCTTTCCGCAACTTACAGGGGTTTGGCATGCCCAAACCCCTCACTCGATGGGACGCATCGTTATGCGTCCCGACGCATATTGCAGATGGTTACAGACCCGCCTCAGCACGCAGCACATCGGCTTTGTCGGTACGCTCCCAGGGTACATCGATGTCGCTGCGCCCGAAATGTCCGTAAGCAGCGACCTGTTTGTAGATCGGACGGCGCAGCGCCAGATCGCGGATGATCGCTGCCGGGCGCAAATCGAAGTGTTTAGCGATCAGCGCTTCGATCACGTCGTCGGAGACGACGCCTGTGCCGAAGGTCTCGACTGCCAGCGAGGTCGGGCGCGCCACACCGATGGCGTAGGACACCTGAAGCTCGAACCGAGTCGCCAAGCCCGCCGCCACGACATTCTTAGCGACATAGCGTGCCATATACGCCGCGCTGCGATCGACCTTGGTCGGGTCTTTGCCGCTGAAGGCGCCGCCGCCGTGACGCGCCACGCCGCCGTAGCTGTCCACGATGATCTTGCGTCCGGTCAGCCCGGCGTCGCCCATGGGACCGCCTGTGACGAATCGTCCGGTCGGGTTGACAAAGATGTGCGTGTTGGCATCCAGCAGGTGCGCCGGGACGACGCGCTCGATGATCTGCGCGATCACCGTCTCGCGGATGACATCCTGCTCGACTTCGGGCGCGTGCTGCGTCGAGATGACGATGGTATCGACGCGCTTCGGCTTGCCGAACTCGTACTCGACCGTCACCTGACTCTTGGCGTCGGGACGCAGCCAGTCGATCTCACCCGCCTTGCGTGCTTCCGCCAGACGCCGGGTCAGTTGATGCGCCAGCGCGATCGTCAGCGGCATGTATTCGGGGGTCTCGTCGCAGGCAAAGCCGATCATCATCCCCTGGTCGCCCGCGCCAGTCGCCTCGATCTCTTCTTCGCTCATCTGCCCTTCGCGGGCTTCCAGTGCCTTATCGACACCCTGGGCGATGTCCATCGACTGCTCTTTTATAGCGATCATCACGCCGCAGGTCTCGTAGTCAAAGCCATACTTGCCGCGCGTGTAGCCGATGTCGCGCACGGTGTCACGCACCAGCTTTTCAATATCGACATAGGCGGAGGTGGTGATCTCACCAAAGACGAACACGATTCCGGTGGTGGTGGCGGTCTCGCACGCCACGCGGGCATTGGCGTCTTTCGCCAGGATCGCGTCCAGCACCGCATCGGAAATCTGATCGCACATCTTGTCGGGGTGTCCCTCGGAGACCGACTCCGAGGTGAAGAAGTAGCGCGGCGACGACATGAACGTGCTGGTCGTCTTGGGCTGTGTCTGCGTCATTGCGGAAATACTCCTCGATGTGTCAGGGTGTGACCAGGTAAAAAAAGCGCCTCTCGTGGGGGAGAGGCGCGACAATCGCTCAAGCGGATGCTCGTCATCTCCCAGAGATATTTCACTCTGGCGGATTTGGCACCGTCCCGGCGCTCCGGGGGTTGCCGCGGTTTCGTAGAGCCGTCACTCTGCTACCTTTTTTGTGTACAACTGTACTCATAAAGGTTGTTCCTGCTTCATCCAGTCGTGCCGCCACGCCGAAACGCTTTGGGCTTACCAACTATCCACAGGCATTTACGTCCGTCGTAGCCACTACCGGACGATGCACTTTTGACCCTACAGGGGAAGCGCACTCAATCGGACTGCTTCGTTCAGAATGTTGATCGCCGCGTTCAAGTCGCGGTCAACCTCGACAGCACAGGTCGGACAGCGATACACACGTTCGCTCAATGAAAGGCTCTCGCGGCGATGCCCACAGCGTGAACAGGTCTTGCTCGACGGGTAGAACTGTCCCACCGCTTGCACCTTACCCCCTCGTGCATCCACTTTTGTGGCGAGAAAACGAATGAACGTCCCAAACGCTGCATCGCCTAATGCCTGCGCGAGCGTGTGGTTCTTCATCATTCCCTTGACGTGCAGGCTCTCGACCCCGACAAACCCATACGTCCCGGCAATCCATGTCGTGGCTTTGTGCAGACAATCCTCGCGCCGACAGACAATCCTATAATGTAGTCGGGACAGTTTCAATCGCGCTTTTTCGCGGTTTTTGCTGCCCTTTTGTTTCCGGCTCAACGAACGGCTCAAGCGTTTGACTTTTTGCAACAACGACTTTAGCGGCTTTTGGTTTTCAAGCCACTGTCCATCGCTCAAGGTCGCCAGGCGATTGATGCCCAGGTCGATTCCGACCTGCTCCCGTTGAGGCATCTTCGGCGCGTCAGGAAGTTCGACGGTGATGCTCACAAACCACCATGCCGCCGTTTGCGTGATGTGCGCGGACAGAATTTTGCCTGCGAAGCGCAGCTTCTCCGCCATGTTGACTAATCCGAGCTTGGGGACTTTCAGCCAATGCCCTGACACATCGAACCTGTCGTTGGCGAGATAGAACCCTTCTCGGCTCCGTTTCTTTTGCCTGAACTTCGGAAACCCGACCTTGCGTCCGCTTTTGATCCCCTCGAAGAAGTTTTTGAAGGCGTTCGCCACGTCCATGAACGCGCCCTCGATGACGCACTTGGTTACCTCGTATGACCAGGGGAACCGGGCTTCCCGTATGGCATTGAACTGCTTCTTGAGCGCCAGCGCCGACGGCTTTTCGCCTTCCGCGTACTGACGCTGCCATTCCGCTAAGCCCCAATTGAAGACGAAGCGGCGCGTGCCAGCGGCTTTGGCAAAACAGATTGCCTGTTCAGGCGTCGGATGAAGGCGGATGCGATGACTACGGATCATCTTCCAAAGCTTTCTTCAAGGATTTTCGATAGTTTCTCAGCCCATGAAGACGACTGCTGAAACAGTCAACAATGGTCATCAGGTCTTCGACCATCGCCCGTTCGGGTGACAGGCTCCCGATGTTCAGGATGACAAGTTCGCAATCCGCCTGTTCGCACAGATACTCGATAAGCGCAAAGCCGAAACGCGCCAGTCGATCTTCGTGTGCAATCACAAGCGTGCCGATTTCGCCCGCCACGATCCGATCACCAGGGCGGAATTGCGCATCACTTTAGCATCCGCTCCAGGCGGACGCAAGGGTGAGTCATGTCGTCTCAGGGCGGCGGCGCAGCATCAGCTCGTACAACACGATCACCACGATCGCTGTGATGAGCAGTACAGGCGGCACGATCTCAAGAGACGAGCTCGACGCGCCGACGCCGATCAGCGCCGGGATGACCGCGATACCGATCCCTGCCGCCGCCACCTGAAACCCGATCGCGTTAGGCGTGTGCCGCGCGCCCACCCATCCAGGCGTCTGCGAGATGAATACCGGGAACATCGGCGCCTGGGCAAAGCCGAGCAGCGCCAGCCCAAAAAAGCCAATCCCCTCGGACGGATTCCACCAGATCAGCGCGGCGCCGATCACCGCGCCCAACAGACACAGCCGCATCAGCACCCGTGTCGGGATCATCTCGATGATGAACCCGAAAAAGATGCGTCCGACGGTGAAGCTGCCCCAATACAAGCTCACCCAGAAGCCAGCCGTCTCCAGTGGGATACCGCGTGCTTCATTGTAGAGCGACCCCATCCACGCACCCGGCGAAAACTCCATTCCGGCATAGAAGAAGAACAGCACAATACCGAGCCAGGCGATGGGGAGGCGCAGCGTGTCCCGCAGTCCTATCCGTGTCCCACCCTCGGCGTGATGTACCTGTGCTGCCATCGTGCGCCAGCGTCCACGCATGATAAAGAAGCCGATTGTGATCACCCCGATTAAGATCGCCACAATCCAGTATGCCACGCGCCACGCGCCGTCATTTGGATCGGGAATAGTCAGCAGCCCGACGCTGGAGGCACCGTTCAGAAAGGCAGCACGCAGCGGCTGTACCCCGCTGATGACAGCCGTGACCAGCAGCGGCGCAGCGGTAGTGCCGACGCCGAAACAGGCATGGAGCCAGTTGAGCGCGCGTTTGCTGTTGTGTTCCGCGACATAGGCGTTCAGCCCGGCGTCGATCAAGCCGCTGCCCAAGCCCGCGACGATGTATACCGGGATCATCAGCAGCCAGATCGACAATAGGCCGGTCAGCGCCAGCCCCGCCGTCAGCAGCACGCCCCCGACGATGATGGTGGCGCCGATGCCAATCCGCCCAGTGACGCTGCCAGCGAGAAAGCTGGTAGTCAGATAGCCCGCCGTCGATGCCAACAGCAGCAGCCCTAGCGCCTCGATCGGCTGATTGAATTCCGCCCGCATCGGCGTCCATGCCAGTCCGAGCAGCCCGGCATTGAGTCCGATGGCGATGAAGCCCAGGTAGGCGACAATGATGCGCATGAGGTTGAGAGCGCGTGAGTCAGTCGTGGTCTGTGCAGTCGTGGTCGTCATGGGATCAACGCAGCAGCACGCGGGCATTTTCGGTTGCCCAGAAGACCATGACCGGATCGCCAACCTTGTAGGGTATTTCAGTGCGGTTGCCAAAATTCTGCTCGCGCACAACCAATTTGGTGCTGTCCCCAATTTGCACGGTATAGCGCGTGTCGGTGCCGATATAATTGGAGAAAGTGATCATACCGGGCACCAGCGTCTTTTCGGTTTCGGTCTGGATGTCGCGCATCAGCTCAGCGGTGGAGACGCGCGTATTAAGATTTGGCGAGGCAGCACCGTCGATCGGCAGCAGCGTGATCTTCTCCGGGCGCACCGCGACGGTGACCTGTGTGCCGACGGCGATGCCGCTCTGGTCGGACTCCGCCTCGATGTCCACGTCACCAGCGAGGCGCACAGTCGAGCAGTGACCATCACTGGCGATCATCACGCCCTCGATGAAATTGGTCTCGCCGATGAAATCCGCCACAAAGCGGCTGTTCGGTGTCTCGTAAATCTCATCACCGCGCCCGATCTGGAGGACTTTGCCCTTGTCCATGACCGCGATACGGTCGCACATCGTCAGGGCTTCTTCCTGATCGTGGGTGACGTAGACAAAGGTCATGGCGAGGTCGTCCTGCATCTGCATCAGCTCGTACTGCATATCCTTGCGCAGCTTGAGATCGAGCGCGCCGAGCGGCTCGTCCAGCAGCAGTACGGCGGGCTGCTTGACCAGCGCGCGTGCCAGCGCGACCCGCTGCTGCTGTCCGCCGGAGAGCTGGCGCGGCTTGCGATCGAGCTGATTCAGACGCACCATCTCCAGCGCCTGGACGGCACGGTCGCGCGCCTGCTTCTGATCGACCCCTTCCATCTCCAGTCCGAACATGACATTTTGCAGCACGCTCATGTGCGGAAACAGCGCGTAATCCTGAAAGACAGTGTTGACCGGGCGATGAAATGGCGGGACGCCCTGTACAGGTTTACCACGCAGGATGATCTCGCCCGATGTCGGCTCCTCGAATCCAGCGATCATGCGGAGGGTGGTCGTCTTGCCGCACCCGCTCGGACCGAGCAGCGCGAAAAACTCGCCTTCGTAGATATCCAGCGAGATGTTGTCCACCGCGCGCATCGGTTCCTCACCACGCCGGGACGGAAATTCCTTGATCACATTCCGCAGTTCGATGCCGACCTGCCGCATCATTCACCCCTCTCCAAAACGATAAAAATAAGCGGACACCCATAGGGTGTCCTGATGAAGTGGCGGACGCATCATCATGCCTGACTACGGCGCGTCCACCAGATTCAACTGCTTCAATACCACTTAACGACCGAGCAGGATTTTCACTTCATCCCAGGCGTCGTTGTAATACTGTTCGGCATCCGGCAGATCGACGGTGAAAAACAGGCGTCCCTGGACTTCCGCATCGGGGTAGATACCGGTGTTCGCCAGCATTTCCTCGTCGATCAGCCCGGCGTCGATGGCAGCCTGATTAGGCGAGGCGTAGGCGGTGTAGTTGCTGATGTCAGCGCCAACCTGGGCATCAAGGATATAGTCGATGAAGGCGTGCGCCAGCGGCACATTGGGGGCACCCGCCGGGATCGACAGATTATCGACCCACACCGACGCGCCCTCTTCAGGAATGACATAGACGTAATCGTCACATTCGCAGTCGGCGATCACCTGGAAAATATCGCCGTTGAATTCGATGGTGATATGCACGTCACCGCGTTCGAGCTGTGCCTGACCGTCGTCACCCGCGATCGAGACGACATTGTCGCCATTGGCGACCAGATAATCGCGCGCTTCGGCGATCTCGTCAGGATTCTCGCTGTTCGGGTCGTAGCCCAGCTTGAGCAGAGCGACGCCAATCATTGGACGCAGGTCTTCCAGCCAGGCGACAGGTCCGTCATAGGCGAATACCTGATCCCAGGTGGTGATGTCTTCACCGACGGCGGTGCGATTGTAGCCGACGCCGATGGTGCCCCATTGGTACGCGACCGAGTAGCCGTTGTCAGGATCGTAGGCGGGATCGACGAAAGTCTCGCTGAGATTGGCGATGTTGGGGATCAAGCTCGCATCGAGCGGTTCCAGCAGCTCGCGCGCGACCATCTGCGGCACCAGGTGGTTCGACGGGACAATAATGTCGTAGCCGGGGTTGCCGCTGGCGATGCGAGCCAGCAGCGCTTCACCGCTCTCGTAGGTATCGTACACCACCGTGACACCGCAGGCTGCTTCAAAATTGCTGATCGTATCGTCCGCGACATAGGTTGACCAATTGAAGACGTTCAAGGTCTGACCCTCGAACCCAGCTGGACATTCCCAGGGGGACATTTCCTCTTGCGCGCTGACCGCCAGAGGCAGCCCTGCAAGCACGATCAGAGACAGCAGCAGCACAAATTTGCGCATCGTTTCCTCACATAGTTGATAAACAAACCGATCGATCTGTAATCTGTAGCATACCGTCGCGCTCAGGAGGGTGCGCCACTGCGCCCCTGCAGGAGCAGCGAGACCCCGATCAAGACCGTCGAAAGCACCAGGATCAGCGTCGAGATAGCATTGATCTCTGGCGTCACCGACAGCTTGAGCAAACCATAGACGAACACGGGGAGCGTGGTCGTACCGGGTCCTGAATTGAAAAATGTGATCACGAAGTCGTCCAGCGACAGTGTAAATGCCAGCAGCGCGCCAGAGATGACGCCGGGCAGGATCAGCGGAAAGGTGACGCGCCAGAAGGTGCGCCACTCGTTGGCACCGAGGTCGCGCGCCGCCTCTTCGAGTCGCGGATTCATGTCCGCCAGCCGTGACCGCACGACGATCGCCACATACGAGACATTGAATACCACATGCCCGATGATGATCGTCCCAAAGCCTGGGGTAGCTCGGATTCCGAAACTGGAATCGAGGAATTGAAAAATGGTGCTGAAAAACAGCAGCAGCGAGACCGCCTGCGTAATTTCCGGGATGACGACGGGGAGGAACAGCAGTCCGTCGATGATGCTCTTGCCGGGGTAATTGCCGCGCACCAGACTCAGGGAGACCATGGTCCCCAGGGTCGTGGCGATCACGGTGGCAGCCAGTGCCACCACGATGCTGTTGCCGAGCGCGCCGATCATGAGACCAGTCGAGAAACGCGCCTCGTTGCCGAGTACGTCGTTGAAGATGTTGCTGTACCACTGGGTGGTAAAACCGCGCCAGGTGGCGACCGAGCGCGAGTCGTTGAACGAGAAGATCACCAGCAGCAGGATCGGCGCCCACAAGAAAAAATAGGCAAAAATCGGTTCGACGATGATGCCGATTTTTCCGGCGCGGCGCACCGCCAGATCACGCTGCACCTTCCCTTGATCGATACTGATCGAGAGGTCACGCGCTGTCCGTGTCGGTTTTGTGATCGTGTTTGCCATGTCAGCGCGCCGCCCTTCTGCCCATCCAGACGTATAAGAGCAAACCCATCATGACGATGCCCATCATCACTACGGACGCCGCCGATCCCAGGGGCCAGTTACCCGATCCCTTGAATTGTCCCTGAATCAGATTGCCGATCATGATTCCGGACGTACCGCCCAGCAGATCAGGCGTGATGAACGACCCGATCGCCGGAATGAACACCAGGATGCAGCCGGCGATCACGCCGGGCAGCGTCAGCGGCACCACGACCCGCAAAAAGGCACGGATATCGTTGGCACCCAGGTCGTGCGCGGCTTCAACGAGGCGAAACTCGAAGCGCTCGACCGAGGAATAGATCGGCAGCACCATGAACGGCAAGAATCCGTAGACCAAGCCGATGAGGACAGCAAAATCGGTATTGAGCAGTTCCAGCGGCTGCGCGATCACGCCCAGGTTCATCAGGGTGACGTTAATCGTCCCTTCCGAGCCGAGCAGCACCCGCCAGGCATAGGTGCGCACCAGGAAATTCGTCCAGAATGGCAGGATTACGAGGAAGAGCGCAAAACTCTGCATCCGCTTGCTGCGCCGCGTGCTGATGAAGAATGCCAGCGGGTAACCCAACAGCAGACAGAACACGGTCGTCAGAAACGAGATCCAGAGCGAGTCGCCAAATACGGGCAGAAAGACCGGGCTGAGAATGCGTTGGTAATGTTCAAGCGTGAGCGGCAGCAGGATCGCACCGCGTGACCCGCGTGTGAGGACGCTGACGACGACCACGATGAGGAGCGGAGCGATGAAGAAAAAGGCGAGCCAGATGAGCGCGGGTACTGCCAGGAGAAACCCGCGTCGGCGCTCGCGCGTTTTGAAGCCACCAGAAGACTGAATATCGAGGCTGAATGCCACCACGTCCTCCGACAACCCTCGTAAATAACAGGGTATCCGATCACAGACCGGGACTATAACACCCCTACCCCCCCCGCGCAATGATCGATCATGGCGGGCAGGGATGAATTTTCTAATCTGGCGGCGGCGCAGACGCCGAACCCGCGCTGCGCCGCCGATCCTTATTCCACCTGTCGCGTCCTGGAATGGGCAGGTTTGCAGCGAACAGACGCGACGAGTAAACCAATGCGTGTTATTTCGTGTCATAATGACCGGGAATTACACGCCTCCAAAGGAAAAAGAATAATGCACTTACGTGTGTTGTCTTTGCTCACCTGTGTGTTAGGAGTATTGACCCTGGTGCCACTGGCAGCACAGGAGTCACCGTCCGATTACCGCGTGATCGGCTACTTCACCTCGTGGGGAATATACGGACGCCAATACTTCGTCAACGAAATTCCGGCTGACAAACTGACGCACATCAATTATGCGTTCGTCAATATCTCTGAAACGGGCGAATGTATTCTGGGCGACGAATGGGCAGACACACAGCATGTGTATCTCGGTAACGATGCAGGATCACCGCCGCCTGGCAACTTCAATCAACTGAACCTGTTGAAAGAGGCGTATCCTCATCTGCAAACCTTGATCTCGGTGGGCGGATGGACGTGGTCGGGCAGATTCTCGGATATGGCGCTGACCACAGAGTCGCGCCAGCGTTTTGCCGCGTCGTGCGTCGATTTTATGCTGCGCTACGGCTTCGATGGTATCGACCTGGACTGGGAATACCCCACAGGCGGCGGCAACGTCGGCAATATCGAACGACCCGAAGACCAGGAGAATTTCATCCTGCTGCTGGCGGAATTTCGCGCGCAGTTGGACGCACAAGGCAGCACCGACGGTCGCCCTTACCTGCTGACGATCGCGGCGGGCGCGGGCGAACGGGCGTATGCCACGCTCGACTGGTCGCGCATTCATCCGCTGTTGGATTGGATCAATGTCATGGCATATGACATGAGCGGTGCATGGAGCGACCTGACCGGCTTCAATGCGCCGTTGTTCGACTCGACCGCCAATCCACCCGAAGGCACCAGCGTGGACACCGCCCTGCGCGCGTATCTGGCATTGGGCGTGCCGTCGGACAAACTGGTGATGGGCGTGGCATTCTATGGACGCGGCTGGGCAGGGGTCGCCGCCGACGGGGATGGATTGCATCAATCGTTTGCCAGCCTGCCTGAGGGCAGATGGAGCGCTGGCACGTTCGAGTACAATGAACTGACACCGGATATGATGAACAGCTATACACGTTTCTGGGACGAGACCGCGCAGGTGCCCTGGCTCTACAACGCCGACGATGGGATCATGATCACCTACGATGACCCCGAATCGCTGGCGGTTAAAGCGGAATATGTGCGCGAGAACGGATTGGGCGGGGTCATGTTGTGGGAACTGAGCCAGGACACGACCGAGTCGGCGCTGCTGTCGGCGTTATTCGACACCTTGAGCGCGCCCTGAGTTCAACGGACGCATGGTGATGCGTCGCTACGAGCAACTTGAATTGGGGACGCATAGTTATGCGTCCCTAACGACAGACTGTTCTCGGCGCTCATTCCCATTCGATCGTGCCTGGCGGCTTGCTGGTCACGTCGTAGACGACGCGGTTGACGCCCTGCACCTCCTGCACGATGCGGGTGCTGACCCGCCCGATCAGATCATAGGGCAGCCGCGCCCAGTCCGCCGTCATAAAATCGTCGGTGGTGACGGCGCGCAAGGCGATCACTTCTTCATAGGTGCGGTTGTCACCCATCACGCCGACGCTCTTCACGGGCAGCAGCACCGCGAACGCTTGCGCGGTTCCATTGCGCAGCAGCCCGGCGGACTCCAGCTCCGCGCGGAAAATCGCGTCGGCGGCGCGCAAGGTCTCCAGGCGCTCCCAGGTGATCACACCCAGACAGCGCACCGCCAGACCAGGACCCGGAAAGGGCTGGCGCCACACGATCGCGTCGGGCAAGCCCAACGCCGTGCCGACCGCGCGCACCTCGTCCTTGAACAGGTCGCGCAGCGGCTCGATCAGCTCGAAATGCAGGTCGGATGGCAGACCGCCGACATTGTGATGACTCTTGATCACCTTCGCGGTCTTGCTGCCCCCGGCGCTCTCGATCACATCGGGATAGATCGTGCCCTGCGCCAGAAAGCGCACGCCATCAGCTTCCAGGCGGCGCGCCTCGGCGCTGAATACGTCGATGAAAATCCTGCCGATGATCTTGCGCTTGGCTTCCGGGTCGGTCACGCCATCCAGCGCCGACAGGAAAGTCTCGGTCGCATCGACGGGCGACAGGTTCATGCCGCGATCGCCGCCAAACACTGCGACGACCTCGTTCGCCTCGTTCTGACGCAGCAATCCGTTATTGACGAAGACAGCCAGCAGCCGATCCCCGATCGCGCGCTGAAGCAGCGCGCCCGCCACCGCCGAATCGACGCCGCCGCTCAGTGCCAGCATCACCCGATCGCCGCCGACCCGCGCCTGAATGCGCGCGATCGCGTCGTCGATGAAGGCGGCAGGTGACCATTTCGCCGCACAGCCGCACACCGTGAACAGGAAATTGCGCAGCAGATCGACACCCTGCGGGGTATGCACCACTTCAGGATGAAACTGCACGCCATAGATGCGCCGCGCCGCGTCACCCATCGCCGCGAACGGCGCATTGTCCGACGACGCCAGCGATTCGAATCCGTCCGGCGGCGCCTCGATACGATCGCCGTGACTCATCCATACGGGCATCGTCGCGGGCAGACCGTCGGTCAGCGGCGATGGACGGGTGGCGATGGTCGCGCCGCCATACTCGCGCCGTTCTGCCGGGGCGACGCGACCGCCGAGCGCAAAGGTGAGCGCCTGCATCCCATAGCAGATACCGAGCAGCCCGCGCGCCCCGTCGAGCAGAAAGGCGGGCATCTGCGGGGCGCCTTCCTCATAGATGCTGTTCGGTCCGCCGGACAGGATCACGCCGCGCGGGGCGTGCTGCGTGATCCGTTCTGGCGGCGCGTCGTGCGCGAATACTTCGGCGTACACACCCTGTTCACGCACGCGCCGCGCGATCAACTGGGTGTACTGCGAACCAAAATCGAGGATGGCGATCCCGCCCTGGCGTAAATCGTCGGACATCGGTGTCATCGATCCGTTAGTCCGCGAACACGATCTTGCCGTCGTCCATACTGGTGATGGTGACCAGCGCCTCGATCGGCATGGTGTAGCCCTTGACGCGCATATAATCGCGTCCGCCCTCGAACGACTTCTCGACCACCACGCCGACGCCGACCACGCGCGATCCCGCGCCCTCGACGATGCGCGCCAGTGCGCGTAACGTCTTGCCCGTCGCCAAAAAGTCGTCGATCACCAGGACATTCTGGTCGGTCGGCATGAATTCTGCCGACACCAGCAGGTTGACATCGCTGCCTTTGGTGTGGCTCGGCGCTGTCTCCAGGAAGATCGGTCCAAACATGGTGATCGGCTTGATCTTGCGGGCGTAGACGATCGGCACACCGAGCGCCAGCCCGGTCATCAGCGCCGGAGCGATCCCGCTGATCTCGGCGGTCAGGATACGATCGATGGCGGTGCCGCTGAAGCGTGCCGCGATCTCCTGCCCCATCTGCTGCATCAGGTCAGGGTAAATCTGGTGATTGAGCAGGCTGTCGATCTTGAGGATGCCACTGCCTAAATTGCGTCCTTCAGCGAGGATGCGCTCTTTCAGTGCTTGCATGGGTGCGGTGTGACCTTCCGTATGGATGTGGGGTAGATAACCGTCAAATAGCGTGGCTCACGCGGTCGGCGTGACGCCCCCAACTTCTTCGTAGACATCGGTGAAAATCATCTCGAAGCCGCCGGGCAGCCGTCGCAGTTCGCCACCCGCTTCCTGTCCAGCCGGGGAGCGCAGTGCTGCCTCCATCTGGGCATAGTCGTCGAAATAGACTTCCAGGATGCGATACAGCCGCGTCTCACCCACAGGCGATCCCAGCACGCTGTTCACCTGACGGCGTCTGACCGACGGCATCCGCTCGACCAGCGCCAGAAAATCGTTGTAGGCGAATTCGAATACGTCCACGTCGCCGGGGAGGTAAAACTGTACGATCAATTTGACCATCAGCGTCCGACTATTTCTTGTCGCCGCTGCCGCGCAGCAGCACGCCGAGAATCACGCCGACGATCAAGACCACAATGATAATCAGAGTCGAATTTTGCTTGATCGTCTGTTCGGCGTCCTGACGAATCTCGTCCACCGTGCGCTCGTCCAGATAGCTGGCGGCACGCTCGAATCCTTTGGCGACCTGATCGACCGCGCCGACAATCTCTGGCGAGCCGCCGGCGTCGCGGGTGCCCTGGCGCAGATTCAGCGCCGACTCGTTGAGCGTCCTGATCATGCCCTTCCGCGCTTCGTCGGCTGTCTGACGCAGCTCGCGTGCCAGCTCGACTGCCTCGGCACTGATCTGATCGGCGGCGTCCTGCAAATCGTCGCTGAGTTTTTCTTTTGCCTCGTCAAAACGATCGGTGACGCCATTCTTGCTGATCATGGCACATCCTTTGCGATAACCCGCTCGATCCACTATGCACCGTATTATACGATACGACACGCCAACTTGTACGGGCGCAATGCACTGCATGTGAGTCGTCTTTTCGAGCAGAAAAGGTTTGGAATGCGCTGCAAAAACAGTACTCCTCGCGTCAGGATTAGGTTACGATACGCTCTATCTGCCTGAACTGATACGGAGCCAGCATCATGACCCAGACCACACCACTCGACCTGACTTCACACTACCCCATCACCCCAGACCATCTGGCATTCTTTCGCGCCAACGGCTATATCAAGCTGAAGCAGGTATTGGCGCCGGAGGTGCTGACGCACTACGGTGCCGAGATCACGCGCATGGTCAGGGAATTGAATACGCTGCATCTGCCGATGGAAGAGCGCAGCACCTACCAAAAAGCGTTTTTACAGGTGATGAACCTGTTTGAACACAGCGAGACCGTGCGCGCCTTCGTCTTCAGCGCGCGTCTGGCACAGATCGCCGCCGATCTGCTGGAGGTCGAGGGCGTGCGCCTGTACCACGATCAGGCGCTCTACAAAGAGGCAGGCGGCGGGATCACCCCCTGGCACGCCGACCAGTTCTACTGGCCCCTGGAGACCGACCGCACCGCCACAGTCTGGATTCCACTGCAGGCGACGCCGATGGAGCTCGGTCCGCTGGCGTTCGCGGCGGGGACGCAGCAGGTCGATCTCGGACGCAGCCTGGGCATCAGCGACGAGAGCGAAAAATACATCGCGGATCAGGTGGCATCCGGCGGGTTCACGGTGGACGAAGCGCCATTCGACCTGGGCGAGGTCAGCTATCACATGGGCTGGACATTCCACCGCGCGGGCGCCAACCAGAGCGATCGCGCCCGTGCCGTCATGACGATGATCTACATAGACGCCGATATGCGCGTGATGCAGCCGAAGAACGCCAATCAGGAAGCCGATCTGCGCGACTGGATTCCAGGCATACTGCCCGGTGCGATCGCCGCCAGCGCGCGCAATCCGCTGTTGTACACGCGCCGAGTCGAGTAGAGGTCGTGGCAGGAACCAACCAGGCGGGCGGGGCGCAGCACGATGCGTCCCGGTATCGTCCATGCAGATTGTGGACGGCGGTCGGACTCCGTGTTAGGATGTGCGCATCCACGCCGCCGGGGGTCGACCATGTCGCACATCTTCATCAGCTACAGCAAAATCGATATCGAGTTCGCGCGTCACCTGCGGGCGCTGCTGACAGACCAAGGCTTCGCGGTGTGGATGGACGAGACGCGGCTGGTGTCGTCCGAGCAGTGGTGGCCGACGATCGAGAAAAATATCGTCGGCTGTGCGGCATTCATCGTCATCATGTCGCCCAATTCGCTGGCATCAGAATGGGTCGAGAGAGAAATTCTGGTGGCGGAAAACAAGAAGCACCGCCGTTCGATCTTTCCCGTGCTGATCGATGGCGACCCCTTCTCACGTCTCGGCAATCTGCAATACGAACCGATGCAGGACGGCGCACCCATTGCGCTGCGTGACGAATTTGTGGAGGCGCTGTCTCGTCATCTGCTGCCCGGTAAGGGCGTCACACCTCCGCCGCTGCCGGGCGCGACAATCGCTCCTTCTCAGCCCATCGAAGCGCTGGCGCCTGTGCCGCTGCCCACCCGCCGCGCCAGGCTGTCACCCGTGCTGCTCATTGCGGGGATCGCCCTGGCAGTCGTCGTCGCGCTGTTGATCGGGCTGCTCCTGCTGCCGGGCGATGGCGCCCCGACACCGACCCCACCGACAATCCCGACGCAGACCGGGACCGCGCTGGCACTGGTCGTCCCGCCGACCGCGACCGACATGCCTGCCTCAGCCGATCCGCCGACGCCAAGCGCGACCGACACGTTCGTGCCCCCCACACCAACCCCCGTCCCGCCGACGCCAACCGCGACGCTGAACGCCACTCAGGACGAAGCCACGCTGCGCGCAGTCATGGCTGGACTGGTGGTTGAACAGGCGACCATCGCGGCGGCGGCGGTCGCAGCGACCGCCGCGATGCTGACCGCCACCGCCGACGCCTGGACGGATACCCCCACCCCGGATGTGCGCGCCACCGCCGCCGCGCGCCTGACCGCGACGCAAAATCAGCTCGACCGCACCGCCACCGCCGCCGCCTGGACGGATACGCCCACGCCATCCAGCACGCCGATCCCGTTGGGCGAGGCGGGCAATCCCGTCACATCGAACGCGCAGTGGACAGCGCGTGAGCAGGACTTCGGCGGGGTGGCGATGGTCAGGGTGCCAGCGGGCTGCTTCACCATCGGCGAGGACGAGCAGAACGGTAACCAGCTGTGCTTCGAGGCGCCGTTCTGGATCGATAAGACCGAGGTGACCCAGGCGCAGTTCGCGGCGTTCGACGGCGTGAAAGCGAATGCGAATTGGTTCGGCGGCGATCTGCTCCCGGTCGAGCAGATCACCTGGTTCGAGGCGCGCGACTTTTGCACGCGGCGCGCTGCCCGGCTGCCGAGCGAGGCGGAATGGGAATATGCAGCGCGCGGACCAGACGGCTTGATCTACCCGTATGGCGACACTTTCGACGCGGGCGTGACAGTCGAGTCGTCCGATGCCGATACCACGCAAGCCGCCGATTCGCTGCCGGGCGGCGCGTCGTGGGTCGGGGCGCTGCATCTGAGCGGCAATGTCTGGGAGTGGACACGATCGCTGTACACGCCTTATCCTTACGATGCGGATGATGGACGCGAAGCCGACACGG
>DAOTUN010000053.1:0-15779 GCA_034437395.1 Anaerolineae bacterium | reverse complement strand
GCACAAACAGCAGCGCTGGCGCTGGGAGTGTATGCCTACGAGCTGGTGGCGACGCTGATCAGTGGGCGCAAGGCGCCGCCGCTGGTCACCGGGACTCTGATCGTGGTCGCCGAGGTGTGACAGGCACAGCGGGGAATGGGGGGTTTGGCGTGCCAACCCCCCCATTCCAAACCCCATCCATACGGACGCATTTGTTATGCAGTCCCTACGCCACGCACACCCCGCCGACCTGACCAAAGCTCGCAGCCAGCAGCGAAAAGTCGGTATCCTCTACGGATCGTCTGACGCTGAAGCTCAACCTACGGATCGTCTGATGCTGAAGCTTGTCACCTATGGACACTGTAACCCTCTTCGACAAAGCGGATAGGGCTTCCGTTCGGCTAAAGCCAGGAACGCTTTCATCCACTGCCATTAAAATGGCGTGGCTTTCTCGCGGGCTAAAGCCCTCTTTATGTAATGAATATCGGGATGGAAACGACCTGGCGTATATCACGATATGCAAACCTATCGAAAGCGCGCTATCATCCATCGAAACCAAACGAAACAGAGTTGGACGAGTCTCATCATGGAGCTTACCGCCAATCAATTCAGCCAGTCCGCCGTGATCGCCCTGGACGACATCGACCTCCAGACCGCGCTCGATCGCGGCACAGGCAACGCCGACGGACGCCGCCGCACCGTCATGGGGGAGCTGCCGCTCGCCCCGGCGCTGCGTCAGCAGGGACGCGGCGCCAAACTGCGGGCGCTGCACGACCTGCCCGATTTGCTCGAACAGCTCGAACGCAACGTCACGGCGGCGGGCGGGACGGTGCTGTGGGCTGCCGACGGCGACGAGGCGAATCGGCATGTGCTGGACATCTGTGCGCGCCATAATCTGAAAAAGGGCGTCAAGAGTAAGAGCATGGCGACCGAGGAGATCGCGCTGCTGCCCGCCCTGGCAGCCGCCGGGATCGAGATGGTCGAGACCGATCTGGGCGAATACATCGTCCAGATCGACGAGGGGCACCCGTCGCACATCGTTATGCCCGTGATGCACATGACCAAAGAGCAAATCGGCGCGCTCTTCATGGACAAGCTCGACATGCCTTACACCAATGACGCGGGCGAGATGACCCGCTTCATACGCGGCGTGCTGCGCGACAAGTACATCGAAGCCGACTTTGGCATGAGCGGTGGCAATTTTCTCATCGCGGAGACCGGGACGGTCGTCATCACCACCAACGAGGGTAACGGTCGGCTCTCCACCAGCTTACCCAAAGTGCATATCGCCGTCGTCGGCATCGAAAAAATCATCCCGACCTGGGAGGATTTCGCCACGCTGATCCAGCTTTTGCCGCGCAGCGCCACCGGGCAGCGCATGACCGTGTACGTCAATGGCTTCACCGGGGCGGCGCGCCCTGGCGAACCGGACGGACCCGAACACTTCTATCTGATCCTGCTCGACAACGGTCGCAGCGACATTTATGCCAGCGAGTATACCGAGGCGCTGGCGTGCATTCGCTGCGGCGCCTGTCTGAATGCCTGTCCGGTCTATCAGAATGTCGGCGGACACACCTACGGTTGGGTCTATCCGGGTCCGATCGGGGCGATCATCACGCCGCTGTTGAAGGGCATCGAAAACGCCGCGCCGCTGCCGTTCGCGTCGAGTCTGTGCGGGGCGTGCAAGACGGCGTGCCCGGTGGACATCGACATCCCCGATATGCTCCTGAAATTGCGGCGCGATCTGCAGGCGGTGCAAACCCCCTTCTGGAAGGTCAGCATGGCGGGCTATGGCATTGCCTTCAGCAATCCGCTTTTGTATCAGGCAGGCGGTAAGATCGCCGGGATCGCCAGCCGTGCGGCATCGGCGCTGCTGGGTGAGTCGGCTGACGCCAGAGACGGCGCGCTGCCATCCAACCTGCCTATGCCTTATCCGCTCGACGGCTGGACGCAGAACCGCGACTTCCCCCCGTTCGCGGCGCAATCGTTCGGATCATGGTGGCGCGCGCGCGATTCGTCCACGCAATCCGCAAGGACACATCACGATGCGTCCGATAAGGGAAGCGATTCATGACCGACTCTTCGCGCGACCGCATCCTGGACAAGCTGCGCGCCGCCCGCCGTCCGTTCCCGGATGCGCCGCCGCGTCCGGCACGTTATCTGCCCGTGACCATCCAGCCCGACGAGTCACCCACCGCGCTCACCGAGCGCTTCATGGCGGAATTGGTCACCCTGAAAGCGGAGCCGTTTCTCGTGGACGGTGATGCTGCCGCCTGCGAGTGCGTGATGACGCTGCTGGCGAGTCACGATACCCGCAGCCTGTTGGCGTGGGACTTCGCGCACATCCCGGTCAGCGGACTGGAAAATATGGTACGTGCCGCCGGGATCGAGATTCTCCAGGCGGACACCCACGACGAGTTTCACGCCGAGACACTGCGCGCGGCGGAAGGCGCCCAGGTCGGCTTGACCGGGGCGGACGCCGCCGCCGCCACCACCGGGACGCTGATCTTCACCACCGGGGCGGGCAAGGGGCGCATCCCGACGGTGCTGGCACCGGTACATATCGCCGTCGTGCGCCACGAGCAGATTGTCCCGCGCATCGAGTCGTGGGTGGCGGGGATGCGCGCGCGCGGGCTGGCTGAGACGGTGCGCCAGCACGCCAATTTCTGCTTCGTGTCGGGTCCGAGCCGCACCGGGGACATCGAGATGGAGCTGATCCTGGGCGTGCATGGACCCGGACGGGTGCAGGTGGTGATCGTGCGCTGATCGGGGATTCAGCAAAACACCGTATAATTGGCGTAACAAAAAATCCAGCGAGGTGCTGCCATGCCCGAACCCATGCTGATCGATCTGTCCGCTGTGCTGAGTGCGGACGCATTGATCCGCCTGCAAGAAGAAGTGAAGATACAGGAACGCCCACTGCATGAAATTCTACGGGATGCGCTCGACGTGTATTTCGAGTACGTGGATGAAGATGACGAATTTGAAGATACGCCGGATGAGGTGATTGCTGCCAGTCTGCGTCAGGCGTTTTTGGAGATCGAACAGGGACTGACCAGACCAGTCGAAGAATTGTTCAGCGAGCTGGATAGTCTTGATCCGATGACAGCGCGTGATGCCAACAAAAATCACCTACACGCCTGAGTTCATCAGGCAGACCAAAAAACTCGAAGAGAAGTATCGCGGATCGTCAGGGCAGATTAAGCTGCTGGTCGAACAGCTTCTCTCGGATCAGCGTCCAGGAGAAAAAATTCCTGAGTCGGTGCCGATGTCTACAAGGTGCGTCTGCGTAACCCTGCTGCACGCAAAGGCAAGCGTGGTGGCTTTCGTGTGATATATTATGTGTATCTGTCAGATCACATCTATCTGTTGACGATCTACGCCAAGACAGCGCAGGAAAATGTTCCAGTCGTTGTGATCCGCGCGCTTATCGAGAGCATCGCAGCGTCGTCCGACGATCCACCCTGAATGCGCTTTTCTGATCGTTCATGCCGGCTGATAGTCCAGCAAATTCGCCAATGGGAGTACATGTGTCATGAAGCACATTCATATCGCCAACACCGACCTCGACGTATCCGAAATATCCCTGGGCTGTATGCGCATCTCCGCGCTGACGAACGCGGAAATTGCCCGCCTGATCCAGACAGCCCTGGATGCGGGCGTGACCTTTTTCGACCATGCCGACATTTATGGCGGTGGACAATCGGAAGCAAAATTCGCTGAAGCGCTGGACATGTCCCCCCGTGTGCGCGACACGATGATGCTGCAATCCAAGTGTGGCATCCGCAAAGGGTCGTTCGACTTTTCCAAAGACCATATTCTGACTGCGGTCGAGGGCATCCTGACACGGCTGCGCACCGATTATCTGGATGTCCTGCTGCTGCACCGACCGGATGCGCTGGTCGAGCCGGAGGAGGTCGCTGAAGCGTTCACGATCCTGCACGACAGTGGCAAGGTCAGGCACTTTGGGGTCAGCAATCAGAATCCGATGCAGATTGAGCTGTTGAAAAAGTTCGTCACCCAGCCGCTCGTCTTCAACCAGCTCCAGTTGAGCATCACCAACAGCGGCATGATCGACGCCGGGATCAACGTCAATATGGAAATCGATCCCTCGATCGATCGGGACGGCAGCATCCTGGATTACTGTCGCCTGCACGACATTACCATTCAGCCCTGGTCTCCATTCCAGTATGGCTTCTTTGAAGGGGTGTTCCTGGACAACGAGAAATTCCCGGAACTCAACGCGGTCGTCGATGCGCTGGCAGCCGACAAAGGAGTCGCCAATACCGCGATTGCGATCGCCTGGATTCTGCGTCACCCCGCTCGTATGCAGCCGATCCTGGGTACGACCAATGCGGAGCGCCTGGCGGACATCTGCAAGGCGTCCGACATCACCCTCACACGAGAGGAATGGTACGCGGTTTATATCGCTGCCGGAAACAAGCTGCCCTGACCTGCAGGGACACATAACAATGCGTCCGTCGGAACGAACATGCGTCTGATGCACGACCACCGTCTGATGCACGACCATTCAAGGAGTCGCTCCATGTCCCTCACCAACAAAGTCGTCATGATCACCGGCGCACGCGGTAATCTCGGCAGCGCCACCGCCAAAGCTTTTGCCGCGCAGGGTGCCCGGCTGGTGCTGATCGACCGCACCGCCGACGACGCCGAAAAGATGTCGGCACAGTTTGGCGTCCCCGTCCACACCGACGCGGGCGATCTCGGTGATCCAGCGGCGATCGATGCGATCATCGCCCGCGCGACCGACAAATTCGGCGGCATCGACGCGCTGATCCACACCGTCGGCGGCTTTGCATCCGGCACGCCCGTGCATGAGACCGATGTCGAGGTGCTGGAGCAGATGTTGTCCTTGAACGTGCGCCCGATCTATGTGACGGCGGGACGGGTCGCCGCGCATATGGTGACGCGCGCGCAGGGCGGCAGGATCGTCATCGTCCTGGCGAAAGCCGCGCTGAAGGGGCAAAAAGACTCCGGCGCCTACACCGCCAGCAAAGCCGCCGCGCAGCGCCTCGTCGAGTCGATGGCGCTGGAGCTGCGCGATCACAAAATCAATGTCAACGGCGTGCTGCCCAGTATCATCGACACCCCACGCAACCGTCAGGATATGCCCAACGCCGACCCCGCCAAATGGGTGACGCCAGAACAAATCGCGGAGACGCTGATCTTCCTGGCTTCCGATGCCGCCGACGCCATTCACGGTGCCAGCGTCGAGGTGTATGGGCGGTCGTGAGCGCCTAATCGGTTAACTAGCCAAACACGACAAACCAGCGTAACTAAGTCACCGGAAGGCGGCGCCACTGGCGATCGCAAATTTAGATAGATTGTACAAATTGGCGCGCGGGAAAGATTGGACAAGCCCACGCGCCGTTGTATAATGGTCGTGTCGATGCATCCATGTCTCGACATGACTGGGAAACTAATTCCCCATTTTAGTCACTTAGATGCACCTTGACCACTTCACCGCACCGCTATCACAATCTACTCTACAGGAGCTTTATCACTATGTCCAAACGTAATACGGTCTTTGCAGTTCTGGCGCTGATGCTGGTGTTGACCACCGTCATCCCGGCGCAGTCGCAGGATGAAATCGAGCTGCGTTGGCGCACCCGTCCCGACAATCAGGCGGAAATCGACGTGTACACCAGCGCCAGCAGCACCATCGACGAAGCGTGGGATGGCGTGACGCTGACCTACGAACCAGGTGGCTCGGAAGGCGCTGGCTATCAGGACGTGCTGGTCAGTGAGATCGAGGCTGGTACCGCCCCGGACGTGTTCTGGATCCCTGGCACCGACGTTGCCCGGTTTGCCAAATCGGGTCTGATCCTCAATCTGTCGGATGTCGCCGCGATGGACGCCGACTATAGCCAGGAAGACTTCTATGCGGGTCCGATGGGCTTCCTGACCACCCCGATCGAAGCCGACGGCACCGCGCTGTGGGGTCTGCCCCGTGACGTGTCCGCCTTTGCCATCTATTACAACGCCGACCTGTTTGAAGAGGCGGGTCTCGACCTGCCCGGCGGCGAGGACTGGACCTGGGAGCGTCTGATCGCCTCGGCTGAAGCGATCAACGAGCTGGGCGAAGAAGTCTACGGTTTCGGTATGAATGCGTGGTGGGCGAACTACGGCTACTTCATCAACGCCGCTGGCAGCAGCTTCTTCAATGAAGACTACAGCGCGTGCGGTCTGAACAATGAAGGCACCGTCGCTGGTCTGGAGACCGCCCTCAACCTGTTCGAGAGCGGCGCCGCCATTCCCTGGGGCACCGACAGCGAGCCGCCCTTCCTGACGGGTGATCTCGGCATGTTCATGAATGGTCGTTGGGCGACCCCCGGCACCATCGCCAATGCCGACTTTGAATGGAATGTCGCGCCGCTGCCCGTCGGGCCGTCGGGCGAAAGCACCAATTGGCTGTTCTGGGGCGCGTATGTCGTCAACGCCAATACCGCGCATCCCGAAGAAGCATGGGACCTGGTGACTCGTCTGACCAGCGCCGAAATTCAGGGTCAGATCGCCAGCCTGGGCGCCAACATCCCCAGCCGCTCGACTCAGGAAGCCCTCGATCTGTTCGTCGGCACCCTGCCGGACAGCGGTGTCAACAATCAGGCGTTCATCGACGGCACCACCGCCTCCGATGTCCGCACCGAAGCACCACTGTTCCTGGGCGACTGGCCCGCGGTCGATCAGGCGTATGGCACCGGTGTAGCCGCTGTGTTCAATGGCGAGCAGACCGCGCAGGAATTTGCCGACACCATTTGCGACGAAGTAGCGCCGCTGTTCGGCAGCTAAATTCGTCAGGTGTGAAATAAACCAGGCTGAGGGTCGGGGTATGCCCGACCCTCAGCTTTTTTTGTTACACTAGACAGACACGACGGACGCATTGTCAGCGTCCCTGCGCTATGTTGTCAGACACGGCACATTGTTATGCGTCCCTGTGTCAAAAAACTGGGTTCTTGCAGACGATAGGATTTTATACATGGCTGACCAGGCGATTCGCCTTTCCGCGACCGATGCTGCCCGCCCCATGCCGATGGTGATCCCCGCCAGCGTCGTCGTCAATATCGCCATCGCGGTCGCCAGCGTGCTGCTGGCGCTGTCGATCTTCGCCATCGACACCGCCGTCCCCGGAGACAGCCAGGTGGTGCAGCAGCTCACGCGCCTGGGACGTCCGGTGATCATTACGGTCGGGGTGGTGGCGCTGCTGCCGCTGGTGCTGGCGCTGTGGAGCACTGTTGGGCTGCTGCGCCGTCAGATCGGCGGGCGCTATCTGGCGCTGACGCTGCAATATCTGGGCGTCGTCTTTTGCGGGATCGCGCTGCTGCATCTGTGGGGCTTTTTCAACAGTTTCGAGCTGATCGTCGATGGCATCATGGCGGCGCCCTGGATGCTGATCGGCTTTCCGATCGCCTACGCCCTCTTTTGGGTCGGCGGGCGCATGGAACGCAGCGCGTTGGGGCGCACGCTGGAGAGCCTCGCCGGGCTGATCGCCATCGGCACGGCGATTCTGGTGCTGTTCGCCGCCAACATTCTGACCTTCGCCAACAACATCCTGAGCGCCTACGCCAATCCTGCGACATGGATCGCCACCCTGCTGCTGGTCGGCTTTGGCGCGCTGGCGTGGAACTTACTAAAGACCGGGACCTATTTCCGAGAGACCCAGGATCAGTTAGCGGCATGGCAGGGCTGGCTGATGCTGTCGCCGAACATCATCGGCTTCATGTTGTTCTTTGCCGGGCCGTTGATCCTGTCGTTCTACCTGAGCTTCACCGACAACACCGTCGGGCGCGTGCCCAACTTCATCGCGCTGGACAATTACGCCGAGGTATTCGCGCTGGAAATTCAACCGGTAATCGGCACGATCGAGTCGTTGCCGAGCGCGATGCAGGGCGCGTTGACCTTCGGCTACACCCCGCTCGGCGCGCTCGACTTTTTCGGGACGACCTACGTGGTCGGCGCGCGCGACTCGGTCTTCTGGCTCAGTCTGCGCAATACCATCCTCTACTGTCTGCTGCTGATCCCGCTGAGTGTGATCCCGGCGCTGGGCTTGGCGCTGATCCTCAACTCCAAACTGCCGGGCGTGAAAATCTTCCGCGCCATCTACTTTTTGCCGTCGGTGGCGGCGGTGGTCGGCACGGCGCTGATCTGGCGCTGGCTCTATGACCCGACGATCGGCTTCATCAATTACGGCATCAGCGGGCTGATCGACTTTCTCAACCGCCTCGGCTTTCAGATCACCGACCCGGAGATCGCCTGGCTGACCGCACCCGCGACGGTGCTGCTGTCGATGGTGCTGCTGTCGGCGTGGCAGGTGGTCGGCTTCAACAGCGTGCTGTTCCTGGCGGGGTTGCAGGGTATCCCGGTCGAGCTCAACGAAGCGGCGTCGATCGACGGCGCCAACCGCTGGAGTACGCTGCGCTTCATCACCATCCCGATGCTGGCGCCGACGACATTTTTCGTGATGATCACCACCATCATCACTGGCTTGCAGGCATTCAACGAACCCTACGCGCTGTTTCCATCGATCCCGATCCCGGAAAACGCGATCACGTCGGTCTATTACCTGTACAACCAGGGCTTTTTCCGCTTCAACTTTGGCTATGCGTCCGCGATCGCCTGGGTGGTCTTTGCACTGATCTTCCTGGTGACGCTGATCCAATTCCGCCTCCAGCGCAACAGCACCGCCTATTCCGGCTGATCAAGGGGACACACACGCCATGACCGCACAACGCCCGACCCTGTGGAACCTGTATCTGCCGCGCGCGATCGCCTATATTCTGCTGACGACGTTCGCCTTTCTGATGCTGTTTCCTTTTACATATATGCTGCTGACCTCGGTCAAAACATCGAACGACGTATTCCAGTTTCCGCCGCGCCTGCTGCCCTATTCGCCGGAGCTGCGAGAGCGCGACGGGGTGTTGCTGCCTGTCTACCGTTTCACGATCGAAGGCGTCGAGCGCGATCTGCTGCTGGCGGAGGGCGAACGGCAGAATTTCGGCTTCTTCACCACTGAAGATCGCATCAATGTCGCCTCGCCGCGCGAAAGCACGGTCGCTGTGCAGGTGCCGATCGATCAGGCGGTCGAGACTGGGGAGAGCGTCACCGTCACCGATGCGGCGGGCGAGTCCGACTCGTTCGACGTGTACACCGTGCCGCTGGCTGACGGCACGACCGAATCGCTGCTGCTGGCATATCGCGGCGCGCTGGACAAATTCGTCGATCCCAACGACGAGACCGTCTTTGTGTACGCGGTGGCGCGCACCGCGCCGCTGGTGGAATTCGTCGAGTTTCAGTTCGACAACTACAATCGCGCCTTCAGCGAGCTGAACCTCAATCGCGCGCTGGTCAACACCGCGATCGTGACGATCGGCGTGGTCATCGGTCAGCTCGTGACCTCGATCTTTGGCGGCTATGCCTTTTCGCGGGTGCAGTTTCGCGGGCGCGATACGCTGTTCCTGGTGTACCTGGGATCGATCATGATCCCGTTCGTGGTGCTGATCATCCCGATGTATCGGCTGATGGTGATCGTCGGCTGGGAGAATCGGATCGTCTCGCTGATCGTGCCCTGGATTTTCAGCGCCTATGGCACCTTCCTGATCCGCCAGTTCTTCATCACCATCCCGAAAGAGATCGAGGAAGCGGCGCTGATGGACGGCGCCAGCCGTTTACGCATCCTGTGGACGATCTTCGTCCCGTTGAGCCAGCCCGCGATCGCCACGCTGGCGATCTTCTCGTTCCTGTATGCCTGGAACAGCTTCCTGTGGCCGCTGCTGATCATCGGCGAGGGCAATACCGCCAATCACGTCCTCACGCTGTCGATGATCCGGCTGCGCAACGTGTTCGCGGATCAGCCCAATCTGGTGCTGACCGGGGCGGCGGTGGCGATCCTGCCGCCGATCCTGATCTTCATCCTGGCGCAGCGCTATTTCATCGAGGGTGTGGCGTCGAGCGGGGTGAAGGGGTAGATTGCTTATCTGAGCGCAGGGGCGCTGACGCGCCCCTGTCGAGGCGATGCACCTGAAAATGTTGATGCTATTCGATAAATTTGTACTAAAATAATGCGCATTCGTATGGGAGTGAGAAAATTATGAAAAACGACGCAATTATCTTGTATTGATCCGAGGATGGTGCAATCAATATTGAAGTTCAATTTGCTTCGGATACCGTTTGGTTAACTCAAGCAAAAATGGCAGAGCTGTTTCAAGCCGAGAGAAAGGTATTCAGACTGCTCAAGAGCTTTGAGAATAAAGTGGATTCCGCAGTGGACGCCGAACGCATCCATGTTGAACAAGATTTCCGTGAACTTTTGAACAATCTGGGCGCTTATCCGCATTCCACGCGCGTTTGGGCACTCGAATACCGAGACCAGGATATTTCATAAGATCGTCGATGGGGAAACGAATTATACCTGACGTGATAATCACAGCGCACGCATTGTTATGCGTCTCTGCGCCGATCGCGCCAATTCTAAATCGGTTGTCCATAAATAAATGACAGGGGTACTGAAATGCGTCAAATGATCTACATGTCTATAACGGCATTGAGCAAAATGCTGCTGCGCCAATCCGCGCTGCAACAACAGGTGATCGAGCTTCAGCAGCAGGTCATTGTGTTGCAACGGCAAGTCAATGCGATGACACCCAAAAATGCGCCCGATGAAAAGATTTTCTGGCATTTGGCATCGGACGGCATCCTGTCTGAAGAAGCGGCTCATTCCAACGATGTGCAGGTGCTGCGTCGCTTCCAGCAGTGGAACACTGCCTTTGCCAAAAAATTCATCAAGCCCTATGTCAATCCAAAGGTGTTTGGCGAATGCCTGAATCAGATGACTCGCGGATTGAGTACGCGCATCGGTGAATTGGAAAGAGAACAGATTAGCGCGCCAGTGCAGCCTTCAGGGTCAGTGCAACACAAGGTCACGCTTAAGATCGCATCACGCCCGAAGGCGACTACACCGATGCAGCAATTAGCCCTGATCCCCTGACATGTGTATTTACACCGGCGTCACCGCATCCACCTCGTAGCGCTGGCTGTGCAGCGGGGCGACGAGCTGTCGCCCCAGGTGATCATAAAACGCCAGCGCGATACTCAGCTTGCGCGAGGCGTCGAATGCCTCCTGCGTCGCCCATTCCTCGAAAATGAAAACCGTGTTCGGGTCGGTCGGGTCGAGATAAATCTTGTAGGTAATGCAGCCCCCGGCGCGGCGCGCGCTGTCTTCCATCACATGCCCTAATTGTAACGTTTCCAGCAGCGCGCCGTGTCTGATGCGGGCGCGGTGGGCGAGGACGACGATCATGGCGCGTTCCTTTGAGGCTGTGAGTCCCTGTTGAAGAGACGGATTGTAACGCGCCGACCAGGGTGGGGCAAAAAACCACCCAATTCCACGCGCTACCGGGCGCGCTCAGCGCAGCGGCGGCACGTACACCAGCGCGTACTGTTCGCGCGGCTCGATATTTTCCTTGGGATAGCGCAGCGACTCGGCGTCAGGAAAGAAGCGATAGAGCAGCGCGATCGTCTCGGTGAAATGCGTCTCGATCAGGAAGGCGTAGCCGTGATCGCGTGTGAAGGTGCGTAACAGCGTCGGCGTGATCTCCCCGACTTCATAACCGAGAAACGGGTACAGATTGCCGTTTTGCAGGAAGCCGAGCAACAGGCTCGATTCCTGACCGGGCGCGGCAGGTCTGCCGATGTAGATGCCCTGGGTCGTGCGCGGCAGCAGCGCGTTGACGCGCAGCGTGGCGTCCCAGGGATCGGCATAGGTCAGTCCCCGGCGGTGATACAGCTTGAAGTGGTCGAGGTGCGCGCCGAAATAATAGCCGACCTGCGCCAGCGAGATGCCGATCAGCAGCGCCGCGGTGAGCACACGCGGCGCCGCGCGCAGCCGTGCCAGTCCCGCATAGACCGCCGCCACGCCCAACCCCAGCAGCAGCGCCAGCATCGGAAAGGCAGTGGCATAGCGCGGCGACGAGGCGCTGTCGCGGATGAACAGCGCGTTGCCGAGCGTGATCGCCACCACCAGCGCCAGCGGCAGCATACCGGGACGGCGCCAGTGCGTCAGCGCCGCTATCGTCCCGATCAGCAGCAGCGGCGCCAGCACACGCAGCACCAGCGGCTCGGTGCCGCCGTAATAGATCGCCTCGGCTTCGGGCTGTGCGAACAGGAACAGGAATGGCGTCGCCAGCCGTTCGCCCATCTCTTGCAGCTCAAAGATGGTCAGACCCTCCTGAAAACGCTCGTTCCAGAAACTGGCGGCGCTGTTGCCCTGGACTCTGCCGAACAGCGCGCGATTGTGGACGATCAGCGTGGTGTAGACGGGCAAGGCGATGATCGCCGCCGCCAGCACCATGCGGACGATGCCGACGCGGATCGCGGCGCGCGACACCGGATCGTTGATCATCAGCCAGCCGAGATACACCACCGTGAATGGGATCGTCAGCAGCTTGCTGGCGTCGGAATAATACTGCGTCAGTCCGAGCGTCACCCCGGCGAGTCCCCAGGCGAGTCGCCCCCGCGACTTGACCGCATACACCAGCGCCGCCAGATGCAGCGTGGTCATGAAGGCATCGGCGGTGGTCATCGAGGCGATCATACGGCTGAAATGCAGGTGCGGCGGCAGCGTCAGCAGGATGATCGCCGCCACGAGCGCCGTGCGCCGATCGAACAGGTGGCGCGTCAGCAGGTACAGCGCCACCACCGTCAGCGCGCCGTAAATCGAGACGGTCGCGCGCAGCCCGGTCAGGTTGCGCCCAAACACCGCCACCGTTTCCGCCTGCATCGACGCGAACAACCACGGAAAAGGCGACACGTCCGACATCGGGAACAGCAGCAGCAGGTCGTGATCGTTCAGGATGGTGTTGGCAGAGCTGACGAAGTTGGACTCGTCGGGCAGCAGGCGCAAGGTGGTCTCCAGCCCGATCAGACGCAGCAGCAGCGCGATCACCAGCAGCGCCAGCACCAGCGCCAGCTCGCCCGGATCGATGCGGATGCGCCGCCAGAATGCCGGCGATCCCGCGATCCCCCAGGCGATCAGCGCCGCCCCCGCGAACAGGATCACGATCTGCCAGGCGGTCGGCACGGCGGCGTCGTAAAATACCGTATTGACGGGCAGCGCGTTGATCAAGCCCAGCAGGACGATCAGCCCGATCCCGACCGCCAGCGGCACGGCGCGCACCAGCGGACGCAGATGCGGCGGGATGCTGGCGGTGAAGCGGTCGCTCAGGTTGCGCTCGATCGCGCCAAAATCAAGGCGCGGCGAACGGCGTCGGCGTCGTGGCGAAGCGGTCGGCGTCGCGGGCTGTGCTGGTGCCGGGACGGGGGACGTAGACGAGAACATAGGATTCATCGGGCGGCATCTCGGTCGTTGAGTAGGCAAGCGGCTTGGCGCCGGGAAAACGGTCATACAGATGGAGCAGCGAGTCGCGGTCGGTCGCGTTCACGAAAAAAGCATACGCGCGATCGGCTGGAAAGTCACGCACATGCAGGTCGAACGGGATCATCGACCAGGGCGTGCGGTGCGCGCGGTAGGTGAGGAATGACAGCAGTTCATCGACATCGGGCAGGTCCGGCACGGTGTAATCCAGCACCACCACCTGCACGCCGTCGGGCAGCCGCGCCCCGCGCAAGCCGACATCGAACAGGTCGCGCTGCCGCACGAACGCGCGCGCCTCGGCACGCAGATCCGCCAGCAGCGGCTCGAAATAATACCCCACGTTGACGACCGCGAACACGCCGATCACCGCCAGCGCCACGCCGGATGCCACGCGCTGAGTCGGGCGGCGCATCAGCCAGCGCACGCACTGACCCACGCCGACCGCGCCGAGCGCGATCGTCAGTGCCAGCGCCGGCGCCACCAGCCCGTAGCGCGTCGAGACCATCGGATTGCGGATCAGCAGCCCATTCGCCAGCGCCACCCCGACGATCCACAGCAGCACCACCCCCCCCGGCGCGCGCGGGCGCACGGCGAGCATGACGACCCCGATCAGCAGCAGCGGGACGAACGCGCGCAGGATCAGCGGTTCGTCGCCCTGATAGTACGGTACGCCCGGCGTTTCCGGCTGCACGGCGTAGAATAAGAACGGCAGCGCCAGCCGCTGCCCGATGGCGTTCCAGTCGTCGGCGTCGAGACCGTCGGACAGGCGGGCGCCCCAGAATTCGGCGAGGATGTTTTCGCTGTCGAAGCGGTAGGTCAGCGTGTGGTCGCGCGCGGTCAGCACGACGTAGATCGGCGCGCTCACCAGCAGCGCCGCCCCCAGCAGCCGTACCGCCCCGCCGCCGATGACACCGATCGAGTCGGTGCGCAGCACGACACGCAGCAGCAGCCAGCCGCCGATCAGCGCCGGAAAGAACAGCCGTCCCGCCTCGTACCAGTACTGCGACAGTCCCAGACACGCCCCCGCCAGCGCCCAATCGAGCGGGCGGCGACCGCCGAGGGCGCGCGCCGCGAACAGCAGTGTCAGCATTCCGAACAGGGTGTCGCCCGGATGGGGGGAATAGGCGGTGCGGCTGTAGTGCAGGTGCGGGGCAAAGCACGCCAGCGCCAGGATTGCCAGCAGCGCCAGCCGCCGATTGAACAGCGTGCGCGTCAGGGGATAGAGCACGACGACCTGCGCCACGCCCAGCAGCAGGCTGGCGCCGCGCACCGCCGTCAGCGTGTGTCCGAACAGGTCGGCGTAGACCACCTGCACGACGGTGTAGAGCCAGGTGTACGGCGCCCACGCGCTCATCGGCTGCAGCAGCCGCAGCAGCCGGTCGTCGCTGGCACGTCCGAGTGCCGACAGGAAGTTGAATTCGTCGATCAGCACCGGCAGCGCCCGTTCGCTGTCGTGCAGACGCAGCCCGATCGCCAGCACGATGATGCCGACCAGCGCGATCGCTTCCAGCGGCGTCAGGGCGAGACGCGGACGGCGCCAGGCGCGCACCTGCGGGCGCCAGCCGGAGACGCCCCACGCCACCGCCGCCGCCCCGCCCAACAGCAGCGCGGCTTGTCCGTACAGCGTCGCCGTCTGCAAAAACGGGATGCTGAACAGGTCGAGGGTTGCCTCGGTCAGCGCCGCCAGCATCACGATGCCGATCGTCAGGGGGACGGACGCGATCGGGTAAGGTGAGGGCGCGGAATCACGGCGCATCGTCATGCGTGGGGTCGGCTCTGCTTGTGATGGGCAACAGTGGTGATTATAACCGTCCGCCGCGAGAAAGCCACGCGCTTCAGGCGGCGGGTCAGCCTGATCGCATCAAATAGATTACGCGCTCTGGACACCCCCCCAACCCCCCTGAAAGGGGGGCGAAATGCGCGCACCAGAGGGATGAGCGCGCGCGGTGCGTGGTTCTCCCCCCTGAAAGGGGGGTCGGGGGGGGTATCTGTTATGCCGTGTGAACTGGATGATCGCCCGTCACGGCGCGCCCCCGGACGAAGAGGTTCCATGCCTTTGCTGCAATTCTGCTAATCGGCGTCGGGCAATGTGCGCCCATCGGCTCAAGTCGATTGCTTCAAACAGAGCGACCGATTCGTCGAGCGCCTGTATCCCTCTTTCCCGATCCCCTGTTTCAAACAGTGCCAGACCATAATCGTACAGCCTGGTCGCCGCCGACGCGGTGCAGCGCGGTCGCTCACCCGATCAGATCGGCAAACTCCCGCCGCAGGTTCGCGGATATCGGATGATCCCGATACGCTGGCGTGCTGTCGGTCAGCGCGAACAGGCGGGCGCAGTAGGCGCGCGCCGCCTCCCTATCGCCCTGCGCCCGCGCCAACTGCACATTGCCGAGCAGCGTGTTCAGCTTGCCGG